>NZ_CAJXWY010000001.1 GCF_913062725.1 uncultured Thiohalocapsa sp.
CCGTCGATGCCGTGATCGCGACAGAGGTCCAAACCGTGAGCCTCCAAAGCATTGATGGCTGACTCGATGGCGGAGTGGCGATGACGCAGGCGGATGAATTCGGGATCGCGCTCGTGCGCCAATTCGGCTTGACTGCGCTTGCCCTTTTTCGGCATCACCGCCATGGCGACGACATCGGCCAAGTGTGCCTGGTTGTCTTTGCTGTGAAAGCCCTTGTCCATGCTGAGGCTGTGCACGCCGCAGAAGCGCGCGCGGGTGCCCTCGACCAGGTCGATCGCGACCTGGTCATCGGTGATCTTCTCCATGACGTGATGGTGGAGAATAAAGCCGTACTGGTCTTCACTGACGGCAACACGCAGCCCCAACTCGACCGGGACGCCGGCTTTGCCCTTGCTGATCCATTCCGTGTGGGGCTGGAAGATGGAGAACACCTTCTCGTGGTGAGGAATGCGCTCGCCGCGGAAGATGCGGCGGCGAATCTGCTCGATCTGGCGTTCGCCGTGGGCGATCCAGCCATCGAGCGGCTCCAGCTGCGCCGCCGGCATCCGACAGCCGATCAAGAGCTTGGCGCGGGTCTCGGCGGCCCGCGTCAAGAAGCGCTCGGCCAAGTCCAGGTAGTCGTTGTAGCCAGCCAGAATCTCGGCCTCACGCGCGGCGCGCTTGTCGCCATCCTTGGCGCGCGAACGCTTCAGGCGCTGGGTGTGCCGATAGGCCTTCTTCAAGCAGCGTTGGTTGTAGGCCGCTTGGCGCCAATCGCTCAAGTCCTGCTCGTCACAGAGCTGCGCGCAGGTCGCAATGACCTTGCGTACCGCATCCAGTAACAGGTTAGTATCGGTCGGGAAATGCACATCGGTCTCGACGACGAAGGAGTCACAGCGCACGGCGAGCCCGTCGTCCGGACTTTTTTTTACCAGGGCGTGACCGGCATCGACCACGATGCGATTGATACGATCGAGCACCTCCGGCGTGAACAGGCGCAGATTGTCCCGCAGCGTCTGCAGGCTGTAGCGGGTGTCGTCCGCCCAATCGCCGTGGCCGAGCATCTGGCGGATCGTGCCATGCTGGTTGGCCAATTCCTGAATCCGGTCATAGTCGGCATTCAGCGCCAGGCGCAGACTCCCGAGCACCAGGATCTTCCATTGAACCATGCCGGGACGACCGCGCTCGCGGTCGACCGCTCCCTCGCCATCGGCGGCGCGCGGTAATACCTCGGCGAGCACGGCGAACACCTGTTCGCGCACCTCCGGCGTGACGTAGATGTATTGCAATCCCCGCAGAATGCGGGGAATGTCATCGCGCGAACGCGCGTCGATGTCGATGCGGGCGATGTCTTGCTCGCCGAGCTTCAGCTGCGGGTCGATGACTTGGCGCATGGGGATTGGAATGACGAAGTTGATGAAGCCCGTAGGCCGCCTATCGTAGCGCGATGCCGGTCTTCTTGCCGCGCGGAACCTGTTGCCGAGAGAAATCAGTGCCTTAGCGCCAGCCGCCCGCGGCGACCGCAGCGCACCTTCCCTGAGAAAGCTCGATCTTCGATCATGGGGACAGATCGCAAGCCACTGTTCCAAAAGTAAAACGGGCTTCTCGTTCAGGCACTAGGTATGACGATCGCGCGCGGAAGGCGGGCGGGAAATCACGTGGTACGCGCAGCCCGGAGAAGAACCCAGGCAAGTTGACAAGCAGGGCATCCTCGGTGGCGCCGAAGCGGCAAATGTCCCCCTGACCGGCACAACGGCTCGTAAAAGGCGAGGGTGAGTGCCAGGGGACGAGGTGTCCCCTTCGAAGGGGTGTGTAATCAGCGCGTGTTTAGCGCCGATGGGTGTGGAGTGACCGGTGAGTAGCGTCGTGTCTACGATTGGAGCAGACAACTCGTAACAGTGAAGGGGTAAAGTGGACCGCCGAAGTTTCCGGGGTCTGACGCCGGCAGACACAGCGCGGCCTGGACCGCAGGATGTTCGGCGGAGTTTACGCGTGATGCGGCACGCCCCCCTCAAAACTCCCCACTACCTGCCCACGCAGGCCCCCGAAAACCGAGCAACTGCAGCCATGCAATTGGCGCGTTCCACCAATCGCCTGTACCCATCTGTTGCATTAAGCTATTCAGCCATCGATCCCTAGCCCCCGTCGACGGTCGGGGTGCTGCCCCGCCCGGCCCCGCCCCGGCTGGCCCGGCCCCGCCAGATCCAGCCGGGTGTGGCACGCACCGCGCCCTCGACGTCCAGACCCACCGATGCCAACAGGAGACTTGTCATGCCCTGGAGCCCAACCCCCACCGCCTACCACCCTTATCTGCGCGCCCTCAGCGGCGCGAGCGCCGTCGTGCTGCTGCTGAGCACTGGGGCGGTGGTTGCCGGCGAGCTGGACCCGCCCGGGGGGCCGGGCAGCGAAGCCAGCGCCCTCTACACCCTGCAAGACCTCTACAACCGCCTCGACACCGGCGAGGAGGGAGCCAAGCGCGGCGCTGGCTTCGCCGAGCCCACCAGCGGTCCCACCGCGGGGACCATGCACGACCTCGATGCCATCATGGACAAGATGCCCGAAAAGGACGACACCGACGGCGCCAAGGCGGAAGATGTCACCAAGGACAAAACCTTCTGGGGACTGACCGATGGTGAGTGGGGCCAGCAGACCGGCACCCTGAACCCCGAGACAGCCCCCTGCAACTGCGACGGCGACGGCGCCAGCATCTGGAAAAATGACCAGCAGGAAGGCACCCGCTGGTGCGACAACGGCGACGGCACCGTCACGGACCTGCTGGGCCTGATGGCGGACGGCAAGACCAAGGGCCGCTGCCTGGTCTGGCTGAAAAAAGCGGACTGGGGCGGGCAAAAGTTGTGGATCGATGGCAACAACGACGATGGAGCCAACACGCGCGCCGGCATCCTGTCCGCCGATACCGACGGCGCCGGATTGAGTGACGGCTCGGTGGTGGGCGACTGGCGTTTGCCGACCCTGAATGAGCTCCAGGTGCTGACAGCGGATCCTGAAAAGATCTTGAGTGGCTCGCCTGGTCCGTTCACCGACGTGCAGCAGAACTTCTACTGGTCGTCTACGTCCGTCCCGGGCCGCGCCAGCGACGCCTGGTTCCTGAACCTCAACAACGGCCGCACGGGCAACATCGATAAGGCGCAATTCTTCTATGTCTGGCCGGTGCGAGGCGGACAATAGACGCTTTGACCCTTCGTGCGCTTTGGCCCTTTGGGGGGTGCAGGGGGGGGCCCCCCCTGCTGCGCATTCGATCATGTCTTGTTCATTGATTGCTTTTGTCAATGGTCATGGCCGACAAGCGGAGCGCGCATGTGCTCGGGCGCTGACCCAGGACACCGACACGCCACACCGAACCGACACGCCACACCGGCCCGCGGCGGCGCCCGCCGCGGCGCCCGCCACAGCCTGACCCGATTGATTGGAGGACGCCGACCCATGACCGTCACGCATCCCGCGCGCGAGCGCGCCCATTGCCATCCCCATCGCCATCGCCACCACCGCGCACTCGCCGCGGCCACCCTGGCCATCGGCGCCGGCGGCCTCATCGGCCCGGCCACGGCCGCCGTCATCGCCGACAACGACCCATACGCCTGGAGCGAAAACGCCGGCTGGCTCAACTTCAAGGCCGAGAACGGCAATGTCCAAGTCTACGCCGACCATCTGGAGGGGTACATCTGGCACCAAAACCTGGGCTGGATTCGCCTGGGCACCTACACCGACGGCGGCAGCCACCGCTACACCAACACCAGTGAAACCAACTACGGCGTCAACCGCAACACCAGCACCGGCGCCCTGTCCGGCTACGCCTGGAGCGAGAACGCCGGCTGGCTCAACTTCGGCGCCACCGATGGCAACGCCAGCGTCGAGCGCAGCAGCGGTGCCTTCAGCGGCGCCGTCTGGAGTCAGAACGTCGGCTGGATCAGCCTCAGCGGCACGGTGCAGGACGCCACCAGCACCCCCTACGGCGTCGGGCTGGCGCAGGAGGCCGGCGCCTGCGGCGACGCCGCCGACGTCGCCACCCTACAGCCGCCGAGCAGCGAACTCTGCGCCGGCGGCTTCCCCGGCACCGTGACCTCGGCTAACGGCGTCCACCGCTGGACCTGTGCCGGGATCAGCGGCGGCGCCGATGCCCAATGCAGCGCCTCCGGCGGCAGCGATGGCGGCGGTGGCGGTGGTGGCGGTGGCGACGGCACCGTCACCTTCGTCGCCAGCGCCGGCGGCTGCACGGTCGAGGAGGCGCAGGTCATCAGCCCGCCGCGGAATGGCCCGGCGGGCCTCGTCATGCCCTACGGCGTGGTGGACTTCAGCCTGAGCGGTTGCAGCGCAGACAGCGCCACCGTGGAGCTGACCTTCTCCGGCCCGGTGGCGGGCCTGACGTACTGGAAATACATCGACGACGCCTGGACGCCGATGACCGACGGCGTCACGCTCGCCGGCAACACCGCCACCCTCACCATCGCCGACAACGGCCCCTTTGACGCCGACGACAGCAAGGGCAGCATCGACGACCCCAGCGGCCCCGCCGCCCCACCCGAGCCCATTCCCACCCTCTCGGTGTGGGGCCTGCTCGCCAGCGCCGGCCTGCTGGGCCTGTTCGGTGCCTGGCGGCAACGGCGGCGGCGCTGAGGCACCCGCGCCGGCGCCGCCCTGGCGCGCCCGCGGGCTACAGGCGCGCGGGCGGCATTGGTGCGTGCGCCGATCCTCGCATCAGCGGCGGCGGCGTGCCACCGCTGCGGCAAGACCCCCGCCGAGCGGATCAATCCGGTTTCAGTGCGGCTCGGCCGAGCGTAATAACCGCCCGGCGCGTTCCCGGCATCCCCGGCATTCCCGGCAAAACGGGGCAATGACGGGGCAGTCATTGGTAAAACGCGCCAATTTGAGGGCAAAGTGCGCCAAATTGGCTAATGGCGCGAATCGCCTGTAGCAACGGCATGGTCGCGGTGGTAGCGTTGCCTGATCGATCGTTCAGGACAGATACCATGCAACAAAAAGCTTATCCTTTATGGGCCCCCCTGCACGCATTCAGACTGATGCGGCTGGACCTCTCCCAAATCCTGCTGTATGCCGCATTGGACCCGGCGCTGCAGTTTATTGACACCGCAACCGGTGGCGAGGACGCGATCTATCGTCTGTTCGCCGCGGCGGCGCGAGTGGATGGCAGGCCCGACTTTGGTCTGCGCCTGGCCGTGGCCTATACGCGCGTGCCCTGCGGCGTCGCCTATTACGGCTTTCATGCCGCCGCCAATTTTGGCGCCGCCCTCAGGCTGCTGGTCAAATACAAGGGCGATGCCTCCCCCAACATACTCACCCGTACCCGCGATAGCCGATATGTTTCGCTGTACCACGCCGGCCCGCGGCCGGACATGGACAGCGTGGACGCCCTGCTGACATTTTCGTGGCTGGTGGAAATGCAGCGCGTCATCTACCGCCACCCCGCAGCGCCTGCGCTGGTGACGCTCACAGCGCCGGTGCCGAACATGCCGCTGTACGAGCGGCATCTGGGCTGCCGCATCGATCTCGCCAGCACGAACAGCATCAAATACACGCATGCCGCGCTGCGGGCGACGCGGTCGACATCGCCGACCCTGCAAGCGTTCCGGAATCATGTCGACGCCCGTAAGCTGGCGGCCGACACGGCCGAAGAGGACCCGGGCTTCGCCGCCCTCGTCAAAGCCTGCATCCAATGCAATATCGACACCGGCGAGATCAAAACGACGGATATCGCCGTCTCGCTCTGCACAAGCCCGCGCACGTTGCAGCGCCGGCTCGCAGAGGAAGGCGTTTCACTGAAAGCCCTGCAGAATGATGTTCGCCGCGAGCTTGTATTGGGCCTGTTGCGGCGGGAAAGCACCACCGTCAGCGAGATTGCCCAGCGACTGGGCTACGGGGATCCGAGCACCTTCTTCAAGGCGTTCAAGACCTGGTACGGCACCACCCCGGCACAATATCGCCTCGCGCGCCATCAAGTTGCCAATGGCGCAGATCGCCTATGGCCCTGACATCGCCGCGGTGGTGGCGTTGGCTGATCGACTGTTCAGGGCAGGCACTCATGCGACAAAAAGCGTATCCCCTATGGGCCCCGCTGCATGCATTCAGACTGATGCGGCTGGACCTGTCCCAAATCCTGCTGGATGCCGAATTGGACCCGGCGCTGCAGTTTATTGACGCCGCAACCGGTGGCGAGGACGCGCTCTATCGTCTGTTCGCCGCGGCGGCGCAAGTGGATGGCAAGCCCGACTTTGGTCTGCGCCTGGCGCTGGCCTATACGCGCGTGCCCTGCGGCGTCACCTATTACGGCTTTCATGCCGCCGCCAATTTTGGCGCCGTCCTCAGGCTGCTGGTCCAATACAAGGGTGATGCCTCCCCCAACACACTCAGCAGCAGCAGCGATGAGCGCTATTTTTCGCTGTACTACGCCGGCCCGCGGCCGGACATGGAAAGCTGGAGCGCCGTGGTGACGTTTTCGTGGCTGGTGGAAATGCAGCGCATCACCTACCGCAACCCTGCAGCACCTGTGGTGGTGACGCTCACAGCACCGGTGCCGGAAATGCCGCTGTACGAGCAGCATCTGGGCTGCCGCATCGATCTCGCCGACACGAACAGCATCAAATACACGCATGCCGCGCTGGGGGCGACGCCGTTGACATCGCCGATAATCGGCCGAATTGGCGCAGCCTGGCGCGCTGGCTTCCGTTCCGAGTAGGGTCAGGCCGTATGGGACAGCAACTGGAAAAATGACTCACGCCACCCAGCTTTTTGACCACACCTCGGCCTGCGCCAACACGGTCTGCACGGCGGCGGCCTGCAGGTCGGGCGGGTAGCCGTATTTCTTGAGGATACGCTTGACCAGGACGCGCATCTTGGCGCGGGCGCTCTCGCGGTGGGCCCAGTCGACGGTGACGTTGCCTTGGAGCTTCACCAGCGGTTCGTGGGCGATGACCTTGAGTTCGTCGCTGCCCATGACCTCGACGGCGCTTTCGTTCTCGGCGAGGGCGTCGTAGAAGGCGAGCTCGTCTTGGCTGAGTCCTTCGGCTTCGCCGCGGGCCTGGGCGGCGCGCAGGTCCTTGGCCATGTCGATCAGTTCTTGCAGGACTTCGACGGTGCTGATGGCGTTGGTGTGGTAGCGGGCGATGGGCGCGTTTCTTGGCGGTGTCGTCGCTTTCGCGCGCGGCGGCTTCGTGCTGCTTGGTCAGAATCCACTCGATGGCCTGGCCCATCAGGGCCAGGCGTTCGTTCGCGGTGCCGGTGAGAGCGGCCTGGTAGTCGAAGCCGTGGAACACCGCTTGGACGATTTCGAACTTCTCGCGCATCACGGCGACGGCTTCGGCGGTGTCGACGCCGGTGCGCTCGCGGTCGGAGGGCGAGTATTGGCCGAGGGCCTCTTTGAGGCGTTGGGCGATGCCGATGTAGTCGACCACCAGCCCGGCGGGCTTGTCGCGGAAGACGCGGTTGACGCGGGCGATGGCCTGCATGAGCCCGTGGCCGCGCATGGGCTTGTCGACATAGAGGGTGTGCAGCGAGGGGGCGTCGAAGCCGGTGAGCCACATATCGCGCACGATCACCAGCTTGAGCGGGTCGTTCGGGTCTTTGGCGCGAAGGGCCAGGCGCTCGCGCTTGGGCTTGTTGCCGATGTGCGGCTGCCAGTGCTCGGGGTCGGAGGCGGAGCCGGTCATCACCACCTTGATCGCGCCCGCGTCCTCGTCGTCGCTGTGCCAGTCCTCGCGCAGCGCAACGATGGCCTGGTATAGGGCCACGCAGATGCGCCGGCTCATGCAGACGATCATGGCCTTGCCGTCGAGGGCCTCGAGACGGCGCTCGAAGTGCTCGACGATGTCGGCAGCGACGTGGTTGATGCGGTCCTCGGCGCCGATGAGGGCCTCGATGCGCGACCACTTGCGCTTGAGATTCTCTTCGATCCGGTCGTCGTCGGCGTCGTCGGTCAACTCGCCGAGCTCGGCGTCGATGACCGGCTTTTGGTCCTCGGGCAGCTCGATGCGCGCGAGGCGGCTCTCGTAGAAGATCGGCACCGTGGCGCCGTCCTCGACCGCGCGGCTGATGTCGTAGATATCGATGTAGTGGCCGAACAGCGCCGGGGTGTTGACGTCTGCGGCCTCGATTGGCGTGCCGGTGAAGCCGATGAAGGAGGCGTTGGGCAGGGCGTCGCGCAGATGCTTGGCGAAGCCGTAGCCGGCCGCGCCGGTCTTGCTGTCGACCTTGGCCTGGAGCCCGTATTGGCTGCGGTGGGCCTCGTCGGCGATGACCACGATGTTGCGCCGGTCGCTGAGCGCCTGGATTTGACCCTGCGTCCCATCGGGCCCCGCCTCAGGCGCGAACTTCTGGATGGTGGTGAAGATCACGCCGCCGGAGGCGCGCTGCAGCGCGGCGCGCAGATCGGCGCGGCTGTCGGCCTGTTGCGGGCTCTGGCGGATCAGGTCCTGGCACATCGCGAAGGTGCCGAACAGTTGATCGTCGAGGTCGTTGCGGTCGGTGATGACGACGATGGTCGGGTTGGCCATCGCCGGGTGGCGCACCAGTTGGCCGACGTAGAAGGCCATCAGCAGGCTCTTGCCGGAGCCCTGGGTGTGCCAGATGACGCCGATGCGGCGATCGCCGCGTTGGTAGTCCTTGACGCCGGGCAGGCCGTAGGCTTCCGGGTCTTCGCGGAGATTGGCCTGCGCGGTGGGCGGCCAGCTCGGGAGGCGGTCGCGATCGGTGAGGGCCAGCGCGCGCAGGGTTGAGGCGACGGCGCGCAAGACCGCGTGGTATTGGTGGTAGCCGGCGAGGATCTTGATCAGCCCGTCGTCCTTGCGCCCGAAGACGGTGAACTCGCGCGAGATCACGCTGCTGCAGGCCGACCTGAAGGCCCGCAAGCGTCTCGGCCGGCTGGCCGAGGTCATCCATCGTGCGATCCCGTATACGGTGATCCTCGCCTTCTCTCACTTGTGCAGGTTCAGGGTTTTGAGAATGCTGTCGAGTATGACAGCCCGATCAGCGCGTCGGTGAGTGGAAAATCGTCTCAGGAGTCTCGGCGCTGAGGATGCGTTTGGACCATTGCAGCAATTCTTCAGGCTGTGCTGCCGCGATGCGCTCGCGGTGCGCTTCAAGCGCCGCTGAGCCGAATTTTTCTTCCAGCAGCAGCATCAAGATCGTTGCTTCACCCTGCTGCATGCCCAGAATCTTCCCCTTCTCAATGCCCGCACGTTCAACGGTGGTCACATACGGCATACGCTGTTACTCCTCGTGGGCATTAAAGTGGACCCCATGTCCAGGACAGTCTTCTGGCATGAGCTGAACAAGGTGCTGTCGCATGCGGCCTGATCTGACACGCACCGGTTCATGAAGCTCAAGTTCAAGGCCCAGCCCGACCAGATCAACGCGGTGGCGTCGGTGGTCGACTGCGAATGTCAAAAAGTGGCGGAGAGGGTGTCCGGTTTTATAGTGTTCAAGGTGGACCACACAGTTCCGCAAGTAGCCTGATATATCTAGCAAAGTGTTCCGTTACTGTCCGCCATAGTCTAGTTTAAGCCGTGTCGCAGAGGTGGACCGAAAGGTGGACTGGCAGACAGACCACCTGCAGGCCACCGTCACCGAGGACAACGACATGGCGAAACTGACAGCACGGCAGTGTAGCAGCCTGCCACCTGGCAAGCACAACGACGGCAACGGCCTATGGCTCGTGGTCACGCAGGCCGGCAGCAGGAAGTGGGTCTTGCGGCTCACCATCGACGGCAAGCGGCGGGAGCTGGGTCTCGGCAACCTGAAGACCACCAGCCTGAAGGACGCTCGGCACAAGGCCGATGAAGCACGCTCACAGGCCGCACAGGGTATCGACCCGGTTGCGGCGCGGCGGCAGGTCGAGGCGAAGGTGCCGACGTTCACGCAGGCGGCGGCGAGCTACATCCGGTCGCATCGTCGGTCCTGGCACAACCGCAAACATGCTCGGCAATGGCCGCGGTCGCTGAAGACCCATGCCTGTCCCATCATCGGCTCGAAGCCGGTCGACGCCATCACCACCGAGGACGTGCTGGCGGTCATGACTCCCATCTGGCAGACGAAGACCGAGACCGCATCGAGGGTCCAGGGCCGCATCGAGGCCATTCTCGACTATGCCGCGGTCCTGCAATGGCGAGACGCCAGCAATCCGGCGCGTTGGCGTGGCCACCTGCAGCGGTTGCTGCCATCACCGGCGAAGGTGAAGAAACAGCGCAACGGCGGCACCGCTCGCCACCATCCGGCGCTCCCGTACCACCAGGTTCCGGTCTTCGTGGCGCAGCTGCGCACGCTCGGCAGCATCAGCGCCATGGCGCTGGAGTTCGCCATCTTGACCGCCGCTCGCACCAGTGAGGTGTTGCTCGCCACATGGACTGAGGTCGACCAGGAAGCCGCCGTATGGACCGTACCGGCGCAGCGGATGAAGGCAAGGCGAGAGCATAGGGTTCCGCTCAGCAAGGCCGCACTGGCGGTCCTAGCGCGTGTCCCGCGTATCGCAGGCAATGAGTACATCTTTCCCGGCGCTCGCCACGGCAGGCCGCTCAGTAACATGGCGTTGTTGTCGGTCATGCGGCACATGGGCTACGGCGCTGGCGGCGAGCGTGGCGAAGCGGTCCCGCATGGGTTCCGGTCGAGCTTCCGCGACTGGTGCGGAGAGGTCGCCACCTTTCCGCCGAATGTCGCAGAGGCGGCGCTGGCACACGTCATCACCGATCAGACCGAAGCCGCCTACGCCAGAGGCGACTTATTCGTGAAGCGGCGTCGGCTGATGGAGGACTGGGCCGAATGGTGCGACCGCGGCGAAGCCGACAACGTGGTGGAGCTGCATCAGCAGGCGAGCGGATAACCGTCGGCGCAGCATCTTGTGCTCGGCTGGTGCGGCTGGCGCTAGATGTTGCGTTCCGGTAGATTCCGCGTTAGGCTTGGAGTAGCTGGACCACTACGGATAGATGCTGCGCGTCATGGTGTCCATGTCAGGATGAGAAGTGTAAACGGACCTTTTTGTTACGGAGACGCGCGGTAGTAACGGACCATAAGCCATTCAATAGTTCGGAATTACGGTATCGCTATAGACGGCGGCATCGGGCAGACAAGGACCAAAGTCAGAAGACCCGGCGGTAGTGAAATGGACCAACCGCACGACGTAGGCAACTTGTCTTGCCTGTTCGCGTGCGGCTGTCTGTTTTCTGGTCACGCGCGTTCAGGCTCAAATGGAGCTTTTACCGTGACCACATCACCTATCACCTTCCTTCGTCGACCGACCGTCGAGGCCCGCACAGGCCGCAAGCGTTCGGCAATCTACCAGGCCATCGCTGATGGCACCTTCCCGAAGCCGGTTCCGCTCGGCGCGCGCGCCGTCGGGTGGCCGGAACATGAGGTTCAAGCTATCCAGGCCGCTCGGCTGGCTGGCGCAGACGATGATGCTGTCCGCAAGCTCGTGGCAGAGCTTCACGAGGCGCGCTCAGAGGCCGCTCACGGCGGCGCTGCAGCGGCGTAGGCGGAGGTGCAACCATGACTGGAAAAAGAGAAGCCGCGGCGGCTGGCACCGCTCACGGCTCCGAGGGTATTGAGGCTGGCACCGCCTATTGTCCGACCGAGACCCGAGCAACGCAACGCCAGATACTCCTAGACCATCTTCGTCGGCACGGCAGCATCAGCACCATCGAGGCGCGGCTGCAGCATCACATCATGTCACCAGCATCGAGGGTGAAGGAGCTGCGCGACCGCGGCGAGCACATCCTCACCAGGCGGGACCGCCGCCAGCGTTGTGCTCGGTATCACCTGATGGTCGACCAGGCAGAAGGATGAGCGCGGACGACAACCTACCGGCGCGGCGCTGGATATGGCTGGTGTGGTCCAGGGATGGGCCACCGGCCGTAGTGCAACGAGCCATTCTGCAAGTGCTATTCGACTTCGTCATGACCAGCGGCAAAGCGTTTCCTGCAGAGGACACCATCGCTGAGAAGGTCGGCACCAGCGTGCGCACCGTTCGAGACCATGTCCAGGCGCTGGAGGCTGGCGGCTGGATTAGTCGGCAGAAGCTCGGCACCGACCGCGGTCAAGGCTGGCGGCGCACTGAGTACAAGCTCACATGGCCGCATGGCCGCAGTCCCGACACCGACCCATGGCTACAGCAGGTCGAGGAAAACCGTCTGCGCGCACGAGCGGAGTTCCGAGAAGATGCCGGCTGGGAAGATGGTCCTGACGAGGTCGAAACCGCTCCCGAGGCCACCGCGGTCCCTGAGAGGTTTCGGCACTGGAGTATCGACCCGCAGGCATGGGCCATGTATGTCGACCACCGCGCAGGTCTCGGCAGACCGATGAGCGAAGACGCGGAATATCAGGCGGCAAGCAAGCTGATGCGGCTGGCACCTGAGGACCAGCGGGCTTGCGTCAACGATGCCATCGAGCATGACCGCGTGGCGCTTCGTCATCGTGAATGGCCACCGAAATCCGGAACATGGTGAAACGTGCGGCAAGTTCTGCCGCACCTTTGAACGTGCGGCAAATTTTGCAGAAGGTGCGGCAAATTTTGCAGAAGGTGCGGCAACTTTTGCAGGAACGTGCGGCAAATTCTGCCGCAGATACTCTCATAGAGACTCTCAAGAGACAGTCACAGAGAGAGGGCACGCTCCCGCGTGCCGCACCTGCAGGCCGATGGCCAGAAAGCGGTCGAGTCCGCCACCGAGCACATCACCACCGAGCACATCGCCATCGCCTTGTATGTTACTGCGTAACGGCCTATGCTCCCGTTACGGCGTAACAGCACCACCGAGGGCATCATGGGCATGAGCGGCGCAGAGCGACAACGGCGATACCGACAACGACACCAGAGCAACGGCGGTCGACTGAATCTTGCAATCGACGCTCACGCGAAGGTCGTGCTGCAGCGGCTGGCCACCTGTTACGGCGTAACGCTCCGTGAAGCACTGGAGCAGGCGCTGGACCAGATGGAGATTCGGTTGCTCGATGCGCTCGACGCTGGCGAGCGGCGGCGATACTACGCAGGCGAGCTTGCGTTACGGCGTAACGGCGATGATGAAGACCCACCTGCATCATCCGCGGCATCGTGAAGCGGCATCGGCAGAAGGCGACGGCGTAGAAGGCCGCTCACGGCGCTGGCGGTCATGGCCTAACCCGATGGCCTAGGTCATGGTCGCCATCGGCTCTCTGAGCCGCTCAGGCGCTCAGGCGCTGCAGGACCAGACACGCGCACGCACGCACGCGCGTGCGCGCTCGATAGGGACTGCGAGAGCTGTACCTAATCTTTCCGAAGTGCTCCGGCGAAAATGCTATGCAGGACAATGGCTTGGGTCCCTTGAATCACCCTGCAGAGCGGGCCATTCACTGGGCCGTGTTTCCCTAGTCAAAGCATTTCCCGGCGCGGTTGCGGCTTGAGGATTATTGATGGACGAAGAACACAATCACCCGGTCGCCATCGAGGATGGTTTGACCGACCAGCAACGGCGCGGCGCAGAGCTTGCGGCGGCGGGATGGGCCGGCGTCGACATTGCCAGCGAGCTGAATGTGCGACCCGAGACTGTTTCGCGATGGCGAAAGCTCCCGGCGTGGCAGGCGGCGCACGAGGCCGTCGTGGCAGAGGTCCGCGGCGAGCTGGAAGGTGCGCTCACCGAGCTGGCAGGCGCGGCGCTCGGAGAGCTTGAGCAATTGCTGACTTACCGCCACGACCCTGGCATCAGGCTCCGAGCCGCGACGGCGCTCCTGCAGATGGCAGGCGTCGGTCGAGCACAACGTGGCACGTCCCGCGGCGGTCGCTTCGGCGCTGGTGCGGCGGCTGGCGGCGACTGAGCACCAGGACCACCACCTGCAGGTCTAGGTCGAGGCCATCTTCGACCAGCAGTTCCTGGTCATCTTCGGCGAGAAGTCCTGGTCATCTTCGGCGAGAAGTCCTGGCCATCTTCGTCGCCATCGGCACCGTTCGTCGGACCGCGAAAACGGGCCTAGCGTTGTCGCAAAGGTGGACTGAAAGGTGGACTGAGATTTTCCCGAGATTCTAAGCCGCTGAATCTAGGCGGATTTCCCTGGCAGTTTGGCGGAGAGGGTGGGATTCGAACCCACGGTACGCTCGCGCGTACACCTGATTTCGAGTCAGGCCCGTTCGGCCACTCCGGCACCTCTCCCGCTGAACCTGTGCTGGTGCGCGCCCCGCGGGGCGCGTGCGGGGCGTGGTTGGCCCCCGGTGGACTGGTTGTTGCAACGGGCCGGGACGTGGGTGTCCGACCCGCGATCGCGGCGGGCGCGAGGCGGCGCTGCAACCAGTCCAATACTATAGCGCATCGTCCGCTTGCTGCCTATCGGCAGCGCCGCCGGCCGCTTGCACGGCGGTGCCGATGCCGCTGTGGCGGAGTAGGGCATCGACCCTGGGCTCGCGGCCGCGGAAGGCGGTGAAAAGATCCATGGCGTCCGCCGAGCCGCCGCGCTCGAGGATCAGCTCGCGGAAGGCGCGGCCCGTGTCGGGGTCGAAGACGCCGCGCGCTTCGAACAGCGAGAAGGCGTCCGCCGACAGCACCTCGGCCCATTTGTAGCTGAAATAGCCCGCGGCGTAGCCGCCGGCGAAGATGTGCGAGAAGCCGTGGGCGAAGCGGTTCCAGGCCGGCGGCTTGAGCACGGCGACCTGGTCGCGAACCTGATCCAGGATGTCGTAGACGCGTGCACCCCGGGCCGGGTCGTATTCCAGGTGCAGGCGGAAGTCGAACAGGGAGAACTCGAGCTGGCGCACCATCTGCATGGCCGATTGGAAGTGCTTGGCGTCGAGCAGGCGCTGGAACAGATCCTGGGGGATGGGGGCGCCGGTTTCGTGGTGACGCGCAAACAAATCCAGGGATTCTCGCTCCCAGCACCAGTTCTCGAGGAATTGGCTCGGCAGCTCCACGGCATCCCAGGGCACGCCGTGGATGCCGGCGACGGGTGGGTAGTCCACGCGCGTGAGCATGTGGTGCAGGCCGTGGCCGAATTCGTGGAACAGGGTCTCCACCTCGCGGTGGGTGAGCAGGCTCGGGTGGCCCGCCACCGGCGGCGTGAAGTTGCAGACCAGATAAGCCACCGGCAGCTGCGTGCGCCCGGCCATGACCATGCGGCTCACGGCGCCGTTCATCCAGGCGCCACCCTGCTTTTTCTGCCGCGCGAAGGGGTCGAGGTAGCACTCGGCGCGGGGGCTGCCGTCGGTATCGCGGATGACGTAACGGCGCACGTCCGGGTGCCAGGTGTTATCCGCCGGGGCCGGCTCGATCGCCACGTCGAAGAGCTTCTCGGCGACGCGGAACATGCCGCTGATGACGCCTTCCAGGGGGAAGTAGGGCTTGAGGGCCTCGTCGCTGATGTCGAAGCGCGCCACCCGCAGCTTCTCGCCGTAATACATGAGGTCCCAGGGGGCGAGGTCTTCCAGGCCGTCGCTGTCGCGGGCGAAGTCCCGTAGCTCCTGCAGTTCGGCGCGGGCCTGGGGCACGGCGCGGGCGGCCAGGTCGTGCAGGAACCCCATGACTTCGTCCGTGTCACGGGCCATCTTCGGGGCCAGGGACAGCTCGGCGTAGTTGGCAAAGCCCAACAGCTGCGCCTGCTCGTGGCGCAGCGCCAGGATTTCTTCCATCACGGGCGTGTTGTCCCACTGGCCGGCCTGCGGGCCACGGTCGGAGGCGCGGGTGCTGAAGGCCTCGTAGACCTCCCGACGCAGATTGCGGTCCTGGGCGTGCTTCATGACCGGCTCGAAGGACGGGAAATCGAGCGTCAGCACCCAGCCGTCGAGGCCGCGCGACTCGGCCTCGTGCCTGGCGAGCGCCTGGGCCGCCGCCGGCATGCCGGCGAGCGCCGCCGCGTCGGTGAAGTGCTTGTGCCAGCCGTTGGTGGCATCCAGCACGTTCTCGGCGAACTGGTTGGTGAGTTGGCTCAGGCGTTGGCTGATGGCGCGAAAACGCGCCTTCTTGTCTTCCGGCAGGTCGACGCCGGCGAGGTGCAGGTCGCGCAGGGTGTTGGCGAGCATCTTGCGCTGGGCGTCGTCGAGGCCCGGCTGTTCGGTCACCTTTTGGTAGCCGCGGTAGAGCGCCGTGTTCTGGCCGACCTCGCTGGCGTAGTCGGACAGCTTGGGCAGGCAGGCATTGTAGGCGGCGCGCAGGGCCTCGGAGTTCATCACCGAGTTGAGGTGGCTCACCGGCGACCAGGCCCGCGACAGGCGGTCGTCCTCGAGCTCGATGCGCGCGACGAAGCGCTCCCAGGTGGCCGTGTCCGCCTGGGCGCCGAGCTCGGCCACCAGCGCGCGGCCGTCGGCGAGCAGCTGGTCGATGGCGGGCTCGACGTGCTCGGGCTGAATGCGCTGGAAATCGGGGAGGAGGCGATCCTCGAGGAGCGGGTTGGTCATTGCTGGCGGTTTCCGTCGGCTGTGTGAGTGTTTGGGCGGGCCCGGTGCGTTGCGGCCCGGTGCTGCATCGAGAACTCGGTCCCGATGCGGCGGTTTCAATCATGCACAGCCGCTGCCGCCGCAAGCAGGGGCCCGGCCGCGCCCGCGGGCGAGGCGGAGCGCCCGCGCCCACGCTCAATCCGGCAGGAAGCCCGCGTTATCCACGCCCGGCACGCGCCCGCTCGCGAGCATGCGCAGCTGATCGGTGCGCGGGCGCGGCTCGAAGGCCAGGTGCGTGCACAGATAGTGCCGCCAGAGTTCGTAGTGCAGTCGGTCGCCGCCCTCGCTGACACGTATCCAGGTGGACTGCTCGCCGCTGGCCCTGAAGCGCCCGTCAGTGCCATAGGCGTAGCTGGTCCATCGGCCGTTCGGCGTGCAGCGCAGGCCTTCGAAGCTGACGTTGCGGGCGCCGCTGGCGGACTCGGTCACCAGCGTGTAGCGCACCACGCCGTCGCTGCCGGTCTGCAGGCTGCGGGTATCGATGTAATGTGTGAGCCTCTGCGCCGGCCCGTCGAGCTTGACTTCGACCAGGTCGTCGTCCCGCGGCCAGGCGGGGAGGCTGTAGTCGCCTTCCGTCCACTTGGGGCCGGGCGTGAAGCTCTTCGGCGTGGGCGCCTCCGGGTCGGGCTTGAAGGGCGTTTCGCCGTAGCCCCCGAGTCGACCCTGACAGCCTGCGAGCAGGCAGATGGCGGCCAGGGGCAGGGCGAGTCGGAGGTTGGTCGAGGGCCGCCGCGGCGACGGTGATCGGTCGGGAAGCATCGCGAGCGCCTGCTGCAGCTGGTGCGAACGGGATACATGATGATAACAAAGGACCGCGGCGCCACCGATGTGGCCGCCGGCGCCGCCGGGCGCGTGTTAGCATGATCGCCGTTATTTCAGCCATACGCCCGGGGGCCGCATGAACAACGTCCGCAGCTTCCAAGGACTGGAACCGCGCATTGCGCCTGATGCCTACATCGACGAGAGCGCCGTCGTCCTTGGCGACGTCGAGGTGGGGGCACAGGCATCCATCTGGCCCATGGCAGTGTTGCGGGGCGATATCCATCGCATTCATATCGGTGCTGGCAGTAATGTCCAGGATGGCAGCGTCCTGCACGTCTCCCACGATAGCCGCTTCCTGCCAGGCGGCGCCCCCACCATCGTGCACGATCGGGTTACCATTGGTCATCAGGCAACGCTGCACGGATGCGAGATCCACGATCACTGTCTGGTCGGCATCGGTGCCCGGGTGCTCGATCGCGCCGTGCTGCGGCCGCGCGTCATGCTGGCGGCCGGCGCCCTGGTGCCGCCCGGCAAGAAGCTCGATGGCGGCTGGCTCTACGTGGGGGCGCCGGCGAAGCGTGTCCGGGCACTGACGGACCTGGAGCTTGAGTATCTGGACTATGCCGCGGTGCACTACATGGATCTGGCGCTGCGTCACCGCGCCACCGCCGGCTGACAATCCGCGCGCTTAGCGGGCACAGGCAGACATCGGTACGATCGTCGATGCGCGTCAATCGTGGCCAGCGCCCGCCGTGGACTCCGCCGGCGCCGCTATTGGCGCCACTGCTGGCCGTGCTGGCACTCGCCGGCTTGCTGGCCTGGCTGCTCTGGGCTTGGCAGCCGGGTCACCCGCCCGGCGACGCGCATCGCCAGCTCGACCTTGCCGGCGCGCCTGAGGGCGGCGATTTTACCCTGCAGTCCGTGCACGGGCCGGTGGCCTTGTCCGATTTCCGCAGTCGGGTGGTGTTGCTGTACTTCGGCTATGCCGCCTGCCCCGACATCTGTCCCACGAATCTCGCCATCATCGGCTATGCCCTGAAACAGCTCACCGCGGCGGAGCGTGAGCAGGTGCAGGTGTTGTTCGTCAGCGTCGATCCCGCGCGCGATGATCTTGAGCGTCTGGCCGAGTACGCCGCCTATTTCGATCCTGGCATCCTCGGCATCACGGGCGCCGAAGCGGCGGTGGCGGAGGCCGCCGCACGCTACGGCGCCGCGTATCGGCGCACGCAAGCGCCCGATTCCGCCATGGGTTACCTGATCGATCACTCGTCGTTTACTTATGTCGTCGATCAGCATGGGCAGCTGGTGGACACCCTCCCGCACGCAACGCCGGCGGCGGTGATCGTCGCGCGCCTGCGCGCATTGTTGTCGGCGCCGTCGTGAGTCGGGCGCCCACGCCCGCACGGGCCCGGTGACAGCGGCCCTGCGAGGGCACCTGAATCAGGAACTTTCGGGCGCGATGCTCGTCCATACCGGCAGCTTGCGGCGTGTGCAGGACATTGACCTATATTGCTGTCTGCTGATATATATAGTCGGCTTAGAGGCTTAGGTACTGAGTCCGTTGCGGGGCACAGCCGGCCGCAGGGCAAAGAACATTCAACGACCATCGACTCGGAAGGTGCCATGAAGATTTCGCTGAGCTCAGCACTCGCCGCTACCGCATTGCTCGCCGCCGGAGCCACACTCGCATCCCCAGCGTCAGAATCCGGGGCCAGCTTCGGTATCGACGGTGATCCGGCCAAGGGTAAGGAGAAGGCGAGCCAGATCTGCCAGGCCTGTCATGGCATGGACGGCAACGGTATCCCCGGCCAGCCGGTGTGGCCCAAGCTCGCCGGTCAGCATCCGGAGTACATCTACAAGCAGCTCATGAACTTCAAGAATAACGACCGCTACAACGTGCAGATGTCGCCGATGGCCATGCCGCTGACCGAAGAAGAGGTCAGGAATCTGGCGGTCTACTACGCCTCCCTCGAGCAGTCCGGTGGCACCGCCGAGGCGGCGCTGGTGGAAAAGGGCGAGAAGATCTATCGCGCCGGCAATCCGCAGACCGGCGTCCCCGCCTGCACCGGTTGCCACGGGCCGGCGGGCCTCGGCAGCAACCTGGCGAAGTTTCCGCGCGTCGCCGGCCAGCACTCCGAGTATGTGGCGCAAACCCTCCAGCATTTCCGCTCCCACGAGCGGGCCAACGACCCCAACGGTATGATGCGCGGCGTCGCCGGCAACATGACCGATGACGAGATCAAGGCGGTGGCGGCATACATCGAAGGCCTGAGCCGATAACGCCGCCGTCGCGCCGGCCGGCCCTGTTTCGGCTGTTCAGTCCAGCCGTCCAAGCCGGCCGCCCGGCCGGATACCCTCCAGCGGTGCCTGCGGTAACGCCGCAGGCACCGCGACCTTGAACGGGTGGCTGTCGGATTGTCCGCACCCTCATGCGGCTTGCTCAATCCTGCACGTAGAAGAATGTCCAGGGCCCGGCCCCCAGGTCGGCGAGCGCACTGGTCAGGGCAGGCAGCGGCGACGCCTCGGCGGGAAAGACTTCTTCTACCATGATCAGGCTGCGGCCCACGCCTGCGTGCCGACCCCAGCGCCAGTCGAGGGCGGGTGTCCGGACGTCGCAGCCACAACAGTGCAGGGGCAGGGTGGCGTCGGCACCCATGGGCGGCCCGCCCGCCGCCGTTGCAGGGTCGGGCAATTGCATGCGCCACGCCCGCAGCGGTGCGCCACAGCGCGGACAGCGCGGCGGTCGCGTGTTGCGACCCCACAACACGCGGGGTGCGGCACTCGGCGGCGGCACTCGCAACCAAGGCCCGGCGGCGACCTGTGACGACGCATCGCCGCCGAACTGTACCGCGCAGCCCGTGAAGCCGATGAGCTCGCCCAGCGCCGGCCCGGCGATGAAGGCGTCCGGCGTGGCGCCCTGCCGCGTGGCTCCAAGCAGGCCGAGTGCCCGCAGAGCACCAACCAGCGTCGCTGGTGCGAGCATTTGCCATGGGTCCTCCGGCGTGAGTATCAGACGGCCCGTGTGCAAGACGGGCGCTGTGGAAATCATCGTCATTCGGGGCTCGCTTCAATGCTGCTTAAAGGCGACAGCCTGCTATCAACAACTATTTTCGGTGCGTTCGCAAGCCCGGCGTCCTTGCCGCGCGCACAGGCGACACGCCGGAGCATGAGATGACACCCGAGTTTTGGCACCAGCGCTGGCAACACGGCGAGACCGGCTGGCACAGTGCGTCTATCAATCGCCATCTCACCGAGCACTGGCCCGCACTCGGCGTGCCCGTTACGGGCCGCGTGCTGGTCCCCCTGTGTGGCAAGAGTCTGGATCTGCTCTGGCTTGCCGGTCAGGGCCATCGGGTGCTCGGGATCGAGCTCAGTACCATCGCCGCCGAGGCCTTCTTCCGCGACAATGACCTGACGCCGCAGATCACGGATCTGAGCCCGGCGCCCTTCCAGCGCTTTGCGGTGGACGAACTGGTGTTGCTGGTGGGGGATTTCTTTGACCTGACACCGGCCCTGGTGCAGGCCGAGATCGGCCTGGAGGGCGGGGTGGGTGACGCCGCGCGCCCCAGCATCGACGCCGTCTACGATCGTGCCGCGCTCATTGCATTGCCCCCGCCGTTGCGTGAGGCATACGCGGCGCATCTGACGGCCTTGCTGGACGCGACCACATCGGCCGCGGTATCCCCAGCGTCTTTATTGATTTCACTCGACTACGATCAAGCGCGAATGCAAGGCCCGCCGTTCGCCGTGAGCGAGGCGGAGGTGCGGCGCTTGTTCGGCGGTGCCTTCCACATCGAAGCCCTGGCGGCCTTCGACGCGCTGGCCGAGAATCCTCGCTTCCGTGAGCGCGGCCTCGATCGGCTGGTGGAGCATGTCTATCAACTCTCGTTGCGTCCGCAAGCGGATGCACCCGGCATGGCCGCAGCACCCCAGGCCTGATGCCGACGGCGAGCGCCTCTCGCCCGGATCCCGGCCGCGCTCGCAGGTCCGGTGCCATCATCCCTTGCGACGGACGAAGTCCTTCAGGCGCTGGCGCTTGCGGGCTTGGCGCGGGCTGAGCCGATTGCGGCGGCCGGCGTAGGGATTATCGCCGGAGCGCAGTTCCAGGCGCAGGGGCGTGCCGGCGAGGGCCAGCGCACCGCGAAAGCGATTCATCAGATAGCGGCGATAGGCGGCGGGCAGGGCCTCGGTTTGATTGCCATGGATCACGATGATGGGCGGGTTGCGGCCGCCCTGGTGGGCATAGCGCAGCTTGATGCGTCGCCCGTGCACCAGCGGCGGCTGGTGTGCCTGCACCGCATCCTCCAGTAGCCGGGTGAGGAGCGGCGTGGGCAGTTCGCGCATGGCGTTGGCATAAGCCGCGTCGGCGGCATCCAGCAGCAGTCCGACGCCGCTGCCGTGCAACGCTGAGACGCGGTGTACCGCCGCAAAATCCAGAAAGCCAAGGCGGCGCTCGTACTCGTGCCTGATGCGCTGGCGCTGCTCCGGGTCCAGCCCATCCCATTTGTTGATGGCCACCACCAGGGCGCGTCCGGCCTCGACGATATGGCCCGCCAGCGTGGCATCCTGCTCGCCGATGCCGAGCCGGGCATCCAACACCAGAATCACGACATGGCAGGCCTCGATGGCCTGCAGCGTTTTGATGATGCTGAATTTCTCAACCGCGTCAGAAACTCTGGCCCGGCGCCGCACCCCGGCGGTGTCGATGAGCGTGTAGCGATGCTCACCCACATCGAAGGGTATGGCGACGCTGTCGCGGGTGGTGCCCGGGCTGTCGTAGGCCACTACGCGCTCTTCACCGAGGATGCGGTTGATCAGCGTGGATTTGCCGGCGTTGGGCCGACCCACCACAGCGACACGCACGCGTGCATCATCAACGGCCGCCGCGTCCTCGGCGGGCGGCAGCCGGGTGCAGACGTGCTGCATGAGGGCGGCGACGCCGCGGCCCTGGCTGGCCGCGATGAGCCAGGGGTCGCCGAGACCCAGACTGTGGAATTCCGCCGCGGCCAGGACCTCGGCCAGGTGGTCGATCTTGTTCACCACCGGTGTCAGTGGCTTGCCGGTGCGGCGCAGACTGGCGGCGATGTCGAGATCGCCGGCGGTCACGCCGTCGCGGGCGTCGAGCAGAAACAGCAGGTGATCGGCCTCGGCGATGGCCTGCTGCACCTGCCGCTCCATCAGGGCTTCAACGCCATCGCCGCCGCTGATGCCGCCGGTGTCGACGACCACATAGCGCTCTGGACCCAGCTTGCCGATGCCGTATTGACGATCGCGGGTGAGACCCGGGAAATCCGCCACCAGGGCATCCCGGGTCTGGGTGAGACGGTTGAAGAGCGTCGACTTGCCGACGTTCGGCCGTCCGACCAGGGCGATGACCGGCAGCATCGATGTCGTGTCCTGTGGCGTGCTCAGGGGGTGGTGCCGCTCGCCTGCGGCGCTGTGCTGGACCCATCCTCGCCGGCTGGGGCCGCTGCGCTGGATGGTGCCGGATCGGTCGGCGGCAGCCGGGTTGGCGCCGCCGCCTCTGGGGCCACGCCCGGCGGCAGCGGTGGCGGATCATCCCGATCGAGCGCCGGTGACACCACCGCCGCCGCGCCGCCGGTGGCCGCGCGGGCGCTGGGCCGCAGCGCCGCGACGGTGCCGTCGTTGGCATAGACATAGGCGACGCCGCCGGCCACCACCGGCCGATGGCCGATGCGCGCCCTGGCGACGCGCTCGAAGCCCAGCAGGGCGCCATCGCGGCGCGAGAGCAAGTGGACATAACCGTCCAGGTCCGCCACCACCAGGTCGTCGCCGAGCAGGGCGGGGGCGGTGACACGCCGATGGCGCAAGCCTTCCTGGCGCCAGAGGCCGGCGCCGTCGGCCGGGCTGGCTGCCCACAGGTTATCGTCGGAGTCGGTGATATACAGGGCCGTTGCGTCCGCGCTGAGTCCGGCATGGGCGGAGAGCTCGCGGCGCCACAGGACATCGCCGCTGGGGATGTCCACCGCGGCCAGGTCGCCGTTGTAGGTGGCCACATAGGCCGTGTCGCCGACCACCACCGGCTCGGCGTCGACGTCGGCGATGCGCTCCAGCTCGCTGCGGCCGCGGGGCGGCGTGATGATGACCTCCCACAGGGGCAGGCCGCGCTCCAGCTCCACGTGCACCAGGCGCCCGCCGGAGACACCGATGATGGCGCCTTCGGCGGTGGCGACCGGCGAGCTGGTGCCGTGCAGGGTCAGCACCGGGGCCGGAAAGCTGTAGCGCCAGCGCTCGCCGCCGTCCGCCCGGTCGAAGGCGTAGAGGGTGTCGTCGACGGTGTGCACCAGCACCAGGTCGCCGATGATGCGGGGCACGGAGACGACTTCGCTGTCCAGCTGGGCGCGCCAGCGCTGAGCGCCGTCGCGCGTCGACAGTGCCACCAGGTCGCCATCCGTTGAGCCGAGCACCAGGGTGTCACCCTGCACGTCCGGTCCACCGCTGAACGGAAAATCCGTTTTGCGCTCCCAGATGATGCGCCCATCCCCCGGCGACAGGGCGGCGACGCCGCCGCGCGCATCGGCGGCATAGAGGCGCCCGTCAGCGACGGCGGGCAGCAGGCGCAGCTGGCGCTCGTCCGTGCCTTTGCCGATGCGCGTGCGCCAGAGCACCTGTGGCACGGCTCGCTGGGTCATTTTTTTGTCCAGCGGTGTCGGCGGTGTCGGATCGCGCTCGCCCCCGAGCCACGGCAGTTGCGCGCAGCCGCCGAGCAGCACCGCCAGCGCCGCGGCGCAGGTCCAGCCGACGGGCAAGCCCGCGCGGCTGCTTGTGGCCGGGTTAAGCGACCTCATGATGCCGTGTCCACAGGCAGATCCTGCAGCTTGAGTTCGATGAGCCGCGCGTTGGCCACACCGCCCTCGAGGGCGCGCTGATAGGCGGCGCGGGCGTCCTCGACCCGCCCCTCGGCGGCGGCGATGTCGCCGCGCAGCGCCGCGAAGTCTGCGGCGAAGGCGGCGTCGTCGCCGTACTGCCCGATGGTGGTGGTGGCTGCTGCCAGCGCACCCCGATCGAGCTGTACCCGGGCCAGGCGCAGCGCCGCCAATGTGGTGAGCGCCGGATCGGGTGCCCGCTCGATGGCCATGCGCAGGGCGGTTTCGGCGCCGATGGGGTCGTCGGCGGCGAGTGCCAGCTGGGCGCGGGTGAGTGCGGCGAACATGGCATAGGGCGTCGAGCCATAATCCTCGACGATGGCGTCCACCTGTCTCTGGGCCGACGTGGCGCCGCCGGCTTCCGCGGTCATCAGCAACTGCTCGTAGGCGATGCTGCCGCGCTCGGCCAGGGTGGTGCGGTAGTCGACCCAGGTGCGCCAGCCGATGACGCCGCCGAGACCAATGACGACGCCGCCGATGACGGCGACGCCATTGGCCTTCCACCAGCGCTTGATCGCTTCGACTTTCTCTTCGTCAGTGTCCAGCTCTGCCATGACTGCTCCGTCGTGATTGCTTGGGTCGGGGCGCGACCATTGATAGGTTCGTCGGCGATACGACTGCCGTCAGGCGGCGTTCGCCTCGATGCGAATCGATACACCGCTCGCCTGTGCGCCTGCGGCCGTTGTCGAGCCACAACGCCATGGCCTACCGGGCATTACAGGTTTCACGCAGGACGGCGACCGCCGCATCGAAGCTCAGCGTGCGCTGCTCGCCGCCGCCGCCGCGCAGGGGCTTGCACGAGACCGTGCCGGCGGCGGCTTCGTCGTCGCCCAGGATCAGCGCCAGGCGGGCGCCGCTTTTGTCCGCCTTCTTGAACTGGCGCTTGAAGCTGCCGCCGCCGCAATGGGTGAGCAGCCTGAGACCGGGAACGGCGTCGCGCAGGCGCTCGGCGAGCCCGGGCGCAGCGGCGGCGGCGCGCTCGCCGAGTGCGACCAGATAGGCGTCGGGGCCGGTGGTGATGGCGCTGGTGTCGATGAGGTCGAGCAGGCGCTCGGTGCCCAGGGCGAAGCCCACGGCGGGCGTCTCTCTGCCGCCGAGCTGCGCCACCAGCCCATCATAGCGCCCGCCGGCGCAGACCGTGCCCTGGGCGCCGAGGGCGTCGGTGATCCACTCGAAGACGGTGCGGTTATAGTAGTCGAGTCCGCGCACCAGGCGCGGATTGATGCGGTAGCCGATGCCGATGTCGTCCAATCCGGCGCAAAGGGCGTCGAAATGCGTGCGGCTCGCCTCGCCCAGGTAGTCGAGCAGGCTCGGTGCGGCGGCGATGACCGCTGCCAGGTCGGGGTTCTTGCTGTCGAGCACGCGCAGGGGGTTGGTCTCGAGGCGCCGGCGGCTGTCGTCGTCCAGGGCCGTCTCGTGGGCGCGCAGGTGGTTCACCAAGTCGGCGCGGTAGCGGGCGCGCTCCCCGGCATCGCCCAGGCTGTTCAGCTCCAGACGCAGGTCCGTGAGCCCCAGCGCCTGCCACAGCCGCCGGGTCATGACGATGATCTCCAGGTCGATATCCGGCCCGGCGAGACCGAAGGCCTCGACGCCGATCTGGTGGAACTGGCGGTAGCGGCCCCGCTGCGGGCGCTCGCGCCGGAACATGGGGCCGCGGTACCAGATGCGCTGGGGCTGCTCGAGCAGGCCGTGCTCCAGGGCGGCGCGCACGCAGCTGGCGGTGCCCTCGGGGCGCAGCGCAAGGCGGTCGCCACCGCGGTCCTCGAAGGCATACATTTCTTTTTCGACGATATCGGTCACCTCGCCGATGGAGCGCTTGAACAGCTCCACGGGCTCGAGCAGCGGCGTGCGCATCTCGCGGTAGCCGTAGCCTTCGACGACGGCGCGGGCGTGGTCCTCCAGGTGCTGCCAGATGGGGGCCTGCTCGGGCAGCACGTCGTGCATGCCGCGGATGGCTTGCAATCGCTCGGGCATTGGTGACTGGGCTCGGTGATGGATGTTGAAACGTTGCCGGGCGGTGCGGCGTCAGCGACCGACGATCGGCGTCGGCTGGAGCCTCAGAGCGCCATGATTTCGGGGGCGTCCGGAAATTGCCGCCGCAGCCGAGCCGCCAGGGTCTCGGCCGAGGCGCGGTTGCCCAGCGCCAGCTCGATGCGATGGGCCAGCAGCAGTGCCGCCGGGCTCGGGCGACCCACCCGGCCGTACCGGGTCATGTAGTCGCGGGCGAGCTGATAGTCGCCGCGCTGGTAGCTGAGCTGTGCCATGGCCAGCAGCGCTGGCGGGTAGCTGGCACTCTGCGACAAGGCTTCGCGCAGATAGCGCTCGGCCGCCTGCGAGCGCCCGGCGCGGCGCGAGCAGTCCGAGGCATTCATCAAGGCGACCTCGGGCGTTCGATAGAGCGGGCTCACCGCCGCCTCGCGAAACAGCTCGATGGCCTGGTCGTAGTCGCGGTCCACGCACAGCAGGGTGCCGTGGGCATTCAGCAGCTCCGGGTTGTCCGGCTCCAGCCGCAGGGCATCGGCGAAGTGACGGCTGGCCGCTTGCTGCTCGCCGAGCCGGCGATAGATGATCGCCAGCACATACTGCGCATCGGCGTTGTGCTTGTCTTCCCGGACTGCCCGCAGGCCGGCCGCCAGGGCCGCATCGAGCTGGCCGCGCTCGAAGTAGGCCGACGCCATACTGACATACAGGTCGGCGGGGCTGTCATCCTGCACCAGCCCCGTCACGGCGGCATCCCGTGTCGCGCGTCCGCCGCAGGCGGTAAGCAGGAGCAGCGCCAACACCAGGCAGGGCGCGCGGGCGTCGCGGGTCATGGGTGTGCCGGGACAGCCGCCGCCACGCGCCGCCGGCGCCGATCCTGCACGCGGCCCACCAGCTGGCCGCAGGCGGCGGCGATCTCGTCGCCGCGGGTCTTGCGGGTGGTGGCCACCAGCCCGGCGCGCTGCAGCCGCTGGCGGAAGCTGTCCACCCGCTCGGGCGGGCTGGTCTCGAAGCCGCTGCCCGAGAAGGGGTTGAACGGGATGAGGTTGACCTTGGACGGCGTGCCTTCCAGCAGGCGGATGAGCGCCTTGGCATGGGCGGGACTGTCGTTGACGCCGTCGAGCATGACGTATTCCCAGGTGATGCGCCGACGCGGGTCGCCGCGCAGGTAGGCGCGGCAGGCCGGGATCAGCATCTCCAGCGGGTACTTGCGATTGATGGGCACCAACGCGTCGCGCAGGCTGTTGTCCGGCGCGTGCAGGGACACCGCCAGGGCGATGTCGGTGACTTCGGCCAGGCGATAGATGTTGGGCACGATGCCCGACGTGGAGAGGGTCACGCGGTGCTTGGAGAGCATGTACGCCAGGTCATCGCGCATGATGTTGGTGGCCGTGACCACGGCGTCGAAGTTGGCCAGCGGCTCGCCCATGCCCATGAGCACGATGTTGGTGGGCGCTTGGCCCATACGCCGCACCGCATGACGCACCTGGGCGATGATCTCGCCGGCGCTGAGGTTGCGGTTGAAGCCCTGGCGGGCCGTGGCGCAGAAGGCACAGTCGAGTGCGCAGCCGACCTGGGATGAGACGCACAGCGTGGTGCGTCGCTCCTCGGGGATGAAGACCGTTTCCACGCGCTGGCCATCCGCGAGCTCCAGCAGCCATTTCACGGTGCCGTCCGCCGACGGCATCTCCGCGGCCACCGGCAGGCGGTCGATCCGGGCCTCGGCGGCGATCCGGGCGCGGAAGGCCTTGGGCAAGTCGGTCATGGCGTCGAAGTCGTCGACGTCATGCTTGTGGACCCACTTGAACAGGTTCCGGCCATGAAACGGCTTGCAGCCGAAGGTTTGGGCGAGGGTCTCGCAGCCGCGCAGATCGAGGCTGAGCAGATCGTGGCGGCCGTCGGCTGACGCGGCTGGCGGAGGAGTGATCATCGACCGGATCTTGTGTGCGGGAAAACCGGGGCATCGGCGTCGCCCGGGCCGGGCGGCATGGGCCGCGGCCGCTCGCGCGCTTACGTAAACCGCAAAGTATAGGCTGTGCGGGCACAGGCCGTCCAATGAGGACAGCTCGCGTTGGTGGGTGCGCCGACGCTCGTGCGCGCGCCAGCCATCGCGGGCATTCGCCTTTTCGCCACCTCAGGGTTACCCTTCACGCTGCATCGACACTGCGCCTGGGGTGAGATCGCAATGACTGATCACGACGTCTTCAACGGCGATGCCGACGGCATCTGTGCGCTGCAGCAGCTGCACCTGAGCGAGCCGCGCGAGGCCGTGCTGGTGACCGGCGTCAAGCGCGATATCGCCCTGGTCCAGCGCGTGCGCGCCCGGGCCGGCGACCGTGTCACGGTGCTGGATCTGTCGTTCGACAAAAATCGCGACGCCTGCCTGGCGCTGTTGGCGCAGGGTGCCGCCGTGTCCTACTTCGATCACCACTATGCCGGCGAGATCCCGGCGCATCCGGCGCTGGACGTCCACATCGAAACCCTGCCCGACAAGGGCACCAGCTTGCTGGTGGACGATTACCTGGGCGGCGCCCGGCGGGCGTGGGCGGTGGTTGGCACCTACGGCGACAATTTCGACGCCGCCGCCGCCCGCGCCGCCGAGCCGCTGGCGCTGGCCGACGCTGATCTGGCGCTGCTGCGCGAGCTGGGGATTCTCATCAACTACAACGGCTACGGCGCCACGGTGGAGGATCTGCATTTTCATCCCGCGGATTTGTTTCGGCAGCTGGCGCCCTATGCAGACCCGCTTGCCTTCGCGCGCGAGGATGCGGCCTTCGCGCAACTGCGCGAGGGCTATCGCGATGACATGGCGCGCGCCGAAGACGCCGAGCTGGTGCACCCCGGACCGCGCCACAGCTATGTCGTCCTGCCGGCGGCGCCCTGGGCGAGGCGGGTCAGCGGCGTGTATGCGAATGCCCTGGCGCAAGCCGAGCCGGCGCGTGCCCATGCCCTGCTCACCGGTGGCGTCGACGGCGGCTATGTGGTCAGTGTGCGGGCGCCGCTGAGCACGCGCGAGGGCGCCGACGCGCTGTGCCGTCAGTTCGAGACCGGCGGCGGTCGCAAAGCCGCCGCAGGCATCAATCACCTTCCCGAGGCGGCGCTGGAGGACTTCATCGCCGCCTTCGTCGCCGCCTTTTGAAAGCGCGTCGACCACGCTGCGCCGGGGCCCTGAGCTCGACTCAAGTCGAAACGATGCCGTCATCGCCGCTGCGCAGGCCCTTCACTCGTTCATGAACCCGCAAAGGGAGCTAGCCAACCCATGTCAGAAGAAGGTCGCTTCACGATCCACCTGGAGCAGCAGGAGGGTTATCAGATCAATGTCCGCTTCGATTGGAAGCACGCCGCCGATCTGCTGACCGATGAGCCACCCCCGCTGGGCGAAACCGGCGGACCCAACGCCTCGCGGCTGCTCGCCGCGGCCGCGGCCAATTGTCTCTCGGCGAGCCTGCTCTACTGCCTCAGCAAGGAGGATCCGCCGGACAGCAGCCTGCGTGCCGAAGCCACCTGCACCCTGGTGCGCAATGCACGACAGCGCCTGCGCATCGGCGGCCTGTCCGTGAAGCTCATCATCAACGACGAGCTGGCGGCCAGTAAGCGGTTCGAGCGCTGCAAGCACCTGTTCGAGGACTTCTGCGTGGTCTCCGCCAGCATTCGTGAGGGCATCCCCATCGCCGTGTCCGTGGTTGATGAGGCTGGACAGGTGCTGCACAACGCCGGCTGACCCGCCGCCACCGGACCGGCCGCGGCATGTTGCCCTGGCGCCTCGCGCCACTCGTCCTGTTGGACGGGGAGGGGCCGTCGCTGGCGACGGCCCGCGCCGTGCTCCGCGCCGACGGACTGCGCGTGCGTGAGCGCCGGCGCGGCGAGCGTATTCCACGGCACGCCCAACTGCTGCTGCTGGCGGCGGATGCACGTCTGCCCCGGCGCCTGGCGCAGGTGCGCGCCTCGCTGGCCGCGCGGCGCCGGCCGCTGCGGGTGGTGGTGCTGCACGAGCCGGATGCGGTCCAGGGCGAGTCGGAGCACGCGTCGAGCCTCGCCACCGGCGCCGACGCCACCGCCGGGATGCTGCGGCTGGAGTGGATGGACCCGCTGCGCACCGCGGCGCGGGTGATGTTCGCGCGCTGGCCACTGCATCGCGGCATGGACCCGCCGGCGGGCCAGGTGGCGCACCTGCTGATCGCGGGCTTCGGGTCCTTTGCGCGGGCCAGCTTTCTGCATGCGTTGCGCATCGGCCAGTACGCGCAGGACCCGCCGGTGGTGACGCTGGCGGCCGACCCGCCGGCCGCGTGGCGGGAGTGGATCGCAAGCCGCCATCCGCAGGCGCATGCCTGCGCGCGACTGCGCTGCACGGCGCTGTCGATGCCGGATCTGCGGGGCGCACCACCCCTGACCATGATGATCATCGGCGATGCCGACACCGCTGTGACGCTGACCCGCGCCCGCGCCCTGCGCGCGCACGCGGCGGCTCAGGGGGCGTCGCCGCTGGTGCTCCTGGCCACCGAAGACACCTGGCCCCAGGGTCGACTGGCGGACTGGGATGGCCAGTGCGTACCGCTGCAACCGCTGCGGCTCGCCTACTCGCGCGAGGTCCTGCTGGAAGGCCGCGATGATGCCCTGGCGGCGGTCATCCACGAGCACTACCGAGACACCTCCGCCGCGCAAGGGCGGGATCCGGCTGCGGCGCCTTCGGGGCTGCCATGGGCGCAGCTCGCCGGATCTTACAAAGACGCGAACCGCCACCAGGCGGACCACCTGTGGGCGAAGCTCGCCGTGACCGACTGCCGTGCCGTGCCGGAGGAGATGGTGGAGTCGTTCGCCTTCGCCCCCACCGAGGTGGAGCGGCTGGCGATCATCGAGCACCGCCGCTGGGCGGTGGAGCGCTGGCTCGACGGCTGGACCTACGGGCCGGAGCGCGACAATGCCCGCAAACGGCATCCGCAGCTGATTCCCTACGCCGAGCTCAGTGCCGCGATGCAGGATCTGGACCGCTTCGCCGTGCGTCTGGTGCCGGCGTTGCTCGCGCGCTCCGGACGCGGGGTCGTGCGCCGGCTGATCGTGGGTGTGCGCAGCGCCGGGGTGCACGCCGATCGCCGTGGCTTGCGCCGTGGCGTGCGAGCGGTGCTACGCGGGCTCGTGGCACGTTATCCGGATCGGGGACTGACGCTGGCGGTGGACCCGACGGATGCGGCGGCGAGACTGGTGGCGACGCAGGCGGCGGCACACCACGGTGCGGCGGTGTTCGTGCTGTTCGCGGCGCCGCTGCCGCGCCTGCTCGCGGCACAGTCGGCCGCGGATCAGCGGGACCTGTTGCGCCTGCTGAGCATCGCCGAGCGTCGTATTCAGCTGCCTGATCAGCCGGCGCTCGCAAGCTGGGTGGGTCATCGCGCCGAGATCCTGCTCGCGCTCGACGACGCCGCCGCCGGTGTGGCCGATTCCGACCCGCCGGCCAAGCGCGTGTACCTCAGCGCCGCAGGGGTCGCATCCTGGAACTTCGCCTATTGAGGCAAACATGGGGCAGGCCTCCGGCAAAGCCCGCGCCCTGTTGGCGGGAAACTGCGAGGCTCGGATCGATCTGTTATTCTCGCCGGCCATGTGAACCAGGCGCTAGGAGTTGATCCATGGCCGTTGTAGAGCTGACGCAAGAGAATTTCGAATCCACCGTCGCGGACAATTCCTTCGTGGTTGTGGACTTCTGGGCGCCCTGGTGCGGTCCGTGCCGCACCTTCGCACCGGTATTCGAGAAGGTCTCGGAGGACCATGGCGACATCGTCTTCGCCAAGGTCAACACCGAAGAAGAGCAGCAGATCGCCGCACATTTCCAGATTCGCTCGATCCCGACTCTGATGATCTTCCGCGATCAGGTGATCATCTTCTCCCAGCCCGGTGCGCTGCCCGAGGGCTCGTTCCGCGAGCTTCTCACCAAGGCCGGCGAGCTGGACATGGACCAGGTGCGCGCCGACATCGCCGCCCAGCAGGACAGCAACGCCTGACACTCGTCAAGTCGAACGCCGGCCGCCGACCGCCCCGGGTGGGCGGCGGTGCCGTTACAGCCCACGTCCGCAGCATGCAAGTCCCCACAACCATCATCAGCAAGCTGGACCTCACCGGCGAGCAGCCCACCGTCGGCGTGCTGATGGCCTTGTGTGAGGAGAACTACCGCGCGCTCATGCAGCTCGTGCCACGACTGCCGAGCCTCTCCGGGGTGCAAATCTCCGGGCGGCCCGGGCATCCCTCCCTGCAGCTGGAGATCATCGAGCAGGCCCGCTACACCACCACGTTCCGTCTCACCCATCTGTTCCCCTCCGGTGGAGGTTGCTCGGACTGGCTGCCGGAGCCGGATGCGACGCTGAAGGCCTACCACGACGCCGAACAGGTGGAAGTGCTGGACCTGAGGCAGACGGCACTGCCCATTTTCAGCCATTACGACTCGCCGGCGCTGCGCGCCAAGTGGAAGGCCAACCTGTTCTTGTCCAAGTGGCTCGGCTGGTGTCGGCGCGACGGCCACCGGATCGGCCCCGATCCCGGCCGTCTCAACCACGTCGGCCCCACGCCTTCGCCATCGGTGGTATGAGGCACCGGGGGCGCCGGGGAACCATCTGGTATCGAGTCTGCCCAACCTCCCGACATACAGGTTTTGTCCAAGCCGCCCCGGCAAGTCATCGGAAAATTCACCGACGATGGGTTGACAACGGCGGTTACAAAACCAAGTTCCAGCCTAGGATATTCTATCGCGGCGAGCGGCAGCCCCGGGTGCCGGCATACCGGGCCGAGGGGTGGTCGCTGGAGAACTCGACGGCCCAGCGCCCCAACGCATTCAAGGCATCGCACCATGAGACTCTCAACCAAAGGTAGGTACGCGGTCACCGCCATGCTGGATCTGGCCCTGCACTCGGGCAAGGGGCCGGTGACACTCTCGGACATCTCGGTCAACCAGGGCATCTCCCTCTCCTATCTCGAACAATTATTCGCGTCGCTGCGCAGCAAGCAGCTGGTGCGCGGCATCCGCGGCCCCGGGGGTGGCTACTACCTTGGTAAGGCCGCGGACGACATCTCCATCGCAGATATCATCTGCGCCGTAGACGAGTGGGTGGAATTCACCCGCTGCGGTGGCCGCGAGAACTGCCGCGACGGCCAGCGCTGCCTCACCCATTCGCTGTGGGATCAGCTCAGCGACGAGATCTTCACTTTTCTCAGCGACATCAGCCTCGCCGATTTGGTGGAGCGCGGGCAGCGCGAGACGGCGGTGAACAGTAAGGGGCTGGTCGGCGGTAAACAACGCGCCGCCTGACACCACTCCCACCCGGCGTCACTCCCGTCCGACGTCAACCAGCATCGTGTCCGGGCCCGCTGCCCGGGCCACCCTCCCGGCCCGGGCACACCACACCCCGGGCACAGCTCCTTCGTGTCGACCAGTGTGGCTCGCGTCAACCCAGCCGGTGCGCGTGCACCACGAGCTGACCCGCGTCAATGCTCATGGCACTCTCCGGGCCACGCGCGATTTTGGTGCTATCCTTCGCCACCCACGGCGCTGACGCAGGTGACCCGCACCCCGCGCAAGTGCCACCGCCATGGCCGATGCGAGCAGGCCCTTGCAAGCCCAGATGCCAACCGAAACCGACGCGCTCACCACCATTGCCGATCTCGTGCGCTGGGGCGCGAGCCGGTTGACGGCGGCGGGGCTGCACTTCGGGCATGGCACGGACAATGCGCGCGATGAGGCCCATTGGCTCGTCGCCCATGCACTGCATCTGCCCTTCGAGCTGGCCGCCGTCTACGGCGGCTGCCACGTGACAGCCTCCGAGCGCGAGGTCGTTTTGGCGCTGCTGCGGCGGCGCGTGGACGAGCGTCGTCCGGCGGCCTACCTCACCGGCAGCACCCGCTTCGCCGGCCTCGACTTCGAGGTGGATGAGGCCGTGATGATTCCCCGCTCGCCACTCGCCGAGCTCATCGAGCAGGGCTTTGCACCCTGGACCGCGCCGGATGGCGTGCGCCGGGTGCTCGATCTCTGTACCGGCAGCGGTTGTCTCGGCATCGCCACGGCCATGCATCTGCCGTCGGCGCTGGTGGATCTGGCGGATATCTCGCCGGCGGCGCTGGCGGTGGCGCGGCGAAACATCGCCCGCCATGGCCTGCAGGGGCGGGTGCGGGCGCTGGAGTCGGATCTGTTCGCGCGCATCGGCGGCGACGACGATGACGGCTACGACATCATCGTGTCGAATCCGCCCTATGTGGGCGCCGCCGAGATGGAGACCCTGCCGCCGGAGTACGCCCACGAGCCGACCTTGGCGTTGGCCGCCGGGGAGACCGGGCTCGATCTCGTGCTCCGCATCCTGCGCGACGCCCCGGACTACCTGGCCGATGACGGTATCCTGGTGGTGGAGGTGGGCAACAGCGCCGATGCCCTGGCGGCGGCGCTGCCGGCCGTGCCCTTCACCTGGATCGACTTCGAGCACGGCGGGGAGGGGGTCTTCACCCTCGACAGCAGCACACTCGATGCCCATCACGACCAATTCGCCAAAGCCGTGGCGGCACTGTGAGCCTGGATGGATGCGAGCGCGACGACCGTGTGCATCGGTGGCGTGGTACGCTGCGTCGCTGAGCTGGCGGCTCATACCCGATAGACACAGAGTAACGAGACCCACCGCAGCGGGCTCGAGCTGGAGGATGACGATGCTTGACCACACCCGACCCACAGCCGGCGACCAGCCTGCCGACACGGGCACGCGTCCCGCGACCTCCGCCGGCGACGATCAGCGCACGGTGTTCGATCTTGACCTGATCAAGCGCTACGACCAAAGCGGTCCGCGCTACACCTCCTATCCCACCGCGGTGGAGTTCGATCCGGCCTTCGATGCCAGCCGCTATGCCGAGGTCTGCCGCGATACCAATGCCAGCGCCCGGCCGCTGTCGCTGTACTTCCATATTCCGTTCTGCGACACGGTCTGTTTTTACTGCGCCTGCAACAAGATCGCCACCAAGGATCGCACCCTGGTGCAGCCCTATCTGGAGCGCGTGTACAAAGAGATGGCGTTGCAGTCGGCGTTGTTCGATGCCGATCGGGTGGTCGAGCAACTGCACTGGGGCGGCGGCACGCCGACTTTCATGAGTCACGGGCAGATGCGCGCGCTGATGGATCAGACCCGCAAGCACTTCAGGCTGGCCGACGACGAGCACGGCGAGTATTCCATCGAGATCGATCCGCGCGAGGCCACCGGCGAGACGGTGAAACTGCTGCGGGAGATCGGCTTCAACCGCATGAGCCTGGGCGTGCAGGACTTCGATCCGAAGGTGCAGCAGGCGGTCAATCGCATCCAGTCGGAAGCGGAAACCATGGCGGTGCTGGAGGCGGCGCGCGCCGAGGGCTTCCGCTCCATCAGCATCGATCTCATCTACGGCCTGCCGCACCAAACCGCCGAGAGCTTCATGGCCACCGTGGAGCGCATCATCGCCGTTGGTCCCGATCGGCTGTCGGTGTTCAACTATGCCCATCTGCCCAAGCGGTTCATGCCGCAGCGCCGGATCAGCGACGACGATCTGCCGCCACCGGAGGTGAAGCTTCAGATCCTGCAGGCCACCACCGAGCGCCTCACCGAGGCCGGCTGGCTGTATATCGGCATGGATCATTTCGCCCGCCCGGACGACGAGCTGGCCCGCGCCCAGCGCGATGGCACGCTGTATCGGAACTTCCAGGGCTATTCCACCCACGCCGATTGCGACCTCATCGGTCTCGGCGTCACCTCCATCGGCAAGGTGGGCAACACCTATGGGCAGAACCGCCGCGAGCTCGATGCCTACTACGAGGACATCGACGCCGGCCGCCTGCCGGTGTTCCGGGGCATCGAGCTGAACCGCGACGACGAGATCCGCCGCGACGTCATCACCCGGCTCATCTGCCACTTCCGGCTCGACTTCGCCGACGTGGAGCGCCGGTGGGGCATCGACTTCCACGACTACTTCGGCCGCAGTCTGAGCAAGCTCCAGGGCATGCAGCAGGACGAGCTGCTCGAGGTGGACGCCGAGGGCATCGGCGTGCTGCCCAAGGGGCGGCTGCTGATTCGCAATATCTGCATGGCCTTCGACGCCTACCTGGAGGCGAAGCAGGGCCCCGTGGGCTTCTCCAAGGTCATTTGACGGGCACGTCCATGGGCCCGGAAGACTTTAGCGGGGTGTCTGGGATTTGCGGATGCGCTCCGCTTCTTCTTCCGAGAGAGGGCGCGCGTCCGACTCGATGAGAGCCGGAATGTCGTCGATGATGGGATAGGCGAGGCGGGCGGCCACGGAGATGAGCTCCTGCGTCTCGCGGTCGTAGACGAGGGGCCCCTTGGTGACGGGGCAGACGAGGATATCCAAGAGCTTTTTGTTCAGCATTGCATGTCTCCGGGTAAGGCTCTGACGCGCCGGCATCCGCTGCGCCCAGGGCCTGGTGGCAATGGCGCCGGCTCGTTGCGATTGGCTCGTTGCGATTGATCCGGTGCGATTGGTCGGGCACGGTTGGTGCGGCGGCTCACCGCGCGGATTGTACGCCGGCGACCCTGCACCTGTCCGTGCCCGATCGCCCGCCGACCCGACGTGGGCGCGCACCGCCGCCTCAACCGAGGTGGGCCCGGCCGATGTAGGCGTCGGTTTGCATCTCCGTCAGCCGGCTGCGGGTGCGCGCGAAGGCGAAGCCCATATCCCGGCCCCGATACAGCTCCGCGGGCGGCACATCGGCACTGCAGATCAGCGTGCAGGCACGGTCGTACAGGGCGTCCACCAGGGTCACGAGGCGGTGGGCGCGATCGCTCTGCTCGTCGTCCAGGGGGCGCAGATTCGCGAGCAGCACCGTGTGGAAGGCGCGCGCCAGCTCGACATAATCGTTTTTCGAGCGCGGAATGTTGCAGACCACATCGGCATCGAGCCAGACCACGCCTCTGGCCCAGGCCACCGTCGGGATGGGTCGATCATTCACCAGGACCGGGTCCGTGCGGGCGTCGGCGCCCGCCGTCAGCGCCGCAAAATGACGACCGAGCGCCGTATCCGCCGCCGCACCGGTGGGCGTGAGATACACCGGCGCCTGTTCCAGCTGGCGCAGGCGGTAATCCGTCGGGCCGTCCAGCGCCAGGATGCGGCAATGGCGGCGCAGCAGATCGATGGCGGGGAGGAAGCGCTCGCGTTGCAAGCCCGCCCGGTACAGCCCCTCGGGCGGCACGTTGGACGTGGTCACCAGGGTCACACCGTGCTGGAACAGGGTATCCAGCAGACCCGCCATGAGCATGGCGTCGGTGATGTCCTCCACCTGCATCTCGTCCAGACACAGCACCGGGTGCTCGGCGGCGAGCTGTGCGCCGATGTGGGTGAGCGGATCGCGTCGGCCGGCCATTCGCCGCAGACGCGCGTGCAGCTCCTGCATGAAGCGATGGAAGTGCACCCGGCGCTTCGCGGTGTGGGGCAGGGCGTCGTAGAAGAGGTCCATGAGCAGCGTTTTCCCACGGCCGACATCGCCCCAGAGGTAGAGTCCGGCGATGGGCGTGCGCAGAGGCGGGCGCCCGAGCAGTCGGCGGCCCCAGCGGCCGATGGGTGTGGGCGCGGCGGCCGCGCCACACAGCGCACCATGGACGGCTTCCAGGGCGGCGATGGCATGCTGCTGCGCCGGGTCCGTTTGCAGGCGGCCGGCGTAGATGGCGGCCCGATAGGCGGCGGCCGGGGTCATGGCGTCGGGCTTGTGCCGCAAGCTTAGTCTCCGGATGGATCCTGCGGGGGACTCGGGGCCGGGCCGGCGGTCGGCCCCGGGGCGGACGCCTTGATTGCATCGGCGCAGTCCTCGCTGAGGCCCAGGCTGACACGCTGTGCTTTGGCCGCATCCAGGAAAAGGCCGATATCGCGCTCGCGCCGGGCGGCGGTGAGGGTGCGCCCTTTGGCCGCCTCCCAGGCCGCGGCGATCCGCGGGTACAGTGCTTCGGCGTCCTGGCGCTCGCCCATGTCGCGCAGGATGGCCGCTTTCAGCGCCCAGGCGCTGTGGACGTTGTGCGCGTTGCCGCGGGCGATGGCGTTGTCGGTGAGCTGCAACGCTTGCGTGTGGCGGCACTTGCTGAGTGCGAGCAGGGCCAGGCGGTTATCCGGTCCCATGGGGTCCTCGCCGCAGCCGGCGAGCAGGGCCAGCGCCGCCAGCAGGCAGACCCCCTGGGGCAGACGGGGAAACAGACGCGGGATGCGGGCGTGGGTGTGCATGTTGGGGTCGTCGACGTCAGCGGTGCGCGTGGGCTGGGGCGGCGGCGGGCTGCGCCGCGGTGGCATCGTCAGGTCCGACACGGGCTTGCGCCAGGCGCACCGCGGCGGCGAAATCCGTCTTGCCGCTGCCCAGCGTGGGTACCGTGTCGACATTGACCACGGCGGACGGCAGCAGCAGCGGGCTGACGCCGGCATCGAGCAGCGCGGCGCGCAGCTGATCGGCGCTCAGGTCTGCGGCGAGCAGCAGCACCACCCGTTCGCCTTTTCTCGCGTCGGGCAGGGCGACGGCGCAGAGCGCCAGTTCCGGGCGGCCCAGGGCCCGGCGCACATGCGCCTCCACGGCGCCGAGGCTGACCATTTCACCGCCGAGCTTGGCGAACCGCGCGTAACGGTCGACGATGGTGAGGAAGCCGTCGGCGTCCAGATGCCCTTTGTCGCCGGTTTTGTACCAGCGCTGCCCGTCCAGCTCAACCACCGCGGCCCGGGTACGCTGCGGGTCGTGCAGATAGCCTTTCATGACCTGCACGCCGCCGATGAGGATGAGCCCGTCCTCACCGGTGGGCAGCGGCGCCAGGGTGTCCGGGTGGACGATGCGAAAGCTGGTGCCCGGCAGCGGCATGCCGACGGTGCCGGGCTTGCTGCCGGTCTGGATTTTCCAGTTGTTGAGCTCGATGGCGTCGGGGACGTTCACACTCGCCACCGGTGTGGTCTCCGTGGCGCCGTAGCCCTCGTAAATGCGCTTGCCGAACTTCACGGCGAAGGCATCGCGCACGTCGGGACCGAGGCGCTCGGCGCCGGCGACGACGATGCGCAGGCTATCGAGCATCAGGGGATGCACCCGATGGTGCTTGACATAGAGGCGCAGGAAGGTGGACGTGCTGCACAACACCGTCGCCCGGTAGCGGGCGATGGCCTTGGCGTTGCCCAGGGCATCGGTGGGATCGGGGTGACACACCATGGGGATGCCCTCCAGCAGGGGCAGCGCCGTGGTGGCCGTGAGACCGAAGGCATGGAACAGCGGCAGGTTCGAGAGCATCAGGTCGTCGGTCTCGGTGTTGAGGACATCGGCGATCTGGCGCACGTTGGCGAGGATGTTCCGGTGCGTGAGCTCCACGCCCTTAGGGTGACCTTCGCTGCCGGATGAGAACAGAATGGCTGCGGTGTCCTGCGGATGCAGCCGGCGACAGTAATGCGCCCGCAGCAGCCAGGCGGGCAGGACGATGGCGGCGGCGAGCATGATCAGGCCACTCACCTTGCCGACACCGGCACGGATGTCTTCCATCGCGTGCAGTTGCGCGCCGGCGAGCAATGTCCGCGCATCGATGCCGCGCCGCTCGAGCGTGCGCAGGAAGCGCTCGGCGGTGACGACGTGACGGATACCGGCGGTCTGCAGCGCCGCGCGCAGGGCCTGCGGCGTCGCCGTGTAGTTGAGATTGACCACCGTCTTGCCCGCCAGCCAAGCGGCGAGATTGGCGATGACACCGGCGCTGGAGGCCGGCAGTAAAATGCCCAGGTTCTGCTCGGGACAACGCTTGCGGATGGCCCCGGCGAAGACGAGCACCGCGGCGATGAGGCGGCGGTTGGTCAGGGTCGCACCGCTCGCGGCGTCGAGCACCACGGGCGTGCCGAGTCTGCGCTTGGCCGTTGCGAGCCAGGCGGCGGGCAGCGTCGGCAGGGTCTGCACATGCTCGGCCCAGGAGCTCACCGACAGCTCGATCACGGCCTGCTTCACCTGCTGGGCGTCGCTGGTGATGGGCAGGGTCGGGCCGAAGGCGACGATCACATCCCGCGCGCGGCCACCGCGGCGGCTGGCCTTGAGCTTCTCGCTGGCGTTGGAGAAACGGCTGCCCCAGAGGCCGCGCAGGTAGAACGGCAGGATCACACCGTCGGCACCCTGCGCGGCGCGCTCGAACCCGCGCTTGAACGCCGCCAGCTGCGCGTTCTTGCTGAGGGTGCCCTCCGGGAAGATGCACACCACCTCGCCGCGATTGATGAGCCCTGTGACGCGGCGCAGCGCGTGACCGCTGCTGGTGCCGGAGATGGGCACGACGCCGAAGAAGTCGAGAAACCACTTCAGCCACCAGCGCTCGTAGATGACCCGCTCCATGACGAAGCGCACGGGCCTGGGGCTTGCCATCTGCACCATGGCCCAGTCGATCCAGCTGATGTGGTTCCCGAGCATGAGCACGCCGCCCTGGGCCGGCATGTTGTCCAGCCCGATGACCTGGAGGCGGTAGCGCGTCGCCATGAGGCGGGCGATGAAAAAGCGCACCAGCGACTGCGGGAGCTGCCAGACCGTGTAGATTGCACCCCCCAGACCCACCAGTGCCAGCGCCAGCATGATGGCGCGGCTGCCGGTTTCGGCCAGGGCGGAGATGACCGTGACCACGAGCCCGGCCAGCATGATCCAGTGGAGGATGAAGTTCTTCGCCGCCAGCACCCGGCCCAGCTCACGCTCGCCGGCGTTGAACTGGATCAGGGCGTTGAGCGGGACGATGAACATGCCGGCGGCGAGCCCCAGCGCCAGGAAATTGATCCCGTGCAGCCAGGTGACGCCGATGGCGGGCAGCACGAACAGGGTCGCGGCGATGCCGAGCGCGCTGAAGGGAATCAGCCCCGTTTCCACATGATCGCGCGAGATGCGCCCGGCGATGGCGGCACCGACGATGATGCCGATGCCGGCGAAGGCCATGACCCCCTGGATGACCACGGTATTGGCTTCGCCCAGGCTGTCTTCCACAAAGGCCGGGAAGGCCGCCAGCAGCACCTGGGAGATGCCCCAGAAGACGCCGAGACCAATGATGGAGAGCCAGATGACGGCGTTGTCCCAGGCCGCATGCAGGTTATGTCCCAGATACCGTCCGCTGACATACTGCGACCAGTCGAAATGCATGGCGGGCGCGCCCGGGCGCTTGTCCGGCAGCCGGTAGGCCAGCGCCACTTCCACCAGCGAGCCCAGCACCAGGAACCAGCCGACGGGCGCGATGGTGCGGATGATCTCGTCCGGCGGCAGGCCGCTGCCGCCGATATCGCCGTTGGGTGTGGCCAGCAGCAGCTCGAACAGCACCGAAAAGCTCAGGATGCCGGCGAGGATGGCGATGCTGGAGCTGGCCTGCACCCAGGCGTTGGCGGGCGTCAGCGCCTCGATGCCGCAGAGCTCCTTGATGTAGCCGAACTTGGACGGCGAGTAGATGGCGCTTTGCAGCGCCAGCACGAAGGTCATGATGAATGCCGGCCAGAACAGCCCGAGGTAATAGCAGGCGGTGATGGCGAGGGTGATGCCGACGGCCACCCAGGCGGCGATGCGCATGACGCGGTTTTTCGGCCAGCGGTCGGCGAGCCATCCCGAGGGCGTGAACAACAGGATGAACGGGAGCAGAATCAGGGCGTTCACCAGCGCGGTCAGCCAGATCTGCTCCGGACCATCGTAGGCCTTGAACAGCGTGTTCTGGATGATGATCTTGTGGCCCAGATCGACGAAGCTGTTCAGGAACACCACCGCCACGAAGGGCAGGAAGCCTGGGGTACGCGTCAGTGTTGTGGTCACATTGAAGGCCTCTGCTGGCGCCGGCGCGGCGTGGCTGCGGCAGCGTGCATTCTAGCGGCGGATGGCCTATGTGTCGGCGCCCGGGGGGCGGCGCACGGGGGCGGCTGTAACGTGCTGCTGCCCGGGCCACTCGCGCTGACCTGCGCTTTTCCCGTAAGCTGGGCCGCTGTGGCAATGGCGCGGTCGATCGGGAGGCGGTATGTTCACAGCCCTGTGGGGTGAAATCCAGCACGGGCGGCTGCAACGGCTGCCCTTCCTCGTCTGGTATGTGGTTCTGGTGCTGCTGGTGGCGGTGCTGGCCTTCGTGCTGGGTGCGGTCATCGGCGCGGCGGAGCGCATGGCGGGCGGCGAGCCGCTGGAGACCCAGGTGGCGCTGGGCGAGAGCCTGGGTCCGGTGGGCGTGCTGGTGGTCGCCGCCGTGTTCGCGCTGCTGCTCCTGGGGCAGCTCAACATCATGGCCAAGCGGGTGCGGGACATGGGCCTGCCCATGGCGTGGCTGTTCGTGCTGGGATGGCTGTTGTTGTCCGGCGTCCTGTCCTCGGCGGGCGGGCCACTGGTGGGCGGGCTGCTCAGCCTGCTGGTGCTGGCGGCGTTGCTGCTGGTGCCGACGGCGACCTTCGCCCGCGACCAGCGGGGTGGGCGACGCCCCTGAGTCTGCGTGTGGCGTGTCCGCGCGCGCTCAGGGGGGGCCGCGCCCACCCGCTGGCACGGGCCGCGGGCGACGCCGCCGGGCCGGGTGGGGGGCGCGTTAAGGGGCGACGGCCTCGCCGCCGCCCGTGGCGGGCTCAGTCGCTGTCGCGTCGCGCGCCGATGCCGCGCTCGCGCGCGAAGTCCAGCATACGCTGGATGGGCACCACCGCACGCTGGCGGACGGCCTCGTCGATAAGGATTTCCTGGTCATGGGTACGCAGCACCTGCTCCAGGTTCTGCAGCGCATTCATGGCCATCCAGGGGCAGTGGGCGCAGCTCTCGCAGGTGGCCCCTGCGCCGGCGGTGGGGGCGGCGATGAGGCGCTTACCCGGCGCCAGCTGGTGCATCTTCCAGAAAATGCCCTCGTCGGTGGCGACGATGAACGCGTCGTTGGCCATTGTCTGGACGGCCTTGATGAGCTGTGTGGTGGAGCCGACCACGTCCGCCTGGTCGACGACTTCGTCCGGCGATTCGGGGTGCACCAGCACCGCCGCGTCGGGATGCAGGCGTCGCAGGCGATCGAGCGCGAAGCCCTTGAACTCTTCGTGCACCACGCAGGCGCCGTCCCACAGCAGCATGTCGGCGCCGGTCATGCGCTGCACGTAGTGTCCCAGGTGCTTGTCCGGCGCCCAGAGGATCTTCTCGCCCTGGGCATGCAGGTGCTCCACCACGGGCAGCGCGATGCTGGAGGTGACCACCCAGTCGGAGCGGGCCTTCACCTCGGCGCTGGTGTTGGCGTAGACCACGACGGTGCGATCCGGGTGTGCGTCACAAAACGCGGTGAAGGCGTCCGGCGGGCAGCCTTCATCGAGGGAGCAGGTGGCCTCGAGCGTCGGCATCAGCACGCGCTTCTCTGGATTGAGGATTTTCGCCGTCTCGCCCATGAACCGGACGCCACACACCACCAGGGTCCTGGCATCGGATTCGGCGCCGAAGCGGGCCATTTCGAGCGAATCCGCCACATGGCCGCCGGTCTCTTCGGCGAGTGCTTGCAGGTCGCCGTCGACGTAGTAATGGGCCACCAGCACCGCCTGCTGCTCGCGCAGCAAGGCCTTGATGCGTGCCTTCAGGGCGTCCTTCTCGGCGCTGCCCAGCGCGGGCCACTGCGGCTGCTGGGGCACCTGCATACGGTCCCGGGCCAGGGTCCTGAGATCCGGGTTATCGGTGGCGGCGGCGGTGGTCATGGTCGGTCTCCGTCTTGGCGGCGGTGCGGGCGCGGCGGTGCGGGGCTTTACCCAGAATCGCGGACGCGCCCGGACTCGGTGGGGCGGTATCGGTCTCATGGCTCGTTGCCATGTGACAGCGCCATGTCATGACCTTAGTGTATCCGACTGCCGAAGCTCGCGGGCGCGGCTGCGGGGGGTGCGCTGTGCGCGCCGGCGCCGGCGCGCCGCTATAATGCCGGGCCTGTCTCAGCTGCCGGCGCCGTCACGGGCGCCCGGGCTCGTCGCCATGCATGCTCAGCACCTCGCCGGCGGATGCTTCATCCTGGGCTTCGACGGCGTCGCCGTGGACGCGGCCCTCGCCGAAACCATCCGGCGCTGGCGCCCCGCGGGATTCATCCTGTTCCGGCGCAACATCGCCACCCCCGGGCAGGTGGCGCGGCTGTGCGCGGACTTGCACCGGCATTACCCGGCGGATGAGCCGCCGCTGATCAGCGTCGACCAGGAGGGTGGCCGGGTGGCGCGGCTGCGGGCGCCGTTCACCGAGCTGCCCGCGGCGCGGGTGCTGGGACGGGTGTATGCGCTCACGGGCTCCCTGGAGCTGGTGCGGGCGGCCGCCGCCGTCACCGCCGCCGAGCTCACCAGCGTTGGTATCAATGTCAACTATGCGCCGGTGCTGGATGTGGACAGCAATCCGGCGAATCCGATCATCGGCGACCGTGCCTATGGGCCAACGCCGGCGCTGGTCTCGACCGTGGCATCGGCCATCATCGCGGTTTACCAGGCCCACGGCCTCCTGGCCTGTGGCAAGCATTTCCCCGGCCACGGCGATACCGCGGTGGATTCGCACCAGACCCTGCCCATCGTGCCGCGGGAGCATGAATCCCTCGAGGACATCGAGCTGCCCCCCTTCCACGCGGCGGTGGCCGCCGGGGTGGGCGCGATCATGACCGCACATGTGCTTTACCCGGCGCTCGACCCCGACTGGCCGGCGACGCTGTCGCCGCCCATCCTCACGGGGCTGTTGCGCGGGCAGCTGGGGTTCGACGGGCTGATCGTCACCGATAACATGGAAATGCGCGGCGTCTGGGGGCGCTGGTCCGCCGCCGAGCTGACCCGTCGCGCGGTGGGCGCCGGCTGCGATCTGTTCATCGGCGGCGGCGGTGGGCTCGACGGCCGCCGGCCGCAAACCCACATCCAGTTCGCGTTGATGGAAGCACTGGCGGCGCAGATCGCGGCGAAGGAGATACCAGCTGCGGCGGTGGAGACGGCACTGGAGCGTATTCGCCGCGTCAAGGCCGCCATCATTGGCCGGCGCCCGCGGCTGGACGCGGCGGCGGTGGATGCGGCCATTGGCACGGCGGCGCACCAGGCGGTGGCGGCGGCGCTGCGGCGTGCCGCGGGATTGGTCTGATGCATGGCCGCGGGCGCTGGCGGGATGACCGGTCGCGCTGCCGGGGCCGGGGCCTCATCGCCGCGCCTAACCGGCGCCGTCGGCTGCTGCGGGCCAAAGCATGGCCGCGCCACGCACGCCGCTGCTGTCGCCGAAGTGCGGCGGAATGATCCGCGTCGCGAGGCCGTCGGAGAAGACGTAGCGCTCGATCACGGCCGGGAGGTTGTCGTACAAGCGCGACAGTTTGGAGAGGCCGCCCCCCAGCACGATGACCTCCGGGTCCAAGAGATTGATCACCGCCGCCAGCGCCCGGCCCAGGCATTGCTCGTAACCCACGAGCGCGGCCTCGGCCTCGCCGTCGCCGGTCGTTGCCGCCGCGGCGATGGCCGCCGCATCCAGTTGTCGCCCGGTCGCCCGCGCAAAGGTGGCGCTCAGCGCCGGTCCCGAGCAGAAGGTCTCGATGCAGCCGCGCTTGCCGCAGTAGCAGTGCGGGCCGGGCCATTCGTGGGGCTGGGGCCAGGGCAGGGGATTATGGCCCCATTCCCCGGCGATGGCATTCGGCCCCTGCAGCAGGCGCCCGTGCACGACGATGCCGCCACCGGTGCCGGTGCCGATGATGACGCCGAAGACGCTCACCGCACCGGCGCCGGCGCCGCCGGTGGCTTCGGAGAGTGCAAAACAGTCCGCATCGTTGGCGATGCGCACGGGCCGGTGCAGCCGTGCGGCGAGATCCGACGCCAACGTGCGCCCGTTCAGCCAGATGGAATTGGCATTGCGCAGCCGGCCGTCGAACGGCGAGATGGCACCGGGCGTGCCGACACCGACGCCGGCGGCGCAGGGCGCGTGCTGCGACAGTGTCGTCACCAGCTCGGCGATGGCGGCCAGGGTGGCATCGTAGTCGTGCCGGGGGGTGGCGACGCGGCGGCGGTGTCGTAGTGCGCCGTGCGCCGTCAGGACGGCGCCCTCGATCTTGGTGCCGCCGAGATCGATGCCGATGCGCCCCGGCGCCGGTGCATTGCGGTGGCACTGCTCCATGCGCGGCGTGCCGTTGCCGGCTCAGTCCTGGAGTCCCTTGGGATTGGTGAAGCGCTCGTTCAGGCTTTGCACATAGGTCTCGCAGTCGTGCAGCACGTCGCTGATCAGGCGCTCACAGCGTTGACTGAAGCCGAAGGGACGCCCGGAGAATTCACGGCCCCAGCGCTTGGTATTGGCGGCGAAGGCGGCCAGCACGTCGCCGGGCAGCGCCTTGTTCTTGGCTTCGCGACGCAGCCACGGGCGTAGCGTGGCAGCGGCGAGGCTGCGGACGCCGAAATGCAGTCCCAGGAGCGCCAGCAGGGCCGCGCCCTCGGCATATTGGAGCGCATGATCGATGCCTTGAGCCCGCATCCAGGCGAGCCAGTCGGGCTGATAGCTGAGCCCTTCCCAGTGCCCGGCGGCGATACTCCAGCCCAGGAATGAGCCCACCACCGCAAGCAGGACAACGATGTCCAGCCATAGCGTACGGGAGCGCCACCTGCGCACGGCGCGTGTCAGTGTCGGCAGGGTCTCATCGGCGAGCTCATTGGCGATTGCCCGCAGCGATGCCACGATGCGATACGCTCGCTCCACTTCCACCTGATCGATGCGCTGATAGATCTCCGCCAGGTCCGCATCGCGCTTCGCTTCGAAGCGCTGCCGGCGGGTATCGTCGGCGATGGGTGGCTTTGATGGGCTGAACGATGTGAAAAAGCGCCCCGTGGTCATGCCCACCTCGCCCAGGGCCCGCAGCCATGCCGCCACCACATCCTCGGGGTTGTCCTCGGTCGCCGCGGTATCCAGTTGGTTCAGCACGAACAGGAATTTGCTCGAGTCGGGGCGGTGCTTCGTCGCCGCCACCAGATGCTGCAGCGTGTCGCGCATCGCACCGGGCTCGGGGTGACGGGCATCGAACATGACGATGACCAGATCGGACAGGCCAATCATGTGGTCGGTAATGCTCAGGATGGCATCACGCTGAGCATCCGCGTCGAACCCGGGGGAGTCGATGACGATCTTGCCCTTGAGCCGGTCACTGCGGCAGGTCTTGAGCTGCAGGTAGGCGTCGATGCGCTTGCCCTCGCCACCGGCCACACGCTCGATCTGCTGCGACATCTGATAGAACGGGAAGCGCGGGTCGGAGTCGAGGGAGATGCCCGGCAGGGCATGGCTGCGGCTCTCGGGACTGTAGACGATGACCGTGAAACGGTCATCCACCGCCTGGTTGCCCGTACGCTGCAGGTTTTGCCCCAGAAAATCATTGATAAACGTCGATTTTCCCGCAGAGAACGTCCCCAGGACCGAGATCAGCGGCCACCAGGGGACCTTGCTCGCGAAGGATTGGTTCCGGGGCAGCAGATGCAGGTCGTAGGCGACCTGGTCGAGGGTACGGAAGCTCTGCACGGCGTTGAGCAGGATCGGATTCTCCTGCTCCAGGTGGGTCTCGAGGTCGCTCAGGCGTTGCTGCACAGTTTCCGGTCCGAGCGCAGAAGGCATCGGCGGTGTCCTCTTCGTTGAAGCTGGGCTCTCCGTCGGCATCGACACGGCTGCACCGGCGCCCGGGGCTGACAGCGCAGGCGGCGGGCGGTCGCACGAACGGTGCGCGAGCGGGTGTCACCCATTACTATACGACGGGATGCGCGGCATCGGGGCATCGTCGGCCAGCGCCGGCAAGCCCGGGTTTGCCGAATGCAGTCAAACGCTTGTCGCCAGCACGGCCGCATCCGCACCGGTGCCATCAGGGCAAAGGCTTGATTTGGATCGGGTTCATGGCTCGTTTGCTTGAAGTCGTAGGCCGATTCCGAGATACTAACCCGCCGGAGCGTGGCCACAGCTTCTGCGTTGATGACATAAAGATAAACGGCGCGGGCGCCGATGCCGGCCGAGGGCCATCGGGCCGAGCCCAACCGGACCCAGCGTCATCGGCCCAGCATCGCCGGACCAGCATCATCGGACCAGCGTCATCAGCCCAGCATCATCAGCCAGGACACGACCGGACCGGGCACAACCGCCACCGCCCCCAACCGGCTGTCGCATCAATCGCCCGAGCGGTCACTGGCATACGCAGGCCTGTGCTGCGATCATTGCGCCCGGGCGTCGGCTGGCCCACGTCCGGGCGTCGGGTGCAAAATGGTCAAAGCCGCAACCCGCACAACACATTCCGCTGCCTTCAGGAACCCGTACACATGGGCAAAACCTCCCTCGTCGCTGTTCGGCTGCTCGCTGCCTGTCTCTTGCCGCTGTTTGCCATGGATGCCGCCGCGCAGGGCGCCGACGGCGTCCACGTCGTCAAGCAGGCGGAAGGGCTGCCGACGGTCTCGGTCGGCGGCACCGTCATCCCCTACAAAGAAGTCACATTCGCCGCACAGCTGCCGGGCCGGGTCCAGTACATCGCCGGCATCGAGGGCGACGATTTCGACGAGAGCGACACCCTGGTCGCCCTCGACGACAGTGAGCTCCGGGCCAAGCGCGAGGCATTGGTGGCGCAGCTGGCCACCGCAGATGCCCAGCTGCGAAACGCCGGTGTGCAATACGGCCGTGAGCTGTACTCGCCGCGCTCGCGGTCATCGCCCGGCGGCATGGGGGTGCCGAATCTGTTCGATCAGTTCTTCACCCGCCCCATGGAAGACTTCATCGGCGACCGCGACCAAGACGCCGAGCTGTCGGCGGATCTGTACGCATCCGGCACGCAGATCCAGGAGGCGCGCAACGCCATGATGGCGCTGCAGGCCGAGCTGCGAGCCCTCGACTCCAAGCTGCGCGACGCGCGCGCGGTGGCGCCGTTCGACGGGGTCATCGTCAAGAAATTCATCGAAGTCGGCGATACGGTGCAGCCCGGCCAGCCGCTCCTGAACTACGCCGATGTCGAGTACCTGCAGGTGGAAGTGGACATCCCCGCGCGGCTGCGTCCCGGCCTGCGCGAGGGCATGATGCTGCGCGCTGAGCTCGATGTGCCCGCGCGTGCCGGCACCGGCGGCGACGGTGTGCCCGTGCGCGTGGCTCAGATCTTCCCCATGGCCGACCCGCAGCGCCATACGGTGAAGGTCAAGTTCGATCTGCCCCAGGGCGTCTCGGAGCCCGGCATGTACGCGAAAGTGCTGGTGCCCGACTTCAATGCACCGGCGCGCGTCAACCCCGTCGTGCCCCGGTCCGCCGTGCGCTTCAATGGCAGCCTGCCCGGGGTCTACGTGCTGGATGAGCAGGGCAACCCGGAGCTGCGCCTGATTCGGCTCGGCGAGCCGCGGCCGGACGCCATGGTGACGGTGCTCAGCGGCCTGCGTCCCGGCGAGCGCATCCTGCAGAACCCGGGCGCGGGCATCACCAGCAATTGGTCCCGCAGTGGCGACGGGGGCCGCTGATCCCCCAGCCCGGGGTCGCGCGCCAGTCAGCGCGCGCTAGACCATCGCCGCCGCGCTCCACTCGGGCCGCGGTGGATTATGGCGCCCAACCCCCTCGCCGGGCGCCGCTTCGCCTTCACACCGAATCCGATACCGAGTCATGAGCCAGGACGACAGCACCCGGGCCAACGCCGGGACCCATCCAAACAGCGATCCGCCCTACGACGAGGACAACCTTGGTCTTGCCGGCCGCACGGCGCGCTTCTTCCTCCGCTCGCCACTGTCGCCGCTGTTCTACGTCGCGATGCTGATGATGGGCCTGCTCGGGCTCATCGCCACACCCCGTCAGGAGGATCCGCAAATCTCGGTGCCCATGATCGATATCATGGTGCAGTATCCGGGGGCGTCGGCGGAGCAGGTGAGTAACCTCGCCATGCAGCCGCTGGAGCGGATGATCAGCGAGATTCCGGGGGTGGACCACGTCTACTCCGCCGCCGAGCGCGGCCAGGGCCTCGTCACCGTGCAGTTCGAGGTGGGTGAGGAGATGGGGCCGTCGTTGGTGAAGGTGAACGACAAGCTCGCCTCCAACAGGGACAAGATCCCGCCCGGGGTCATGCCGCCCCTGGTGAAGAGCAAGGGCATCGACGACGTGCCCATCGTGACACTGACGCTATGGTCGAAGGATGTGGACGGTGATGGGCGGCCGGACGTCGATGACGGCCAGCTTCGGCTGCTCGCACAGGATGTGCTGCAGGTGCTCAAAGAAGTGCCCGATACGGGGAATGCCTTCATCGTGGGCGGGCGCCGCGAGCAGGTCACCGTGGATGCCTTCCCCGAGCGGTTGTCCGGCTACCGCATCAGCCTCGGCGATGTGGCCAACACCATCAACACCGCCAATGCGGAGGCGACGGCCGGCGGCGTCGAGTCCAGCGGCGCGCATTTCTCGGTGACGACGGGCTCCTTCCTCAAGAGCGCAGACGAGATCGCCCGGCTCGTGGTGGGCACGTACAACGAGATCCCCGTCTACGTCTACGACGTGGCCCAGGTGCAGCGCGAGCCCGAAGACGCCAAACAGTTGGTGGCCTACTACACCGGGCCGGCGGCAGCGGACGGGGTCAAGGCGGACGGCGTGCCGGCGGTGACCATCGCCATCGCCAAGAAGGAGCTCACCAATGGTGTCACGGTCGCCAACGCCATCATGGACAAGGTGGAGGAGCTCAAGGGCGGGCGCATCCCCAACAACGTCGAGGTGAGCGTCACCCGCAACTACGGCGAATCCGCGGACGAGAAGGTCTCGGACCTCATCAAAAAGCTCTTCATCGCAACCTTTTTCGTCTTCCTGCTGGTGCTCGCCGCCTTCCGCGCCCTGAAGCCGGCCATGGTCGTGCTGTTGGTGATCCCGGTGGTGCTCCTGATGACCATCTTCATGGCTTGGGTGACCAACTACACCATTGACCGCGTCAGCCTCTTCGCGCTCATCTTCTCCATCGGTATCCTCGTCGACGATGCCATCGTCGTGGTCGAGAACATCTATCGGCGCTGGCTGGAAGAGGGGCGCACCGACGATCACACCGCCGTCGACGCCGTGCGCGAGGTGGGCAATCCCACCATTCTCGCCACCTTCACGGTCATCGCCGCGCTGCTGCCCATGGGCTTCGTCAGCGGCATGATGGGCCCGTACATGGAGCCGATTCCGGCCCTCGGCTCGGTGGCCATGCTGATCTCCCTGTTCGCGGCCTTCGTATTCACGCCGTACCTGGCCATTTCCAAATGGCTCAAGCCATCCATGCGCTATCTCGAGATTGCTGAGAAGCGCGAGCATCGCGAGGCCGAGGGCCTCGAGAAGCTCTACGTGGCCATCCTGGTTCCGCTGATCGAGAGCAAGGGCAAACGCTTCCTGTTCAAGCTGATCATGTGGGGCACCTTCCTGTTCACGCTGTCGTTCTTCTACTTCCAGTGGGTGCCGGTGAAGATGCTGCCGCTGGACAACAAGCCGGAGTTCTCGGTGGTGCTGGACATGCCCGAGGGCACGGCCCTGCCGGTGACGGCCAATCTGGCCCATCGCATGGCCGAGAAGCTGCGCACCATCCCCGAGGTGACGGCGCTGCAGCTCTATGCCGGCACGGCGCGCCCGTTTGACTTCAACGGCATGGTGCGCCACTACTACCTGCGCGATGACCCCTGGCAGGGCGAGCTGCAGGTCCAGCTCAAGAACAAGAAAAAACGCGAGCGCTCCAGCCACGAGATCGCCGTCGAGGCCCGTAACCTGCTCAGGCCCCTGGCGGACGAGAGCGGCGCACATATCGCCGTCGTGGAAATGCCGCCCGGGCCGCCGGTGCTGCAATCGGTGGTGGCGGAGGTGCACGGGCCTTCGCCGGAGGTCCGTCGGGACTTCGCCCGCGAGCTGACGGATATCTTCGCGCAGGCAGAGAGCACCCGCGACGTGGATAACTATATCCGCGAGCCCTTCGATTACTGGCGCTTCGAAGTGGACACCGAGAAAGCCGTCCGCCGCGGCATCTCCGTGGACGCCATCAACCAGAACCTGGCCATGGCCCTGGGCGGCGCCACCCTGGGTGATGTCAAGATGAAGTCGGGCCACGAGCCGGTGAACATCGTGCTCCAGGTGCCGCTGGCCGAGCGCTCCCAGATCGACCGCCTGGGCGACCTGCCCATCCGCTCCAACGCGGGCTTCACGGTGCCGTTGCGCGAGCTCGGGCGCTTCGAGCGCGTGCCCGAAGAGCAGATCATCTACCGCAAGGACTTGCGCGCCATCGAATATGTCGTGGCCGACGTGGGCGGCGACCTGGCGGCACCGGTCTACGCCATGCTGCAGGTCCAGGATCGCCTCGACGCCATGGGCTATGTCGCACCCGACGGCACGGTGCCCAAGGCATACTGGCTCGGGCCGCCGCCGACGGACCGCGTCACCGGGTTCGAATGGACCGGCGAGTGGACGGTCACTTACGAAACCTTCCGCGACATGGGCGCCGCCTTCGCCGTCGCCCTGGTGCTGATCTACATCCTGGTGGTCTGGGAGTTCGGTAACTTTCGGATTCCGCTGGTCATCATGGCACCCATTCCGCTCACCCTGCTCGGCATCATCCCGGCACACTGGTTGATGTTCGAGCTCGGGCTGGGTGGCGAGTTCACGGCCACCTCCATGATCGGCTGGATCGCGCTCGCCGGCATCATCGTGCGCAACTCCATCCTGCTTGTGGACTTTTCCGTCCACGAGGTACAGAAGGGCGTGCCGGTGGCCGAAGCGGTGATCCGCGCCTGCAAGACCCGCACGCGGCCCATCGTCATCACCGCCCTGGCGCTGGTGGCGGGCTCCAGCGTCATCTTCACCGACCCGATCTTCCAGGGCATGGCCATTTCCCTCTCCTCGGGGGTGCTGGTCTCCACCTTGCTGACCCTCATCGTCATTCCGCTGGGCTGCGTCGCCGCGAGCCGGGATCTGTGTGAGGTGGCCGTGGCGAGTGCGCCCCGTGGCACGACGGTGCCATGCGCCGAAGAAATGCTGGAGGACGAGCGCGAGACGAGCGAGACCCGTTCGCAGGGCGCACCCGCCCCCCGGCCCGAGTCCTCATCGTCGCTGCTCGGCAAGCTGGGTGGTGCGCTGATGATGCTGTTCTACCTGGTGCGCGGCCTCTTCCTGCTGCTGTTCGACTGGCTGAAGACCTTGCTGCGGGGCAAGCGACAGCCCCCCGCGGGCCAGGGTCCGAAACCGGGCGGCGGTGGCTCGGGTGCCGCGCCGCAGGGCTCGCCGAGCGGCGATGGTGGCGCGGCCGCATCCAGCGGCGGTACGCCGCACGCGGGTGATGCTGCCGCCGGCGATGTGACCCATCATCAACGCAGCGCCGAGGCCGAGGTGCAAAACGCGCTGCGCACGACTGACACAGGGACGCCCGCGGCGGCGGCACCAACCCCAACCGGGGCAGCCGATACGGCGCCGGCGGCTGCGCCCACGAAGAAGGCCGCGGCCAAGGGCAAGGCGCCGCAGCGCGCCACCAAGAAAAAGGCGTCTTCGCGGCCCGCGACGGCGGCCAAGCCCAAGACGGCGAAGGTACAAAAGAAGACTGCGCGGCGCGGGATTCGCCTCAAGACGGACGATGACGCAGAGTAGGCGCTCACGTCTCGCCATACCGCCGTGCAGTGGAACAGTGCCAGTGCGGCTAGACTGAAGACGACGACCGCGTCCGTTGCGGTCGATGCGAATGGACCTGGCCGCTGGTGGTGCTCCTCATGCTGAGAATTCTGGCTTCAACCCTGTGCTGTGCATCGGCCCTGCTCGTGGCGAGCCCGCTATTGGCCGCCGACTTCGGCGGTGCGCCGGACCCGGGCTGGTATCAACAGGGCAGCGGTTACTTACCCGACGAGCGCCCGGGCCGGCGAGGCGGTGTCGGTGACGCCGAGGGCGGTGGTTATGGCGGCGATGCCTTCGGCAGAGATCGCGGCTTCCGCTACGGCGGCGATGAACCGCCCTCCGCCTGGAATCCGGGCGGCGGCGCATTCGCGAGCGGCTGGCGCGACGGCGATGGCCGGCAGCCCGAGCGCTATGCGACACCCCCGGTGTCGGGCGACCCACCACCGCAACGGCGCTCGCCCGATGGCTACGGCGCGCCGGATTGGGCGCAACAGCCGCTGCCCCGGGCGCGGAGCCAGACGGGTGCTGCGCAGGGATGGCGCGACGACTGGACCTTCGAGCAGCAGCCCTGGCTCGCTGACGATGGCTACGACACGGCGGGGCAGGATGTCTGGCGGCTACCGCCGGCACGGCCCCGTTACCGCTTCCGGGAGGATCCGGACCTGGAGCAGCGCCTGGGCGAGCAGCGCCTGGGCGGTTACCGCTTCCGCCCGCTCACCGACAGGGAGCGGGCACGCCAGCGCGAGGCGGAGGGCGGAGCCTGGCTCGCCGAGCCCTATCCGGAGCGCCGCTACCGCTCACCGCAGCGCCGGCGTAATGGCGGCGGTGCAACGGCCTTCGGCTATGCCCCGGAATCCGTCGGCAGTCCGCCGGAGGATTTTTACCGGCGCTACTATCGCAGCGGTCCTTGAGCCGATCGCAATCGTCGCTGCTTCAGGAGATCGAGACCCGCATGATCACGGTGGTAGGGAGCCTGAAGGGAGGCTCTGGCAAAAGCACGCTGACCTTCAATCTTGGTGTGTGGCTGGCGATGGCCGACGTCGACGTCCAGCTCCTGGACGCAGACCCCCAGGCGACACTGACCGACGTCACCGAAGTACGCACCGAAGAGGACTTCGAGCCGACGCTGCTGGTGCGCGACCGCGACGCCCTCACGCCCGAGGGCCTGGCCGAGCACGAAGAAAGCATCATCGACATCGGCACGGCGGACATGGATGCGGTGCGCACGGCGCTGACGCTGTGCGATCGGGTGGTGGTGCCCGTGCCCCCGTCCCAGGCCGACATCTGGTCGACACAGCGGTTCGTGCGTCTGGTGCGGTCGGCGGAGCGCAGCAAGCCCGCCGAGATCATCGGCTTCATCAATCGGGGGGATACGCATCATGCCGTGCGCGAGACCAACGAGGCGGCCGCCGCCCTGGTATCCCTCCCCGACGTGCGCTACATCAAGCCGCGCCTGTCCCAGCGCACGGTCTTCCGGCGCTCCTTCAGCGAAGGGCTCGCCGTGTTCGAGCTGGACCCGCGTGGCAAGGGCGCCAAAGAGTTCTATGCCCTCGCCGCAGCCCTTTTCCCACACCTGCTGAGCTGATCGTCGGAACACCCGTCGTGCGGTGGGAATTCCCGGGCTTTGTGATAGTCTCTATTGACGAACACCCGAAGACGCGCGCCGCCGGCGCCTCCAGCGCGCACCCCGACCCGCGTGCAGGGGCCGCCCCTCGCTCGAGCGGGGCGCCCCCGGTGATCGTCGCAGAACAAAAGAGACCCGCACTGAGGCAACCAAGGCGATGGCGCATCCCACACCCGACTCCGACCCCGGCGCGCCGCAGGCATCCGGTTATGCGCCGGACGCACTGCAGGCCGAAGCCACGGATTCCCAGGCCAACGCCTTCGCCATGGACCGGCTGTCCCAGGCCTTCGAGAACAGTGCCAGGCGCTGGGAGCTCATCGTCTATCCATCGCTGTTCGCCTTCATCATCCTCGCAGCCTATGGCTTCTATCTGGTGTTCAGTCTGGCGAAAGACGTCCACTACCTCGCCATCAGCGTCGACTCCAACATGACGGTGCTGGCGAGCAATATGCAGTCCATCTCCGACAATATGGGCCAGATCAGCTCCAATGTGCGCACCATGGCCGTGGGCGTCGACTCCATGGCCCGAGACGTGAGTGTGCTGGAGCCGATGTTGACCAATATCCAGGGCATGGAGCAGTCCATGCAGTCCATGACCTATACGACCGCCAACATGCGGGATGATCTCGGCAGCATGAACCGCAACATCGGGCGGCCGATGCACTTCATCAACAGCTTCATGCCCTGGTGACCCCCGCATCAGGCTGCCGCCCCGAGAACCCCCGCCGCAGCGCGCGCCAGCGCCGGGCGCCGCCCGCGCATCAGCGCGCACGGGCCTGACATGGACGACGAGCACCGCGCCGACGCCAGGGCCATCCGCTTGACGGTGGCCATCTCATCACGGGCCCTGTTCGACCTCGACGAGTCCCACGCCGTCTTCGAGCAGGAGGGCGTCGACGCCTACCACGCCTATCAGGTGGCGCGGGAAAACGAGGTGCTCGCGCCCGGCGTGGCCTTCGCCCTGGTGCAAAAGCTGCTGGCGCTGAACGAGCGCATCGGCGACGCCGGGCGGGTCGAGATCATCCTGTTGTCCCGCAACAGCTCCGATACCGGGCTCAGGGTGTTCAACTCCATCCGCCATCATGGCCTGGAGATCACCCGCGCGGCCTTCACCAATGGCGCCAGCCCCTACCGTTATGTGAGCGCCTTCGATGCGCACCTGTTCTTGTCGGCGGACCCGGACGACGTCCGCCAGGCGCTGGCGGCGGGCTGCGCCGCGGCCACACTGATGCCGGCCCCGGCCAAGTCCGCCGGCGGCGCCGACGCCCCGGTTCGGATCGCCTTCGACGGCGATGCCGTGTTGTTTTCGGACGAGGCCGAGCGCGTCTACCGCAGTGAGGGCCTCGCCGTGTTCAATGCGCGTGAGGTGGCCGCCGCCGCCGTACCCCTGTCCGCCGGACCCTTCAAGGGCTTCCTGCTGGCGCTGCACCGCATCCAGGCCCTGTTCCCGCCCCGGGATGCCCCGCTGCGCACGGCGCTCATCACCGCCCGCGGGGCGCCGTCCCACGAGCGCGTGATTCGCACCCTCAGGGACTGGGGTATCCGCATCGACGAGGCCCTGTTTCTCGGCGGCCTGCCCAAGGGCGCGTTCCTGGAGGCCTTCGACGCGGATATCTACTTCGATGATCAGGAGGGACACTGTGCCGATGCCCGCGGGCGGGTGGCCACCGGCCATGTGCCGCACGGCATCGCCAATGCCGGCTGAGACGCGGCGGCTGCGGGGGCGCCGACGGCGGTTGGGCGTCGGGCCTCACAGCAACGGCAGCTTGCTGCCGGCGCCCGGCAGCTCGCGCACCAGCAGCGGCGTCAGATAGCCCGGCAGGCGGCTGCGCAGTGCGGTGGCCAGCGTACGGGCGCGCGCGTCGTCGACGGCGAAATGGGCGGCGCCGGCGACGGGATCGAGCTGATGCAGGTAGTAGGGCAGGACGCCGCAATCGAACAGCCGCTCGCTCAGCGCCGTCAGGCAATCGGCGTCGTCATTGACGCCGCGCAGGAGCACGCTTTGGTTGAGCAGCGTCACGCCGGCCTCGCCCAGCGCCGCCAGCGCGTCGGCGGCGGCGGCGCCGAGCTCCGCCGGGTGATTGGCGTGGATCACCAGGACGCAGCGCTGGGGTTGTGCGGCGAGCAGGCGGCCGAGCGCCGGCGTCACCCGGGATGGCAGCACGATGGGCAGCCGGCTGTGCACGCGTATGCGGCGCAGATGCGCCATGCCCGCCACGCGCCCGAGCAGGTCGGCGAGGGCATGATCGTCGAGCAGCAGCGGGTCGCCGCCGCTGAGGATCAGCTCGTGCACGTCCGTGGCGGCTGCGAGCTCGGCCAAGGCCGCGTCCAGGGCCCCGCGAGCCGGCAGCGTCGCGTAGGGGAAATGGCGCCGGAAGCAGTAGCGGCAGTGCACCGCACAGCCACCGGTGGCGATCAGCAGCGCACGCCCGTGGTATTTGCGCAGCAGACCGCCGTCGGTGCAGGCGGCGAGCTCCCCCACGGGGTCGGTGCCGAAGCCATCCGCCGCCGCCGACTCGGCGCGCAGGGGCAGCACCTGGCGCAGCAGCGGGTCGTGCGGATCACCGCGGCGCATCAATTCCGCGAAACCCCGCGGGACCAGCAGGCGAAAGTCCGACGCCTGGGCCAGCACCCCGGCGCGCCCGGCGGCGGGAATGCCGAGGAAGTCCAGCAGCGCCTCGACAGCGGTGAAGGCGCCCGCCAGCTCCTGCTGCCAAAGGACGCGGCTGCGCGCTTGTGTCATGGTGTCAAGGTGCATGGTCAGTCGGCGCCGTCCGCCGATACCTCGCGCAGGCGCAGCGCATAGGCGGCCACCCCCAGGGCACCGAGACCGAGCACGCCAATGACCGTCGCCGTGTCATAGATGTCCGCCAGCACGCCGACGACACCCCCCAGCAGCATGGCGACGCCGATGATGGTGTTGCTGACCGCGACCATCGCCGCCCGGTTGTCGCTGCTGGCCAGATCCACCAAGTACACCTTGCGGCTGATCCGCACACCCGCGTGGGCGATGTTCACCGACAGAAACAGTCCGGCGAGCACCCAGGTGAGCGCAGGCCCCTGCAGGCCGTTCTCGCCGATGACCCAGGTGGCGATGCCGGTGACGCCCCCCAGGGCCGCCGCCAGCACCATCACCCAGCGCGCCGAGTGGTCGCTGAGCCGGCCCCAGAACGGGGCGCTGAGCGCAGCCGCGAGACCGCTGGCGATGATCAGCAGCCCAAGACCGGTGATGGCCGAATCGCTGCTGCGTTGCAGCAGCAGCACGTAGAAGGGCGGCGCCAGGGCCAGCGTCAGCAGACCGATGCGGGTGATGAGATAGCGACGGAAGTCGCGGTCGGTGCGCAGCAGCCCCAGGCTGGCGATGGCCTGCGTCAAGGCATTGCCGCCGCCGGCGGTGGCGCCGGGCTGCTCGCGAACGGCGGCGAAGACCAGCGCCCCCAACAGGAACAGTACGCCGCCGCCGGCGAGCAGCACCGCGTAGAGCAGCCGCTCGGTGTCCAGGCCGCCGAGCAGGCCGAGGCCGAGCCCGAGGGCCAGCGTGGCGGCGCCGGCGATGCCCGCCGACCAGCCCATGAGGCGGCCGCGGCGGGATTTGGAGACGGTCTTGCCCAGCACGTCCTTGGCCGATACCGAGCAGAGACCACGCGCCAGGCTGAACACCACCAGCAGCGCGAGCACCGCCCAGCCGGCGGCGGCGTCTGCCAGCGTGAGCGCCGCCAGCGCCATGGCGCCGAGGGCGGCGGCGGACAGGAGGGCACCCAAGATCCAGACGGGCTTGCGTCGCGGCATGCGCCGAATGTAGGCGGCCACCGCCAGCTGCGGCAGCAGCACACCGGACTCGCGAATGGGCACGAGCAGGCCGACGAACACCGCCGGTGCCCCCAGCGCCCCCAGCAGCCAGGGCAGTACGAGCTTGGCGCTGGAGAGCTCGTCGGCCACTTTGCTCAGCAGATTGGCACCGAGATAGGCGAAGAAGTTGCGCGGCTGGTCGTCGCAGGATGCGGGCGGGATATCCTTGCAGACGCGCGCGTCCTCGTCACCGGTGACGAAATCGTAGAGCTGGCCCAGGGCGCGCTCGGGCGCCGGGGGACCGGAGACATCGCGCCCGACGCTGGCGCTTTCATACTGAGGTGGTGTGTGGTTCATAATGCAGATGGAACCGTCAGGGCCGTTCCCGGTCGCAACAACTATCGTGTGCGCGGCCGGGGTGCGCCGCGCAGCAGCCGGCTTGGGAGATCGTCGTGATCAAAGCGCAAGCGAGCATCCAGATCGAGCGGCCGCCGGACACGGTGTACGCCTTCGTCGCCGACGACTTCGAGCGCAACTACCCGCGCTGGTCGCCGGAAGTGAAGGAGCTGCGCATGGTCTCCAGGGGACCGATGCGGGTGGGCACCATCGCCCGGCAGGTGCGGGTGGACCAGGGCCGGCGCACCGAGTCCACGTTCCGGATCACGCACATGGAGCCGGTGCAGCGGCTGACCTTCCAGGGAACCAGCTTTCCGTTCCTGGTGGACTATCGCTTCGACGGCGCAGCCGAAAACACGCTGCAGCATACCAGGCTCACCTTTACCTTCGAGCTGCGGCGCATCGATCTCATGATGCGCCCCTTCGAAAAACTGATCCGCTCGGCGGTGCAGGACGGCGCCGAGCGAACCGTGCGCAACCTCAAGCGGTTGATCGAGACCGAATGCACGCCGCCGGCGCCGCACTCGGCATGAGCGGGCGGGGGGCGTCGCCGACCCGGGCGTGCGCATGATCCCAACAACACCCCCTGGCCGGCGGACCCCTGGCCGGGCGGCCTGGTGACCGTGCCGTGCAGGCGCACGGCTGACGCACCATGGCCCGCCACGCTTACGCGGTGGTGCTCTGCCCCGGGCCCCCGGCGCCGGCCGCCGATGCCGCTGCGCCGGCGCTCTTCAGTGCCGCCAGCCTGGCCGCCACCGGCCGCCTGGCCCAGGCGCCGTCATCCGGGCCGTAGAAGGTCTTGTCCAGCAGCTTCAGGTCGTCGCTGAGCGGCGGCTCGAGCCGCAGCATCATCTGCGCCAGATTGCCCGGCGGGCGCCGCGGCCACATCGCCGCACCCCAGGCCAGCAGCGCGGTGCGCGCCTCCACGGCGGCGGACCTGGCGTAGGCGTCGGCAACGGCGGCAACCAGCCCATCCGGGTCGGACGCGGCGGCCGGCGCCATCGCGTGCTCGGCCGGCGGCTGCGGGCGTGTCGCGGCCTGATATTCCCGCCGCCGCCGCGCGCGACGCCGCAGCCGCCATAACACGGCGCCGACCAGACCCCCGATCAGACCCCCGATCAGACCCGGGCCCACGGCGAGCGCCGCAAGCGGCCTCCAGCCCGGGGCCGACCCGTCATCACCGGCGCCGGTGCGGGCTGGTGAGTCCGCCGCCTCTTCGGCGGCCGCCGGCGCTTGCGCGGCGCCGGTGGCGCCTGGCGGATCCCGGCCCCAGCGGGCGGCGGGGCGGCGGTCAGCCGAGGCCAGTGGCGCCACGGTCAGGGTCCAGTCCGGCACCTGCGCCGTGCGCGACCGGCGCTCCTGCGTGTCCCACCAGGCGATGGCCGGGCCCGGCAGGACATAGCCGCCCGGCTCTGCGGCGCTGATCAGCACGCGCTCGGTGCGATAGCCGACGATGCCCGTCGATGTGTGCTCGTTCCACAGGCGCGGCGGGTCGCGCTGCACGCGCAGCGGCGCGGGGATGCCCGGGGCGATGGCCGGCAGCCGCTCCGCGGGCAAGCCTTCGGCGCGCAGCATGAGCATCCGCTCCAAGCCCTGCCCGGGGGCGATGCGCACCTCGGTGGGGCCCCCTTCGGTGAGGGTCAGCGCGCGCGCCGGCAGCCAGGTCTCGGCGTCTTCGCCGGCGGGGATGGGTTGGACGGCGACGGTGAGCGGTGCAACGCGGTGGCGCACCGGCGCGCCGCCGGTGGGCTGCCAGGCATCGAAGCCGAGCCCGGTGATCGCCAGCTCGCCGGCGTGCGCCGGAAACAGCGAGAAGCGCGCCGACAGGATGTGCGCGCCGTCGGCGGCGGTGTTGCGGTTGGTGCCGAGGGGCAGCAGCTCGGCGCCGGCGATCTGCGGAGTCGGCAGATGCCCCTGCGGCGGCCCCGCCGGCGAGCGCACCCGCAGCGTGATGAGGAATTGCGCGCCGACGACGCCGGCGCGCGGGGTGATGTCGGCGTCGAGGGTGATGGGCTGCGGCGGGGTGTCCGCCGCCGATGGTGCGGCCTCGGCGGGGGCCGGCAGCAGGCGCGCATCCGCGCTGGTGGCGGCGGCGACGGTGAGCGACAGCGCGGAGGTGCGCGCGGCATCGATGGTGAGCGGCGGCACCGTGAGCTGCCCGCTGCGCCGGGGCAGCAGGGTCAGGATCAGCGCGTGGCGCTCGCGTCGGCGGCCGTTCACCGTGCTCACGGTCTGCGCCTGGCGGCGGTCGATGATCTGGAAGTCCGCCGCCAGCGCACTGAGGTCCGGCGCCGCCGGCAGCGGCGCGTCGCTGGTCAGGGTCAGCGTCACCGGCTCGCCGGCGGCCAGGCGCGCCTTGCCGAGCTGTGCCTGCAGCTCGGCGGCGGCGGGTGCTGCGGCCAGCCACAGCCACAGCGGCCACAGCCGGATCAGCGCCGCCATTGGCGCCCGCGACGCGCCGCCCCGCCGCCGCGGGCCGCCGCCGGGCGGGCTCATGGCCGCTTGGTCCGCCGGCTCGTGGTCGGCGGCCAGACCCCTTCGCCGAGGGCGTCGCGATTGGCCTCGTCGTAGGGGGCCAGCGCGCGATAGACGAACGTCGGCACGATGCGGGGCTCGAAGCGCCGGAAGCGGCTGCGCACGTGGTGCAGGTTGCGCAGCAGCTTCATGTCGATGATCGCCCGCGCGAACTCCAGGCCGCGGGGGCCGCGGTTGCGTTGCAGCCAGGCGATGAGCCGGCGCACGGGCTTGGGCGGCTTGCCGGGCGGTTTGGCCAGCATCTGGATGAAGCGCGGCACGCCGCGGCTGCGGTCGCCGGCGCTGGTCAGCTTGGTGGTCTCCAGATCGTCGCGGAGCAGCTCCAGCAGCGCGGCGCCGCGGTCGGTGCGCACCAGCACCCATTGCCACCCGAGGCGGGCGCCCATGTAGCCGATGGTGATATCGGCCAGGGTGTTGGCATAGTCGAAGCACGAGAGACAGGCGGAGGGGAAGATGTCTTCCAGCTTGTCCATGGGAAAGTCGATGTAGTTCAGGCGCTCGGTCGTACCGTCTTCGTGGCGCATGTGCAGGCTGTAGTCCTGCATGAACTCGTAGTGGACGATGGTGTCGGGGGAGCGTGATACCTGCGCCAGGAAGTGGGTCAGATCGGGGTAGGTGACATTGTCCGAGCAGGGGATGCCGATAACGTCCAGGCGCTCGAGGCCGAGCTTGTCTTCGGCCGCCCGCAACATGTGCACCTGACAGCCGGTGCCGATGACCGCGAGACGGCGGACGCCGGCGGCGCGCACGGTATCCAGTAAACCCAGGCTCGGCGCCAGGCAGGGCTTGTTGCCGGCCGTCGCCCGCACCTCGGCGGGGGTGCGCGCCAGCACGGGCTGCGGTGCAAAGCGCGTACCGGGCACGGTGCCCACCGTGATGACCGCATCCACCTCGCCCCGCTCCAGCAGCCGGGCGGCGAGGGTGGTCACCATGCCGGACCACTGCGCACCCGCCACCGGTTGGCGCAGGCGCGCCGCCAGCATCTGCTGAAACACGCCGAACTGCAGCTCATCGCCGTCGCGGCGGTTGCGTCCGAACAGGCGCCACTCGATCTCTTCGCTGCGGTTGCGCACGAACACACAGGCCTGGGCCATGTCGGGCTTCAGCCAGGTATCGCAGAGGCCGCAATCGCTGCAGAGATTCGGGCGCCCCGCGAGACGCGCATCACGCGAGAGCAGGGTGCTCTGGCGCAGCCCCTTGGACGGACCGCCGACGGTTTGCGGGTCGGACGCGATGTCCGACGGGGAAGCGGCGCTGGGCGGGTCTTGGGGCATGGGCGGCGGGCTCTTGGATGGGCGTTGGCGGGGGGTGCGGGGCCGCTCCGGCGGGCTGGGCTGCGCGAGCCGCCCCACCCGGGCACTGTAAACCGAAACCGCCAGCGTCGGAACCGGGCATGGTGTCATCGGTGCCAACGGCGCTATCATCCGCGCCATGATGACGAAAGAACAGCAAGACACCCAGCGCCGGCTCATCACCGTCGGTGATCGCAGCATCTATGCCCTCGAGGTGCTCGGCTTGTTGCTCATCACCATCGCCACCGTCATCGCCGCCGCCCAGGAGGTGGCGAAGATGGTGCAAGTCCTCGAAGTCACCCTCGCGGACCTGCTGCTGCTGTTCATCTACCTGGAAGTGCTGACCATGGTGGGCATTTATCTGCGCTCCGGCGCCCTGCCGGTGCGCATGCCCCTGTACATCGCCATCGTCGCCCTGGCCCGACACCTCATCCTGGACATGAAATCCATGTCCGAGATCGCGCTGATCGCAACCGCCGTGGCGATTCTGATCATCGCCGGCGCGGTGCTGTTGCTGCGGTTCGGGCATTTCCGCTTCCCTTATCATGAGGGCCGAGAAGCCCGCGACGACTGAGCCCGCTCGCCGTCGGGACCGGGTCGATGTCGCGCTGAACGCCGCCCAGGGGCGGCTGCGCCCCGGGGCCGGTGGCGAGACACCGGCGGCGCTTGGGCAGTGCGGGCGCCTGCATGACGGGCCGCCGCAGGGTGCAGATCGTTCTCCCGAGCCCATATCTTCGGCGACATGAGCAACCTTGACCCGCAGCCCCGCAACCACCGCGATGCCCGCCCGCCGCACACCGCGGAGCCGCCGCCCCCGCGTCTCGGCCGCCGGGTGTTGGGCTGGACGTTGATGACATGCAGTCTCGGGCTGGTGTCCTGCCAGTCCCTGTTCGTGCTATGAGCGAAGAGCGCCAAGGCCAAGCCGGCACCGAGCCCGGGCAGGCGTCCGGTCCCGGACGCGACCTCGGTCGCCTGCTGAGCAAGGTGGCCGAGCTGGATCTGCATCTCAATCTGCCCGCCGCCGGCCCCAAGGGCACCTTGCCCGCTCGGGCACGCCGGGCGGCCGCCGGGCGGGCGGGCGCACGCGGGCGCCGGCGCCCGGGTGTCTTCGGCCTGTGGCTGTTATCGGCGCCGCTGCTGTGCTCAGCGGTCATCGCCCTGGCGGTGGGGCGCCTCGGCGGTTTCGCCGGCGACGCCCTGGCCTGGGGCCTCATCGCCCTGGGCGCCCTGCTGACGCGCCGCAGCGCAGACGACACCGCCGCGCCGCAGCAACGCTTCTCGCGGCGGCTGCGCCTGCCGCGCAAGCACCTCGGCGGACTCGCGGTGGCCGCCGGCGTCACCGTCGCCGCCGTGCTGCGCGCGGGCCACACCTGGCCGGTGGGCATCGCCTTCGGCGCGCTGGCGGCGCTGGCCTTCCATCTCATCTACCGCTTCGAGCCGCCGCCGGGCCGGGCGCAGCTCAGCGCCGGCGACCGTGAATCCCGCCAGGTGGCCGCGGCGCTGGCGGAAGCCGAGCAGCGGCTCATCACCATCGAGCGCGCCGCCGGCGCCGTCGGCAACGCCGAACTCGAGGCGCGGCTGGGGCGCATCGCCGCCGAGGGCCGCGGCATTCTGGCGCAGATCGCCGAGCGGCCGTCCGACCTGCGCCGGGCACGGCGCTTCCTGACGGTGTTCCTCGAAGGCGCCGAGCAGGTCTCCGATGGCTATGTCCGCACCCACCGCCACAGCGACACGCCGGAGCTCACCCAAAACTTCCGCAGCGTGCTCGAGACCATCGAGGCGCAGTTCCGCCACCAGCGCCGGCGCCTGCAACAGGCCGACGTCATGGACCTGGACGTGCAGATCGAGGTGCTGAAGAAACAGCTGGAGCAGGAAGGCATCCGCTGAGCGCCCGCGACTATTCCGTCGCCGCCGGCTTGGAGGCATTGATGGCCCGCTTGAAGCACCAGTCCCTGATGGCCTTGATCTGCTCCACCATGGTCCGCGACAACGCAATGGTGGCGACGATGTTGCTCACCACATCGCGCTCGTTGAACGGCCGGCCCTCCTGGTAGGCGTCGATGCGGGCGGACTTCACCGCCTGCTCGATTTCGGCGCCGCTCCATTCCCGGGTGCTGGCGGCGAGATAGCCCAGATCGAACGCCCCCGGGTCGCCGCCGTTGGCCTGGATGTGGAGCCGGAAGATCTCGCGGCGCTCGTCCTGATGGGGCAGATCCAGGAAGAACAACTGGTCGAAGCGCCCCTTGCGCATCAGCTCCGCCGGCAGGGCCTGGATGCGGTTCGCGGTGGCGGCGACGAACACGCGCGGGTTCTTCTCCTGCAGCCAGGTGAGGAAGCTGGAGAAGATGTTCACATTGCCGGCGCCGTGGGCACCGCCGCCGCCGTGGTCGTCGTAGCCGAAGGCGTTCTCGATCTCGTCCACCCAAAGCACCACCGGAGCCACGTCCTCGGCCATGCGCGTGGCCTGCTCGAAGGCGTACTCCGGCGTGCCGAAGCTGCCCGAGAGCACCAGACTCATATCCATGCGCACCAGCGGCAGTTGCCAGGCCGCGGCGATGGCCTTGGCCGCCATGCTCTTGCCGCAGCCCGAAATGCCCATGAACAGCACGCCGCGCGGGAGCGGAATGCCCGCCTCGTAGGCCTGCTCCGAGAACAGATCGGCGCGCTTGGTCACCCATGCCTTCAGATTCTCCAGGCCGCCGATGGCGTCGAGGCTGCGCTGGGGCGGGTAGAAGCGCAGGCAGCTCTCCTTGCGCAGCAGCTGGGATTTCTCCTCCTGGATCTCGGCGAGTGTGGCGTCCAGCGCCACCGGCGCGCCCCGAAACAACCGCGCCTGCAGGTGCATGACCTCGTTCAGCGACAGCCCACGCATCGCCGCCGCGTAGCGATACAGATCCGCCCGCGGCGTATCGCCGGTGTTGGGCGCCGCGGCCAGGGCCTCGACGATCTCCTCCTCGGCGGGGAGGTCCATATCGATGAGGAACAGCTCTTTTTTGAGAATCTCCGGCAGGAGCAGCTGCGGATAACTGAAGAACACATGGATGCTGCGGTGCTCGAGGCGGTAGTAGAGATCCCGCACCGCGCGCACCAGCGCCGGATTCGCCTCGAACCAGGCGGGCAGATCCTTCATCAGATACAAGGCCGGCTGCTCGGACCCGGCGATGGCCCGCAGCGCCGCGACGGGGTCGCGCAGATCGCCGTCGCCGGCGGCATCGGCGACCGCCGCCAGCGCCGTCTCCGCCGCGTCGCCGTCGCCGTCGCCGGCGCGGAAGCCCTCGGTGGCGCTCCAGACGATGAGCGTACCGGCGCCGTTGTAGTAGCTCCTGGCCACCGAGCGCAGCAGATGCTCGAGGCGCGCTTCCTCCCAGCCGATGACATAGAACAGGGGATAGCGGGAGCGCAGCCCGCGCGAGATCTTCTGCACGGTCTGACGGTTGAGGACGGCCATGGACGTGACTGCAATTGCTGTTGTCGACGGATTGGCGCCCGAGCCTACGCCCCGGCCGCCGGCGCGTCCAGCCGTGTCGCGACGCGCGGCGCCGTACCATCCGGTGGGCTGCGCTGGCGCATCGCGCCCCGCCGCGGGCTCGGGTATGGTTGCGCCGAGAGCAAAGCGATAGAACTGAGACTGAGGTAGCGGAAAACCATGGCAGCGATACGCGTGGCAGTGGCCGGAGCGGGCGGGCGGATGGGGCGTACCCTCGTAGGCGCCGTGCACCGGGCCGAGGGGATGGTGGTGAGCGCCGCCACGGAGCAGGCCGACAGTGGCCTCATCGGCCTAGACGCCGGCGAAGTCGCGGGGGTCGGCAAGCTCGGCGCCGCGCTGCGCCCCGACCTGAACGAGGTGCTCGGCGAGTTCGACGTGCTCATCGACTTCACCACGCCGGACGCCACCATGCACAACCTGACCCTGTGCCGCGACGCGCGCTGCCGCATGGTCATCGGCACCACCGGCTTGAGCCCGGGGCAGCGCGAGGCGGTGAGCGAGGCGGCCATCGACATCGCCCTGGTCTATGCGCCCAACATGAGCGTCGGCGTCAATCTCTGCTTCAAGCTGCTGGCGATGGCCGCCCAGGTCATGGGTGATGACGTGGACATCGAGATCATCGAGGCCCACCACCGCCACAAGGTGGATGCGCCCTCGGGCACGGCGCTGCGCATGGGCGAGGTCATCGCCGCCACCCTCGGCCGCACACTGGAGGATGTCGCCGTCTACGGCCGTCACGGCCACACCGGCCCGCGGCAGCGCCAGACCATCGGCTTCGAAACCATCCGCGCCGGCGACACCGTCGGCGAGCACTCGGTCTGGTTCGCCGCCGACGGCGAGCGGGTGGAGATCAGCCACCGCGCCAGCAACCGCATGACCTTCGCCCGCGGCGCCGTGCGCGCCGCGCACTGGATCGCCGGCCAGGAGCGCGGCCAGTTCGACATGCAGGACGTGCTCGGCCTGCGCGAGCGCTAGCCGCGCACCGCCGCCGCCGGCCCCGCGCGCCCGACGTGCTCAAGCCGCGGCGCAAGACCCTACGGCGGCCAGGAGAACCAGAGCGTCGCGGCAGGCTGATGCCAGTCGCGCCAGCGCAGCCCTCAGCAGGGCGGGTCTTCGCCCTCTCGGCGTTGGTGGCCACATCCAGACTGACAGAGTGGTGCGCAGGCAAGAGACGCTCCAGCAGGGATGTCCTGCCGACCTGGCGCGGGCCGGTCAGCACCAGCACGGGATGCGGCGCGGGTCAGCGTACCTCGTGGTGCTTGAGGTCGTAGCCGCAGTCGCTGTAGTACTTCCAGCGCTGGCGTCCGGCCCGCAGGATGCTCGGGTCGCGGTCCAGCGGCTCGCACAGGCGCTCGAAGCGGCCGAAGAATTCCGGCACCTCTGCGCCCAGGTTGATGAGTACCTGATCTTCGTCGGCGGGCTCGCCGTTGGTGCTGATGAGCAGGGGCGTGTAGCGGGGGTTGGTCTCGCCCACCAGGCCGTGGGGCAGGAAGCTGCCGTCGCGAAAGGTCCACAGCAGGCGATCGAGCCGCCGGGCGAGATCCATGTCGGGGCAGTGGACCAGCACCCGGCGGCCCTCGCCGTAGGCGCGCTCGGCAATGCGGCAGGTGAGGCCGAGGCGGTCGCCGCGGGCGCCGTCGGCGAGCACGTAGAAATCCACCCGGGTCATGGCGCGGTCGCCGGCGGTCCGTTGCGGGTCGTTCCTAGTCCGCGGCCGCTACGCCGCTGCGGCGAATGAGGAGCTCGCTGAGCAGGGGCACGGGCCGGCCCGTGGCGCCTTTCTCCTTACCCTTGACCCATGCGGTACCGGCAATATCCAGGTGCGCCCAGGGGTAGGCCTTGGTGAAGCGCGAGAGGAAGCAGGCGGCGGTGACGGCACCCGCCTCACGGCCGCCGATGTTGGCCATATCGGCGAAGTTGGTGTCGAGCTGCTGCTGGTAGTCATCCCACAACGGCAGGCGCCAGACGCGGTCGTCGGCGGCCTCGCCGGCGGCGGTGATTTCCTTCGCCAGCGTGTCGTCGCTGGTGAAGAGTCCGGAGGGATGTTTGCCGAGGGCGATGATGCAGGCGCCGGTGAGGGTGGCCATGTCCAGCACCACCGCCGGCTCGAAGCGCTCCACGTAGGTGAGGGCGTCGCAGAGGATGAGCCGGCCCTCGGCGTCGGTGTTGAGGATCTCGATGGTCTGCCCGGATAGGCTGGTGACCACGTCGCCGGGCTTGTTGGCGGCACCCCCAGGCAGATTTTCGGAGGCCGCAACCACGCCGATCAGGTTGATGGGCAAGCCCATGCGCACGGCGGCCACCATGGCGCCGAACACGCTGGCGCCGCCGGCCATGTCGTATTTCATTTCGTCCATCTCGCCGGCGGGCTTGATGGAGATGCCGCCGGCGTCGAAGGTGAGGCCCTTGCCCACCAGGACGATGGGCTTGGCGTCGGCGGCTGCGCCCTGGTAGGTCATCTTGATGAGCTTGGCGGGCTGGCGGCTGCCGCGGCTGACCGACAGCAGCGCACCCATGCCGAGCTCGGCCATGGCGTCTTCGTCCAGCACTTCGGTGCTGAGGGCGCCGAGCTGGTCGGCCAGGGCGGTGGCGCGCTCGGCGAGGTAGGTGGGCGTGCAGATGTTGCCGGGCAGGTTGCCAAGCTCCCGGGCCAGCGCGACGCCGGCGCCGATGGCCTCGGCATGGGCGACGGCGCGCTCGGCGCCAGCGTGTTGCGCCGGCGCCACCCAGAGCTCGAAGCGCTCGAGCAGTGGCGGCGCATCGGCTTTTGGCGGCTTGGTCTGTTCGTAGCGATAGGCGCCCTCGGCCGCCTTCAGTGCGGCCGCGCGCACGCCGGCGTAGTCGTCGAGGTCGTCCGGCAGGGCGAGCAGCGCCTTGGTGACGCGATGCTCGCCGAGCCGCGACAGGGCCGTGCCCAGGGCCTTGGTGAGCGTGCCGCGGTTGCACTCCTTGCGCTTGCCAAGGCCGAGCAGCAGCACCCGCTCGGCGGCGATGCCCGGTAGATCGTAGGCCAGCAGCAGGCCCTTGCCGCCGTCCAGATCGCCCTTGCGCAGCAGCTGGGTGATGGCGCCGTCGCTGGCCTCGTCGACGGCCGCCGCCGGGGCGGAGCGTTTGTGCTTGTCATAGACGCCGAGGATCAGGCAGGGAGTTTTGGCCTTGGCGAGGTCGCCGCCGACGATCTTGAGCTGCATGGGGTCTCCTGTTGCGACTGGCTGGCTGCTGCTGCTGCGGGCGCCGGCACCGTGGCGGCGCCCGGCTGTGCTAATGTCCGCGGCCTTGAGTCTACCGGAATGCCGTGGAAGGCAGAAATGCGACTCGCCACAGCCGCGCCCGGACCACACGACGGACCACACGACTGGATACACGACTGGGCATGCAACTGTGACCCGTTTGGACCGCTACCTGGCCCGGGCCGTGATCCTCGGCACCCTGGTGACCTTGGCGGTGCTGCTGCCACTGCTCGCGTTCTTTCTGCTCGCGGACGAGCTGAATAAGCTGGGCACCGAGGCTTATGGTTTCAAAGATGCGCTGTGGTTCGTCACCCTGAGCCTGCCGCGCTACCTCTATCAGGTGTTCCCCATCGCGACCCTGATCGGCGCCCTGGTGGGGCTGGGTCAGCTGGCGCAGGGCTCCGAGCTGGTGGCCATGCGCGCCGCGGGTGTGTCCATCGGGCGTATTGTGCTCGGCGCCATGCTCGGCGGCGCGTTGCTGGCGGCGGCCACGGTGGTGGTGGGGGAGTTGGTGGCACCGCCGGCGGAGCAGCGTGCTGTGGCCTTGCGGCAGCTGAGCCAAAGCGGTGACGATGTCGCCATGACCAGCGCCGGTCTCTGGGCCCGTGACGGCGAGACCTTCGTCAACATCCGTCGGCTCGGCCTGGGGGCGGACCTGCGCGACATCTATATCTACGAGGTGCGTGGCACGACGCTGATCGCCGCCACCTACGCCGAGAGCGCGACTTATCGCGACGGCAGCTGGGTGCTGAAGAATATCGAGCGCAGTCTGATCAGCGGCGACGGCGTGCGCGTGGAGCGCCTCGCGGAGACGGCTTGGTCGTCGCTGCTGCGCCCGGCGCTGCTCAAGGTCATTGTCGTCGAGCCCCAGGCGCTTTCGGTATGGGGGCTCTACCGGTACATCCGCTTCATGGGCCGCACCGACCAGGACGCCGGCCGCTACGAGGTGGCGTTCTGGGGCAAGCTGGTGCAGCCGCTGTTGATTCTGGCCATGATCTTCGTCGCCATCCCGGTGCTGCTGGGCACGTCGCGCAGCACCGGCACGGGCCTCAAGGTCTTCGTTGGCATTGTCATTGGCATCGCCTTCTATCTGGTCAGCCGCAGCTTTGCGTTTTTGTCTCTGCTGTACGGCATGAGTCCGGCGGTGGCGGCGCTGGCACCGCCGCTGATCTTTGCCGCCGCCGCCTTCGTGCTGCTGCGGCGGGTGGGCTGACGGGCCCCGGGGAGGACGCCGCGGCGCGGCATGCGGGCATGGTGTCCGGGGCTTTGCCGGGCGCCGGCACTGTTGCACAATGGTGCTTCGCCGGCGGCCACCAGCAAGAGCATCGACAGATGGACTATCCGGGTATCGAGCAATTCGTCGGCAACACACCCTTGGTGCGGTTGCAACGCCTGCCGGGGGAGACGTCCAACATCATTCTCGGTAAGCTCGAGGGCAACAATCCGGCGGGCTCGGTGAAGGATCGCGCGGCGCTGAGCATGATCAGCCACGCCGAGGCGCGCGGGCGTATCCGCCCCGGCGACACGCTGATCGAGGCCACCAGCGGCAATACCGGCATCGCGCTCGCCATGGCGGCGGCCATCAAGGGCTACCGCATGCTGCTCATCATGCCCGAGCACATGAGCGTCGAGCGCCGCCAGGCCATGGCCGCCTACGGTGCCGAGATTCGCCTGACACCGCGCGAGGCGAGCATGGAGGGCGCCATCGATCTGGCCCGGGAACTGGAAGCCCAGGGTATCGGCGTGCGCCTGGATCAGTTCTCCAACCCGGACAATCCCCTGGCCCACGCCGAGACCACGGGTCCGGAAATCTGGCGCGATACCTGCGGCACGGTCACGCATTTCGTCAGCGCCATGGGAACCACCGGCACCATCATGGGCACCAGCCGTTATCTCAAGGCGCAGAATCCAGCCATCCAGATCGTCGGCGTGCAGCCGGAGCCGGGCGCCAGTATCCCCGGCATCCGCCGCTGGCCGGAGGCTTATCTGCCGAAGATCTACGACGCCTCGCGGGTGGACCGCATCATCGATGTCTCCCAGCAGGAGGCCGAAGACACCATGCGCGCCATGGCCGCCCGGGAGGGCATCTTCGCCGGTGTTTCCTCCGGCGGCGCCATGGCCGCGGCGCTGCGGCTGTCGAAGGAAGTGGAGCACGCGGTGATCGTCAGCATCGTCTGCGACCGCGGCGATCGTTACCTCTCCACCGGCGTCTATCCCGCCTGAGCGCCCGGGGCCGCACACCAGCACCTTGAGCAAGCAGCGCAAGCCCCTGCCCACCGCCCCCGTGGTCGCGGACGTGGCATCCCTGAGCCACGACGGCCGCGGCGTGGCCCACGTGGATGGCAAAGCCGTCTTCGTGCCCGGCGCCCTGCCGGGAGAACAGGTGCTGATGCGCTACACCCGGCGGGCGCGGCGTCACGATGAAGGCGTGGTCACCGAGGTGCTCAGGGCGTCGCCGGCGCGCGTCGAGCCCCGGTGTGCCCATTTCGGCGTCTGCGGCGGCTGTGCGCTGCAGCACATGGACCCGGCCGCCCAGGTGCACCTCAAGGCGCAGGTGCTGGCGGAGACGCTGGCGCGCATCGGCCAGGTGGCGCCGGCGCGCTGGCTGCCGCCGCTGGCCGGGGGGGCCTGGGGCTATCGCCGCAAGGCGCGCCTCGGCGTGCGCCGGGTGGCCAAAAAGGGCCGGGTGCTGGTGGGCTTTCGCGAGCGGGGATCATCGTTCGTCGCCGATCTCGCGCATTGCCACGTGCTGCATCCGGCGGTGGGCGCACGGCTGCCCGCGCTGGCGGCGCTGGTGGACAGCCTCTCCATCCGCGAGCGCCTGCCGCAGATCGAGGTGGCCCAGGGCGACGGGCCCCCGGTGCTGGTGTTGCGGGTGCTGGACCCGCCGTCGGCGGAGGACGTGGACAAACTGCAGGCCTTCGCCGCCGACACCGGACTGCATCTGTATCTGCAGCCCGGCGGCACCGACTCCATCGCGCCGCTGCCGGGCCAGGACGTTCAGCTCAGTTACCGCCTGCCGATGCCCGAGCTGCAACGGGCGTCGAGTGGCGATCTGGACATCCTGTTCGAGCCCGCGGACTTCACCCAGGTCAATCTCGAGATGAATCGGCGCATGGTGGATCAGGCACTGGGGCTGCTGGACCCGCAGCCGGATGCGGCGGTGCTGGATCTGTTCTGCGGCCTGGGCAATTTCACCTTGCCGGTGGCGAGACGCGCGGGGCGTGTGGTGGGTGTGGAGGGCGATGCCGGGCTCGTGGCCCGGGCGCGCCGCAATGCCGCCCACAACGGCATCGACAATGTCGAATTCCAGTGCGCGGACCTCTATGCCGAGCCCACGGCGGCCGCCCCCTGGCACGGCCAGCGCTTCGATCTGGCGCTGCTGGACCCGCCCCGCAGCGGCGCGCGCGAGGTGCTCGATCCGCTGGCCGCCACCGGCGTGCGCCGGCTGGTCTATGTCTCCTGCTATCCCGCCACGCTGGCGCGCGACGCCGAGCACCTGGTGCACGGCCTCGGCTTCCGGCTGATGGCCGCCGGCGCCATGGACATGTTTCCGCATACGGCGCATTTGGAGTCGATGGCGGTGTTTGAGCGGGGGGTGTGATTGGTTGTTGGTTAATGGTTGTTGGTTAATGGTTATTGGTGGTTGATTGTTCATTGCTGTACTGGGCGCTTGTATGCTTGTGCCTGAATGCTATTGATCGACTTGGGTGTGTTGCCGGCGATGCCTACAGAAATCGAGCGTAAGTTCCTCGTCATCGGTGATAGCTGGCGTGATGCGGTGGAGTCCGAGACGCGCATCATGCAGGGCTATCTGGCGAATAATCAGAACGCGACCGTGCGGGTGCGCGTGGCGGGTGAGCGGGCCTGGCTCACCATCAAGGGCATGGCGCGGGGGGCGAGCCGCAGTGAGTACGAATACGCCATCCCCAGCGCCGATGCGGTGGCCATGCTCGCGGAGCTGGCGGTCTCCGCCCCCATCGATAAGGTCCGCTATCGCGTGCGCTGCGGCGCCCATGTCTGGGATCTGGACGTCTTCGCCGGCGAGAATCAGGGGCTGGTGATGGCGGAAGTGGAGCTGGGCCACGAGGACGAGCCCTTCGATATGCCCGACTGGGCCGGCCGCGAAGTCACCGCTGACGGGCGCTACTACAACGTCAATCTCGCGCGGCATCCGTACCGGCATTGGTGATTTGCGGATTGCCCGCGTCGTCGATGTGCACCGCCGCAGTCTGATCCGCGCCGCCCTCGCCGGGCCCATGGTCGGCCTGGGCGCAGGTTGTGGCCGGGATGGGCCGGCGACGGCGGCTGTGCGCCTTGGTATCGCCGATGCGCCGCGCAACCTGGATCCGCGGCTCGCCACCGACGCCGCGTCCGAGCGGGTGAATCGGCTGCTCTATGCACGGCTGGTGGAATTCGATGGTGCGAGCCGCCCGGTCCCCGGTATCGCCGATTTCGAGCAGCTGGCTCCCCGGCACTGGCGTTTTCGCCTGCGTGCCGAGCGCGCCGCCTTCAGCAACGGCGAGCCGGTGGGTGCGGCGGATGTGGTGGCAACCTATGCCTCGGTGCTGGACCCGGCGACCGCCTCCCATCATCGCGCCGTGCTGTCGGTGATCGCGCGCATGGAGGTGCGGGATGCACGCACCCTCGATTTCCATCTCCGCCAGCCCGAGCCGCTTTTCGCCTATCACTTGGGCATTGGCATTCTGCCGGCCTCGCTGGTGGAGGCGGGCCACGGCTTTCAGCGTGCGCCCGTCGGCAGCGGGCCCCTCGTGCTGGCGGGCTGGCCGGCGCCGGGGCGGCTCATGCTGCGGCGCCGGCACGATGACATGGCCGTGGAACTGGTGACGGTCAAGGACCCGAACGTCCGGGTCATGAAGCTGCTGCGCGGCGAGGTGCAGCTGCTGCAGAACGATTTGCCACCAGCGCTGGTGGGCTATCTGCGCCGCCAGCCGTCGGTGCGGGTGGTGCAGAGCGCGGGCATCAATTGTTCCTATCTGGGCTTCAACCTCGCGGACCCCGCCACCGGCCGCGCCGAGGTTCGCCGCGCCATTGCCCATGCCATCGACCGCACCGCGATTCTGCGTTGGCTCTTTCAGGGCAACGGGCGCCTGGCGGAGGCCCTGTTTCCGCCCGAGCACTGGGCCGGTGCCGCGGACCTGGCGCCTTACCCCTACGACCCGGTCTCCGCCCGCGCCCTGCTGGCGCACGCGGGTTACGGCCCCGGCCGGCCGCTTGCGCTCAGCTACAAGACCTCCAGCGATCCCTTTCGGATTCGTCTCGCCACCGTCATCCAGGCGCAGCTCGCCGCCGTCGGCATCGACCTGCGGGTGCAGAGCTACGACTGGGGGACCTTCTTCGGTGATATCAAGGCGGGCCGCTTCCAGCTCTACAGCCTCACCTGGGTGGGCATCCGCAGCCCGGATCTCTTCCGCTACGCGTTCCACAGCGAAGCAGTGCCACCGGATGGGGCCAACCGCGGGCGGTATCGCCGCGCCGCGGCCGACCGACTCATCGAGGCGGCCGCGGCCGAGCCCGATGCCCGGCGTCAGGCGGCCCTCTACCGGGCGCTACAACATCTGCTGCACCGGGATCTGCCCTATTTGCCGCTGTGGCTCGAGGATCAGGTGCTCGCCACACGGCGGGGCGTCACGGGCTATGGGCTGGCATCCGACGGCCGTTACGACGGGCTGACTACAGTGCGCCCGCCCCGGCGCGCCTGAATCAGGATGCGCCCGCGCGGGACATGCCCCAGCCGCGCGAGTCGGGGCGGATGCTCACCAGCAGCGGGCGGTCAGGCTGGAGACGGCGCCCATGGCGTCCCAGGGCGTGCGCACCACCTCAGCGCACGAGATCGACGATGCGCCAGTCCTTGCCCTCGAGTCCGAGCACCACGTGGGTTTCGCTTCCCAGGGGGCCGAGCCGGATGACGAAGCGATTCCAGGATTCGAAAAACGCGAAGTCGACGGCGTCGATGAACAGGGCCGGTTGGCTTGCGCTGACGCGCTCGGCGGCCTGGCGCAGACTGTCCTGCACCCATTGCAGCGTGATGGCCTGATCCAGCGCGGCATCGCCCAGGCGTTGCAGGTTACTCTGCAGCCAGAGCAGCGCCTGCCCGGGGCCGGGACCGCCGCGCGGCTCGAAGACCGGCACCGATGCGCCGAGGCGGGCCGCATAGTTGGCCTGGATGGCGGCGAGATCCACCAAGGGCGCCAGGTCCTCGGGCTCGGTGGCACGCACGGCATCGTCCAGCCTGAAGACGGTGTCGTAGGGCCAGAGGCCATAGGCCAGCACGGCCAGCACCAGCAAGTAGCCCAGAAGGCGAGTCATGGCACGTCACCCGCGCGCAGTGTGCAAGGTCCTGCATTGTAATGGCTCGCAGCCCGGGCGTGTGTCTGCCGTGGCCCCGTGAGCGTGCGCCAAACGCTGTCAAGGCGCCGCGCTGCCGCGTTTATAATTCAGTGCCGTCTCAGCCGCGGAGTGCCGATGTCAGCGGCCACCACAATCAGACCCGCCCGCGCACGCACGCCTGGTGCCGCCGCCCCGGAGCGCCAAACGTGAGCAGCGCGGCCACCGACGGCCTGGAGATTTACCTGGTGGGCGGCGCGGTGCGCGACCGGCTGCTGTGCCTGCCGGTGGACGAGTCCGATTATGTCGTCGTCGGTGCCAGCGCGCAGGCGATGCGCCGGCGCGGCTTCACGCAGGTGGGCAAGGACTTCCCGGTCTTCCTGCATCCGGAGACCAAGGATGAATATGCCCTCGCGCGCACCGAGCGTAAACGCGCACCGGGTTACCACGGCTTCGATGTCTATGCCGCGCCCGAGGTGACGCTCGAGCAGGATCTGGCGCGTCGGGATCTCACCATCAATGCCCTCGCCGAGGACTGGGACGGGCGCATCATCGACCCCTTCGGCGGCGTCTCGGATCTCAAGGCGCGGGTGCTGCGTCACGTCTCCGCGGCCTTCGCCGAGGACCCGGTGCGGATTTTGCGCGTCGCCCGCTTCTCGGCGCGCTTCGCCGAGCTGGGTTTCCGCGTCGCCGACGAGACCATGGCACTGATGCGCGAGATGGTCGCCGCCGGCGAGGTGGATGCGCTGGTGCCGGAGCGCGTTTGGCAGGAAATGGCCAAGGCACTGTCGGAGTCCAGGCCGTCGCGGTTCTTTCGCGTGTTGCGCGACTGCGGCGCACTGGCACGGCTGCTGCCCGAGCTGGATCGGCTCTGGGGCGTGCCGCAGCCCGCAGGCTCGCACCCGGAGATCGACGCCGGTGAGCACGCCATGCTGGTGGTGGATATGGCGGCGCGGCTGTCGGATGCGCTCGAGGTGCGCTTCGCCGCGCTCTGCCACGATCTTGGCAAGGCGACCACGCCGGCGGCGCAATGGCCGCAGCACCACGGTCACGAGGCGCGCAGTGTTGCGCTGGTGGGCGATGTCTGTGCGCGGCTCAGGGTGCCCAGGCGCTTCTGCGAGCTGGCGCGGCTGACCGCCCGCTATCATGGCCAGGTGCATCGCGCGCACGCCCTTGCGCCTGCGGCCCTGCTCGGCCTGTTCGAGGCCGCGGATTTGTTCCGGCGCCCGCGCCGGCTGGAGCAAATGCTGCTGGCCTGCGAGGCCGACTATCGCGGGCGCACCGGCTTCGAGGAGCGCACCTACGCCCAGGGCGAGCTGATCCGCCGTTGTGCCCGCGCCGTGCGCCAGGTGAACGAGCGCGCCATCGCCGCTGCGGCGACGGCGCGCCAGGATATCCCCGAAGCCCTCCGCCGCGCCCGGCTCGCCGCCATTGCGCAGACCTGCCGTCGTCCGGGCGGTAGCGTTGGCGGCGCCTGAGGCTTGCGGGGGGGGACGACCATGTGGCACATCGCCGAGCGCTATTGCCTCACCGAGATCGTCAAGGTCTTCGGGGCCATCATGGCGACGCTCGTGCTGGTGGTGGCGAGCATGCTCCTGCTGCGCACGCTCGAGCAGGTGAACATCGGCAATCTGCGCGCCGGGCTGGTGCTGCACTTCCTGGGGCTGCAACTGCTGCGTGACACGGCGACGCTGCTGGCTCCGGCGGCCTTCCTCGCGGTGTTGATGGCGCTCGGGCGCATGGCCCGCGACAGCGAGCTCATCGCCTTCTCGGCGGGCGGGCTGCGGCCGTTGCGGCTGTTGTGGGCCGTGCTCTTGTTTGCGCTGCCGGTGGCACTGGTGACGGCCTGGTTCGCGTTGGTGCTGAAGCCCTACGCCTCGGCGCAGATCCAGCTCATCGAGTCGCGCAAGGACGACGAGGCCACGCGCATCGGCGGCTTGCAGGCCGGGCGCTTCTATCAGCAAAGCGACGGCGCCGTGACCTTCTATGCGGCGGGCATGGACAGCGGCGGCCGCTTGACGGGCGTGTTCGTGCAGGATCGTCGCAGCGATCCGCCGCGTATCGTGCTCGCCGAGCGTGGCGCCTACCGCGAATCCGCCGTGGCCGGGGCGCGGGCGGTGGTGCTGGAGCAGGGGCGACGCTTCGACGGCATCCCCGGAGAGGCCGCCTATACGTTGTTCGACTTTGCACGACTGACGTACTACATCAGTGGTGCGGGCGCCGGCCAGGCGGAGCGCTGGCGCCGGGCGGCGACGCCGACGGCGGCGCTGCTCGCATCGACAGATATCCGTGACCGTGCGGAGCTGGAGCATCGCCTGAGCGCCGCCGTGGGTGTCATCGTCCTCGGCTTGCTTGCGGTACCGCTGATACAGCTGTCGCCGCGACAGCGCAGCGGTGGGCGGCTCGCGCTCGCGTTTCTGGCGTACTTTGCGTTCTTCAACGGCCAGCGGCTCGCCGAAGAATGGATGACCGGGGGGGTGACGCCACCCTGGCTGGGCCTGCTTTGGTACCAGGCTGCCATCGTTGCCATCGTCTTCGCCGCTTTGCTGCCGGGCAGCGGTCTGTGGCGCCGGCTCCTGGCGCGGCTGCGCGGGCGCTGAGCAACCGCACCGCCGTGCACGGCCCTCCTGCCGGGCGGGGCGGGACATCGGTGATAGGCTGTTCAAAACTTGGACGCGCCCGAGTTGACTCCATACTCGAAGGCAATGGTGGCGGCGCTGCCCGGGATAGTGCATCCATGCGGCGGCGTTGTGTCCATGAGTTGTCCAGCCTTGAGTCGGAGTTCTCGGCTGTCATCGGTCGTCTGTCAATAGAATGTTTAAATACGATATGGACAAAACATTAACATGCGGGGTCCGCTTGTGACCGATACGAACGCACCCGCCGTCGGCCAGACCTATCGCATCGGTGCCGTGGCGCGGCTGACGGGAATTCCGCCGGATACCCTGCGCGTCTGGGAGCGCCGCTACGCCGTGGTCACACCGGTGCGCTCGGAGGCGGGCACGCGCCTCTATCATGCCGAGGACGTGAGCCGGCTCAACCTGATCAAGCGCCTGGTCGACAACGGCGATGCCATCAGCCACGTGGCGCGGCTGTCGCTGGAGCATCTGCGCCAGCGCGCCCAGGGGCTGGACACGCCGGCGCCGGCGTTGCAGGAAGCCCATCCCTGCCGCGTGGCTGTGCTGGGGCCGTCGCTGCCCGTGATGATTCAGACCGAGCCGTGTCGGGACCAGGAGCAGACGGAGGCACAGGTCCAGTTCGTCGGCCTCTACACCGAAGAGTCGGTGTTCCGCGACCAAGTGGGCAGGCTCGGCCTGGATTTGTTGGTGCTGGAGTGTCCGACCATCCACGATGACCAGCTGCGCCAGCTCGCCGACCTGGCGGTGCGCAGCGGGGCGCCGCGCACGCTTGTGATCTACAACTATGCGAGCCGCGAGGTGGTGGGCCGCCTCGAGGCGCAGCACATGCTGGCCAAGCGGGCGCCGGTGAATGCCGACGAGCTGCGGCGCTGGTGCGGCGCCATGCATGTGGCCGGCAGCGGCAGCTCGGCGGCGCTGCTCGCGGACTTCGATCTCAGTGCGCCGCCGCCGGCGCGCCTCTACGATGCCGCGGCCTTGTCACGCATCGCCGCGGCGTCGCCGACGGTCAAGTGCGAATGCCCCCATCACCTGGTACAGCTCGTGTCGAGCCTGGTGGCCTTCGAGACCTACTCCCGCGAATGCGAAAACCGCAATGCGGACGACGCCGCCCTGCACGCCTTCCTGCATGCCGCCACCGCGCAGGCCCGTGCCACCATGGAGGCGGCGCTCGCCCGGGTGGTGGAGGCGGAGGGCATCGATGTCTGATCACAGACTGGTAACATCCAATTCCAGCGCCGCCAGCCAAGACCCTCTGCCATGATCTCTCTTCTCGATTACGGTGCGGGCAATGTCCGCAGCCTGCGCAACGCCATCACCCGTCTCGGCTACGAGGTCAGGGATGTACGTACGCCCGAAGACATCCTCGCCGCCGAGCGCCTGTTGTTTCCCGGCGTCGGCGCCTTCGGCGCCGCCATGGCGCGGTTGCGGGACCAGGGCTTCGTCGCGCCGTTGCTGGATTACCTGCGGGCGGATCGGCCCTTCCTGGGCATCTGCATCGGGCTCCAGTGTCTCTTCGAGGGCAGTGACGAGTCGCCGGAGGTCGCCGGCCTCGGGCTGATTCCGGGCCGCGTGGCGCGCTTCCCGTCGCAGGCGCTGTCGGTGCCGCACATGGGCTGGAACGGCGTTCGGGTGTGCCGTGATGCTGAGCTCTTCGCGGGGCTGACGGCGGATCGCTTCTACTTCGTGCACTCCTATTGTGCCCGGCCGGAGGCCGCCAATGCGGACTGGCTCCTGGCGGAGACCGACTATGGCGATGCATTCGTGTCCGCCGTCCAGCACGGGCAGGTGATCGCGGTGCAGTTCCACCCCGAAAAGAGCGGGCCCGCCGGGCTCGCCTTCCTGCAACGCTTTCTCACGGGCACCGTCGCCGTGGCACCGGCGTTTGCGCCGCGCATCCTCTCGGCACCGGAAGCCGCCAAGACACCGCATCCGCCGGCGCCGCCAACCCGGCTCGCCAGGCGTGTGATCGCGTGCCTGGATGTGCGCAGTAACGACGCCGGCGATCTGGTGGTCACCAAGGGCGACCAGTACGACGTGCGCGAGGATGGGGAAGTACGCAACCTGGGCAAGCCGGTGGAGCTGGCGGCGCGCTACTACGCAGAGGGCGCCGATGAGATCACCTTCCTCAACATCACCGCCTTCCGCGACTTTCCGCTGCGCGATCAGCCCATGCTCGAGGTTCTGCGGCGCACCTCCGAGCAGGTGTTCGTGCCACTGACCATCGGCGGCGGCATCCGCGCCTTCACCGATGCCGACGGCAACAGCTACAGCGCCTTGGACGTCGCCGACGAGTACTTCCGCTCCGGCGCCGACAAGATCTCCATCGGCTCGGATGCCGTCTATACCGTGGAGCAGGTGCGCGAACGGGGCGCCGACGGCGGCAGCGCCATCGAGCAGATCGCCGCGCGCTACGGCAATCAGGCGGTGGTGATCTCCGTGGACCCGAGGCGGGTGTATGTGAGCGGCCCCGAGGCCACCGAGCGCCCCGTCATCGAAACCGCCCACCCGGGCCCGAACGGCGAGCGTTTCTGCTGGTTCCAATGCACCGTCAGCGGTGGCCGCGAGGGCCGCGATGTGGATGCGGTGGAGCTGGCCCGGACCTGCGAGGCCCTCGGCGCCGGCGAGATCCTGCTGAACAGCATCGACCGCGACGGCTCCGGCTTGGGCTTCGATCTGGAGCTGGTGGCCGCCGTGCGCGCCGCCGTGCGCATCCCGGTCATCGCCTCGAGCGGCGCCGGGACGCCGGCCCACTTCGTCGAGGTCTTCACCGCCACCGGTGCCGATGCCGCCCTGGCGGCGGGGATCTTCCATCGCCGGGAGGTGCCCATTGCGGACGTGAAGACGGCGCTCGCCGAGGCCGACATCCCGGTGCGAATCATCTGATGGATGCGGGGTCCCGTCGGTGCCCGGCATCCGCGCGCAGGCGCCGGCATGCGCCGGCGGTGGCCCTGGCGCTCTGCGCCGCCCTGCTATTGGCGGGCTGCGCCGGCCTCGGCCTCGAGCCCGAGCAGCCGGCGGCGACACGACCCGCCGGCATGGATCGCGACGAGCTGCTGACCACCATCGCCACCTGTCACCTGCGCCGTGTCGTGCAGAACGATGACCGCGGCGCCACCGACGCCGCGGTCATCGCCGCCGTGGAGCGCTACGACTTTACGGTGGAAGAGATGGTGCAGCGCGCCAACGCCCTGACCGTCGCCGCCGTCGGCGATGCGGGGGCACGGGATGCCTTGCGGCGCTTGGCGCGCAACGCCTGCGAGCAGCTCGCCGCGCTCACCGACGCCGCTTCCGGACTGGTCCGGTTCGATGCCGCCGGTAACATTGGAAACACCTGGGTCGTGGTCAATGGCGAGATTCAGGAAGGCTTCGCCGATGAGGTCATCGACAAGCTGCGCAGCGAGAAGGCGGTTGGTCTGCTCATCTCGAGCCCCGGCGGCTCGCTCTTCGAGGCCCGGCGGCTGGGGCGCTACCTGCGCCAGAACGGTCTCAGGGTCGGCGTGCAGGATGTGTGCACATCGGCCTGTGTCGACGTGCTCGCCGGCGGCATCGAGCGCTACGTGACCCGCAGCGCCAAGCTCGGCATTCATCAGAGCAAGGTGCCCAAGCATCTGAGCAGCCACGAGGGTGGGCAGCTGTCGGTGGTGGCGGCGGCACTCTACCTGCGCGAAATGGGCATCGACGACACCGTCGCGCTGGCGGCGGCCTCCGTTCCCAACGATCGCATGTACTGGATTTCCGTCGCCGAGGCCCTGGAGACGCGGCTCGCCACCAAGCTGGTGGATACATTCTGAAGGGCGCGCCTGCGACGGGCGCGAGGCCAGCGGGCCAATACCGGTGATGCGGTACAGGCGATGCGCGCGCGTGATCAGCGCTGCCCGGGAGGCACGGCCCTGGTCGGCGTCGGCAGCGGTCGTCGCCGCGAGCGGGTGCGGGCACGGGTGGCGAGCAGGCCGGCGGCGGCGATGAGCAGGGTGCCCGTGATGGTGGTCAGCGTCAGCGGCTCGTCCCAGAGCAGCCAGCCGTAGGCGGCCCCGAAGACGACGGCGGAGTAGCCGAACACGCCCATGCGCGACGCCGGCGCCAACGACAGGCCCCGGGTCAGCGCCAGCTGGCCCAGGGTGGCGGCGACGGCGATGGCGACGAGGCCTGCCGCCGCCGGCCAGGACGGCGTCTGCCAGCTCCAGGTCAGCGGTACCGCCGAAATGGCGGCGGCGATGAGGGCGAAATAAAAAACGATGCGTGTCGGCGGCTCGGTGCGCGAGAGTCGCCGCACCGTCACCTTGGCCAGGGCCGCGAGGACGCCGCCCATGAGCCCGATCAGCGCCACCGGCGAGACACTGATGCCACTGCCCGTCACCCCCGGGTCGAGGATCACGGCGACGCCCGCGAAACCGATGCCGAGCGCCAACGCCAGCGTCGGCGTCACCCGTTCGTGCAGCCAAAGCACGGCGATCAGAGGCATGAAAATCGGCGCGGTGAGCTTCAGCAACATGGCCTCAGCCAGCGGCATGGCGGCGATGGCGTAGAAAAAGCAATACATGGCGGCGACGCCGGCCCCCGCACGCAGCAGATGCAAGCCCGGCACCGCGGTTGCCAGCGTGCCCACGCCGCGATGCGCGAGCCATGGCAGCAGCAACAACAGCCCCAGGAGGTTGCGGGCAAAGACGATCATGGTGTTATCCAGCTCCGTGGAGACCAGTCGGATGCCAACGCCCATGCTCGCAAAGCACAGCTCGCCGAGCACGATGAAGACCGCACCGCGGACCAGTAACTGGGAACCATCAGGCATGGCGGGCACGGCGGTTGCGATCATGTTGTTCAAGAGCAACAGTTGTAAGGTACGCAAGTGCCATGAGCACGATAGAAAGCCTTTTTAGGTAAATGGCTTACAGGAAAGACCCGAATGCCGTGATGCAAGAAAACCGAAAAGATCGAAAAAGTTGCGCGAATGCCGCGAACTTTGGCTAAACTATCGGGGCCGATGCCTGTATCCCGCCCAGTATGCGCGCCGCTGCGTTCCTGCCCGCCGGCGAACGCCACACTGCAACAGGGCACTTGCAGCAGCGCTCGCCACTGCCTATTTTGACATCACGCAACATTTTGGGAGTCTAAGATGCGATATCTCACCACCCTGCGAACCCTGGCGCTGGCATTGCCGGCGACCGCCGCCCTCAGCTTCGGCGCCGTCGCCCAGGAGCCCGAGGAGACCTACTGGTACGCCGCCGGCGACCCGGCCGCACCGGAGGGCCAGCTGTGGGCCACCAGCTACGGCGAGTGCTGGCAGTCGACGCCGCCCGACGGCCCCACCAACCTGCCGCCCTGCCAGGTGATCGAGGTCCGTGACCCGCTGGTGCTGCGCATCCAGTTTGCGCTGGACCGCTACGGCCTGAACGATATCCTGAACCCCTCGGTCCTGACGGCTCTGGACGACTATATCCAGGACGTCAAGGCCTCGCCGCGTCAGGAGCGTCTGGTCATCGGTGGCTTCACCGACAAGCTCGGCACCTTCGACTACAACCTGGTGCTCAGCGAGAACCGCGCCAACACCATCCGCGAATACATGATCGATCAGGGCATCCCCCGGGGTGACATCGCCAGCGTCACCGGCTACTCCTGGGATGTGCCACCCGAGTTCCAGGTCGGTGATCTGGGCCCGCTCGAGAACAACCCGCTGCGCCGCCGTGTGGTGGTGCTCGAGGTACCCGAGGCGATGTAGCGGGCCGGCGGCCGGCGGCGCAGGCCGGCGGCCATGCCCCAGAAGCCCGCCGCAGGCCCTGCGGCGGGCTTTTTTGTGTCTGCTACTGTGCTGAAGGCCGTGGCATCAGGCGTGCGCACCCGGCGCGTCGGCGCGCGTCAGACGGCCCGCGCCTGCTCCGCGGCATTGCCGAGGTAGCGGGCTGGCGTGAGGGCCTTGAGCTCGGTCTTGGCGTGCTCAGGAATGGCGAGCTGCTCGATGAAGGCGGCGAGGGCGTCTGGACCAATGCGGCGCCCACGGGTGAGGGTCTTCAGCTTCTCATAGGGCTGCTCCACGCCGTAGCGGCGCATGACCGTCTGGATGGGCTCGGCGAGCACCTCCCAGTTGGCATCCAGGTCCGCGGCCAGGCGTGCGGGGTCTGCCTCCAGCTTGCCGATGCCCTTCTGCGCGGACTGCAGGGCGATCAGCGTGTGGGCCAGGCCGACGCCGAGGTTGCGCAGCACCGTGGAGTCCGTGAGGTCCCGCTGCCAGCGTGACACGGGCAGCTTGGCGCCCAGGTGGCCGAGGAGGGCATTGGCGATGCCCAGGTTGCCCTCGGCGTTCTCGAAATCGATGGGATTGACCTTATGCGGCATGGTGGATGAGCCGACCTCGCCGGCCACCGTCTTTTGCTTGAAATAGCCAAGGGCGATGTAACCCCAGACGTCGCGGCAGAAGTCCAGCAGCACGGTGTTGAAGCGGGCCTGGGCGTCGAACAGCTCGGCGAGGTAGTCATGCGGCTCGATCTGGGTGGTGTAGGGGTTCCAGGTGAGGCCCAGGGATTCCACGAAGTCCCGGGCCAGTGCCGGCCAGTCGACCCCGGGATAGGCGACACGGTGGGCGTTGTAGTTGCCAACGGCGCCGTTGATCTTGCCGAGCAGGTGGACGCCGGCAACGGCATTGCGCTGCAGGCGCAGGCGATGGACGACGTTGGCCATCTCCTTGCCAAGAGTCGTCGGCGACGCCGGCTGACCGTGGGTGCGCGAGAGCATGGGCTGCTCGGCGTAGCGATGGGCCAGATCGCGCACGGCGCCGATCACCGCATCCATGGCCGGCAGCAGGACAGCCTCCCGGGCCGCGCGCAGCATCAGCGCATGGGCGAGGTTGTTGATGTCCTCGCTGGTGCAGGCGAAGTGGATGAACTCCGTCAGAGCGGCCAGCTCGGCGTCGTCCGCCACCTGCGCCTTCAGGAAGTATTCAACTGCCTTGACGTCGTGGTTGGTGGTGCGCTCGATGGCCTTTACCCGGCCGGCGTCGTCCACGGAGAACGCCTCGACGATGGCATCGAGGCGCTCCCGCGCGGCGGGCGAGAGCGCGGGCACCTCGGCGATGCCCGGATGCGCCGCCAGCGCCTGCAGCCAGCGCACCTCCACCAGCACCCGATGGCGGATCAGGCCGTATTCGCTCGCCAGCGGCCGCAGGGCTTCGGTCTTGTTGCCGTAGCGCCCGTCGATGGGGGAGATGGCGGTGAGGGTGGAGAGGTCCATGGCAGCGGCCTAGGCGGCGAGCTTACGCAGCACGTAATGCAGGATGCCGCCGTGCTGGTAGTACTCCACCTCGTTGGGGGTGTCGATGCGCACCCGGGCCTGGAACTGCTTGCCGCCGCCATCGGCGCCGGTGGCGGTGATGGTGACGGCTTTGGCGCGGCCGTCGTCCAGGCCTTCGATGCTGAAGGACTCATGGCCGGTGAGCCCCAGGGACTCGGCGCTCTCGCCCGGCTGGAACTGCAGCGGCAGCACGCCCATGCACACCAGGTTGGTGCGGTGGATGCGCTCGTAGCTCTCGGCGATGACGGCGCGCACACCCAGCAGCCGCGGCCCCTTGGCGGCCCAGTCCCGTGAGGAGCCGGAGCCATATTCCTTGCCGGCGATGACGATGGCCGGCACGCCGTCGGCCTGATAGCGCATGGCGGCGTCATAGATGGACATCGGCTCGCCCGAAGGCTGATGCAGGGTCACGCCGCCCTCGGTGCCCGGCGCCATCTTGTTGCGCAGGCGAATATTGGCGAAGGTGCCGCGCATCATCACCTGATGATTGCCGCGGCGCGAGCCGTAGGAGTTGAAGTCCGCGGGCTGCACGCCATGCTCCATCAGGTAGCGCCCGGCGGGGCTGTCCGCCTTGATGTTGCCGGCGGGGGAAATGTGGTCGGTGGTGACCGAATCGCCGAGCAGCGCCAGGCAGCGGGCGCCGGTGATGGCGGCCACCGGCTCGGGCGCCATGGTGATGCCCTGGAAATAGGGCGGCTCTTGCACGTAGGTGCTGCTCGCATCCCAGGCGAAGGTCTTGCCGGCGGGCGCCGATAGCCCCTGCCAGCGGGCGTCGCCCTTGAACACGTCGGCATAGGTCTGGACGTAGTCGTCACGGCCCAGGAAGCTCGCCACCGTGTCCGCCACCTCGCCCTGGGTGGGCCAGATGTCGCGCAGATACACCGGCTTGCCGTCCTGGTCCGTGGCCAGCGGATCGTTGTAGGGGTCGAAGTCCATGCGCCCGGCGATGGCGTAGGCCACCACCAGCGGCGGCGAGGCCAGGTAGTTCATGCGCACCTCGGCGTGCACCCGGCCCTCGAAGTTGCGGTTGCCGGAGAGCACGGACGCCACCGTCAGGTCGCCGTCGGCGATGGCCTTGGAGACCTCCGGTCGCAGCGGCCCGGAGTTGCCGATGCAGGTGGTGCAGCCGTAGCCCACCACGTGGAAGCCCAGCGTCTTGAGTGGCGCCATGAGCCCGGCGTCCTCCAGATACCTGGTCACCACCATGGAGCCCGGACCCAGCGAGGTCTTGACCCAGGGCGGCACCGTCAGGCCACGCTCGACGGCCTTCTTCGCCACCAGCCCGGCGCCGAGCATGACACTGGGGTTGGAGGTGTTGGTGCAGGAGGTGATGGCGGCGATGACCACGGCGCCGTCGCCGAGCGCCACGTCCTGGCCGTCCATGGTGGTCTGCACGCCCGGGTTGCGCTCCACGCCGCGCTCGGCGTTGACCTGCTTCAGCGCCGCCTCGAAGCCCGCCTTCACATCGGTGAGCGCCACGCGGTCCTGCGGGCGCTTGGGCCCGGCGAGGCTCGGCACGACGGTGCCGATGTCCAGCGCCAGGGTCTCGCTGTAGTCCGCCTCCAGGCTGCCGTCGGCGTCGAACATGCCCTGGGCCTTGGCGTAGGCCTCCACCAGTGCGACCTGCTCGTCGCTGCGGCCCGTCAGGCGCAGAAAGTCGAGCGTCTCGTCGTCGATGGGGAAGAGGCCGCAGGTGGCGCCGTATTCCGGGCCCATGTTGGCGATGGTGGTGCGATCGCCCATGGGCAGGGTCTTCACCGCCGGTCCGTAGAACTCCACGAACTTACCCACCACGCCGTGCTTGCGCAGCATCTCCACGATGGTCAGCACCAGGTCCGTCGCCGTGGCGCCCTCGGGCAGCTTACCGGTGAGCTTCACGCCCACCACCTTCGGGATCAGCATGGACACCGGCTGGCCCAGCATGGAGGCCTCGGCCTCGATGCCGCCCACGCCCCAGCCGAGCACGCCGACGCCGTTGATCATGGTGGTGTGGCTGTCGGTGCCCACCAACGTGTCCGGGTAGGCCTGGAGCACGCCGTCACGCTCGCGGCCGAAGACGACGCGGGCCAGGTATTCCACGTTCACCTGGTGCACGATGCCCGTGTCCGGCGGCACCACTTTGAAATTGTCGAAGGCCTGCTGGCCCCACTTGAGGAACTGGTAGCGCTCCTTGTTGCGCGAGAACTCCAGCTCCGCGTTCAGCCCCAGCGCCGCGTCGGAGCCGTATTTGTCCACCTGCACCGAATGGTCGATGACCAACTCCGCCGGCTGCAGCGGGTTGATCTTGTCCGGGTCGCCGCCGAGCGCGCCCATGGCGTCACGCATGGCCGCCAGGTCCACCACCGCCGGCACGCCGGTGAAGTCCTGCATCAGCACGCGGGCGGGGCGGTACTGGATTTCGGTGTCGGGCTCGGCTTTGGGGTTCCAGTTGGCGACGGCTTCGATGTCGGCGCGCTTCACCGTCACGCCGTCCTCGTGGCGCAGCAGGTTCTCCAGCAAGATCTTCATGGAGAAGGGCAGCCGGGCGCTGTTCGCCACGGCGTCCACGCGGAAGATCTCGTAGCGCTTACCGGCCACGTCGAGGAGGGCCTTGGCCTTGAAGCTGTCGTGCATCTGGGACTCCGGAGGGGTTTGTTGCGGTGCGGAATCCTACCGATTCTAGCGATGCATGGCCCCCGATGCACCAGCCCCCCCGCAATTGTTGCCATTGCATGACCGGCGGCGAGGGCGCTGATCCAGGCTGTGGCGGCAAGGCCCTCCCGTCAAGCCCAGGCTGGGATACTCTGCGGCTGACCAGCGGACGGCTCGATGTTGACGACGCTGGCTCACAGGTAGCCCACGGGGATCGCGGTCGCATCATCGGATAACGGCACATCGGACTCGCACAGGCAGATCACCGCGCCTGCCCCGCGCTCCGGACCGAGGCCGTCGAGCCTGTCGAAGGCGGTGGTCACGTTGCGTCGCGGTGTCGCGGTCCGTTTGATCTCGACGGGGTAAAGGTGGTCGTCCTGCTCGATGATCAGATCGATCTCGCGGCCATCGCGGTCCCGGTAGAAGTGCAACGGGGCACGCCGCCCGTTGTGCCACCAGCTCTTCAGGATCTCGCCGACGACATAGGTCTCGAGGATGTGCCCGGACATCGCGCCCGCCTCCAGGGACTCGGGTGATGTCCACTGCGTCAGGTAGGCGCAGAGGCCGGTATCCAGAAAATACAGCTTCGGCGTCTTCACCAGCCGCTTGGTCAGGTTGCTGTGCCAGGGGGGCAACAAAAACACCAGTCCGGATGCCTCCAGGATCGCCAGCCAATGCTTGGCAGTTTTCTGGTCGACATCCACGTCACGGGCGAGATCCGCGTAGTTCAGCAGCTGGCCTGTCCGGGCAGCGGCGGCACGCACGAAGCGCTGGAACACCAGCTCATCCCCCACCCGTGCCAGGGCTCGGACGTCGCGCTGAACGTAGGATTGCAGATAGGAGCTGAAGAACACCTCCAGCGGCATGCTGGGATCCAGCGCCGCCCGGGGCAGGGAGCCGCGCCAGATCGCGCGATAGACATCCGGGAGCGCCAGGGGCTCTGCGCCGGCTCTGGCCGACGATAGCCAGGTCGCGGTTGGCAGAAATGGCCGGGCATCCTCGGCGTGACCGGCGATCTCCGCCCGCGACAGTCCGAGCAGATCGAGTACGGCGGCGCGGCCCGCCAGGCTCTCCGAGATCCCCTGCATAAGCCGGAACTTCTGCGACCCCGTGAGCCAGAACTGCCCGGGCTGCTGCGTACTGTCCACGGTCATCTTGATGACAGACAGCAGCTCCGGGGCGTACTGCACCTCGTCGATCAGCACGGGTGGCGGATGCCGTTGCAGAAAGAGTTTCGGGTCGCGCCGGGCCAGATCCCGCTGATCCAGATCGTCCAGCGTCACGCGCCGGCGCGCCGGCCCGGAGCAATGCTCCAGCAGGGTAGTCTTGCCGACCTGACGCGGCCCGGTCAGCAACAGCACCGGAAAGTGGGCCGAGACGCTGTGGATGGTGGCGGCGAGGGTGCGCGGGTGATATTGGAGCACGGGTTGCTCGGCTGATCTGGAATGTCCCTCCAGATTAGCCGGCGGCCGACGCCTGATCAATGCAGCGAATGCCGGGCGCTGCCTTCCCCCTTTGCCAGACTGCCTGTCATGGGACAAAGCGCCCGCGGCGAGACATCTGGCGATGCGTGTCGCCGCCAAACCGGATGTTATGGCACTTGCAGTCTCCGGTTGGTCCGGCTAGTGTGTGTTGAAATCATCAACAACGCAACAGCGCAGACCGATGGCCACAGTCAATTTCAGCGTGCCCGACGAGGTCAAAGCGGAATTCAACGCCCTGTTTGCAGGTGAGAACAAGAGCGCCGTGCTGACCGCTCTGATGCGGCAGGCGATTGAGGATAGACGGCGCCAGCAGCGGCGTGCAGCCGCGATCGATGCCTTGCTGGCGCTGCGCGCGGAGCAGCATCCGAGGTCGGATCAGGAGATCCGCAGCGCCCGGGAGGATGGGCGCCCGTGAGGGCGGTGATCGATGCCAGTGTGGCAGTCAAGTGGGTCTTTCCTGACCCGCTGACCGAGCCGCACACTGACCGGGCGCTCGACATCCTGGATGCGGTCCGCCAGGGCCGCATCGACGTGATCCAGCCAGTGCATTGGCTGTTAGAGACCACGGCCGTCGTGGTGCGCCTGAACCCGGATATCCTGCAGCGCGCGTCCGGCTTGCTCGATGCGCTGGAGCTTCAGGTCTGCGATGAGCATTCGGTGCTGCTGCGCGCGGCGCGGCTTGCCACGGACCTGAACCATCACCTCTTCGACACCCTCTATCATGCCGTTGCACTGGAACGTGAGGCCACGCTCATTACCGCTGACGAACGTTATGCACGCAAGGCCAGCCCCCGGGGGCGGCTCGCATTCCTCGGGGACTTCGTCCTGGCGTCCCGGAGCGACTGAGCTTTTCAACGCTCTGGCGGGGTCATTGACCCCTGCTCAGACGCGCTCGGTATCCCGCAGATAGGCGCGGGCGGCGTCCAGCATCCTGCGTCGGCCCAGCAGCACCTGCCAGCGGCTGCCGCCGCACTGGCGCCAGAGCAGGGCGGCGCGGATGCCGGCGAGGAGCAGGGCGCGGATGCGGTCCTGGTTGTCCGGGTTTTGCAGATAGAGGGGGTTGCCACGCACGATGATGCGCGGCGTGAGCTTGCTGATGGTGTCTTGATAGATGCCGGCGAGGCCCGCCAGCACTTCCCGGTCCAACAGCGGCAGGTCGCCGCGGGCGGCGGCGGCGCCCTGCACGCGCCGGGCGATTTCCTGCTGCATCTTGCGCCGCCCGCCGAGATTGCGCTCGTGGCGCATCAGGGCGATGACATAGCGGGTGAGCTCCATCTCGCGCTGCGGCTCACCGGTGAGCTGCGCGACCACCTGGCGCGCGCCGGTGGCGACGGCGCCGGGCTCGCCATAGACCGATGCCACATCAGCGGCGTCGATCTGGAACAGGCTGTAGATGCAGGGCTCCATCTGCGCCGAGTCCACGGTGCCGCGGTTGGCAATGCGCTGCACGCAGTAGGCGGCCTGATGCAGGCCGGCGAGTGCGATGAGGCGGTCTTGGTCGGAGTGTTCCATGGTGCGTGGCGAGTTGCGAGGGCGAGTGTGGAGGGCGTTGCGGGTGTCTGGCGCATCCGCCGGTCTGACGGATATGGGGGCAGGGCCGGGGCAATCCGCAAGGGCAAGCGTCAAGCGTCCAGGCCGCCTGGGCCGGCGACGTCGGCGGGGCCTAAGCCGCCGCGGTGATCACGGCACCGCCGAGGCATTCATCCCCAAGATAGAACACCACGGACTGCCCGGGCGTGACGGCGCGCTGCGGCTCGGCGAAGCGAACCCTGCACAGGGCCGTATCGTACTCGACCAGGGTGCAGCGCTGCAGCGGCTGGCGGTGGCGCAGCCGACACAGGCAGGTGAACGGCAGCCGGTCTGCGGCTACCGGCGGTGCCCCCGCGATCCAGTGCAGCTGCTCACCGCACAGGCCCTGGGCGTAGAGCAGGGGATGTCGAGCCCCCTGGACGACAATCAGCGCGTTGCGCGCGGCGTCCTTGGCGGCGACGAACCAGGGCGCCTCGCCGGCCTCGCGCACGCCGCCGATGCCGAGCCCCGAGCGCTGGCCGATGGTGTACCAGGCGAGCCCACGGTGCTCGCCCAGGACCCGGCCTGCGGGTGTCTCGATGGGGCCTGGGTCATCCGCAAGCCAGCGCGCCAGGAAGTCCGCAAAGCGGCGCTCGCCGATGAAGCAGATGCCGGTGCTGTCCTTCTTGCCCGCATTCGCAAGCCCCAGCCCGCGGGCGATGCCGCGGACATCCGCCTTGGTGAGGTCCGCCAGCGGGAACAGTGCGTGCTGGAGCTGGTGCTGTGTGAGCCGATGCAGGAAGTAGGTCTGGTCCTTGGCCGCATCCCGGGCGCGCCCGAGGCGGCTGCCCGCTGCGCCGTGGGTGACCCGGGCATAGTGGCCGGTGCCGATCCACTCGGCCCCCAGGTCCAGCGCGTGGTCCAGGAAGGCGCGGAACTTGATCTCGCTGTTGCAGAGCACGTCCGGGTTCGGGGTGCGCAGCGCGCGGTATTCGGCGAGGAAGGCGGCGAACACGCGGTCCCAGTATTCGGCGGCGAAGTTGACGGTTCTGAGCGGGATGCCGAGCTGATCGGCCGCGGCCTGCGCGTCGGCCAGATCCTCGGCGGCCGAGCAATAGCCGGGCGCGTCGTCCTCCTCCCAGTTCTTCATGAACAGGCCTTCCACCGCGTAGCCCTGACGCCGCAGCAGGTGCGCCGCGACGGCGGAGTCGACGCCGCCGGAGAGGCCGACGATGACGCGGGGGCTGGAGATCAGGGGGTTGCTCCTCGAAGGTCGGCAGGCGCACGCTCACCGGCGCCAGCTTACGCTCGTTGAGCACCTACATGAAATAGTGTTGGAGGACCAGCGACATGCAGGGCGTGGGCCGGCGGCGTTGCGCCGCCGGCCGGGGCGTGGGTCTCAGCTCACCTTGATCTCGATGGACTCGCCGGTCTCGGGGTCGGCCAGGTGCACGGCGCAAGCGATGCAGGGGTCGAAGGAGTGGATGGTGCGCAGGATCTCGATGGGCTGCTTGGGATCATGCAGCTGGGTGTTGTGCTGCAGGGCGGCCTCGTAGGCGCCGGGGACGCCCTCGGGATCGCGGGGGCCGGCGTTCCAGGTGGAGGGGACCACCGCCTGGTAGTTGGCGATCTTCTCGTCCTCGATGACGATCCAATGCCCGAGCGCGCCGCGCGGGGCCTCCATGAAACCGGCACCCTGGGCCCGCTTGGGCCAGCTGGACGGCTGCCACAGGGCCTCGGCGAAGGTCTTGCTGTCGCCGCCTTTGACGTTGGCGATGAGCTGGTCGTACCAGCCCTGCATGGCGTCGGCGACGATCTGAGACTCCAGCGTCCGCGCGGCGGTGCGCCCGAGGGTGGAGAAGAGCGCGTCCACCGGCAGCCCGAGCTGCGCCATGGTCGAGTCCACCAGCTCCTTGGCTTGTGGATGGGCTTGGGCGCTGGTGTCGGCGTAGAGCAGCAGCATGCGCGCCAGCGGGCCGACCTCCACGGATGCGTTGTTCCAGCGCGGGGACTTGAGCCAGGAGTAGCCGTCCTGCACGTCGAGCTGCTTGTAGGGCGGTTTCACGCCGCCGCGCCTGTCGTATTCCAGATTGGTCTCGCCGGCGTAGGGGTGCAGGCCGGCCTCGTTGCCCGCGTCGTATTCGTACCAGGAGTGGGCGATGAACTCCTGGATCTCGCCGTCGGCATGGAGGTCCACCGGCTGGATGTTGCCGAGGTCCCGGTTGAGAATGGCCCCGCGCGGGAACAGGAAGTCGGCCGTATTGCGCAGGCTGCCGCCGGACATGGGCAGGTCGCCGTAGCAGAGGAAGTTGCCGAGCCCTTCGCCGCGCTCGGCCCAGTCCTTGTAGAAGCTTGCGATGGCAATGGTGTCCGGCACATACACCTGGGCCACGAATTGCTGCATCAGCTTGATCAGATCCTGCACCTGGGCCAGCTTCTTGGCGTTGATGGCCGAGTCCGAGTTCAGATCGATGGGGGAGGTGAGCCCGCCGACGACGAAGTTCGGGTGCGGATTCTTGCCGCCGAAGATGGCGTGCAGCTTGGCCGCCTCCCGCTGCCAGCCGAGCGCTTCCAGGTAATGCGCCACCGCCATCAGGTTGGCCTCCGGCGGCAGCTTGTAGGCGGGGTGGCCCCAATAGCCGTTGGCGAAGATGCCGAGCTGGCCGGACTCCACGAAGCCCTTGATGCGCTGTTGCACATCGGCGAAATAACCCGGTGAAGACTTGGGCCAGCGGCTGATGCTCTGCGCCAGCTCTGAAGTCGCCTTGGGGTCGGCGCGCAAGCTCGAGACCACATCCACCCAGTCCAGCGCGTGCAGGTGATAGAAGTGCATCACATGATCGTGGATGTACTGGGCGCCGATCATCATGTTGCGAATCAGCTGCGCATTCGGCGGTACGTCCACGCCGAGGGCGTCCTCCACCGAGCGCACCGACGCTACGCCGTGCACCAGGGTGCAGACGCCGCAGATGCGCTGGGCATAGGCCCAGGCGTCGCGCGGGTCCCGTCCCTTCAGGATGGTCTCGATGCCGCGCACCATGGTGCCGGAGGAGTAGGCTTGGGCGATATTCTGTCCATCCATTTCCGCCTCGATGCGCAGATGGCCCTCGATGCGGGTGATGGGGTCGACGACGACGCGTTGGTTCATGCGTGAGTACCCTCGTCACTCTCCACAAGGTGGTCGGCGATGAGCTCTGTCAGGCCGATCACGGGGATGTCCATGGTGAACTCTTCCAGCCCTTCCTCGAGCTGGGTGCGGCAGGTGGCGCACATGGTCACCATGCGGTCCGGCTCCACCTCTTCGATCTGTGCCTTCTTCTTCTTGAAGGCGGCAAGCTTCAGCGCCTCGGCGCGCTCGTTGGACGAGACGCCGCCGCCGGCCCCGCAGCACCACTGCATCTTGCCGTGCTCCTTCAGGTCGACGAAGTTCTCCGCCACCAGATCCATCAGGTTGCGCTGCTGCTGGATCACACCGCTCTTGCGCGCCAGGTTGCAGGGGTCGTGCAGCGACAGCCTGTCGTCCTCCCTGCCCTCGGTCTTGATGCGCCCGTCGGCGCGCAGTTGGTCCAGCACCTCAATGATGTGGAACACCTTGAACGGATAGGCGCGCTTGATGGCGTTGGGGCCTTCCCAGCGGATGGCGGTATAGGCGTGACCGCACTCGGGGCTGATGACGTTCTTCACGTCCAGGGCTTCGGCGGCGTCCACCACCCGCTGCACCAGCACCGCAGCGATGTCCTTGGAGCCGATCTGAATGCCCGCGTTGGTGGCCTCGAAGCACTGCTGGCTCAGGGTCCAGCTGACACCGGCATGGGCGAAGATCTTGGTCAGCGCTTCCAGATATTCCGGGAAGTTGATGATCTCCATGGAGGACAGCAACACCAGATAGTCGGCGCCCTGTTTGTCGATGGGCACCTCCAGGCCGGTGGATTGCTCCACATGCCTGATTTGCACATCCAGCGTCTTCCACTTGAGCCCCATGGGGCTGCCGGTATTGACGGCGCGCACCGAGGCGGCGACGAGCCCCTCCGGCGAGTGGCCGGAGGCCACCTGGCCTTCGCGGGCCTTGCGGATCATGTACTGGATGTCATTGCCGACGGGGCACACCATGGAGCAGCGCCCGCACATGGTGCAGGAGTCGTACAGCAGGGGCTCCCATTCGGCGAGCATCTCGTCGGTGACCTGCTTGCCCGCAAAGTGCTTGTCCAGACCGAGCTTGTCCAGCGGCAGCTTTTCTCGAAGCACCCCCTTGAGCTTGCCCCAGAAGGTGAACTCCTGCTCCCACAGGATGCGCATGGGCTCCAGCTTGTGGATGGGGGTGTACTTCGGGTCCCCGGTCTCGACGAAGAACGGGCAGGCGGTGGCGCAGAGCCCGCAGTGCACGCAGCTGGAGAAGAAGGACGCGACGGGGGCGTCCATCTCTTCGCGCAGCGCATTCAGCCCGCGCGCCAAGGAGAAGCCACCGGCGGCTTGCGTGGTGCCGCTGCTCTCAGGCAGGTCGGCCCCGGGTGTGAGCACGGCTTCGGTCATGACTGGACCCCCTTACGGCCGAACGTGGCGCCGTTGTAGTAGCGTGCGACGAAGGCCGTGAACATGTGCGTGAGCTTGGTGAACGGCAGCACCACCAGGAAGATCTCGGCCGCCAGGATGTGGATGCCGAGCGCCAGCGGATAGGGGTTGATGAGGCGGTGATAGGCGAGATAGCCCGTGATCATCACCAGGAAGGTCACACCCCAGATCAGGTAGTCCTCCGGCGTGGACAGAAAGCGCTTGACCGGATGCGCCAGGCGGTGCACCAGGGCCGCCAGCAGACCCAGGATGGTAATCGCCGTGATCGCATCGACCACCGGATTCGGCAGGGCCGGCCAGGCGATGCCGAAGGTGGACTTGATCAGCTCCACGTGCGGGATGAACAGGAGCAGCGCGACGATGAAGCCGATGTGCCACACCATGCCCACCACCACATCGAAGGGCGCGGCCTTGAAGGTGCCGGGGTCGGGCTCGAAGCGCTTGTACATGGTGCGCAGGCCACCCAGCGCGGCGCTGCCGCGGGGGGCGGCGTAGTTGTGCGCGCGCCCCAGGGCCAGAATCTCCACCAGCCGCACCAGCACACCGAGTGCGAACACGGCCAGGGCCGCCTGGAACAGCGGACCCTTGGTGAGCATCAGGAACTCCACAGCGGTCATAGCTTCTGCTCCAGCTCTTCAGCGGTGACGGTCTGGTGTTGCTTGGCGGCACCCTTCGCCTGGCTGCGGGCCAGCAGACCGACGCCGGCACCGACGGCGACACCGGCCGCACCGGCGGCGAGCAGCATGTCGCCGGAATTGCCCGGTGGCACCGACAGGGCGTCGTAGAAGCCCCCGGCGTCCCAGAAATCGGGCTCCGAGCAGCCCAGGCAGGGCGCCCCGGCCTCCACCGGCCAGCTCGTGCCGCCGTTCCACTTCATGGTGGCACAGGCGTTGTAGGTCATGGGGCCCTTGCAGCCGAGGCGATACAGGCACCAGCCCTTCTTGGCGCCCTCGTCGTCGAAGGTTTCCGCAAACAGGCCCTTGTCATAGAACGGCCGCCGGTAGCAGCGGTCGTGGATGGACTGACCGAAGAAGGCCAGCGGGCGGTTGTATTGATCCAGCTCCGGCAGCTTGCCGAAGGTGAGGTACTGCGCCAGCACGCCGGTGATGACCATGGGCAGCGGCGGGCAGCCGGAGACATTGATGACGGGCTTGTCCTTCACCAGGTCCTGCACCGCCACGGCCCCGGAGGGGTTCGGGCTCGCCTTGGGCAAGCCGCCGAAGGCGGCGCAGCTGCCAACGGCGATGACGGCGGCGGCGTCGGCGACGGTTTCCATCAGCATGTCATAGTTGCTGATGCCGGCGATGGTGCTGTAGCCGGGATTGGCCCCGGGGCCGGGCAGGGAGCCGTCCACCACCACCAGATACTCGCCGGCATTGGCGTGCATGGCGGCTTCGCGCGCGTGCTCGGCGGCATCGCCGGCGGCGGCCTGCAGCGTGTGGTGATAGTCCAGGCTGATGGTGTCCAGGATCAGATTCTCCACCGTCGGCGAGAAGCTGCGGGTGAGAGACTCGGTGCAGCCGGTGCACTCCTGGAAGGAGAGCCAGATCACCGACGGCCGCCGCGCGCTTTCCAACGCCGCGGCGATGGCCGGCGCCATGCTCGGCGGCAGCGCCATCATGCTGGCGGTGGCGGCGCAAAATTTCAGAAAACCACGGCGGGAGACGCCGTTGCGGCGCAGACTCTCGCCGAGTGTCGCTTGCCGGGCCGGCGCGGGCCGCCCATCCGGCCGATGCGGGCTTGCTGTGACCATCATTCCTCCTGCTGTTTGAGGGACAGGCAATCCCTTGCCGGACGTAAAAAAGCTGGCGGACGGGCCGCCTCTGCGTGACGCCGATGCATCGGCACCCCGCCGCGCCTCATCGGGCGCCCGGCACGCCGGCGCATGGGCGCTCAGTCGCCCGGCGCAGGGTTGGCGTCCGGGGCCGAGAGTCTGGCATCGAGGGCCGCCAGGGCGTCGCTCAGATCTGCCGGCTGGCTGCGCAGCAGCCGCGGCGCATGGTCCACTTCCAGGTGCAGGGCGACCCGCTGACCGTCGGTATTCAGGTACTCCACCACCCAGACACCGCTGAAGGCGGTCTCTTGGATGCGGGTGGGCCCGAGTGCATCGACGCTGGCGGTGACTTCGCCGCTGCCCAGCAGGGTCATGAGCCGCTCCTCATCCCCCGGACCAAAGGGCATGGCGCCGAGGTCGATCTGCGTCGGCTCGCCACCTTGGATGAGCTGCGCCAAGGCGTGGCGGACCTGGCTCAGCACCGGCAGTGCATTGCCGTAAGCGACCGGGGCCGCCGGCTCGCCCTCCACCTTGATCGGGATGTCCCCGATGGATGCCATGTCATGCTCCCATATCGCTATTTGATAATTTTAGTTGAATCTAATTGTGCGGGCTTTGACCCAAGGCAGTGTCTGCGGGCCCATATCAGCCTTCCGCGCCCCAGCGCGCGAGCAGGGCGCGAATTTGTGTCACCGCCTGCGGCACGGCGGCGGCAACCGCCGGGGTCAGGGTGCTACCCCAATCCACGGTGTCCGGCTCGATCCCTACCAGCGCCCGGCGAGCAGGCAGGCTGTCGGTGAGCCGGGCGATGTCGAACAGATCCGAGAGACTCACCTCGTGGACGTTGTTCGCGTGCTTGGCGAGCTGCGCGTCCATGGCATCGCCTTCGAGCAAGCGGACGGTGCCCGGCGCCTGGCCCATGCGCGCGGCGTCGACGACGATGAGCCAGGCCGCCTCCGCAATGGGCCCGGCGAGGGTGAAGCTCAGCGTGCCGCCATCCATCAGCGTGAGATTGGGATTACCTTCGGTGGCGGCCTCCAGGGCCTGGAGCACGGCGACACCGACGGCCTCGTCCGTCAGCAGTATGTTGCCGAGACCCAGAATCAGGGTGGGCGCTGCGGCTTCGAAAGGCTTGTGCGTCTGCTCGATCACGGGCATATCTTCGCTCGCCGCCGGGATGGGCGGCACTCGGGGTGGTCACTGGGGCCGCATTGGGGGCGGTGCTGGAAGCGGCGCCGGGGGGCGGCATTGGGAGGCGGCATTGGCGCCGGGCGCGGGCTTGTGCATCGGATGATGCCGCAGCCATCGCCCGTTTGGATTGATCGGGCACAGGAAGACGGTGATCACGGCTTGCGGGCACCAGCGGGCGCGCCTTAGGCTTGATGACAACGCTTAACGGGACGGGTCGCCATCATGTGCATGGGTATTCCGATGCAGATCACAGCCATCGACGGTCTCGTCGCCCGCTGCGAGGCGAAGGGCGTGGAGCGCGCGGCGACGCTTTTGCTGCTGGGGCCGGAGACTGTCGCCGTCGGCGACTACGTGGTGGTGCATCTGGGCCATGTCATCGAGCGCATCGACGCCGCGCGCGCCGCCGAGGCCTGGGCGCTCTACGACGAGATGCTGGCGGCACAGGACTTGGATGCCCGCACCGCAGGCGACGGACAGAGCGCCTGACCGGAAGTCCATGCAGCGATCGATGGCCCCGAGCGATGTCCCCGGCCGATCGCCACCGTCGGGCACCGCTCCCGGGGCTGGCGCGAGGGCGCCAGACCGCCGGTGGCACACGGCTCAGCCCGCGGCGCCCAGGAACTCACCGGCGATGGCGTACTGGCGCTGCACCTCGTCGCCGTGGCCGTCGTCATCGCGCTCCACCAGCTCGCAGTTGTTGGCCATGCGGGCCTGCATCGCGGCCTTCCAGGCACGGTTGCTTTTCTCCGGCAGCAGGTTGCCCGGTGTCAGTGCAGCGGCGGCCGCCGCCGCAACGAAGTGGTCCGCCTGCGCCAGCCAGTCCGTGTCTTTGCCGCAGTCGGTGTAGGTTTTGGTGGCGTAGGCCCTGGTGGTGCGGTAGGCATCCTCCAGCTCGCCGGCGGCGGCATCCGCGCGCAGCGCCGTGGCGATGGCGCGGTTCACACGCTCGTCGCGGCTCAAGCGCTTGACGCTGTCGGCGAAGCGGGCGCCGACGACCCGCTGCTGGTCCTCGGGTAACCGATTGAGCAAACTGCGCAGATCTTGGTCGGTGCTGATGGTGGGCATGGCTCTGGCCTCTATCGCGGTGGCGGTGTCTGCGTCGCCATGACGGCGGCGCTCTTTCACCATCGACTAATATTGCCCCCCGCAGGTCCCGAGCCGCATTGATATGAATCACAGCCCATGAAGCGTACCGTCTACTTCGTATCCGAGAGCACCGGCATCACCGCCGAGACCATGGGGCTCAGCCTGTTGTCGCAGTTCGACACCGTCGATTTCGAGCAGGTCTACATGCCCTACATCAACACCGAGGCGCGGGCGCGGGCGCTCTGCCAGCGCATGAACGAGGCCCACGCCCGCGACGACGTGCGGCCCATCGTCTTCGCGACCATGCTGGACGAGGAGATCGCGGCGATCCTGAAGCAGGGCGATTGTTTCTACCTGGAGCTGTTCGAGCACTTCGTGGAGCCCTTGAGCGTTGAGCTGGGTGTGGCGCCGAGCCGCGAATCCGGGCGCAGCCACGCCATCACCAAGCCGAGCAGCTACACCAAGCGTATCGAGGCCATCAACTTCGCCATGGCCAACGACGACGGCGTGCGCCCGGACAATTTCCGCCATGCCGATGTGGTGCTGGTGGGGGTCTCGCGCAGTGGCAAGACGCCCACGTGCCTGTACCTGGCCATGCACTACGGGTTGCGCGCCGCCAACCATCCCATCACCGAGGAGGACTTCGAGCGCGGCGATCTGCCCCCCGAGGTGATCGACGCCCGTGCGCATGTCTATGGCCTCACCATCGACGCCCAGCGCCTGCAGGCCATCCGCGAAGAGCGCCGCCGCGGCAGCGCCTATGCTTCTGCGGAGCGCTGTCGACGCGACATCCGCGAAGCCCAGACCATGTTCAGACGCCACAACATCTCGGTGCTGAATACGTCCAACCAATCCATCGAGGAGATCGCCGCCCAGATCCTGCGAGCCATGAAATCGCCCAACGGCGGCACGCACTGAAACGCCGCCGCCGGCGGCGCCTGGCGTTGCAGCCATGCGGGGCGTGCGCCGGCATCCGGCGCCGATGGCAGACCCGGTGATCCGGCTCATCGCCGGTTGATCCGACGCAGCCCGGCGGGTGGCGGCGGCGCGGATTCCTTGAGATCACCGGGTGCAGCGTCGATAATGCCGCAGCGCTGACCGGCCACGCGCCGGCCCGCCCGATAATAAACGCATCACCGCACCACCAGCCCTGACACCAAGCCCATGAAGCTCGGAATTCCGCAAGAGTCCCTCGCCGGCGAAACCCGTGTCGCCACCACGCCGGAGGTGGCGCAAAAGCTCATCAAGCAGGGCTTTGAAGTGCTGCTGGAGGCCGGCGCCGGCGCCGATGCCCACTACACCGATGCCGCCTATGAAGCCGCCGGCGTGCGGCTGGTGGCGCGCGAGACCTGCTTCCAGGCGGATATCGTGCTGAAGGTTCGCCGCCCCAGCGACGACGAGGCCGCGGCGGTGCGCGCCGGCGCCGTCTACATCGGTCTGCTGGAAAGCTGCGGTGATGATCCCACCGTCGGCCGCATGGTTGAGAACGGCGTCACCGTGCTGGGCATGGAGCGCATGCCGCGCATCTCCCGTGCCCAGTCCATGGATGCCCTGTCCTCCCAGAGCAACATCGCCGGCTATCGCGCGGTGCTCGAGGCCGCCGCCCGCTACGGGCGCTTCTTCCCGATGATGATGACCTCCGCGGGCTCTGCGAAGCCGGCGCGGCTGGTGGTGCTCGGGGCCGGCGTGGCAGGGCTGCAGGCCATCGCCACGGCGCGGCGGCTCGGCGCCGATGTGCATGCCTACGATGTGCGCCCCGAAACCAAAGAGCAGATCGAATCCCTCGGCGCCAAGGCCATCGAGCTGGACCTGGGCGAGAGCGGCGCCGGGGAGGGCGGTTATGCCAAAGAGCTATCCGCGGAGGCCAAGGCGAAGCAGCAGCAGCTGCTGGCCGATGAGCTGGCGAAAGCGCACGTGATCATCACCACGGCGTTGATTCCCTGTCGCCCGGCGCCCGAGCTGATCACCGAGGAGGTCGTCGGGCGCATGCGCGAGGGCTCGGTGATCGTCGACCTCGCCGCGGCCAATGGCGGCAACTGCAAGCTCACCGAGGCCGACCAGATCGTCGTGCGCCACGGCGTGATCCTCGTCGGCCACACCAACTATCCGGCCATGGTGCCGGCGGATGCGAGCGCCTTCTATGCGAAGAACCTCGCCAACCTGCTGGAGATCATGGTGGAGAAGAGCGATCGCGGCCCGGTGCTCAAGGATCTTCGCCAAGATGAGATCACTCAGGCCATGCTGGTGTCGGCCTGAGCGCACGCAGCGCCCATGCACGACGGCCGTGAGACGACGCGGCGCGCGGTAGCACACCCGGTCAGCCCGTGCCGCACCGCCATGCTGCGGCATGGGAACGTCACTGGCCCCCCGGCATCGCCGCTTTTCGCTGACATCCCAGCCCTGCTTACTCAACCCCGCTGACTCAGCCGCGGAGCACCCATGTCCGAATCCCTCACCGCCCTCTACGTCTTCATCCTCGCCTGCTTCATCGGCTACTACGTGATCTGGGGTGTGACACCGTCCCTGCACACCCCGTTGGTGGCACTCACCAACGCCATTTCCGGCATTGTGCTGGTGGGAGCGTTGCTGGTGACCGGACTGGATGAGGCCGGCTGGCTCGCCTCCGGCATGGGCTTCTTCGCGGTGCTGCTCGCAAGCATCAACGTCTTCGGTGGCTTTCTGGTGACGCACCGGATGCTGTCCATGTTCAAAAAGAAGAAATAGGAGGACGGACGCATGGCACTGAGCATGAATCAACTGGCCGTGGCCTACCTGGTCTCGGCCGTGCTCTTCATCTTTGCCCTGAAGGGGCTGACACACCCGGCGACGGCCCGGCGCGGCAATCTCTTTGGCATGCTCGGCATGGTCATCGCGCTGGGCGCGACCCTGCTCGGCACCGAGGTGCAGGACTATCTGCTCATCATCATCGCCGGCGTCATCGGCGCCGGCATCGGCATCGCGGTGGCGCTGCGCATCCAGATGACGGCGATGCCGCAGCTGGTGGCGGCGCTGCACAGCTTCGTCGGCATGGCAGCGGTGCTGGTGGCCATCGGCACCTTCCTCAATCGCGCCCAGGCGGGCACCCTCAACGCCGTGCTGATGGGCGAGCTCTCGGCGGGTATCGTCATCGGTGCCATCACCTTTACGGGCTCGGTCATCGCCTTCGCCAAGCTCCAGGGCATCATGTCCGGGGCGCCCATCAAATTCGCCGGGCAGCACCTGCTGAATGCGGGCATCGCCATCGTCACGGTACTGCTGGCCGTGCATTTCGCCATGACCGGGAGTGTGCTCTCGCTGCTGCTGATGACGCTGCTCGCCTTCGTGCTCGGCGGCACGCTGATCATCCCCATCGGCGGCGCCGACATGCCGGTGATCATCTCCATGCTGAACAGCTACTCGGGCTGGGCGGCGGCGGCCACGGGCTTCACGCTGCACAATGACCTGCTCATCATCGTCGGCGCCCTGGTGGGCTTCTCCGGCGCCATCCTCAGCTACATCATGTGCCGGGCCATGAACCGCAGCATCATCAATGTGGTGTTCGGCGGCTTTGGCACCGACGCCAGCGGCGGCGACAGCGCCGGCGCCGTGGCCGCTGAGAAGGGCATCAAATCCGCCTCCGTCGACGACGCCGTCTACTGGATGGAGGATGCGAACAAGGTCATCATCGTGCCCGGCTACGGCATGGCCGTGGCCCAGGCCCAGCATGCGCTGAAGGAGCTGATGGAATTGCTCGAGGCGCGGGGTGTGGCGGTGACGTTTGCGATCCACCCGGTGGCGGGGCGCATGCCGGGCCACATGAATGTGCTGCTGGCGGAGGCGGACATCCCCTACGATCATGTCCTCGAGATGGACGAGATCAATCCGCAATTCCAGGGCGCCGCCGTGGCGCTGGTGGTGGGGGCCAACGACGTGGTGAACCCCGCCGCCAAGGAAGACGCCTCCAGCCCCATCTACGGCATGCCCATCCTGGAGGCGGGCCGCGCCAGCCAGGTCTACTTCCTCAAGCGCTCCATGCGACCGGGCTATTCGGGCGTCGACAACCTGTTGTTCTATCAGGACAACACGTCACTCATCTTCGGCGATGCCAAGGACACCATCGAAGGCATGGTGTCCGCGCTCAAGGGCGGGGGGCACTGAGCCGGTGTCCGCCGCCATGGCGTTGGCGCGTCGCTGATGCGGGCTCGCCGGGTGACGGCGTTCCATACCCCCTGGCACCGCAAGCAGCGCCGAACGACGTCCTGTAAATGGCCCAAGACTCAGAGCCGGCGGGTATCCGTGCTTGCGGGTGGCAAGCCCAGGGTGCGGCGAATGCAGGCGAGGTAGTTGTTGGGATCATCCTCGCGGCCGTCGCGCTGCATGCGCCACATGGACTCCGCCAGGCAGTCCAGAAGGCGGTGCTCGAGTGTGTGCACGTCATCACCGTGCACGCGCAGCGCGCCCTGGTAGAGGGCAGCGATGCCCCGGGGATGATCGGCGCCGATTTGCTCCAGCAGGGCCAGATGCAGCGCCATGTGCAAAAAGGGGTTGGCTTCGCCGCCTTCCGGTCGCCAGTCCCGGTCGAGCACCTTGTCTGCATCGGCGAGCAGCCCGTGGTACTCCGGGTGCTTCTCCACGACCTCGGCGATGCGCTGCTCCAGCGGATCCAGGGGTTGCCCCGACTGCGCCTTCTGCCATGCCGCGATGAAACGGCGGCGATAGGGATCGCGCTGGGCACCGAACATGGATGTCGCTCCTTAAAGATTAAGACTGCCTGGGTTTCATGAGGTGGCGTCACGCGCCGGCTTTTCATCGCCCCTGGCTGCGGTCTCTGCGGCGGCGTTTGGCGCTGGCGTCTTGTGCTTGTGCTCGCAGAGATCCGCGATGATGCACTCGGGGCAGCGCGGCTTGCGTGCCGTGCAGACATAGCGCCCGTGCAGGATCAGCCAGTGATGGGCATCCTGCAGGAACGCCTTTGGCACCAGCCGCAGCAGTCGTTGTTCCACCGCCAGCGGCGTCTTGCCGACGGCGAGGCGCGTGCGGTTGGCGACGCGGAAAATGTGCGTATCCACCGCCATGGCCGGCTCGCCAAAGGCGGTGTTCAGGATCACATTGGCCGTTTTTCGCCCCACGCCGGGCAGGGCCTCCAGCGCCGCACGCTCCCGCGGCACCTCGCCGCCGTGGGCGTCTACCAGGATGCGGCAGGCGGCCATGATGTTCTTGGCCTTGCTGTTGAAGAGGCCGATGGTGCGGATGTGCGCCTTCAGACCTTCCTCGCCGAGCGCCAGGATGGCCTGCGGCGTATTCGCCGCCGGAAACAGCCTAGCCGTTGCCTTGTTCACGCCCTTGTCCGTGGCCTGTGCCGAGAGGATGACCGCCACCAGCAGCTCGAAGGTGCTGCTGTAGCGCAGTTCGGTGGTGGGATTGGGGTTGGCGTCCCGCAAGCGGGAAAAGATCTCGGTGCGTTTGGCGCGGTTCATGGCGGCGCCAAGCATAGCGGCGGCGGGCGCCGTTGTCGCGGCCGCATCGAGGGGGGCCGGGTCCGGCGAGCGGACACGGCGCTGACGGGCGATGCGTTGGCGCCGATGATCCGTTTGACCGACGGCGTAAGAACTGTCTAAAATGACAGTCCTTCATCCCGGCAACCGGCGCACCCATGTCCAACCGGCTCACCGCCCGCCAACGCCAAATCCTGGAGCTGATTCGCCGTCACGTACGGGAGACGGGCTATCCGCCGACGCGCGCCGAGATTGCGCAGGCGTTCGGCTTCAGGTCCGTCACCGCCGCCGTGGACCACCTCAAGGCCCTGGCCCGGCACGGCGTCATCGAGATGCAGCAGGGCACCTCCCGCGGCATCCGCCTGCTGGTGCCGGCGGCGGACGAACGGCAATTGCCCGTGGTGGGGCGGGTGGCCGCCGGCAGCCCCATCCTCGCCGCCGAGCATATCGAGGAGCACCACCAGCTGGATCCCGGGCTGTTTCATCCGCGGGCGGACTATCTCCTGCGCGTGCGCGGCTTCAGCATGCGTGAGGCCGGCATCCTGGATGGTGATCTGCTGGCCGTGCATCGTACGCCCACGGCCGAGAACGGCCAGATCGTCGTCGCCCGGCTGGACGACGAGGTGACCGTCAAGCGCTTGCGCCGTCAGACGCACTGGCGTCACCGCGTACAGCTGCTGCCGGATAACCCGGATTTCGCACCCATCCACGTGGATCTGCGTAAGCAGACGCTCGTCATCGAAGGGCTCGGCGTTGGGGTGCTCCGCCGCGGGCTGACGCCCGGCGCCGGCGACGCCCGCCCGTTGTAGACATCACCCCAGCGCAGCGTCATGCAGCTCGATCAACTCCTCGCCGATCGTACCGACCTCTGGCGCGGCCACGCTGCGCCGCCGGCGGCGCCCACGGGCCTGCCCACCGGCTTTCGCGCGCTGGACGCCGCACTGGCCGGCCAAGGCTGGCCGGCGGCTGGGCTCAGCGAGGTGCTGAGCGCCCACGCGGGCGCCGGCCTCGCGCTGCTGATGCCGCTGCTGGCGGCGTTCAGCCACGGCCATCAGTGCCGTGGCGGATACCCCGGACAGCCACGCTGGCTCCTCTGGGTGGGTCCACCGTACATTCCCTTCGCACCGGCACTGGCGGCCCGCGGGCTGGACCTGCGACGCATGCTGCTGGTGCATGCCGGGGCCGACGCCGCCTGGGCGGCGGAGCAGGGTCTGCGCTCCGGCACCTGTGCTGCGGTGCTGGCCTGGACCGGTCCGGGCGCCGGCTGGATGGATCATCATGCCCATGGTCAGCGATGGGCTCGGGCCGGCGGCATCGCGGGCGAGCGGCGCGCCAACGGCTGGACACCGGCGGCGCTGCGCCGCCTGCAGCTCGCCGCCGCCGAGAGGAGCACGCCGGTATTGCTGGTGCGCCCGCTGGCCGCCGCCGGCGAGACTTCCCCGGCGGCACTGCGGCTCAAGGTCAGCGCCTGCGCCGAGGGACTCGACGTGACCCTGCTGAAGCAGCGCGGCGGTCGGTCTGGACAACGGCTGCGCCTGCCGGCCCAACCGGATGCCGACAGCGGCGGCGAGCCACGGCCCGGCGTCGGCGTCGTGTCGGCGGGGCCGGGCATCAAGGTGCAGGCCGTCGGCGATGGGCTGCCGCCGGCCCCGCTGGCCCGCCGGAGCCGCCGCCGGCGCAGCGCACCGCGGCGCTGAAGCCGCCCCGCGCGCCGCCATCGGTGCTGGCCGGACACCGCCATGAACTGGCTCGCGCTGCACCTGCCGGCGCTGGCGCTCGAGGTCTACAGCCGCGCGCTGCCGCCCGATCGCGCTCCCGCACCAGCCGCCGGGCGCCGTTCGTATCCGCCGTTGGCAGGGGCAGATGCCCGAGCCGCGCTCGCCGCGGACGGGCCGGACACCGCGGTGACCGCAGACCTGCCGGCATCGGCGCAGCCGCAGCCGCTGGCGGTAAGCGAGCATGATCGCATCATCGCCTGCAATGCCGCCGCCGCACGGCTCGGCATCGTGCCCGCGCTATCGGCCGCCGCCGCCCGCGCGCTGTCGGCGCAGCTGCGCATTCTGCCGCGTCGGCCCGCCGCCGAGCGGGCCGCTCTCAGCCGGCTTGCGACCTGGGCCTATGGCTTCAGCGACCAGGTGAGCCTGGCGCCGCCGGCGGCCCTGGTGCTGGAGGCGGGCCGCAGCCTCAAGCTCTTTGGGGGTGCGGTGGCATTGCGCCGGCGGGTGCTCGATGGCGTCGCCGGCCTCGGCTGGCAGGCGCGTTGTGTGCTGGCGCCGACGCCGGCGGCGGCGCTGGTGCTCGCCGCCGCCGGCGAGGCCGCACAGCTGAATGTCCGGGCAGGCACTGACGCCAACGAAACCGCAGGTGCCGGGGCCGGCATCGTCGCCGACCACGCCGCCCTGCGCCGCCGCCTCGCCCTGCTGCCGGTGGCGGCGCTGGACTTCACGGCGGCGCAGCTGGACGACTTGCAGCGCATGGGCATTGGCCGCGTCGGAGAACTGCTGCGTCTGCCACGGGCCGGGCTCGCCGAGCGCCTGGGCAGCGACCGGCTGCAGCAGCTGGAGTGCCTGCTCGGCGAGCGCCCGGACCCGCGTCGGGCCCACGTGCCGCCGACACGCTTTCGCGCCACGCTGGAGCTGCCGGCGGAGGTACCGGATGCCCCGGCACTCGCCTTCGCCTGCCGACGCCTCATCGACGAGCTGGCCGCAGTGCTCTACGCCCGCCAGGCCGGCGTGCAGCACCTGCACTGGCGCTTCCACCACGCCGACGGGCCGCCCACGCCACTCGTCCTCGGCTCGGCGGCGCCGGCGCGGGATCCGCAGCATTGGCTGGCATTGCTGCGCGAGCGCCTGGACCGGCTGCGGCTGGCGGCGCCGGTGCGGGCCATCAGCGTCAGCAGCGAGCGACTGCGCCCGCTGGCGCCCGCCGATACCGAGCTCTTCCCCCAGGATATCGGCGGCGCGACACCCGATCCGGCGCTTCTGGACCGCTTGCGGGCACGGCTCGGGTGGACAGCGGTGCAGGGGCTGGCGGCGGTGGCGGACCATCGCCCGGAGCGCGCGTGGCGCCTGGGCGAGCCGAGCCTGGCGCCAGCGGGCCCCAGGCGCGGGGCGCCGCCGGCCGCCGGCCGGGGCAGGGCAGCCCGCGAGCAACCGGCCCAGGCGCAGGAGACGGTGGTGCCCGGCGCGGCCACCGGTGCGCGTCGTGACCGACCGCTGTGGCTACTGGCGGCGCCGGTGGCGTTGTCATTGCGCGACGGCCGTCCCTGGCTGGACGGGCCGCTGGATCTGGGGGCCGGCTGCGAGCGCATCGACACCGGCTGGTGGGACGACTGCCCGGTGGCCCGAGACTACTATGCCGCCCGCACCATCGCCGGCGAGCGGCTCTGGATCTATCGCGAGCTGCGCGGTGCCGGCGGCTGGTTTTTGCACGGCATTTTCGGCGATGATCCTGCGGCCGGCGATGGCGACTAATGCCCGTCGACGGCCGTCGCGCTCAGCGCACCAATCCCGTACGCAGCTGCTGAAAGCGCTCCAAGCGTTGCGGATGGATACGGCCCGCTGCCACCGCCGCATGCACGGCACAGCCAGGCTCATCCTGGTGCCGGCAGTCACGGAAGCGGCACTGGCCGCGCAGCGTGCGCAGCTCCGGGAAGCCATACTCGAGCTGCACCTGGGTGAGGCCCGCCAGCCGGAAGCTGCGCACCCCCGGCGAGTCGATGAGCCGGCCGCCCTCTGCGACGCCCGACGGCAGCCGGTAGCAGGTGGCCGTGGACGTGGTATGACGCCCCAAGCCCGTCGCCGCCGACAACCGACCCACCTGAATGTCCTGGTCCGGCAGCAATGCCTGCACCAGTGAGGATTTACCGACGCCCGACTGCCCCAGCAGGATGGCGGTCTCGCCGGGCAGATGCGCCAGCAGCGCATCGATGCCGGGCGGCCCCTTGGTGCTGATGGGGCATAGTGGATAACCGAGCCCGGCGTAGGGCGCCAGGGTGTCGAGGAAGACCGGGCGCGTGGCGGTATCCAGCAGATCCATCTTCGCGACCACCACCAGGGCGCGCACGCCCATCAGCTCCGCGCCCACCAGATACTGGTCCAGCAGAAAACCGCTCGGTGGCGGCTGCGGGGCCACCACCACGGCCAGCAGCGTCAGATTCGCCGCCAGTGGCTTGTCCCGGCCGGCATAGTCCGGGCGGCTCAGGGTATTGGCGCGCGCCGCGAGTGCTGTCACCACGCCGCGGCCGGGCTCGGTGGCCACCCAGACGACGTGGTCGCCGCACACCGGGTGGCCGAGATGGCGGCGGGCGACGCAGTGGTACAGCATGCCGTCGCCGGCCTCGACGGCGAGATGGGCGCCGTGGCGGGCGACCACCAGGCCCTGCCGGGCCGGAGTGTCGGCGTCGTGTCCTGCGCCTGCGGGCGTCTGGCCGGTGCCCGCTTGCTCGGCCTCGAGCGTATCGAGGACGGCCTGCGCACGTGTCTCGAACCGCTGGCGCCGGCGCTCCTGGATGGCCAGGATGCGCCGGCGCTGCTGCTCCGACAGTCGCCGCTTGGGCACTAGCCGGCCGTCCGCCGGTGTGCCGTGCTGCGCCGCCGCGCCGGCTGTCCGCTCAGGCTCACTGATCGAACTTGTAGTACTCCTGATTCAGGCGCTGGGCCACGGCCTGTACTTCCTCCGGGAACATGCCCGTGTCGAGGTTGGTGTTACAGGCCTCCACCTGCGTCTCGAGCGCGCTGTAGGAGTTGATCTTGCGATTGTCTCGGGTGTACACCTCGCTGCCGTGGCAACTGGTGCAGTTCTTCTCGATCAGGGCATGGGCGTCGGCGCCTTCGCTGGCCGCAGCCGCGAGGCTCGCCAGCAACAATGCCGTGCCGCCGACCAGCAGCGTGCTGGCGGTGAGCAGTTGGACTGTGGGGAACTTCATGCGCATGGCTATTCTCCAGGAAATCGCTGGGGTTGGATTCTAGCAACGCTCGCCGCCCTATTGCGCACGATCGCGCTACCATCCCGACAAATCGTGGTGCCGCCGGGAGAAGCCAATGGAGCAAACGGGAAATCTGGTCTGGATCGACCTGGAAATGACGGGGCTCGACCCCTTCAACGACCGAATTCTGGAGATCGCCAGCATCGTCACTGACCCGGATCTGACCACGCTGGCGGAGGGACCGGTGCTGGCTATCCAGCAGCCGGAGGCCGTGCTCGCGGGCATGGACGAGTGGAACACCCGCCACCACGGCGCGTCCGGTCTGCTGGAGCGGGTGCGCAGCAGCGATATCACCGAGGCCGATGCCGAGGCGCAGACGTTGGCCTTTCTGCGCAACTGGTGTCAGCCGAAGCAAGCACCGCTTTGCGGTAACAGCATCTGCCAGGACCGCCGCTTCCTGGCGCGCTGCATGCCGCGGCTGGAGGCCTTCTTCCATTACCGCAATCTCGACGTCAGCAGCCTCAAGATCCTCGCCCGCCTGTGGGCGCCGGATATCGCCGAGGCCTTCAAGAAGCAAAACAAGCACCAGGCGCTCGACGATATTCGCGAGTCCATCGCCGAGCTCAAGCACTATCGTGCGGCGTTGTTGCGGGTCTGAAGCGGGGCGCCCCTGCCGATCGGGCGGTCGGTGCGGGCTGCTCGGGCGGTGGCGTGGCGGGCGTTGCCGCTGACCCGCGCCATGTCCGGCGGGCACGCGCGCGGGCCCGAGCCTGGGCAAGTGCTGATGCTGGTGCGCTACGGGCTTACACCATGGGCACTCAACGCCCAACGCACGTGCTCACGCACCAGCAGGCTCGGGTGGTCGGCGCGCGCCTGCAGTGCCTCGCGCACGGCCGGCGACGGCGCCGCATTACCCAGTGCAACGGCGATGTTGCGTAGCCAGCGCTCGTGGCCGATGCGGCGGATAGCGCTGCCCTCGGTGTGCTTCAGGAACTCGTCTTCGTCCCACGCGAAGAGCGCCAGCAGCGTCGCCGTGTCCAGTCCTTCGCGCGGCAGGAAATCGGTCTCTTCGGTGAGGCGTGCGAAGCGATTCCACGGGCAGACCAGCTGGCAATCGTCACAGCCGTAGATGTGGTTGCCCATCCGACTGCGCAGCGGCTCGGGGATGGGACCGGGGTGCTCGATGGTGAGATACGAGATACAAAGCCGTGCATCCAGCACATAGGGCGCGACGATGGCGTCCGTCGGGCAGATGTCGATACAGGCCTTGCAACGCCCGCAGTGGTCCTGGGCCGGCGGGTCCGTGGGCAGATCCAGATCGCAATAGATCTCGCCCAGAAAAAACCAGGAACCGGCCTGTGGATTGATGACATTCGTGTGCTTGCCGATCCAGCCGAGCCCGGCCTTCTGCGCCAGTGGCTTCTCCATGACCGGCGCCGAGTCCACGAACACGCGGTAGCCGAAGGCGCCGATCTGGGCCTCGATGCGCTGGGCGAGGCGCTTCAGGCGCTGGCGCAGCACTTTATGATAGTCCCGCCCCAGCGCATAGCGGGACACGAAGGCTTGCCCGGGGTCGGCGAGCACGCGCTCGATATTCACCTGATATTCGGGCAGATAGTCCATGCGCACGGAGATCACCCGCAGGGTGCCCGGCACCAGCTCGGCGGGCCGCGTGCGCTTGTTGCCGTGGCGCGCGAGCCAGTCCATGTGGCCGTGCATGTCCTGCTCCAGCCAGGCGCCCAGACGCGCTTCGGCGAGGCTGAGGTCGCAATCGGCGATGCCCACTTGCTGGAAGCCCAGCTCTTCACCCCAATGCTTGATCGCAGCCGCGAGGCGCGCGGCATCGGCCGCCGACACGGCGGTGGCGGATTCGTCGGCGGGTGCCGGTGTATCGGCGTTGGCGTCTGTCACAATCGTCAATTCGCTGAGGCAAACATGCCGGTTATTGCTGCAGAGACGCGGGCCGGGATGCGTCTGTCGCGTCCGCTCGACAGCAGCATGTGCTCGGCCCCAGGATTTCCGCTGCCGCGGGGCCCGGCGCTGCGTCGCCCGTGTTGCCATCACCACGCCGCCGGGCGGCGAAGGCGGTGCCGGTGATTCGGGTCGCGGGTCTCGGGTCACGGCCGCAGACGCGTTCAGCATTTATCCTATGACGCTCGCGTTGCTCGTACTGTGGTGCACACTGTGCCAGAAATACAACCCATCCCCTATGCGCTTTATCGCGCCGCGCAAGTCCGCGCCCTGGACCGCTGCGCCATCGATCGCCATGGCATCGCCGCCGCCGAGCTGATGCGGCGTGCGGGGCGTGGCGCCTTCGAGCTGTTGCGGGCACGTTGGCCGCAGGCCCGCCGTGTGCTGGTGCTCGCCGGTGCCGGCAATAATGGCGGCGATGGCTATGTGCTCGCCGCCGCGGCCCTCGCAGCCGGACTCGACGTGCGCCTGCTGACCCTGGGCGACCATACCCGGCTGTCCGCGGCGAGCGCGGCCGCCGCCGCGCACTTCGCCGAGCAAGGCGGTGTGGCGGCGCCCTTCCGCCGCCTGCCGGGTGATGTGGATGTCATCGTCGACGCGCTGCTCGGCACTGGTCTCACGCGCGCGCCCAGCGGACCCTGGGCCGCGGCCATCGACGCCGTCAACGCCAGTCGCGCCCCGGTGCTGGCACTGGATCTCCCATCCGGACTCGATGCCGATACGGGTCGGGTCCCGGGCGTCGCGGTGCGGGCGGCGGTGACCATGAGCTTCATCGCCCTCAAGCAGGGTTGTTTCACCGCCAGCGGGCCCGCCTACTGCGGTGTGGTGCACTTCGACGGGCTCGCGGTACCACCGGCGATCTACGCCAGTGAAGTGCTCTCGGCGCGGCGGGTGGATTGGCGCAAGGAGCGCGAGCTGCTGGCGCCGCGAGCCGCAGACGCCCACAAGGGCAGCGCCGGGCATGTGCTGGTGGTGGGCGGGGCACCCGGCACCTCAGGCGCGGCCAGGCTCAGCGGCGAGGCGGCGCTGCGCGCCGGTGCTGGCCTGGTGAGCGTCGCCACCCATCCGGCGCACGCGGCCCTGCTGAATCTGACTCGGCCGGAGCTCATGGTGCAGGCCGTGCGCGCGGCGGATAGCCTGGCGCAAGCGGCGGCCCGGGCGGATGTCATCGCAGTCGGACCGGGTCTCGGGCGCGACGCCTGGGGCCGGGCGCTGTTCGAGGCGGTATTGACGCTGGAACGCCCGCTGGTGGTGGATGCCGACGCCCTGAACCTGCTCGCCCGCGCGCCGCGCCGACGCGAGCAATGGATTCTGACCCCGCATCCCGGCGAGGCCGCACGCCTGCTCGATCAGGACGTGGCGGACATCGAGCGGGACCGCTTTGCGGCGGCCGCGGCGCTGCAGGCACGCTATGGGGGGGCGGTGGTGCTCAAGGGCGCCGGCAGCATCGTCCACGGCCCGGGGCAGCGGCCACCGGCGGTCTGCAGCGACGGCAATCCGGCCATGGCGAGCGCCGGCATGGGTGACGCACTCACCGGGATCATCGCCGCCCTCTGGGCCCAGGCGCCGGCCCTGGACCCACAGCAGGTCGCCACCGCGGGGGTCTGCCTGCATGCGGCGGCGGGCGATCGCGCCGCCGGCGGTGCCGACCGCGGGCTGCTCGCCGGAGACCTGGTGAACGAAGTGCCGCGGCTGTTCGCGGCGGGAGCGCTGCCATGACCATCGACGCTGCCATCGAGCGTTTTGCCGCCGACGAGGCGGCCCAGCTCGCCTGGGGCGCCACACTGGGGACGTTGCTGTGCGCGCCGGCGGGGCCGGCGCCGGGACTGGCGCGAGACGGCGCCCTGGTGTTCCTCACCGGCGAGCTCGGCGCTGGTAAGACGACGCTGGTTCGTGGGCTGTTACGGGGATTGGGCCATGCAGGGCCGGTCCGCAGTCCCACATATACGCTGGTCGAGAGCTTCGAGCTGCCGCGGGCACGGGTGCACCATCTGGATCTCTACCGCCTCGGCGATGCGGAGGAGCTCGAGTATCTCGGCATCCGCGATCTGCTCGATGGTGCCAGCCTGGTGCTGGTGGAATGGCCGGAGCGGGGTGCGGGGGTGTTGCCGGCGCCGGATCTCACCGTCCACATCGCCCCCCGGGACAGCGGACGTGTGCTGTCGTTCACGCCGGCGCCGGCGTGGCAATCGGTGCTCAGCGCAGGGCTGCCGCCGGCGCCCATCGCTGCGCCCGGCTCGTAACGCAGCGGCTACGAAGACGGCGCGACGGCGCCGGTGTGGCGTGTGCGCCAATGGCGTACTTCCACCACAAAAACCCTTGTATCGTCTGAAGAATCCGATGCAACAACCCGGATATGCTTGGAATGGTGGATGCCCTGGTGCTATGCTTCGAGCAACGCATTTTGCGCACCGAAGACTCTGTTCAGGGGCTTCGACATGGCATCCGGACCGACACGCACATCAATCACAGCCAGCCTCGCGAGCCTCTCGGCACTGTTGCTGTTAGCCGTCTCCCTCGTCGCAACGGCGGGGCAGGTGCATATCCATGGCGCACGCATCTGGAATGGGCCCGATCACACGCGTGTCGTGCTCGATACGGCGGCGCCTATCCGTCACCGGGTGTTCTCCCTCGACGACCCCCACCGTCTGGTGGTGGATATCACCGACGCCCGACTGAGCGGCGATCTGCCCGCCGCCGCGGTGGATGACGTACTGGTGGCGGGGCTGCGCAGCGGTGTGCGCCAGGGCGACGATCTCCGTGTGGTGCTGGATCTGAAGCAACCGGTAAAAGCCAAGAGCTTCCAGCTGAAGCCCAACGGCACCTACGGGCACCGGCTGGTCATCGACGTGTCGGCGCGCTCACTGCCGGCACAGGCGCAGCTGGCGAGCCGGGCTGCAACGTCGACAGCCTCGGCGCCGGCCGGTGGCGTGCGCGATCGCGATGTGATCATCGCCGTGGACGCCGGCCATGGCGGGGAGGATCCCGGCGCCATCGGTGCGGGCGGCACCTACGAGAAGCACGTGACCCTGGCCATTTCGCGCAAGCTCGCCGCGCGCATCAACCGCCAACAGGGCATGCGCGCGGTGCTGATCCGCGACGGCGACTATTTCATCTCACTGCGCCAGCGGATCGCCAAGGCGCGCGCGCAACAGGCAGACCTGTTCGTCTCCATCCACGCCGACGCCTTCAAGGATCGCCGTGTGCGCGGATCATCGGTATACACCCTCTCCAACGGCGGCGCCACCAGCGAAGCGGCCAAGTGGCTCGCCGAGCGGGAGAATCGCGCCGATCTCATCGGCGGTGTCAGCCTGGCGGAGCAGAACGACGTGCTCGCCGGCGTGCTGCTGGACATGACCCAGAACGCGACCCTCGAACACAGCAGCATCGCCGCCGAGCGCGTGCTGTCCAAGCTGCGCGCCCTCGGGGACGTGCATCAGACACGCATCCAGAAAGCGGGCTTTGCGGTGCTGAAATCACCGGATATCCCGTCCATGCTAGTGGAAACGGCCTTCATCTCCAACCCGGACGAGGAGAAGCGGCTGCGCAGCGGCAACTATCAGCAAAAGCTCGCGGACTCTCTGGTGCAGGGCATCATCGATTACTTCGAGGACTATCCGCCCCCGGGCACGCGCTTCGCCCGCGATGACACACCCAGCGGGGACGACCTCGGCGCCGTTCTGCCGGGGGTGCATGCCCCGGCCGTCGCCGACCACCTCGCCCGGCGTTAGCGCCCGCGCACAACAAGGCAGGGTCGCCGGCTTGCGGACCGGGTCGGCTTCTGGTTCCATCCGCGCCATGCCGACGATCCACCCCCTGCCCGCCCAGCTCATCAACCAGATCGCCGCCGGCGAGGTCATCGAGCGCCCGGCCTCCGTGGTGAAGGAACTGGTGGAGAACAGCCTGGATGCGGGTGCCCGCAGCTTGCGTGTCGACTTGGAGCAGGGTGGCATCAAGCTGATTCGGGTCACGGACGATGGCATGGGCCTTGGGTGCGACGATTTGTCGCTGGCCGTCGCCCGCCACGCCACGAGCAAGATCGCGAGCCTGGACGATCTGGAAGGCGTTGCGACCCTGGGCTTTCGCGGCGAGGCCCTGCCGAGCATCGCATCGGTGTCGCGGTTCACGCTCACCTCCCGCCGCGATGGTGACGAGCATGGCTGGTGTCTGCGTTGCGACGGCAGTGATCGGCCCGAGCCAGCGCAGCCCGCGGCCCATGGTGTGGGCACGAGCGTCGAAGTTCGGGATCTCTTCTACAACGTGCCCGCACGGCGCAAATTCCTGCGCACCGAGCGCACCGAGCTTGGACACATCGACCAACTGCTGACGCGCTTCGCGCTGGCCCGGGGCAACCTCAGCCTGCGACTGACCCACAACGGGCGGGTCTCCCTGGAGCTTGCGGGCGCGGCTGCCGCCCTGGCCCCGGAGCGCCTGCAGCGCCTGCTCGGCGAGGCCTTCCTCGCCCACGCCCTGGCGGTGGACGACACGGCGGTGGGGCTGCGTCTGCATGGTCTGGTGGCGAGTCCCGCCTTCGCCCGCAGCCAGGGGGACATGCAATTCTTCTATGTCAACGGCCGGCTGGTGCGCGACAAGCTGGTGAACCATGCCGTGCGCCAGGCCTACCGCGACGTGCTGCACCACAGCCGCCATCCGGCGTTCCTGCTCTTTTTGGAGCTGCCGCCGCGGCAGGTGGACGTCAACGTGCATCCCGCCAAGCACGAGGTCCGCTTCCGCGAGTCCCGGCAGGTGCACGATTTCATCTTCCGCGCCCTGCACCGGCGACTGGCGGCGGGGCAGGGGCTGGCGGGCGCCGACGCCGCCGCCACTCGGCCACAGGCGGCGCCGGCGCCGGAGACCGATGCCGCGGTGACCGCCGTCCCGGCGCGCCCCGCCGGCACCGCAGCACGCGTGCTGCCACTGGGCATCGAAGATGCATCCGGTGGGTACCGGCCCGGCGGCGCCTACGGCGGGCGGCCCGGCGGCGCCGCGGCGGCGGCGGCACTGGCGTTCCAACGGCCGGCGCCATCTGCGCAGGCGGCGGCTGCGACGGCGCCGCAGCCGGGCGCCGACCGGCCGCCCCTGGGCTTTGCCATCGGCCAGCTGAACGGCATTTATGTGCTGGCCGAGACCGAGGAGGGGCTCATCATCGTGGATATGCATGCGGCGCACGAGCGCATTGGCTACGAGCGCCTGAAACAGGCTATACATGGCAAGGCGCTCGTGCGCCAGGCGCTCCTGATGCCGGTATCCGTGCGGGTCAGCCAGGCGGAAGCGGACCTCGCCGAGACGCACGCGGCTTTGCTCGAGCGCCTTGGCCTCGTGGTCGGCCGTCTCGGGGAGACGCAGCTGGTGGTACGCGAGCTTCCGGCCCTGCTGGCGCAGGCCCACGCCGAGCAATTGCTGCGCGACGTGCTCGCCGATCTCGGCACCGAAGGCCGCAGCGAGCGCATCGAGGCCGCCGTGGATGCGCTGCTCGCCACGATGGCCTGCCATGGTGCCGTGCGCGCGAACCGCCGCCTGACACTCGCCGAGATGAACGCCCTGCTGCGGGAGATGGAGCGCACCGAGCGCGCCGATCAGTGTAACCACGGCCGTCCCACCTGGACGCGACTGACCCAGCGCGAGCTGGATGCGCTCTTTTTGCGCGGGCGCTGAGTGACTCCGGCGGGGGCGGGGGCGGTGCCAGCAGTGGGGCGGGGCGCAGGCGGCGCAGGCCAGGCCTGGCCACTGGTGCTGATCATGGGCCCCACGGCGGCGGGCAAGACCGAACTGGCGCTCGCGCTCGTGGACGCGCTGGCTCCGGTGCTGCCCTGCGAGATCGTGAGCGTCGACTCGGCGCTGGTCTACCGTGGCATGGATATCGGCACCGCCAAGCCCTCGCCGGCGCTGCGGGCACGCTACCCGCACCGGCTCGTGGATATCTGCGACCCGGCGGAGACTTACTCCGCGGCGCGCTTTCGCGCGGACGCCCTGGCCGCCATCGCAGACATTCGCGCCCGCGGTGCGCTGGCGCTGTTGGTCGGCGGCACCATGCTGTACTTCCGGGCACTGCTGCGCGGGCTCGCGCCGATGCCGGCGGCGCATCCTGCGCTGCGCGAACGGCTCGCGCAGGAGGCGCGCGCGCGCGGGCCCGCGGGGATGCACCGTTGGCTGGCGGACGTGGACCCCGCCGCCGCCGCACGCATCCATCCCCACGACCCACAGCGGGTGCAACGGGCCCTGGAAGTCTACCTGGCCAGCGGGCAGCCCATGAGCAGCCTCTGGCACGCCGCCGATACGGGCCTGGATCTGCCCACCATCAAGCTGGTGCGCGCGCCGCGCGAGCGCTCGATACTGCATGCGCGCATCGAGCGGCGCTTCGATGCCATGCTCGCAGCAGGCTTCCTCGACGAAGTGCGCGCCCTGATGGGCCGCGCTGATCTGTCGGCGGAGCTGCCTTCCATGCGCGCCGTGGGCTATCGCCAGGCCTGGGCGCATCTCGCCGGCGCCTTTGATGCGGCGCAGCTGCGCACGCGCGCGCTCGCAGCCACCCGCCAGCTCGCCAAGCGGCAATACACCTGGCTGCGCAGTGAGCCCGACTGCGCCTGGCTCCGGGACGATGCGGCGGCGCTCACCCAGGCACTGGCGATTCTCAAGCGCCACGCGGTGCCGATGGCTTGAGCGAAAGCCTGCGCGTCCCGGCGAACGATGCGAGATCCGCGCTCGGCGGTGGCGTTTTTCCCGCGCCGCCAACGGGGCGGATATGGTATTTTCGACTCTTTGATGCGCCTGATACTCAAGCAACACCGGCTGCGGAACAACCGACCGGTGCGAAACAATATGGAGTCATAACAATGTCCAAGGGCCAGAGCCTGCAAGATCCGTTTCTCAACGCCCTGCGCAAGGAGCGGGTCCCGGTCTCCATCTTCCTGGTGAACGGCATCAAGCTGCAGGGCCAAATCGAGTCTTTCGATCAATTCGTGGTGCTACTGAAGAACAACGTCAGTCAAATGATCTATAAGCACGCCATCTCGACGGTGGTGCCCGCGCGCAACGTCAAGCTGCCCCCGGCACAGGACGCGGAAGCCGAGGAGGGCAACAGCTGATCAGTCACGCGACCAAGTGTGCCATCGTGTTTGAGCGTCCCACCTCCGGCGAGCGCGCCGTCCTGGTCCAGCTGGCCATCGGCGGCGAGCTGGCCGGCGACGCCCGCGAAGAGCTCGAGCAGCTGGCCGAAGCGGCCGGCGCCACGGTGGTCGGCTTCGCCGGCGGCGCGCGGGCGACACCGGATCCCAAATACTTCATCGGCAGTGGCAAAGCCGAGGCACTGAAGGCGCTGGTGGCCGCCACCGAAGCCGAGCTGGTGATCGTCGATCACGGCTTGAGTCCGGCTCAGGAGCGTAACCTTGAGCGCCTGCTGCAGTGCCGGGTGGTGGACCGCAGTGGCCTGATCCTCGACATCTTCGCCCAGCGTGCGCGCTCCTTCGAGGGCAAGCTGCAAGTGGAGCTCGCACAACTGCGCCATCTCTCCACCCGCCTGGTGCGGGGCTGGACTCACCTCGAGCGCCAGAAGGGCGGCATCGGTCTGCGCGGGCCCGGCGAGACGCAGCTGGAGACCGACCGCCGGCTGCTCGGCAAGCGCATCGCCCTGCTGAAAGCGCGCCTGGCGCGCATCGAGGTACAACGCGAGCAAGGGCGCCGCGCCCGCGAGCGCCACGAGGTGCCGACGGTGGCCCTGGTGGGCTACACCAACGTCGGTAAATCCACGCTGTTCAACCGGCTCACCGATGCGGGAGTGCTGCAGGCCGACCAGCTCTTCGCCACCCTGGACCCGACCCTACGGCGACTGCCGTTACCGGGTGCCCAGACCGCAGTGCTGGCGGACACCGTCGGCTTCATCAGTCAGTTGCCCCACGAGCTGGTGGCGGCCTTCCGCGCCACGCTCGAGGAGACACGCTCGGCGGATCTGCTGCTGCACGTCGTCGATGCGGAACCATCCGAGCGCGCCCGTCACATTCAGGACGTGGAAGGCGTGCTCGCCGACATCGGCGCGGGCGACGTGCCGCGCATCATGGTCTACAACAAAATCGATGCCCTGGACGGCAGGGGCATCGATACCAGCGCGCGGGTGGACCGTGATGCGCACGGCGCGGTTGAACGGGTGTGGCTATCGGCTGTCACAGGGGCAGGCATTGCATTGCTGCTGGGAGCCATCGCCGAGCGGCTGGCGAGTGCGACGGTGCACCAGCGTCTGTTGCTGGGCCCGGAGGACGGCGAGCTGCACGCCTGGCTCTTCCGCCATGCCGGTGTCGAACGGGACAGTCCAACGGAGCGCGGCGGTTGGGACATGCAAATCAGCATGCCGAAGGCGCGCTGGGAGCGCATCTTGCAAGGCAAAGACGCGCTGAGCCGGCGCATCTGCTCCCTCGCCGTGCCTTGTGCGCCACCCGCGCCTGCGACTGCGCAAGCCCTTGCGCGCATACACTGAAGATGCACGTGCCCGGCACCACCAGCGCCGGGGCCTTGCGGCGGCGGCGGCGGTCAGGCCTCGAGACCGCGCCGCCCGCCACCGCCGGCCGGGGAAGTGTGCATCCCCGATGATGGCCGGCGTCTTGATATCATCGGCGGCGACCGGCACTTCGCGGCGTTCGTGAAAGGCGCCGGCAGCGGCGCCGGCGGCCGGCACCCGATTACCCATACTGAGAAGTTGCGGAGACACTATGGCTTGGAACGAGCCCGGAGGCGGCGGTAAAGACCCCTGGGGCGGTGGGCCCAACAGTTCCGGACCGCCGGATCTCGATCAAATCGTGCGCAAGCTGCAGGAGCGCGTCAGCGGCTTCCTGGGTGGCGGCAAAGGCGGCGGCGGCGGTGGCGGTGCGGACATCAGCAAGCGCACCATCGGCATCATCGCCGCCGTGCTGCTCGTCATCTGGCTGTTCACCGGTATCTACATCGTCGATCCCGCCGAGCGCGGCGTCGTCATGCGCTTTGGCGCCTATGCCAAAACCACGGAGCCCGGCCCGCATTGGCACATCCCATACCCCGTCGAGTCGGTGCAACTGGTGAACGTCGACGAAATCTCGTCGTTCACGCACAAGGCGGCCATGCTCACCAAGGACGAGAACATCGTCGATGTGGAACTGACGGTACAGTCGCGCATCCAGGATGCGGCGAACTATTTGTTCCAGGACCAAACGCCCGAGAAGACACTGCGCGACGCCACCGAAACAGTGGTGCGCAAGACCATCGGCGGCAGCAGGCTCGACTTCATCCTGACCGAGGGTCGAAGCGCCATCGCCGCCATGATCCAGGAGCGGGTGCAAAGCCTGATGAACGAGTACAAAACGGGCCTGCTCGTCACTTCGGTGAACATGCAGCCGGCGAAACCGCCTGAGCCCGTGAAGGAAGCATTCGATGACGCCATCAAGGCGCGCGAAGACAAGGAGCGCCTCGAGAACCAAGCCGAGGCCTACGCCAACGAGATCCTGCCCCAGGCCCGTGGTGAAGCGGCGCGTGCCATCGCCGATGCCAAGGCCTATCGTGACCGGGTAGTCGCCGAGGCGCAGGGTCAGACCTCGCGCTTCACCGCCGTGCTCAACGAGTACGCCAAGGCGCCTGAGGTCACCCGCGAGCGCCTCTACCTGGAAACCATCGAGAACGTGCTCGGCGCCAACAATACGGTATTGCTGGACGTGCCCGGCGGCGACAGCCTGATGTACCTGCCGCTCGACCAGCTGATGAACAGATCAAAGCGCGACCAAGCCGGCATGAACGACGGGCGCCGGGATCTGTCGCAGCCGACGACGGCGAGCACGCGCGTGCCAGATCCGCGCAACCGTAGCACCTCACGCGAACGGAGCACCCGCTGATGGACGATCTGAAAAAAGTCATGCTGCCGGCGGCCGTCGTGCTGCTGGCCCTGTTGATCTACGCCTCGACGTTCATCGTCAAGGAGTACGAAACGGCCATCAAGCTGCGTCTCGGTGAAATCATCGGCAGCGACTACGACCCCGGTCTGCACCTGAAGGTGCCATTGCTGAACAATATCATCACGTTCGATGCCCGCATCCAGACGCTGGATTCCCGTCCCGAGCGCTTCCTGACCATCGAGAAAAAGGATGTGATCGTCGACTCCTACACCAAGTGGCGCATCAGCAATGCCGCCCAGTTCTTCCGCTCCACCGGTGGTGACTCGGCGCGCACGGCCAGGCTGCTGTCCGAGCGTATCAACACCAGCCTGCGCGACGAGTTCGGTAAGCGCACCATCCAGGAAGTGGTCTCCGAAGAGCGTCTGGCGCTCATGAAGGAGCTGACCAAGCAGATCGACACCCAGGCCACCGAGCTCGGTGTGGACGTGGTGGACGTGCGCGTCAAGAAGATCGATCTGCCGCCGGAGGTCAGCGAGTCCGTCTACAACCGCATGCGCGCCGAGCGTGAGCGTGTCGCCCGTGACCTGCGCGCCAAAGGCTCCGAAGCGGCCGAGCGTATCCGCGCCGATGCGGATCGACAACGCACGGTCATCCTCGCAGATGCGTACAAAGAGGCGGAGGAGACCCGCGGCCAGGGCGATGGCCGGGCGGCGGAGATCTATGCCAATGCTTACACGGCGGACCCGGAGTTCTACGCCTTCTACCGCAGTCTCAACGCTTATCGCACGTCCCTCGGTGCCGGCGACAGCACACTGGTGCTCGCACCCGATTCGGATTTCTTCAAATTCTTCGGCAACATGCACGGGGCGCCCGAAGCGTCGGCCGCACCGCCGGAGCCGCCACAGGCGTCTGTGCCGATGCCAATGCCGATGCCGGGCTACAGCTCGCGCATGCGCTGACCGCGATCCCCGCCGGGGCCGGTCACTGGCCCCGGCGATGCCAATCCGCGGAAGGTTCCTGGTAGACCCGGCGGATGTCGATGTCCGGCGCAGGCGTCTGCGGGCTGGGTTGCGGCTGGCGGGGGTCTCGACAGCAGGGATGCTGTCGTGAAGCCTACAGGGACGTATTCACGGCG
>NZ_CAJXWY010000002.1 GCF_913062725.1 uncultured Thiohalocapsa sp.
GGATCAGCCAAGAGCGACTACGACAGCCCCTGGAAGGAGGCCTTGGAGCGCTTCTTTCCGGAGTTTCTCGCGCTGCTGTTCCCGCGCGTCCATGCCGGGATCGACTGGGCCAAGGAGATTCAATTCCTTGACAAGGAATTCCAGCAGATCGTGCGTGAGGCCAAGACCACCCGGCGCTATGCCGACAAGTTGGTCGGCGTCACGCTGCGCGATGGCACGGCGGCCTGGGTGCTGATCCATGTGGAGGTGCAAGGCGAGCCAGAAGCGGCCTTTGCTGAGCGGATGTACACCTACCACTATAAGATCCGCGACCGCTACCAGGTGCCCGTGGCCAGTCTGGCCGTGCTCGCCGATACGGATCATGGCTTTCGCCCCCAACACTACAGCGCAGCGCTCTGGGACTGCCGGGTTGACTTCCGCTTTCCCATGGTGAAACTGCTCGACGACGATGAGCCGGAGCGGTGGGCCGAGTTGGAAGCCAGCGACAACGTCTTTGCCCTGGTGGTGATGGCACAGATCCGGGCCAAAGTGACCGACGATGGCGAAACGCTCAAGGGTTGGAAATTCCGCCTGATCCGCCTGATGTACGAGCGCGGCTACGAGCGCGCGCTGATCCTGGAACTGTTTCGGCTCATCGACTGGATGATTCGTCTGCCTGCAGGACTGGAAGCAGACTTTCGCCAAGCACTCTATGCTTACGAGGAGCAACAGCGTATGCCCTATGTCACCACGGTTGAACAAGCGGGGATCGAGAAGGGCCTCAAGCAGGGCGTCAAGCAGGGGCTTAAGCAGGGCGTCAAGCAGGGCGAAGCCATGATGTTGCTGGCGCTGCTACAAGAAAAATTCGGGCCAGACACCGCCGACGCTTACCGCGAGCGCATCACGGCCGCCGAGCCCGAGCAGTTGCTGCAGTGGTCGATCCGCATTCTAAGCGCCGAGACCCCGGAAACCATCTTTCATTAAGCGAGGAGTGGGGGTCTGCGAATTCCGGGGGCAGTTGACTTTACCCCAGGGCCCGCTCACGCACGAAGGCCAGGCGCCGCGCCTCTTCTGTCCACGCTCAACTCGCGTACCCGGCTCAGCGCCCGCTGGATGGGGGCGTGCTCGAGCTGTGCCATCGTCTGTTCCTCCTGCCAATGCTCGAAAAAGGTCACCCAGGCGCCGAGTCGGGTCTGACGTGAGGCCGGGGCCGGATGTCGGGGTTGAGCACCTCTACCGGGCACTATGTCACTTCTTGATTGACGTGATGACCAAAGTTGAGGTTGGCTAACCTGGCTAATACGTTTATCCTTTGACCGGAAACGCTTTAGAGGAGCCACAACGCATGCAAGTCAACATGCTCGAGGCCAAGAACCAACTCTCGAAGCTGGTCAAGGCCGCCGCTGCCGGTGAGGAGGTGGTGATCGCCAGCCACGGCCAGCCTCAGGTGCGTCTGGTGCCATGCACACCGGCTTCGGGATTGCGGGGTTGGGGGAGCTGGGCGGACCGGCGCATGGATGTCGACGAGGCCTTCACGGAGGCAACGGAGTCAGAGGTTGTCAAATTGTTCGATGGTCCGTGACCCTGCTACTGGACACCCAGGTCATGCTCTGGTGGCTGCTGGGTGACACCCGTTTGCGGGATGACACCCGAGTACTAATCGCGTCGTATCGCGCACGGGTCTCCGTCGCCAGCGTCTGGGAAGTGGCGATCAAACATCGGATCGGGAAGTTGCCCGTGGATGCTGTCAGTTTCAGAGATGCGTGTTTGTCGACTCGATATATCCGATCAGGAATGGGGCTCAGGATTTGATTTGCGCGCCTGCGACGCAAGGATCAAGCTGGCCGAGGCGGTGAGGGACCTGACCGGCTTGTGCTCCGAGCTCGCGCATCAGCCTCTGCTGCAGCGGGAGCCCTTAGACCACCCGCACCTTCACACGCTTGCCGAGCGAGGCGGCCGCCTGCTCGATTTGTGAGAACCTGGAAGCATGATCTAGGTCCAGCAGCCGATCGACCTGCGACATGTTTCCGCCTCGGGCTGAAAGGGGTCAGAGCCCTTGACGGTACTGCCGACAGCAGGCGGGCGACCGGCTACACTGACGACATGGTTCGCAGCAACACGCCAGCCGCGTTGGGATCGGCGTCGGGCGACGGCGACAGTCCTTGGCAGGCGGCCCTGGAGGGATTCTTTCCGGAGCTCCTGGCGCGGCTGTTCCCGGCCATCCACGCCGAGACCGACCGGCGAGCGCCGGCGCGCTGGCCCATTGTCCGGTCCAAGCTCGGGGCCGGCGCCCACCGACTAGGTGACTCATGCATCAGTCCATCGGCATACCGGCCGCGCTGCTCGCGGCCCTGTCCCTCATCGGCACGGACATGACCGCGGCGCAACCGCCGGCGCAGACGCCCGTCTCTTCGTCCGCAACCACGGGCGCTCAGCAGCAGCGCCCGGCTCAAAGCGACGTGCCCGAGCAAACCAGCACGCTGTCGACGCAGACCGGCGTCGCCGTGACCATCTACAATCAAAATCTGGCCCTCATCAAGGACCGCCGCCGACTGACGCTGCCCGCCGGGCGCGTGGACCTGGCCTACCGGGACGTGAGCGCCCGCATGCGCCCGGAAACCGCCCTACTGCGCGATACCGCCGGCGCGGGCGATTTCACGGTGCTGGAGCAGAACTTCGACTTCGACCTGCTGACCCCCAACAAGCTGCTGGAAAAGTATGTCGGCCGCGAGGTGGGCATCGTGCGCACCCACCCCACGACAGGTGAGGAGACCGAGGAACGCGCCACCGTGCTCGCCGCCAGCGACGGCGTGGTACTGCGCATCGGCCATGGCGACGAGCAGCGGATCGAGACGAGCCGCGGCGGCGAGCTGCCCGGGCGCATCGTCTATCGCGACATCCCGTCCAACCTGCGGGATCGCCCCACCCTGGTGCTGGCGCTGGACACGGCCAGCGCCGCCGAGCGTGAGCTGGAGCTGTCCTATCTGAGCGGCGGACTCAGCTGGGAGGCGGACTACGTCGGCGAGCTGGCCGCGGACGAGACCGCTCTCGACCTCACCGGCTGGGTCACCCTCACCAATCAGAGCGGCACCGCCTATCCCGATGCCAAGCTCCAGCTCGTCGCCGGCGAGGTCAACGTCGCCGCCGAGCCGCAGGCCGATATGATGATGATGCAGGCCATGCCGCGGGCCGTGGCGGCGCCGCAGATGCGCGAGGAGCGCCTGTTCGAGTATCACCTCTACACCCTGGAGCGCCCCACCACCATCGCCGACAACCAGACCAAGCAGGTGTCGCTGCTCGATGCCCCCGGGGTGGCCGTCGCCAAGGAGTTGCTGATCCGCGGCAACCCCGGCAGCTATCGCGGCGCCCGCGGACAGCTGAGCGAAGAGATGACGGTCAGCGTCTTCCTGACCCTCACCAACGACGCGGCATCGAACCTGGGCATGCCGCTGCCGGCGGGCACGGTGCGCATCTACAAGCGCGATGCGGCCGGCAACGCCCAGTTCGTCGGCGAGGATCGCATCGACCATACGCCCAAAAACGAAACCCTGCGCCTGCAGCTCGGCGAGTCTTTCGACGTCACCGCCGAGCGCAAGCAAACCGCCTTCGACAAGCGCTCCGGCACCGGCCCCTGGCAGTACGAGTTCGACAGCGCCTACGAGATCCGTATCAAAAATGCCAAGCCCGAGCCGCAGCCCGTCACCGTGCAGGAACGCATCCCCGGCGACTGGCGGATACTCGAAGAGAGCGCCCCGCACGAGGTGGGTAACGCCAACATGGCGGTCTGGAGGTTGACGGTGCCCGCGGAGGGCGAGACGGTGCTCACCTATCGGGTACGCGTTCGCCTCTGAGTGGCGTCGTAGGCCTCCGCGACGGGGATCATCTCCGCCACGGCGGCCGCCAGCTGCTGGTGGATATAACCGCGAGCCGGGCGCCGATCAGGCGTGTTGCGAGGCCCTGGGTCTTGCGCATCGCAGCGCAGTCAGGCCATAAAGGGCTCTGACCCCTTTATGAGGAGTGACCGTGGCCGGGCTCACAACCGCCGGCGCCAGGGTGGGCGCCACGACGCTACTTTCGCGGCTGCTCGGTTTTCTGCGCGACCTGCTCATCGCCCGCCTGTTCGGCGCCGATGCCGCCACGGATGCCTTCTTCGTGGCCTTCAAGGTGCCGAATCTGCTGCGGCGGCTGTTTGCGGAGGGTGCCTTCGCGGCGGCGCTGGTGCCGGTCCTGCAGCAGTATCGGACACTCGGCGATGCCTCCGGCCTGCGGGCCTTCATCGACCGGGCCGCGGGCACCCTGGCGCTGGTGCTGTTCGCCCTCACGCTGGTCGGCGTGCTCGCGGCACCGATGTTCGTGCTCGTCTTTGCGCCGGGCTTCGCAGCGGCTGCCGAAACCCACGCGTTGGCGGCGGCCATGCTGCGGCTGACGCTGCCGTATCTGTGCTTCATCGGCCTCACGGCCCTCGCCGGCGCCCTCCTCAACACCTATGAGCGTTTCGGGGTACCGGCCTTTACCCCGGTGCTGTTGAATCTGGTGCTGATCGCCTGTGCGCTGTGGCTGGCCCCCCGGCTGCACGAGCCGGTGATGGCGCTGGCCTGGGGGGTGCTGCTGGGGGGGCTGATGCAGTTGGCCTTCCAACTCCCGTTTCTGGCCAAGCTCGGGCTCTTGCCGCGGCCGCGGCTTGGCTTCCGGCATCCGGGGGTGCGGCGCATCGGCCGCCTGATGGGACCGGCCCTGTTTGGGGTGTCGGTGGCGCAGCTGGCACTGCTGATCGACACATTGTTGGCGTCTTTCCTCACCACCGGCAGCATTTCCTGGCTGTATTATGCTGATCGCCTGGTGGAGTTCCCGCTCGGGATTCTGGGGGCGGCACTGGGCACGGTAATCCTGCCGCGGCTGTCGCGATCGGGCGCCTTGCGGGCAGCGCCCGGCGCCGACGAGCCCTTCTCGGCCACCCTGGATTGGGCCCTGCGCTGGGTGCTGCTGCTCGGCGTACCGGCGAGCATTGGCCTGATGCTGCTCGCGGGCCCCATACTGGCGACGCTGTTTCTGTCCGCCAGCTTCGACGCCGGCGATGTCGCCATGGCCCGGCAGAGCCTGGTGGCCTACGCGGCGGGACTGACGGGCTTCATGGCGGTGAAGGCTCTGGCGCCCGGCTACTACGCCCGTCAGGACATGCGCGCACCGGTGCGCATCGCACTGATGGCGCTGGCCGTGAATCTGGCCCTGAGCCTGGTGCTGATGGCCCCCTTCGGCCACGGCGGTCTGGCGCTGGCCACATCCGTTGCGGCCCTGCTCAACGGCGGACTCTTGCTGCTGGGTCTGGTGCGCAGTGGTGTCTATCGCCCGCGCCCGGGCTGGCGACGGTTGCTGCGCCGGGCACTCGCGGCCAACCTGGCCATGGCGCTGCTGCTGTGGTGGCTCGCGGGCGCAGACGCCGATTGGCTGAGCGCCGACACCGCCAGCCGAACCGGCCGGCTCTTGGCGATCATCGCCGCCGCCGCCCTGGTGTATGGCGGAGCACTGCTGGCCTTGGGCCTGCGCCCGCGTCATTTTCGCGAGCCGCCGCCGCTGGCGGTGCATGACGACGCGCAAGCGCGGGCCGCAGGCAGTCTATAATCGGCCGCGCAATCCCGACCAACCCCAGCCCGAGCAACCAAGCGCGATGAGACTGATCCGGGGCCTACACAATCTGCGCGCGCGCGAGCGCGGCTGTGTCGCCACCATCGGCAACTTCGACGGCGTCCATCTTGGTCACCGCACCGTGTTTCAGCGCCTACTGCAGCGCGGACGCGAGCTGGGCTTGGGGGCGACGGTGATCACCTTCGAGCCGCAGCCCATGGAGTATTTCCAGCCGGACGCTGCACCGGCGCGCCTGACGCGACTGCGCGAGAAGCTCGCTGCCATCGGCGCCGACGGCATCGACCGGGTGATGCTGCTGGAGTTCGGCCCCAGGCTCGCTGCCATGCCGGCGGACGCCTTCATCGACGACCTGCTGGTGCAAGGGCTGGGGGTGCGCTTTTTGCTCGTGGGGGACGATTTCCGCTTCGGTCGTCACCGCGGCGGCGATTTCCAGCTGCTGCAGTCGGCGGGGGCGCAGCACGGTTTCGAGGTGGAGAACCTGCACACCATCACCCATGGCGAGGCGCGCATCAGCAGCACCCGGGTGCGCGAAGCCCTGGCCCGCGGCGAGCTGGCGCAGGCCCGCCATCTGCTGGGCCGCCATTACGCCATGCGCGGGCGTGTGGCCCACGGCGACAAGCGCGGGCGCAGCATCGGCTTTCCAACGGCGAATCTGCCGCTGCATCGGCGGGTGAGCCCGGTCAGCGGTGTCTATGCCGTCGCGGTGCGAGATCTGGACGGCGGACGGCTGCCGGCCCGGCGGCCCGCCACCTGGACCGGGCGCTGGCCGGATCTGTGGCCAGCGGTTGCCAACGTCGGTCGCCGGCCCACCGTGGACGGCCAGGATGTGCGCCTGGAAGTGCACCTGCTCGACTTCGACGGCGACCTCTACGGCGCCCACTTGGAAGTGGAATTGCGATTGCGCCTGCGGGGCGAGCATCGCTTCGAGTCCTTCGAGGCGCTGAAGGCGCAGATCGGCCGCGACGCCGCCGCGGCCCGCAACTACCTGGGCGCCGGCTGAAGTCGCTGTGCACCGTCGCCGTCGCAGACACCGATGGCGCCACCAACCCCGGGCGCGAGCGCGCCGCCTCAGCTGTGCTGGTCGCCGTCCGCGTCGTCGGATCGGTCATCATCGGCCTTGTGCGATGCGCGCGCCGGCTCCAGACCCGCTGCGCGCAGCAAGGTGTCCTGGGCATCCGCCCAGAGATCGATATTGTGCTGCGCCATGCGGTTGATGGCATCGAAGGGCGTCTCGCCCCAGGTCTCGGCGAGGTGCTTTTGCTGGTCGGCGAAGGCGTCCAGCGAGTGCTCCAGATAGCGTGCGAACACCCCCTGCAGTGTGCCACCGTAGAAGCGGATGATCTGCGCCAGCATGTTAGCGGAGAACAGCGGCTCGCCGCCGGCCTCCTCTTCGAGCATGATCTGCAGCAGGATCGATCGGGTCAGATCCGCGTCATTGGCCGTGTCGAGCACCCGAAACGGCACGCCGCGCATGACGAGATCACGCACATCCGCAACGGTGATGTAACGACTCAGCTCGGTGTCGTACAGACGCCGGTTTGGATACTTTTTGATGATGCGCTCGGTGGGCATAGCGACCGGGGAGACAGCGGAGTTGTCCCCCCAGTCTAACCCACCCACGGCGGGGCTGAGTGATCATCCATCAACGTCCTTGTGCCGGGCGCTGCCGCCGCCGGCACAACACCGTATCAGCCCCGTTCCACAGCCAGCGAAACGCCCTGACCGCCGCCGATGCAAAGCGTCGCCAGGCCCTTCTTGGCATCGCGCTTTTGCATTTCGTGCAGCAGGGTCACCAGCACACGGGCACCGGAGGCACCGATGGGGTGGCCGATGGAGATGGCGCCGCCGTTGACGTTCACCTTCTCGGTGTCCCAGCCCATGTCCTTGTTGACCGACATCGCCTGCGCCGCGAAGGCCTCGTTGGCCTCCACCAGATCGAGGTCGGCCACGCTCCAGCCGGCCTTCTCCAGGCACTTGGTGGATGCCGGAATGGGGCCCGTGCCCATGATGGCCGGGTCGACGCCGGCGGTGGCGAAGGCCTTGATACGCGCCAGCGGCTCGAGGCCCAGCGCTTGTGCCTTGGCCTCGCTCATCACCACCACGGCGGCGGCGCCATCGTTGATGCCGGAGGCGTTGCCTGCGGTTACCGTGCCCGCTTTGTCGAAGGCAGGCCGCAGCTTGCCGAGCTTGTCGGCGGTGGTGCCGGCGCGGGGGAACTCGTCTTTGGCGAAGATGATTGGGTCGCCCTTGCGCTGGGGGATCGCCACCGGGACGATCTCGTCGTCGAAGCGACCGGCGGCCTGGGCGGCCTCGGTCTTTTGCTGCGAATCGGCGGCGAAGGCATCCTGTAGCTCGCGCGAGAACTCGTACTTCTTGGCAACGTTCTCGGCGGTGACGCCCATGTGGTAGTTGTTGAAGGCGTCCCAGAGACCGTCGACGATCATGCTGTCGATCAGCTTCCAGTCGCCCATGCGCTTGCCGTCGCGCGAGCCGGGCAGCACGTGCGCGGCCTGGCTCATGCTTTCCTGCCCGCCGGCGATGACCACATCCGCATCGCCACAGAGCACGGCCTGCATCGCCAGGTGCACGGCCCGCAGGCCACTGCCGCAAACCTGGTTGATGGTGATCGCCGGCACCTCCTGCGGCAGCCCGGCATGGATGGTGGTCTGACGGGCCGGGTTCTGGCCGACGCCGGCGGTGAGCACCTGGCCCAGGATCACCTCGTCGATCTGCTCGGGCTTGAGCCCGGTGCGCTCGAGCAGGGCCTTGACGACAGCGGCGCCGAGCGCCGTGGCGGGCAGGGATGCGAGGCTGCCGCCGAAGTTTCCAACGGGGGTGCGGGCTGCGGCGACGATGACGGCGGATTGGGACATGACAGGGATCTCCTCTGCGGTGGCGTCTTCGGTTACGGGATCCGCCGGCCGTCTGCGCTGGCCAGCGTTATTCGTGCTCACGGCCTGGGCCGGAAGGCCAGGTCGGCGACTGCGAGTCTAGCGACAATGACGTGATCGTGCGTGCGCTGACGCAGTCAAAGTCTACGGGGTTTTGTTGCAGTGCACAAATTTCCGTGTTAGCGTGACTGGGATAGCACTAAAGAGGAGGGCGGCGGCGTCCGCAACACACATGGCGAACGATACCTGGTTCAACGAAGACTGGCTGAAGCTGCAACAGCGTTATTGGGAAAACCTCACTAACATGAGCCGCAAGGCGATGGGCTTGGAGGCGCCCCGGCAGCATCGCTGGGAAGCCGCTCCCTGGGAGGCCGCCATGGACCAATGGTGGAAGGCGGTCTCGCCGGCCGCCAGCGACCCTTCCAAGCAGTTCATGGAACGGCTCATGGAGCAGGGCAAGGCCTACTTCGCCACCATCGAGCGCTTCACCCGCGGTCTGTCGGACACCGGCGGCGGCACCGGCTGGGACGCACTGAACAAAACCTTCGATGAGATGCAGCGCGCCTTCACCGACGCCATGCAAAGCGGCGTTTCGGCCAACCCCTTCGCCGGCGGCGATGACGCCATGCGACGCATGCTGGGGTTCTGGGAAATGCCGCTGGATAACTGGCAGCGCATGATGTCGTCGCTGTCGCCCATGATGCCGGGCGACATGCTGCGCAATATGCCGCACGAGCAGCTGAAAGAGAACTTCGACCGCATCCTCTCGGCGCCGGGCCTCGGCTACACCCGCGAGGAACAGGCCCAGTACCAGGACCTGCTGCGCGTCAGCATGGACTACCAGCGCACCTACCAGGAGTACATGGGCTTCTTCGCCAAGCTCGGCGGCAAGTCCGTCGATCGCCTGCGCGAGCTCATTCAGTCCCGTGCCAACGAGGGCAAGGCCATCGAGTCCGCCCGCGAGTTGTACGACAACTGGGTTGCCTGCTGCGAGCACGTCTATGCAGACGAGGTGAGCACGCCCGAGTATGCCCGCATCCACGGCCGGCTGGTCAACGCGCAGATGGCGCTCAAGAAGCGGATGTCTTTACTGGTGGATGAGACCCTGGGGGCGTTGAACATGCCCACCGGCAGAGAGCTGCGCACGCTGCAGGACCGCATGCAGGAGACCCGTCGCGAGAACAAGCGCCTGCGCCGGGAGTTGGAGTCGATCAAGCGTCAGATCGCCGGGCGCCCGACCCCGGCCAGGCCGGCGCCTGCGCCGCCGATGCCAAGGAAAAAGGCCGTCGCGCGCAAGAAAACGGCCGCCAAAGAGGGTCCGCTCGCCTAACGCCGGGCGCCCAACCCAACAAGCCCGGCACAAAGAGCCCGGCACAGAGCGCCCAGGGACGCGAGCCGCATACGCGCTGTCTAGCGCGTCGGCCCCGCGCCCTCGCCAGAACGACGCGCCCGGCGCGGCGACACCGCCGCCGCCGATGCACTAGCACCACCTTCGAGGATCTACGCGCCCATGTTCCCGATCGAAATCCGCCCCGACAAACTCGGCGAGGAAATGCTCGACTACAGCCGCAAGCTGGGTCAGGGTATGGAAAACCTCGTCAACGCCGGTGACATCGACACCGGTGTGACCCCCAAGGACGCCGTCTACCACGACGACAAGCTGACCCTCTACCGCTACCACCGCCCCAGCGAGGTGGCGCAGCAAGCGGTGCCGCTGCTGGTGGTCTACGCGCTGGTGAACCGTCCGTACATGACGGATATCCAGGAGAACCGCTCGACCATCAAGGGACTGCTCGGCACCGGCCAGGACGTCTACCTCATCGACTGGGGCTATCCGGATCAGGCAGACCGGTCACTGACCCTCGATGACTACATCAACGGCTACCTCGACGGCTGCGTGGACTACATCTGCGACAAGCACGGCCTGGATAAGATCAATATCCTGGGCATTTGCCAGGGCGGCAGCTTCAGCCTGATGTACAGCGCGCTGCACCCCGACAAGGTGCAAAACCTGGTGACCATGGTGACACCGGTGGATTTCAAAACACCGGATAATCTGCTCTCGAGCTGGGTGCAGAACATCGATGTGGATTTGGCCGTGGACACCATGGGCAATATCCCCGGCGAGCTGCTCAACTGGACGTTCCTGAGCCTCAAGCCCTTCAGCCTCACGGGTCAGAAGTACGTCAACATGGTCGATCTGCTGGACGACCCGGCCAAGGTCAAGAACTTCCTGCGAATGGAGAAATGGATCTTCGACAGCCCGGATCAGGCGGGCGAGACCTTCCGCCAGTTCATCAAGGACTTCTACCAGAACAACGCGTTCATCGAGGGCACTGCCCGCGTTGGCGACCGGCTGGTGGACTTAAAGCAGATCACCTGCCCGGTGCTCAATATCTACGCCCAGCAGGACCACCTCGTGCCGCCGGCGGCGTCCAAAGCCCTGAACGGCATGACCAGCTCCGAAGACTACACGGAGCTTGCCTTCCCCGGCGGCCATATCGGTATCTACGTGAGCGGCAAGGCGCAGAAAGAGGTCACCCCGGCCATCGGCAACTGGCTCAACGAGCGCAGCTGACGCGCCCGGCACACGGGGTCGGGTGCGCGCGCCCCGCGTCGCGCTCGCCCCGGATCGGCACGGCCGTTTTCGCCCAGTCAGCAAGCCGCCGCGCAGAGGCGCCCATGGCGCCGCTGCTCGAGTGCCCGATGGGCGGGTCGGCTACGCGGACACCCCAGGTCTGCCCTGCGCCAACGCGGCGCCCTGGCGCACGGCCACGAGCTCGGCGACGATGGACACGGCGATCTCTGCGGGGGTGCGCCCGCCCAGCGGCAGCCCGACGGGGCCGCGCAACCGCGCCACCTGCCCGGGCGTCACGCCAAGGCTCGCAAGCCGTTGCCGGCGCCCCTGCTGGGTGCGCTGTGAGCCGAGGGCGCCGACGTAGAATGCATCCCCCATCAGCGCCTCCATCAGCGCCATCTCGTCGAGCTTGGGGTCGTGGGTCAGGGCCACCACGGCACTGCGCGGGTCATCGGCGAGATCGCGCACGCAATCGTCGGGCATGCGCGCATCCAACTCCACGCCGAAGCCGGCGAGCGCCGCCAGGCGTTCCCGGCGCGGGTCGCAGACGATGACCCGATAGCCCAGGGCCCGTGCCATCGGTATCAGATGGCGCGTGATATGGACGGCGCCGATGATGACCAGCCGCAGGCAGGGGCCGAAGGTACGCTCGGCGATGCGGCCGTCGAAGCGAAACGCGGCGTTGTCAGGATGCTCCTCGGCGCTTCGGTGCAGGCTCGCCTCGCCCGTCTCCAGACAGAGCCGCCGGCGCAGACTGGCGCGGGCGATGACACGCTCCTCCAGCAGCCGCCACGGCGTCAGGTCGCCGATGCGCTCCACCAACAGGTCGAGCCGACCACCGCAGGGGATGCCGAAGCGCCTGGCCTCATCGGCGTCGACGCCGTAGCGCATCACACCGGGCAGGGCGGCGGCGAGTTCCCCGGCGCGCACCCGCCGCACCAGATCGGCTTCCACGCAACCGCCGGAAACCGAGCCGGTCTCCCGGCCGTGCGCATCCAACAGCAGCATGGAGCCCGGCGGGCGCGGCGAGGCGCCCCAGGTGGCGGCGACGGTGAAGAGCCAACCGGGGCATTCGCCCAGCGCGGTGATGGCCGCCAGCAGGTGCTCGTCGTCACTCACGGGCTCGGCGGCGCCCTGGGAAACCTGTACAGACGGTGTGGTCACTGTGAAATCGCGTGCTGTGAGGGATCAAGAGTCCCTACGGCTCGGTGTCGGCCACCTGCGGCGCCCGATTCGACGGCTCAGGATTACAGATCAGCGGACGAGAAAACAGTGATCCGGCGCATCGCTTTGTCTCACCGGAGGGCTGGTACGGCGATGCACGACCATGCGTGGGGGCCACGATTGGGGCTGGACGCTCGCGCCCGCGCCGGGGTCATCGTCGCCCGCCGTGGGTCCGGGCGCGGCCGGGCGCGTCAGCTGCCTTCGCGCGTCATTTGCTGCAGCCGTCCCTGCGCCAGGCGTCCTTCGGTGGTGTCCGGGAAGCGTGCCACCACCGCCTCCAGCATGCTGCGGGCCTGCTGCAGGTTGCCCTGGTCGTAGTGGACATAGCCGAGCTTGAGCATGGCGCTGGGCAGTTTGGGACTGCCCGGATAATCGCTGACGAGTCGGTTGAAGTGGGTGAGGGCCGCCGGGTAGTCCTTGGTGACATAGCCGATCTCACCGAGCCAGAAGGCGCCGTTGTCAGCGAACTGGCCTTCGGGATAGCGCGCCAGCATCGCGGCGAACGCCTGTTTGGCGGCGTCGTAATCGCGCGCCTTGAGCAGTTCGAAGGCATCGCGATAGGCCTCGCGCTCGCCACCTGCCAGTGTTTCGGGCGCTGGCAGCGCCAGCGTGCCGCCGGCATCATCGCCACCGCCGCGGGCCCCCACGCCGGTCTGCGGCGGTGGCGTCGACGGCACCTGCGACGCGGTGTCCGCTGTGGTCTGCGCGCCAGTGGGCGCGTCGACCGCGGTGCCCAGCCACCCGCCACCGACGCGGGCCGCCGCGTCGAAGTCCGTCGCGCCCGCGGTGGTCTCGCCGCCGCTGTCTTCGGTGCGCAGACGCGCCGCATAGGACTCGCCGAGCTGTGGCCGCCCGGGGCGCGCCTGGCGCAAGTAGTATTGATGCAGTTCCACCTGGCCGCGCAGGGCCTGCACCTCCTGCTGAAGCTGCTGCAGCTGGAGCACGAAGTCGGACAGGCTCTTGTCGTTCAGCATGCGCTCCAGACGTGCCAGACGCTGGCTAAGCTCGGCGTTGGAGAGCACCTCGCCGGTGGCCCCCGGCAGAGGAGCCGGCGCCAGCAGGTCATCGCGGCGCAGCTGCGCCGAGGCGCTGGCGGCGCTGACGGCGAGCGCCAGGGCGACGATCGGGGCAACGATGGGGGCAATTGCCGGGGTAACGCACAAGCACGAGCCGTGGGCGGTGCGCGCGGGCTTGCCCGGGACAGCGGCGGCGCCCTGGCGCCGGCGCGCGGGCGGGGGGTCGGCGGGAGTCAGGTGGCAAGTCATGGTCAGTACACCAGTTCAACGCGGCGGTTCAGGGCCCAGGCGCGCTCGGAGCGGCCGCGCTCCGCCGGGCGCTCCTCGCCGTAGCTCAGGCGCGAGAGCCGCTCCGCCGGCACGCCCTCGGCGATCAGGAAACGCTGAACCGCATCGGCGCGCTGCTCGCCGAGTGCCAGGTTGTAATCCCGCGTGCCGCGCTCGTCGGTGTGTCCCTGAAGCGTCACCCGCGCGCCCGGTGTCTGGTAGATGTAATTGGCGTGAGTGCGCAGCAGCGCGGCGCCTTCCGGGCGGATTTCGGTCGTGTCGTAGTCAAAATAGACGACTTTGCGGTAGAGCGGGCTGGCGGGGTCGTCCAGCGGCGAACGCGGCTGTGCGGGCTCGCGCGCGGCGGGCGCCCCGTCGCCGCTGCGCTGCAGGCGATCCAGCTCGGCGGCGCTCGGCGGCGCCGGCTGTGGCCGCTGGGTGGCACAGCCGGCGACGGCCGCGAGCAACAGCACGACAGCCGGGAGCACGATGAGCGGGTGGGCATGCAGATTCACGTCGGGCTCCTGGCGGCGGGCGCGGGGTCGAGACGGTGATCGCCGCCGATGCATCGGCCGTCCGAGCCGGGCCGGCACGGTGGCGTGCGGCTTCACAGTGCGTGGCACAAATGTGTGAGTTGCGGCGCTCACCGCAACAGTGGCGACCAGGCGGGCTCGCGGACTTCGCCGGAATCCCGCGACAGGCGGTGGCTGGCGCCGGTGGAGACCGGCGTGGCCGCCAGCACACCGCGGCCGTTGTTCTGCGTGGCGTAAATTATCATGTTGCCATTGGGGGCGAAACTCGGTGACTCATCCAGGCTGCCGTTACTGACGTAACGCCTGGCGCCGCCCTGGGCATCGGTCATCACGACGCGAAAACGCCCGCCCTCCCGGGTCACCATCACCAGCGAATTGCCGTCTGGCGAATAGTCGGCGGCGGCGTTGTAGTCGCCCTGAAAAGTCACGCGCTGCGCCATGCCGCCGGTGGCGGCGATGCGATAGATCTGCGGCTGGCCGCCGCGGTCGGAGGTGAATACCAGATGGTCGCCGGCGGGCGACCAGGCGGGCTCGGTGTCGATGGCGTAGTGAGTCGTGAGCCGCGTCAACTGACGGCTGCCCAGCTCCAGCACATAGATGTCGGGGTTACCGTCTTTGGACAGGGTCATGGCGAGCTTGCGCCCGTCCGGCGAGAACGCCGGCGAGCCATTGATGCCCTCGTAGCTGGCGATGCGCTCCCGCCGGCCACTGCCGAGATCCTGCACATAGATCGCGGACTGGCCGCCCTCGAACGAGACATAGGCGAGCCAGCGGCCGTCCGGCGACCAGGCCGGCGACATGATGGGCTGTGCGGAGTCGACGATGGTCTGGGCATTGAAGCCGTCGGCATCTGCCACACGCAGCGCCACGCGCGATGGATCATCGCCGGAAGTCACGTAGGCGATACGGGTGGCGAAGACCCCGGGCTCGCCGGTGAGGTCGGCATAAATGGCATCGGCGATGCGGTGGGCGGCGTTGCGCAGGCCTCTGCTGGTGGAGATGACGGTGTCCACGAGCAAGGTCTTGCCGCTGAAGACATCCAGCAGCGCATAGCGGATGTCGTAGCCGCCGGTGGCCCGGGGCATCACCTCTCCGACCACCAGACTGTTCATGCCCAGGACCTGCCACTCGCGGATGTCCACGTCCTCTTCGCGGTGCGGGGTCATGAGCATCTCGCGCCGCGGCATGGGCTTGAACTTGCCGCTGCGGGCGAGATCGGCGGCGATGACAGCGCCGATATCAACGTCGGGCCGGGCGCCGTCGACATTGCCGAAGGGCACGACGGCGATGGGCTGGGCGCCTTCCACGCCGCCGGTGATCTCGATGGTGAGCTTGGCCCAGGCGGTGCCCGCGAGGCCCCAGGCGAGCAGCGCCGAGAGCAGCAGCGCGGCGAGACTGTGTGGTGGTTGCATAAGCCCGTTACTCATGGCTTGAAGCGGAAATTGAAGTCCTGGAACAGTGCCTCGAAGTCTTCACCATCGGGCACCGGCAGCGGCGAGGCCTTGTAGACGGCGGAAATCACAGACTGATCAAAGGCGCCATGGCCGCTGCTGCGGATCACCTGCACGCTGCCGGGGATCACCTGCCCGCCCGGCTCCAGGCGCAGGTTGACCACCGTCTCGACGCCGCGCGGGCTGCCCGCGGGCCGCACCCAGAAGCTGCGGATGCGGGTTTGGATCATGGGTACCCAGCGACTCGTGACCTGCTCGCGGGCGGCTTCGCGCTGGGCCGCTTCCAGGGCGTCCCGCCGGCGCCGCTGCTCGGCCGCCTGCGCCGCTTGCTCAGCGCTCGCGCGGGCCCGTTCCTGCTCAAGCTCCGCGGCCAGTGCTGCCTGCAGCTCGCGCTCGCGCCGGGCGATTTCTTCTTCTTCGGCTTCGCGCCGGGCCCGCTCTTCGGCACGGCGCTGCGCATCGAGCGCCGCCTGGCGGGCGGCTTCCGCCTCGCGGCGGGCCCGCTCGTCGGCCTCGCGCTGAGCGGCCAGCTCGGCGGCGCGGCGCTCGGCCTCCTGACGCTCGCGCTCGGCACGCGCGGCGGCCTCGGCCTCGGCGGCCTGACGCCGGGCCTCCTGCTCGGCGCGGCGGCGGGCTTCTTCCTCCGCCCGCCGGGCCGCTTCCGCCGCCACCTTGCGGCGAATCTCTTCCTCGGCGCGGCGGCGAGCTTCCTCCTCGGCCTGGCGTTGGCGCTCAGCCTCAGCCTGGCGCTGGCGCTCCAGCTCGGCCTGGCGTTGGCGCTCCAGCTCGGCCTGACGTTGGCGCTCAGCCTCGGCCTGGCGCTGGCGCTCCAGCTCAGTCTGGCGTTGGCGCTCCAGCTCGGCCTGGCGTTGGCGCTCAGCCTCGGCCTGGCGCTGGCGCTCCAGCTCGGCCTGACGTTGGCGCTCAGCCTCGGCCTGACGCTGGCGCTCCAGCTCGGCCTGACGTTGGCGCTCAGCCTCGGCCTGACGCTGGCGCTCAGCCTCGGCCTGACGCTGGCGCTCAGCCTCGGCTTCACGCTGGCGCTCCAGCTCGGCCTGGCGCTGGCGCTCAGCCTCGGCTTCACGCTGGCGCTCCAGCTCGGCGTCACGCGCTTCCTCCGCCGCCTGCGCCAGCGCCGCCTGGCGGGCGGCTTCGGCGGTGCGCTCGGTCTCGGTCGGTGTCGGCGGCTCCAGGGGTTGCGGCGCCACCGGCGCCCGTGGCGGCGAGCCCGCGGCATTGGCGCGCAGCGCCTCGATGCGGCGCTCGATGTCCGGTGTCGCCGTCATCTGCGCCTGAACCATGTTCTCGAAGGCGCCGAGTTCCTGATTGCGCACCAGCCAATCAATGCCAAAGAACATCAAGGCGGCCAGCGTCAGATGCAGAAGAATCGACCACAGGAAGGCCTTCGGATAGTGGGTCCAGATCTGCCACATGGCTCCCGGTCAGCCCGGCCCGCGGGCCGCGTCGGCGCCGGGCGGCGGCCGGGTCACCAGACCGACGCTGGGAGCGCCCGCCGCCTGCGCCGCGACCATGGCATCCACCACCAGGCCGTAGTCGATCGACTGATCGGCGCGCACCATAATGGGGGTCATGGGCGCATCGTCCAGCACGGCCAGCAGCCGCTCGAACAGCAGTTGCTGGTCCACGGGCAGTAGTTCGTTATCGCCGAGATCGAGATAGGTATCGCCGAACTGATCGATGTGGATCACCACCGGCGGCGTGCCCTCGCCCGGCTGCGGGTCCGCGACCGCTTGCGGCAAATCCACCTTCACGCCCTGGGTGATGAGCGGCGCCGTGACCATGAAGATCACCAGCAGTACCAGCATCACGTCGATGTAGGGAACGACATTGATCTCCGCCATGGGCTTGCGGCGCTGGCGGCGCTCCTTTTGCTTCATGCGGCCTGACCCGTGGTTGCCGCCGTGCTTCGACCCTGGCGCTGGAGCAGGGTGGAGAACTCCTCCATGAACTCTTCATACCGGTTGTTCAGCCGCTCCACCTGATTGGAGTAGCGGTTGTAGGCGACCACGGCGGGGATCGCCGCGAACAGCCCGATGGCCGTCGCCACCAGCGCCTCGGAGATGCCGGGTGCCACCAGGGCCAGCGTCGCCTGCTGCACGTTACCCAGCGCTTGAAAAGCGTGCATGATGCCCCACACGGTACCGAAGAGGCCCACATAAGGACTTACCGAGCCGACGGTGGCGAGAAAGGACAGATTGTTCTCCAGCCGGTCCATCTCCCGGCTCAGGGCCACCCGCATGGAGCGCTCGGCGCCCATGATGACGGCCATGGTGTCGTCGGGTGCGTTCTTGCGCAGCCGCGCATACTCGCGGAAGCCGTTGCGGAAGATGGCGGCGAGGCCATTGAGTCCCTTGCTCTCTTCCTGACCCAGCTCGCGGTACAGCGCGCTCAGGTCGCCGCCGGACCAGAAGCGTGCTTCAAAATCGTCGGCGGCGTGGCGCGCGCGCTGCAGTATGCGGGAGCGCTCGAAAATCGCGGCCCAGGACAACACCGACGCGAGCACCAGTACCACCAGCACGAGCTGTACCATCAAGCTCGCCTGCAGCACCAGGTCCAGTAGTGACAGCTCAGCGCCCATGGGCAGTGCTCTCCGACGAAATAGCGGCCAGGATATCTGCCGGGATGCGCGTCGGGCGCAACCGCTCGGCGTCGAGACAGGCCATGTTGACGCTGGCGCGGCAGCACACTCGCTGGTCATCGTCGCGCAGCACGCTTTGCACAAAGTCGAGGCTGGCGCGGCCGTGGCCCGTCACCGCCGTCTCCACCTGCAACAGCTCATTGAACCTGGCCGGGTACAGAAAACCGATATCCAGCCGACGCACGGCGAACAGTATCTGCGCCTGTGCGCGCAGGCGGTCCTGCTCGAAGCCGAGTGCGCGCAGCCATTCGGTGCGCGCGCGTTCCATGAAGTGTAGGTAACGGGCGTGATAAACGACGCCGCCCGCATCGGTATCTTCGTAGTACACCCGCACGCCGAGTCGGCCCTGGACTAGCGGGCTCGGATCCTTTGCCATGGGCTGGAGCTCACCGCGATAAACCTCAGCATGATAACGCAACGCAGGGCGTGCGGCAGAGATGCGCAGGCCGTCCTGCCGTGGCCGGCGACGTTGCTCAGGTGCGCTGCGAACGGTTGCGGCGCAGGGCCGCAGCCGCAATGGCTGCCTTGGGATGCATGGCGCAGCGACCGGGGCGCTTGCGCTTGGCGTGGCGCGGTGCTGTGATGCGCAAACCAGCAAAGCAACCCCACCCCCGCGACGTCCCACCGCCATCAGCCCGATGCACAACGCCAGCCGGCCCGCCCACATTCGCTGCCGCCACCGCGCCCTGCGCTGGGCGCCGGTGCTACTGCTGATCCTGACGGGCAGCGCCAGCATCGCTCAGACACCACCAGAGCCGCTCACCCTCATGGATGCACTGGCCTTCGCCGACGGCCATCCACGGGCTGCGGCGGGCGCCGAGCCCTGGCTGCCCGCGCGTCCACAGCCCCTGCATCTGGCGTGTCATAGCCTGGCCTTCAACAACGCCCGGCCCGCGGATGCCGAGCGCGATACCGCCTGGGGGCCGCTGCTGCCGGCGGCGGCGGCACAGCGTCTGGAGATCATGCAGCGCTTCTTCGACGTACTGCTGGCGGACCTGAGCTACATGCGCGACAACGAAGCCATGGCCGTCGCCTATATCCAGTTCGACCGCGCCGAGAACCGTCGCGACCTCGGACAATACTCGCCGCTGGTGGTGGCTGAGTTAGAGGCAGCTTATCAGGTGATCCGCCGCCGCCGGGCGGCCAGTGATGCCGCCCGTCGCGTGACCCGCTCGCTGCTGGCACAGGCCATAGGCACACCCGAAGATCTACCGAAGGATCTGGTCGACCCGCCGCCGCCCGCGGACACACCGCCGCCGGATCTGGACGTTGTGGTGGCGACGGCAAGCGCCCAAAACCCGCGGATTCGGGCGCTGCGCGACGGCGCCGATGCCACGCAAGAGGCGCTGCTGCGCATGGCCTTACGCCAGCAGGCATTGGAACTGCTGGAGCGCCTGGAGCTTCTCGCCGTGGCCGCCGAGCAGACCCGGGTCGAGGCCGACTGGCGCGATCTCAAGCTGGACCAAAGCCGCACCATGTACGAGATGGAAGTGACCGCCGACCTCGGCTACGCCATGAGCCGGCAAACGAAGGCTCACCGCGATCGCATGGCCGTAGACCTCTGCCGCATCCTCACCCGCGCCGAGCTGGACGCCCTCCAGGGCAAGCCCATCGAGATCACCGGCGCCGCGGACAGCCCGGAGGCAAGCCGATGAAGGACACATGCCAGCGTCTGCGACCCGCGGCCCGGCGCGGCCTGCTGTGCCTGCTGCTCACCGCGAGCACCGCGGCGACGGCGACGCAGCAGCTGAGCGGCCGGCTCGAATGGGTGGACCGCGTGGAGATGCGGGCGGTGACCAACGGCGTGGTGGACGAGGTGCTCGTAACCGTGGGCGCACACGTGGAGCCAGGCGAGCTGCTGCTGCGCATGGACCAGCGCGAGATCAGGGCCACCTTGCTGGAGACGCGAGCGCGACTCGCCCGCGGCATCGTGGCCCTGGATGACGCCCGCCGCGAGCTCGACCGCGCACAAGAGCTCTTCGACCGCGGCCTCATTGCCATGGAAGAGCTCAAAGACGCCGAGCTCGGCCACAGCGCCGCACTCGCCGCACACGAGGCGGATCGCGCAGCCGTCGCCGCCGCCGAGGTGATGCTGGAGCGCACCGAGCTGCGCGCCCCCTTCGCCGGCATCGTCGTCGAGCGTAATGCCTATGACGGTGCCGTCATCTATACCAGCCTCCAGCAGGCGCCGCTGGTCGCCGTCGCCCCCACCGATCGCATGCTGGCGCGGGCGCTCGTCACCGCCGAAGTGCTGCGGCGCTACCGCCCCGGGCAGGAAGCGGCTGTCATCATCCGCGGCGAACGCCGTCCGGCGGTGGTCTACAGCCTCGGCGTCGAGGCGGTGCGCATCGACCCCGCCGGGGCCGTCTACGAGCTCGATGTGATCTTCGACGCCCGCCCGGACGAGATTCTGCGCCCGTCGGAGTTCGTCAAGGTGGTGCTGCCCTGAACGCCGACGACGAAACACAGCCACGCGCCGGCGCGAGCGCCCGCGAACTGATACCCGGCGGATGTCAATGTCCGGCGCAGGCGTCTGCGGGCTGGGTTGCAGCTGGCGGGGGTCTCGACAGCAGGGATGCTGTCGTGAAGCCTACAGGGACGTATTCACGGCGTCCCCCGCCAGCTGCAACCCAGCCCGCAGAAAGCGAAAACCGAGATGCGACGGGTATGTGAGCGCAGCCACGGCGAAGCGACTTGACAAACGGTGGTCGATGGCAGACGGCCGGCCAGAGGATTCAAGCGCCCGTTTGAATCCTCCGGAACCAAAGATCTGGGTGGCGAGTCTGATGAGTTAAGCGCTGATCGGCGCGAGTCCGTTGGGCCTCCCCCTCCCGGCGGACTTTTTCCCGAGCAATCGGGAGACGTTGCCCCGGTTGCTTCCCCCGAGCACCGGGGTTTATTTTGGCGGTGGTCCGCCGCGATGCCGGCGCGACCATGTCCTGGCAAGCCAGGCAACATCAGCACTTTCATCCGCCGTCACTGCGGACACAGCCCGGGGCAGCGCAGGCCGCACACCCAGGCCGGCTGAGTCCCCCCGACGCTTGCGTTAACATGGCCGTATGAAACGAGAAGTCGGCGTCGTCATGGACCCCATCGGCTCCATCAAGATCGCGAAGGACAGCACCTTCGCGATGCTGCTGGCGGCGCAACGGCGGGGCTGGCAGCTTTGGTACATGGAGCTCGCCGATCTCTTCCTGCTCGACGGCGAAGCCCAGGGGCGCATGCGCGCGCTGACGGTCAGCGATGACGCCGCCGGCTGGTTCAGTCTGGGTGAGCCCCAGCGCCGACCGCTGCATGCGCTCGACACGGTGCTCATGCGCAAGGATCCGCCCTTCGACATGGAATATGTCTACGCCACCTATCTGCTGGAGCTGGCACAGGCCGCCGGCTGCCTGGTCGTCAACCAGCCGCGCACCCTGCGCGATGCCAACGAGAAGGTCTTCACGGCCCAATTCCCGGACTGCGCGCCGCCACTGACGGTCACCCGCAGCGCCGCCATCCTGCGCGCATTCATCGCCGCGCACGGCGACACCGTGCTGAAACCCCTCGACGCCATGGGCGGTCGCTCGATCTTTCGCGTGCGCACCGGCGACCCCAACACCGGCGTCATCATCGAGACGCTGACGGACCATGGCCAGCGCTTCTGCATGGCGCAGCGCTTCATCCCCGAGATCGCCCACGGCGACCGCCGTGTGCTCATGGTGGACGGCGAGCCGGTGCCCTACGTGCTCGCGCGCATTCCGTCCGCCGACGACGCCCGCGGCAACCTCGCCGCCGGCGCCCGCGCCGAGCCCGCCCCCATCAATGCCCGCGAGCGCGCCATCGCGGCCCGGGTGGGGCCCGAGCTGCGCGCCCGCGGCGTGCTCTTCGCCGGCCTCGATGTCATCGGCGATTACCTGACGGAAGTGAACATCACCAGCCCCACCTGCATCCGCGAAATCGACCATGCCTACGGCACCGATGTCGCAGGCGATCTGATGACCTGTATCGAGGCCCACCTCGGTGCGCGCTGAGCGCCCGGACGCCGCAACCACGCCGCCCCTGCCTGTGCCCACTCGCAGGTTGCGGCTGCGGCACCCGGCGCGGGCGTCGACGCTGCCATTGGGCGCCCTGGCCAACGTCCTGATCGGCGCCCTGTTGGGCGCTCTGCTGAGTGGCTGCCGCGGCGCCGAAACGCCGGTCTACACCACGCAGTTCGTCGCCTTCGACGCGGCGGTTGATTTGAGCATCGTCGGCAAGCTCAAGGCAGACGCCCAAGCCGCCTCCGCGGAGGTGGAGCAGGACTTTCTGTTCCTGGACTACGCCACCAACACTTGGAAGCCCGGCCCCATGGCCCGGGTCAACGCGCTACTGCCCAAGGGCGAGCCCTTTGCCGCGCCGCCCTCGCTGCTGCCGCTGCTACAGCAAAGCCAGGCGCTGGCGTTGCGGACGCGCAATCTGTTCAATCCGGCCATCGGCCAACTGTTACAGCTCTGGGGCTTTCAGGCCGCAGAGCCGGAATGCCGCCCGCCGCCCTCGGCCAGCGCGATCGAGTCCCTGGTGACGCAAGCACCGACCATGGCGGATCTCTATCTCGATGGCATCATGCTGCAGAGCGACAACCCGGCGGTACTGCTCGACTTCGACGGCATCGTCGTCGGCTACGCCATGGATCTCGCCATGGACAACCTACGCCAGCGCGACATCCATCACGCCATGCTGAACCGCAGCGGCGATGTGCGCGCCATGGGCGACCGCGCCGGCCGGCCCTGGCGCGTGCCAGTGCGCCGCGGCAGCAGCACCGGCGTGCTCGGCATCATCGACGTGGTTGGCGACATGGCTGTTTTCACCAGCAGCATGCATGAGCGCAACTTCATCCACGACGGCCAGGTCTTCCATGATGTCATCGATCCGCGCAGCGGTCGGCCCGCCACCGGTCTGCAGGCGGTGACGGTCATGGTGGCGGGCTCCGCCGCCGTCGCCGACGTCGCCGCCGACGCCCTAATGGTGGCAGGACTGGAGGGCTGGCGGGACGTGGCCGCGCGGCTCGATCTGCGCTATGTGCTACTCATCGACGACGCCGGCACCATGCACATGACACCGCCCATGGCCGAGCGCCTGGAATTGCTCGACGACGGCGCCGACGTGGCCATCCTCCAGCCCGAGGCGCCCAGCGACAGGGGCGGCGCCGACGACTGAGCCTGGCATGCGGGGCGCCACATCAGGCACGACGTTTGGTCATGGGGGTGGCGCCGCCGCCCGACGCAGCGCCATGCCCTGGGCCGTAGCCGCCGCGCTGGCGGTCCATCTGCTGGTATTGCTCGGCACCGGCTTCGAACTGCCGGCGCCGGGGCCAGCGCCGGTGCGGACGCTGGCGCTGATGACCGTCGCCGCGCCGGCGGGCGACGCCGGCGAGCCCGCACCAGAGGCCGTGGTCGCATCGGCGGCGGCGGGCCAGACCGCCAACGTGTCGACGCCGTCGCCAGCCCGCGCCGACGCCACCGCCGCAAAGACGCCAGTGCTGGCGCCGGAGCCGGAGCCGACAACGGTGCCAGTGCCCGAGCCAGCGCCGACAGCAACGCCAGCGCCCGAGCCAGCGCCGACAACAGCGCCAGCGCCCGAGCCAGCACCGACAACAGCGCCAGCGCCCGAGCCGGCGCCCGAGCCAGCGCCCGAGCCGGCGCCGACAGCAGCGCCAGCGCCCGAGCCAATGCCGCCCGTCGCCGATTCGCCGACGGACACGCCGCCCATTCGCCGACTCCTGGACACCACGCCCGAGGCCATGGCCAGGATCTTCAACGGCCCCGGCGCGGCCGTCGCACCGCCGCGCTTGGCGACGGTGTCCCCTGCGCCCGCCGGCGACCCCATGAGTGCACCGGCCAGCATGCCGGCCAGCGCACCGGACGCCGGCGCCATCCTCGCCAGCCGCAATGACGCCATTGCGGCGCTGAGCGCCCGCATCAGCGCCCACAACGCCGCCGGCGGCGGGCGCCGCAGGGCCATCAGCGGCACGACCAAGGCGTATCGTTATGGCGCCTACATGGAGGCCTGGCGGCGCAAGGTGGAGCGCATCGGCAATCTGAACTATCCGCAGGCGGCCCGCGAGCAGGCCCTGTTCGGCAGCCTGATCCTGCATGTGGCGGTGCGTGCGGACGGCAGCCTCGAGGGCGTGCGCGTGGTGCGCTCCTCGGGGCATGCGGTGCTCGACGAGGCGGCCGTGAAGATCGTCCGACTCGCCGCACCCTTCGCCCCTTTCCCCGACAGCATCAAGGCCGAGACCGACGTGCTGGACATCACCCGGGTCTGGCAATTCCAGCGTAACCATCGGCTCGGCTGGAACGATTGATCCAATGCCGTCGGCGGTGCTTGCCACAGGGCGGGCGCCCCGGGATACTAGCCCCATGAGCTTCGCCACCTCCCTCACCAACCACTTTCTCATCGCGATGCCGGGTCTGGACGACCCGAACTTCTCGCGCACGGTCACCTATGTCTGCGAGCACACCGAGCAGGGTGCCATGGGCATCGTCATCAACCGCCCCATGGACATCAAGCTCGGCGAGGTGCTGGAGCAACTGGACATCGAGCCCAGCGTCGCCGGCGTCGGCGATGCGCAGGTGTTCCTCGGCGGACCGGTGCAAACGGACCGCGGCTTCGTTATCCATTCGGGGCCGACGGAGTACGACTCCACACTGGCGGTCACCGCTGATCTGCGCGTCACCACCTCCAAGGACGTGCTGGAAGCCATCGCCGCGGGACAGGGACCGGCGCAATGCCTGGTAGCCCTGGGCTACGCCGGCTGGAGCGGAGGCCAGCTGGAAGAGGAGCTCAGCGCCAATGCCTGGCTGAGCGGCCCGGCGGATGCGCAGATTCTCTTCTCGAAGCCCGTCGGGGAGCGCTGGCTCGCCGCCGCACGGCTGCTCGGCATCGACCTGAATCTGCTCAGCGGCGAGGCAGGCCATGCCTGAGGCGGGCCCCAGGGCCGAGGGGCTCAGGTCCAGGCGGCACCATGTCGGCACGCCGCCCAGCGGCTCCAGTGGCTACGCCAGTGGTCGCCTCCCCGGCAGCCTCCCGGTCCAGCGGGCCGCCTAGCCGAGACGGCGGTCGGATGTTTTGGCCACGCTGCTCGGCTTCGACTTTGGCACCCGCAAAATCGGCGTCGCCGTGGGCCAGACGGTCACCGCCACAGCGAGTGCGCTGACAACGCTGCGCCATCGCGGCGGCAAGCCGGACTGGGCCGCCATCGAGGCACTGATCCGCGAATGGCGTCCGCAAGCCGCGGTGCTGGGCCTGCCGCACAACATGGACGACACCGAAGAAGAAACCCTGGCGGCACCGGTGCGCCGCTTCGCGCGCCAGCTCACCGGGCGCTTCGCCATTCCCGTACATCTGGTGGACGAGCGCCTCACCACCCTCGCCGCCGAGCGCGCCCTCGCCGCTGAGGGGCGCCTCGCAGACGCCGGCGCCGGAACGCGTAAGCGCCGCCGCCACGGCGGCCCGCAGCGTGATGTGGTGGATGCCTACGCCGCAAAACTGATCCTGGAAACCTGGCTCGCCGATCCGCGCCCATGACCCCCACCCACACCCCGGACACTGCCAATCCCGGCCCCGCCACCGCGCTGTATCGCGACGCCGCCGCCGTCGATGCGGCCATCAGTGACATGGCGCAGGCGCTGGACACCCTGCTCAGCGCGCGCGGCGCCCGACCGCCGCTCATGATCGGCATTCACACCGGCGGCGTCTGGGTGGCCGAGCGCCTGCACCGGCTGCTGGCGCTCGCCGAGCCGCTGGGGTATCTCGATATCTCTTTCTACCGCGATGACTTCACGCGCATCGGCATGCACCCGCGGGTGCGCCCATCGCACCTGCCGGTGGCCGTGGACGATCGCCACATCGTGCTGGTGGACGACGTGATCCAGTCCGGGCGCACCATCCGCGCGGCGCTGAACGTGCTCTTCGACTACGGGCGCCCCGCCTCCGTGATGCTGGCGGTGCTCGCCGAGCGCAGCGGTCGCGAGCTGCCCATCGAGCCCAATGTGGTGGGCCTGCATGCGGACCTCGCCCATGGCGAGCACCTGAAGCTCGCCGGTCCGGGACCGCTCTCGCTCTACCGCGGCAGCCCGCCGGTGGGACGCGCAAGCGGCGCAGAGGGCGCCGGGCCGTGATCACGCCGCGCGCCTCGCAGCAGGAGCAGGCCGCCGCGCTGCAGCTGGACGCGGACGGCAACCTCAAGCATTTCCTGACCCTGGACGGACTGGACCGGGCGCTGTTGATCGACATTCTGGACCGCGCCGAGGGCTTCCTTGGGGTGGCTCAGCAGGCGGTCAAGAAGGTGCCGCTGTGCCGCGGCAAGATCATCGCCAATCTGTTCTTCGAGACCAGCACCCGCACCCGCACCACCTTCGAGCTCGCCGCCAAGCGCCTGTCGGCAGACGTGCTGAACCTCAACATCAGCACCTCCGCCACGGCCAAGGGCGAGACCCTGCTGGACACGCTGCGCAATCTGGAAGCGATGCACGTGGATATGTTCGTCGTGCGCCATGCCGACAGCGGCGCGGCGCACTTCATCGCCACCCATGCGGCGGCGCCGGTGGCCGTCATCAATGCCGGCGATGGCTGCTACTCGCACCCGACACAGGCGATGCTCGACATGTTCACCATTCGCGCCCACAAGGGCGGCTTCGAGGGACTCACGGTGGCCCTCGTCGGCGACGTGCTGCACTCACGGGTGGCGCGCTCGCAGATCACCGCGCTCAACACCCTGGGCGTCGCCGAGGTCCGCGCCATCGGCCCGAGCACGCTGGTGCCGGCGCGGGCGGCGGAGGCCCTCGGCGTGCGCGTCTGCCACGACCTGCGCGCGGGGTTGCGCGGCGTCGATGTCATCATCCTGCTGCGCCTGCAGCACGAGCGCATGGACGGCGGCTTCCTGCCCAGCGAGCACGAGTACTTCCACCTGTTTGGGCTGACCGAGAAGCGCCTGCGCCTGGCCGCAGCCGACGCCATCGTCATGCACCCCGGCCCCATCAACCGCGGCGTGGAGATGGACTCCGGCGTGGCCGACGGCGATCGCTCGGTGATCCTGGAGCAGGTGAGCAACGGGCTCGCCGTGCGCATGGCTGTCATGTCCATGTGCATTGGCACCCAGAACCTATGGCTGCACGCCGCCGGCCAGCGGCCGCTGACGGAGACCGGCGATGCCTGACAACGCCGCCGCCGGCAGCCCCCAAGCCATCAGCATCCGCGGCGGCCGGGTCATCGACCCCGCGGCCAACATCGACGCCGTCATGGATCTGCATCTCGCCGACGGTGCCATCAAGGCCCTGGGCGAGGCGCCCGCGGGCTTTGCGCCCCAACATATCATCGATGCCGCCGGGCTCGTCGTCTGCCCGGGGCTGGTGGACCTGAGCGCGCGGCTGCGCCAACCGGGGCGCGAGCACAAGGCCACCATCGCCAGCGAGACCCGCGCCGCCGCCGCCGCCGGCATCACCACCCTATGCTGCCCGCCGGACACCCTGCCAGCGGTGGATACGCCAGCGGTGGCGCAGCTCATCCGCCAGCTCGCCGAGGAGCGCGGCTATGCGCGGGTCCTGCCGGCGGGCGCCCTCACCCGCGGGCTGGAGGGCGAGCACATCACCGAAATGGCGGCTCTCAAGCTGGCGGGCTGCCCGGTCATGAGCAATGCCGACCGACCGGTGCGCAACACCCGGGTGCTGCGCCGGGCGCTGGAGTACGCCAGCACCTACGGCCTCGGCACCTTTCTGCACCCGGCGGATGCCTACCTGAGCGAAGGCGGCCTGGTGCACGAGGGCCTGGTGGCCACCCAGCTCGGACTGCCCGGCATTCCGGAGGCGGCGGAGGTGCTCGGCGTCGCCCGGGACCTGGCCCTGGCGGAGCAGACCGGTGCCCGGGTGCACTTCCGCGGCCTGTCCACGGCGCGCGCCACGGCCATGCTCGCGGAGGCCCGAGCCCGTGGCCTGCCCGTCAGCGCCGATGTCGCCGCCCACCAGCTTTGGCTCACCGAGGATGCCGTGGCGGGCTTCAGCGCCGACGCCCATCTGATCCCGCCGCTGCGCACCGCCGCCGACCGCGACGCCTTGCGCGCGGCGATCGCCGCCGGCGAGATCACCGCTATCTGCTCGGATCATCAGCCCCATGAGCCGGACGCCAAGCTGAACCCCTTCCCGCAGACCGAGCCCGGCATGTCGGCGCTGGAGACCTTGCTGCCGCTGGTGCTGGGCCTGGTACGCGAGGATGTGCTGGACCTCTGCGACGCCCTCGCCTGCGTCACCGCCCACCCGGCGGCCATCCTCGACCGCCCCCTGGGACGGCTGCAGCCGGGCGCCGTCGCCGACGTCTGCATCTTCGACCCGGACGCGCGCTGGGTGGTGGGTGAGGACACCCTGGTGAGCCGCGGCAAGAACACCCCCCTGCGCGGCGCCGAGATGATCGGGCGCGTGCGCTGGACACTGTTGGCGGGGCGGGTGGTGCATGAGGCGAAGGGCTAGCGGCGGCACGGCGTGCATCCGTCGGGGCGGCGCTACCGGCCGCCACAAAAAAAGCTTCCCGCCCACGGCAAACCTGCTATTGTGCGTCCTGAGGATACGCCGGCGCCGCCCCCGGGCTGCCCGGCACAAGGCATCTGCCAGTTTCGACGAGACCGCCCGGCGCGTTGCCAGGCCCGCGATCCGGACCGGATCGGGTCGCCAACGCAACATAGCCCGCACACTCCCCCCGAGATCCGTAGCTCCCTGTCTCCTCGCGCAGCCGCGCAGACGCCGCATCACCAATCAAGTGTGGCGGCCAGCGGCAGTTCGCGCCCGCGCCCGCGCATGCGCGTCCCGCCCGAAACCGGCAGGGTCGCAGGCATGCGTCGACGTGGTTGCGACAACGTCAACTCAAGCATCATTTTTCGCGAGACACATCCATGAACATCTACGTTGGCAACCTGCCCTACAGCGTCACCGACAGCGATCTGCGTCAGACCTTCTCCGAGTACGGCAGCGTCGACCAGGTCAACCTGATCACCGACAAGTTCAGTGGCGAATCCAAGGGCTTCGGCTTCGTCGAGATGGGTAACAACACCGAGGCAGACGCCGCCATCAAGGCCTTGAACGGCACCGACTACAAGGGCCGCAATATCACCGTGAACCAGGCCAAGCCGAAGAGCGACCGCCCGCGCGGTGGCGGCGGCGGCCGCCGCTGGTAAGTCCTCCGGCTCTTCAGCCCACGGGCCCGAGACCCTTGTGAGTAGGCGGGCTCGGTAAGCTCGCCCCGGCACGGAGCCGGGCAGCTTCTCTTTCAGCCCCCTCGGGCGTGGCGAAAGGCCGCAAGCCCGGTGCCGGCAGCCGACCGCAGGTCGGCATCCGGGCCGGGCTTTTTCACGGGCATGCGCGGCCGCGTAACCTGTGTATCGCGCCCAACGCATTAACCCCGCCGCCGCCGTCACCGCAGCCGGTTAAGGCTGAGCCACATCATCCCGCACGATCTCCGAGGGCCATCCCGATCGGGCCGTGACGCACTCTTCAGTACACACAAAGCCCCGCCCAGACCAACATTTTCTTGTCAATTTCGATGCTTTGAGTCGTTTTTTCGAAGCTTTATGGTTGGGGGTCGACCTCGCCCTTGAACGCGTGCAAACTAGCCCAAATGGAACATCGCCCGCGGGGGTCAGCCACCCCGAACAGACGACGGTCGACGGGTCCCAGCTAACCCCAACGGATGAACGTCGACGCGCCCAGCGGCTGCGTCGGCCGATTTGTGTGCGAAAGATAACGGCGAAACAGCCCAAGAGTCGGGAGGAGACACCACCAATGGTCAAACCCATCGCTTCCGCCGCCGCCTTCGCGGCGGTTCTATCGACAGCCGCGCTTGCCAGTGAGGTGCGCGCACCGGAGGATGTGCTGCAGGAGCTCATCGATAACCACGAGTCTGCGTATCTCACGCAGAGCGAACAGAACATCATGATGATGCCGGACAACGCCGCCCTCTGGACGGCAGACGAAGGCAAAGAACTGTTTCTCGAAAAGCGCGGCCCCAACAACGTTTCGCTGGAGACGTGCGACCTCGGCAAGGGGCCTGGCGTCGTCGACGGCGCTTACGTCGAGTTGCCGCGGTTCTTCGAAGACACGGGGCGCGTCATGGATCTGGAGAGCCGCCTCATCTACTGCATGACCACCATCCAGGGCTTCGCGCCTGACGACCCCGCGGTCAAGTCGCGTCACGGGACGGACTCCGACATGATGAAGCTGCAAACCTACATCGCCAGCCGCTCCAGCGGTCTGCCCTGGAATCCACCCCTGGATCATCCTCTGGAACAGGCGATGCGAGACGCCGGTGAAGCCCTCTTCTACCGTCGTGCCGGTACCTCGGACTTCAGCTGTGCCACCTGCCACACCAACACCGGCAACCGTATCCGCGCCTCCGTGCTGCCCAACATCAACGCCCCGCACGAGTGGACCAAGGCCATCTCCTGGCCTGCCTACCGCGTGGGTCATCAGCAGGTGCGAAGCAGTAACCATCGTGTCCGTGGCTGCTACTGGCAGATGCGCCAACCACAAAGCATTCCCGGCTCCGACGCCGCCATCGCACTGATGTCCTACTGGACCGACGCGGCCCGCGGCCAGCCGGCTATCCTGCCGGACATGAAGCGTTGAGCACGGTCATCAGCCACGAGGAAGCAGCCATGAACCATCACACCTCCACAGTCACCGTCTTCGCAGCAGCGGCGCTGCTCGGTCTGACGACGTCCGCCACGGCGGCCCCGCCGGCACCTCAAGCGGCTTACACCTCCATGAGCCCCGAAGAGCTCGCGGAGTACCTGGTCTTCGAAGCCGGCGGCTTCGACCTCGACGCAACCACTCAGGACGGTAGCACCGCCCTCGAGCGCATGATTCAAGACCGCACACAGAAGGTCTGCTCCGCCATCAACCGCAGCGGCGAAGAGCTCGACCGCGCCACGGCCGCCAAGATCAGTGCCTTGGCGGAAGAAACCATCGTCTTCCCGGAAGGCGGCGTGGCCCTCGGCGACTGGAAGCGCGGCGAGGCAATCGCCCGCTCCGGCTACGGGTTCCGCATCGGTCACCGCGTCGACGACCATGCGAGCAGAACACCTGGCGGCAACTGTTATGCCTGCCACCAACTGGACCCGAATGAAATCGCCTACGGCACCGTCGGACCGAGCCTCACGGGCTACGGCCGGCTGCGCGGTACCAGCGATGCCATGCTAAACCACACCTACAAGATCCTCTACAACGCGCATACGTTCTTTCCGTGCACGAACATGCCGCGCTTCGGCCACCACGGCACATTGACGCAGGAGCAACTCACTGACGTCATGGCCTACCTGTTGGATCCGGAGTCGCCGGTGAACCAGGAGGTGACCGAAACGGCAGGTAACGAGCAGGCCTCGGCGGACTGATACTCCGTTCTGCTGCGGCTAGGCGACCTGCGCGCAGGCGTGCTGGTCAAGCCCTGCCGCTTCATGTGCAGCCATCCATCGGATGAGTGCGGCCGGAACCGACACCGGCTTCGGTAAGAACCCCGGCGGCAGGGATGCCGCCGCTTGGTGCACCGGGCTGCGCCACTCAGTTCCCATCTTCCCGGTCATTACGAAGCTGCTCAAGGCTAAGCCTGACAGCCTCAGTATCCCGCGTCTCATCAATCCATCCCGCACATGCTCAGGTTGGCGGCGCCGACGTAACGCTCGATAGCCGCAAGTGCGGCGTTGCGCACGCGGTCACGGTCTACAGCGCTGAGCCGGCTCCACAGGGCCGGGGCAAGCCGCCGCCTCACCCGTTCCCCGTCGTGTCTCAATAATCCCTTGTGCGCAAACTGGATCCGCCCGAGTCAGTACCGGGCGTCCTGCTGGTGCGCGGGCAGGTTGCACTTGGCCCAGGCGCCGCCCTGCCCAAGCAGGAAGTCGCCCCTGCCCGCACTGCCATCGGTGAATGTTTGAGCCTGATGTCAGTCGCACACCGCAGTTTCGCGAGTGAGCAAGCGAAGGCGTCGTTCGCCGCTATACTTCTCGGTAGCAGAAGCGCGCGATTGCGAAACAGCACTGATCGCCGTCGTCAGCGAATGCCAATGGGGCTTCAGGGGAGTCCCGAAGCGATTGAATGCCTGCGGTCACAATGCTCGAGCGCAATCGGCATGCGCACTTCGCCGATGGCAACAGCATTGCCATCGCATCCAGGGGAAGGAGCCCCGCGGCTCGCTTTATACAACGCAAAAAGACGCTAATGGCCCTGGGTGTGGAAGTCGTTACCCACCGGGCGCGAGCATTTGTGCAGATCCTGACGCCGTGTCAGCACTGATGGGCATGGCTTTTCCCGATATCACCGCAGCCTGGCGTCTTTACTCAACCAATAGGTGAGGCTGCCATGAAAGCGTTGAAACGATGGCTGGCGATCGGCCTCGTCAGTATCGCCACACTGAGTCATCCCGGACTCCTGCAGGCGCAGACGCCGCCGACGTTCTCGGCGTGCGCTTGGCCGCTGCAGGTATCTCCGGAAGGTTTCGGCAATTACCTGGCGCCCGACGACCAGGCCCGCTACTGGATGATGCCGTTCGAAGCGGCTTACGACAGTATGACGATCGAGGGCACCTATCCCGCGGCCCGGTATTTTTCTTTCGTCGCCTACGCGGGAAATGCAGATGGCCGTCCTGTGCGCACCGCAGGGCATCTCTTTGATGCCATCATCGCGCCTGACCCCGGCTCCGGTATCAATCCGTTCATTCCTTACAACGGCCAGCGGCGGCCGCCGAAGCCGGATGTCGGAACCTACACCATTAACGTGGTACGCGAGGCGACAGAGGTACCGGTGACGAACGGCGCGAATACCATTGTGGTGGACGAAAATCCCGCCTGGATTGCGCTGCGCATCTATGTGCCGGCGGCCGACGATGCGCTCGGCGGCCTGGCGTTATCCGGCGGCGTGCCGTTACCCATGGTGACACTCACCAGCGCCGATGATGAGGCGTCGGTGACGGTGCTCGAGCCCTGTCCCATCCCGGCGTCCATAGACCCACCGGCTTATTTCCCGATGCGATCGATCAATAAGTTCGCCGATGTCCTGGGGTTTTTGCGGTTCCTGTTCCCGGAGGATTTCGATATCAACCAGCACAAAGACTGGGACGACATGCCCGAGGGGCAGGTGTGGTTCGCACCGCCCTGGGACCCGCCGGTGCTGTTGTTCCCGAACCCGGACAACAAGTATCTCGTGGCGATCCCCGGACCCTACCAGCCCGGTAAGATGCTGGTGATCCATGCCAAAGCACCGACGTTTCCGGAGTCGACCGCCGGCGGGCCGCCCAACCGCAAGCATGAGGAGCGCCGCGGCAAGGAGCCCGATGTGCGCTATTGGTCGATCTGCCTGAATGACATGGAGCTGCCCATCGGCACGGTGCGCTGCCTGGCCGACCGCAGCATCAAGCGCCAGGGCCATGGCTACACCATCGTGATCTCCAACGACCTGGTGCGCCCGCGCTGGCTGCGACCCAATGTCAATTGGCTGCCCTGGGGCGACGAACGCTATCCGAAGCTCCTGTTCTACCGCCACATGATCCCGGTGGAAAGCGAGAGCGAATATGCCGATATCCCGTTCGACTATGCCATCCAAAAGGTGGTGGTAGATTGCTGGGAGGGAAAAGAGGATGGCGACCGAGAGGCTTGCCTCTATCCAAAGGCGGTCATCGATTTCCTCCTCCCGGACCTGCCCTCACGAGCCGAAGTGACCGAGGCCGGGCCAACCGTGCAAGCCATCATGGACGAATACTATCCAGTGGCGGCCTGGTGTGATAAGAACACCTTCAGGCGCGGCGGTTGGCGAGCCTGTCTTGGCGAATAACGGGAGCATGCCGGACGTTTGACCGCCCGGCGGAGAACGCCGAGTCGCCCCGGCCCCGCGACGGCGGGGCCGGGACGCACTGCGGATGCCGGCGGCGACCAGACCGACGCGGTTGGTGCGTTGTGGGGCCCGTGACTGCTAGCCGAAGCCGCCTTTGTGCTCGGCCTTGGCGCGCGCCTCGGCCTGGCTGATCAGGCCGCGCTGCAGCAGGTGCTTGAGGTTCTGATCCAGTGTCTGCATGCCGTTGGCCTGGCCGGTCTGCATGGCAGAGTACATCTGCGCGATCTTGTCCTCGCGGATCAGGTTGCGGATGGCCGGGGTGCAGATCATGATCTCGTGGGCGGCCACGCGCCCACCGCCGGTCTTCTTGAGCAGGGTCTGGGAGATCACCGCGCGCAGGGACTCCGAGAGCATGGAGCGCACCATGTCCTTTTCGGCGGCCGGAAACACATCAACGATGCGGTCGATGGTCTTGGCCGCGGAACTGGTGTGCAGGGTGGCGAACACCAGATGGCCGGTCTCGGCCGCGGTGAGCGCGAGGCGAATGGTTTCCAGATCCCGCAGCTCGCCCACCAGGATGATGTCCGGATCCTGGCGCAGCGCCGAGCGCAGCGCCGCGCTGAAGCCGAGCGTGTCGCGGTGCACCTCGCGCTGGTTGACCAGGCAGCGCTTGGCTTTGTGGACGAACTCGATGGGGTCCTCGATGGTGAGGATGTGCGCGTGCTGGTGCTCGTTCAGGTAGTCCATCATCGCCGCCAGGGTGGTCGACTTGCCAGAGCCGGTGGGCCCGGTCACCAGCACGAGGCCGCGCGCCGCCTGCACGATGTCCTTGAAGATGGCCGGCGCGCCCAAGTCCTCCAGCGTCAGCACGCGGGAGGGGATGGTGCGCAATACCGCAGCCGCGCCGCGCGTTTGGTTGTAGGCGTTGACGCGAAAGCGCGCGACCCCGGCCAGCTCGAAGGAGAAGTCGGTCTCGAGATGCTGCGCGTACTCGTTGCGCTGCTGGTCGTTCATGATGTCGTAGAGCAGCGCCTGCACCGTCTGATGCGCCAGCGGCGGCACATTGATGCGGCGCATGTCGCCGTCGACGCGAATCATGGGCGGCAGGCCCGCGGACAGGTGCAGGTCCGAGGCTTGGTTCTTGACGCTGAAGGCGAGGAGCTCGGCGATTTCCACGGCGCCTCCGGATGGCAGCAGGCGGATCGGGACCGCCGATGGGCTCGGTACCGCCCGACAAGGAGCAAGGCGCTAGCGTATCAGGTCGCGCGCGGGTCCGGGTCCGGCGCCGTGGAGGCCGCGGCGAAGGCCAGCCCCAGGCGCAGCAGCTCGGCCTTGCCCCGCACCGTCAGGTCTGTGGCGAAGCGAAACTGCTGCCGGGCATCGATGGGATAGGCGCGCAGCCGGTAGCGGGTGCCCCAGGGCTGCTCCTGCGCCACCACGGCGATGGGCTGCTCGAGCGCGAGGTAGGGACTGGTCAGCGCCACGTCCTCCAGCGCGGCCCGCACCCTGGCGGCATCATGCGCCGGGTGCAGATGGAAGTCCGCCGTGCACTGCAGCTGCGGTCCACCGTTGTTGGCATTGCTGATGGACCCGGTCCAGAGCTTGAGGTGTGGAATGGTCACCAGATTATCGTCGGGCGTGACGAGGCGCAGGGCGCGCATACCCACATGCGTCACTTCACCGTAGATGCCGTCGATATCCACCCAGTCGCCGTTGCGGTAAGGCGCCTCGCCCACGGCGACGACACCGGCCACCAGGCTGCTGGCATAGTCCTTGAGCGCAAAGCCCAGCGCCAGGCCCAGGGAGCCCAGCACCGCCACCATGTTCTGAAAGGACGGCTCGATGACCTTCGGCACCATGAGCAGGAAGGCGACGACGACGATGCTGAGCCGCAGCAGGGGCACCAGCGCCAGCAGCAGGTAGCGCCGCCGTCCGCGCAGGCGGTTGGCCAGCCAGGGTAGGATCTTCTGTGTGCTGAGGATCAACGCGGCGGCAACGGCGACGATGATGCCCAGATCCAGCAGCACCCCGGTGTCCAGATCCGAGAAAAGGCGCGAGAGCGTCTGATCCATGCGAACGGCCCTTAAAAATCGTCGAGCAGTAAGCCCTGGGTGCGCAGCAGATCACGCACGTCGGCATAGGCGAGGGCGTGGACGCGCCAGCGTCCGTCGGCGCCGGCGGCAATGGCACCGAGCGCCGCGAGCCGCAGCAGGCGCCGTTGCACACGATAGGGCGGCAGCGGTAACAGTTCGGCCAGCAGGGGTCCGCTCAGCCCGTTGTGCAGCAGCAGCGCGTGCAGCATCAGGGCCGTAGCCTCGTCCGGCTCCGTGCTGAGCGCAGGCGCCGCCGCGAGCCAGAGCGTGATACCCGCGCCGTCCTCGGCTGCCGCTGCCGCATCGGCGCCGCTGGCGTCTTCCGCCGGATCGGGCTCGGCACGCAGCCGACGGCGCCAAAGGGCGCGCGCGAGGCCGGCATTACCGCGGCTACGCGCCGCGAGATACTGCAGCTCGGTGCCGCCGTCGTCGTCGCCGTCGACGGCGAGCACCAGCTTGCCGGTCTGGGCGTTGCGAAAGCGCACCGGGCGGGCATCATCCAACACCACCAACGTCCGAAACAGCGCGGCCAAGCGCGGGCCGTCGCAGCCCTGGAGCGTCAACGCGGATTGCGTCGGCGGCGCCGCAACCCGGCGCAGGTAGGCCCAAGCCCAGCTGTCGCAGCCGATGACGCCGCGCCCGAGCCGTCCCAACTGCGCCCGTTCCAGCAGCTCGCGCACCAGGGCGAGTCCGGCGGCGTGGCGCAGCCAGCAATGCTCGAGCCGCGGCAGCAGCCACAGACGGTCATCCCGCGGCCACGCATCCAGCCAGGCCCGCCCGCCCGCCCATCCATCCGCCAGCATGGCATGGGCCTCCGGCGGCAGAATGACCCGCGCGTCGCAGGCGCGCGCCCAGCGGCGCAGCAGCGCGTCATGGCCGCTGCGCGGCGGGCCAACGACGAAGCTCACGCCATCGCCGCCGCCGTCGTGCGCGCGCTGCTGCTGGAGGGCTTCGGCCCCGGCTGACCAATCCACCGGCGCCACCAAGGCGTCGAGGACGGGCTCGGGGAGACCGCGCAAATCGGCTTCGGCCCGCGCCGGCGGCGCGACCGGCTCACTACGGTGGGCAAAGAGCCTGCGCAGAGACATCCAGCGCGCACGGGCGGCGCTCGCGGCCGGGGTGGACGGCAGGTTGTAGTCGGCGAGCGGCACGATCTGCCAGGGCGGGGCTTTGGGTTGCCCGTCACGGGCGTTGGAACCTGGCTTCTGCATGATCATCATGACGACACAGGACTCGCAGCGTCGGTAGCGGACGCGCACCGCCGTGCGTAGCCCCGATGCGCGTGGGCACCGGATCAGCCTAGCACGCGCACGGCGCCGGGCGACCGCCACAAGACACCCGAGGGTATCGGAGGTCACAAGTCCTGGATGTCAGGCGGGTTTGTTCCGATATGGTTGCAGTTCTCGGTTGGTAGCACCACGCTGACCGACGCGGCCGGAGCGCAATTGCTGGCCAGCAGCGTCACCGTGCCGCCAGCGGCTACCATGGCGCCATACGTCGACACCGGCGCGCGGTCCCAGCACAGCCACCCCAGCACAGCCACCCCAGCACAGCCACCCCAGCACAGCCACCCCAACCATTCACCCCAACCATTCACCCCAACAAAGGAGCGTCTTCCATGTCGCAGTCCAGACTCGCCCGGCTCGCCGCCACCGTCGCCGCGGTATCCGTGCTCTCGGGCGTTGCCGTCACCGCCATGGCCGAAACCGGCGCCGCCGCCCGGGCCCAGACCCTGATCGACGTGAATCCGCTGCTGAGCGGCCACGACATCCGCGTGCGGGCCACCGATTCGGGGCTGCGCCTGGAGGGTGCCGTGGTCGACACCGCCGAGCGACGGCTGGCCGTTGCGCTCACCGCGCTCGTGGCCGCGAGCGCTGAGATCGATAATGCCTTGACCCTGGATGCTGATCTGCCGCGCGATCCAGGGGCCCTATTTCGAGAAGACGAAGACGCAACCACCGCCGCGCGGCTGCGCCAGACACTGCGCTGGCAGCGCGATACCGCCGCCCTGGATGTCGCATTGGAAGTCAACCGCGGCGAGGTGCGTCTCAACGGTGACGTCGGCACCACCGCCACCAAAGACCGCGTCGCCGCCCTCGCCGCCACCACCGAAGGCGTGGATGCGGTGTTCAACTACATGAGTGTGGACCCGGCGAACATTGTGCAGATTCGCGAGCGGCAGGCGGAGTTGGAGCAGGTGCAACGCCCCGATGCCTGGATTACGCGCCGGCTGCGCCGCTTGCTGCAATTCGACACCACAGTCAACGCACACAGCATCGAGGTGGAGGCCCGGGAAGGCACGGCCATTCTGAGCGGGGCGGTGACGTCCTCGGCGGAGCGCAAGGTGGCGGAGGACCTGGCCAGCAACATGCCCGGCGTGCGCGACCTGGATTCACGGCTGGTCATCGAGCGTCCGCGCTGATCCGGCGCGACAGCCAGACGCGCTATCACGGCGCAGATGCATCTGTCACGAGGCGCAGGTTGTCGACACCATGGGCCTCGAGCGCCCTTGCATAGCGTTCGGTGATCTCAAGGAGCCGGCCAAAGCGTGCCTCATCGCTGAGCACCTGCTCCCCGCGCTTGAGCTGTTCGGCGGCCATGTCACGAGCCGCCAGTTTGGCTGCGAGCTGCGACCAGAACACGGCTTCGTCGTGCTCGTCGACGAACCGCAGATGCGACGCGCGGGCTTCATACGCCGAGGTCTCGAAGTAGTCGTCACGCGCCGGGTCGTAATGGAAGTCCTCTGCCAGACCCATCTCCCTGAAATGTGAAAGCACCTTCTTTCGCAGTGCAGCGTATGGCGCCGTCTCTGCCCGCGGCGCTTCCTCATCACCCCGGATCACCAGGTCGGCGACGAGGAGCATCTCCACAAGCGTCTGGTACTCTTGCTTGGTGAATGCGATGTGCATACGCACTGACCTCCGTCTGCTGCAGCCATAGCGCGATCGTACCTGTCTGCGCGCCTGAGCGACGTCGCACGCGTCGCCGGCATCGACCACACGTCTGTTATCCGGGCGATCGTCGATATGCGCGTCGCGCCCTCAAGCCGTTACCGATCTGACCACCGGGTCTGATGGGTGAGTGACCCTGCGCCGGGGATGATAGCCAGTCGGCGGCCGGCGCAGCGTCATTCGACGGTGACGGATTTGGCCAGGTTGCGGGGCTGGTCCACATCGGTGCCTTTCAGCGTCGCCACATGGTAGGCGAGTAGCTGCATGGGGATGGTGAAGACCAAGGGGTCGATGAGATCATCGGTCTCGGGTAGGCGAATGACCGTGATGCCCGCCTCTTCCTGCATGGGCACCTGGGTGTCGGCGAAGACGAACAGCTGCCCGCCGCGGGCGCGGATCTCTTCCAGATTGGATTTCAGCTTTTCCAACAAGGCGTTGTTGGGTGCCACCGCCACCACGGGCATGTGCTCGTCGATGAGGGCGAGGGGGCCGTGCTTGAGCTCGCCGGCGGGATAGGCCTCGGCGTGGATGTAGGAGATCTCCTTGAGCTTGAGGGCCCCCTCCATGGCAATGGGGTACTGCTCGCCGCGGCCGAGGAACAGACAATGCTCTTTTTCGATGAAGTGCTCGGCCAGCGCGGCGAGCTGCGGATCGATGCTGAGCACCGCTTCGAGCTGCGCCGACAGGCCGCGCAGCAGCTCCACGGCATGCGCCTCCGCCGCCGTGTCCATGCCGCGGGTGCGGGCGAGGCTGATGGTGAGCAACAGCAGGGCGACCAGCTGCGTGGTGAAGGCCTTGGTGGAGGCGACGCCGATCTCGGGTCCGGCGCGGGTCAGCAGCACCAAATCCGATTCGCGCACCAGGGAGCTTTCGGGCACGTTGCAGATGGCGAGGGTCTTGGCATAGCCGCTGTCCTTGGCGATACGCAGCGCCGCCAGGGTGTCGGCGGTTTCGCCGGACTGGGAGAGGGTCACGAACAGGGCCTGCGCGGGCACCACGTGCTTGCGGTAGCGATACTCACTGGCCACCTCGACACGACACGGGATGTTCGCCAGCGCTTCGATCCAGTATCTGGCCACCAGCCCGGCGTGATAACTGGTGCCGCAGGCGACGATGGTGACGGCATCGACCTCGGCGAGCACCGACTCCGCCTCCAGCCCGAAGGCCTCGGGCAGCACCCGCCCGGCGGCGATACGGCCTTCCAGGGTATCGGCGATGGCGCGCGGCTGCTCGAAGATCTCCTTTTGCATGTAGTGGCGATACTCGCCGCGCTCGGCGAAGTCGGCGGCGACGGCGGACTCGCGTACCGGGCGCTCCACCACTTGCCCGTCCCGGTCCCAGATGGTGACGCCGTCGAGGCGCAGCTCGGCGAGGTCACCTTCCTCGAGGAACATGAAACGGTTGGTGACCGGGAGCAGGGCGAAGACATCGGAGGCGATGAAGTGCTCCTGGAAGCCGACCCCGATGACCAGCGGGCTGCCCTGGCGGGCTGCGACCAGGCGGGTGGGGTCCTCGGCGTCGATGACACCCAGCGCGTAGGCGCCCTGCAGCTGCGTCGTGGTGCGACGCACCGCCTCGGTGAGGGAATGTCCGGCGGTGAGCTCATCGTAGACGGCATGCACCACCACTTCGGTATCCGTCTGGGAACTGAAGGCATGACCGGCGGCGAGTTGTTCGGATCGCAGCCTGGTATGGTTCTCGATGATGCCGTTGTGGACGATGGCGCAACGCTCGCCGCAGAGATGCGGGTGGGCATTGTCCGTGGAGGGCTCACCGTGGGTGGCCCAACGGGTATGCGCGATACCGAGGGTGCCGGGCATGGGGTCGGCGACGACGGCCTCGGCGAGCCTGGAGACTTTGCCCAGGGTGCGCAGACGATGCATGCCCCGCTCGGTACTGAGCACGGCGAGGCCGGCGGAGTCGTAACCGCGATACTCCAGGCGCTTCAGGCCTTCCAACAGGATGGCCGCGACGGGCCGCTGGGCGATGGCGCCGACGATGCCGCACATAAGATGAATGCCTGCTGAGGGTTGAGAGGGGGCAGTTTCCAGTGATGAGGATCGTGTGTGCAGGGGCGAAGCCCCCTATTGGCCATCGGGGATACCAGGTCTATCCAAGCACCGTGGGCACCTTGCCCCGAACGCCGGCGCGCGTCACTTTTTCACCGGCCGCTGCCACCCGCTGATGCTCACCTGCCGGGCGCGGCTCAACGTGAGCTGTTGCGCCTGCGCGTCGCTGGTGATAACCGAGCCGGCGCCGATGGTGGCGTCTGCGCCCACGGTCACGGGCGCCACCAATGCCGTGTTGGAGCCGATGAAGGCGCCGTCATCGATGACCGTCTGGTGCTTGTTGGCGCCGTCGTAGTTGCACGTGATGGTGCCGGCGCCGACGTTGACGCCGCTGCCGATGACGGCATCGCCGATGTAGCTGAGGTGGTTGACCTTGCTGGCCGTGGCGATCTGCGCTTTCTTGATCTCGACGAAATTGCCGATATGGCACGCTCGGCCGATCTCGGTCTCGGGTCGCAGCCGCGCAAAGGGGCCGATGCGCGCACCCGCGCCCACCCGTGCCCCTTCGATGACACAGTTGGCGAGCACCTCGGCACCGGGACCGATCTCGCAGTCTTTGAGCAGGCAGTTCGGGCCGATGCGCGCGCCGGCGCCGATGCGCACATCGCCTTCGCAGATCAGGTTGATGTCGAGCACCACGTCGCGCTCGCATTCCAGGCGGCCGCGGATGTCGATGCGCGCCGGGTCCATGAGGGTGGTGCCGCGACGCATCAGGCAGTCGGCCATGCGGCGCTGATGAATGCGCTCCAACGCCGCCAGCTGTACGCGGTCGTTGATGCCGGCGACTTCTTCCAGGCGCTCGGGCTGCGCCGTCACCACTTCGATGCCATCCGCGACGGCGAGCCCGATGACGTCGGTGAGATAGTACTCGCGCTGGACATTGTCGTTGTCCACGCGCCCGAGCCAATGGGCAAGGCGGTGCCGATCGGCGGCGATGATACCCGTGTTGACTTCGGTGATGGTGCGCTCTTGGTCGCTCGCGTCTTTTTGCTCGACGATGCGCACGACGCGATCGCTGCCATCGCGGACGATGCGTCCATAGCCACTGGGATCGGGCAGTGTCATGGTGAGCAGCCCCAAGCCCGTCTCGCCGCTATCGGCGATCAGGCGATTGAGGGTCTCCGGCTCGATCAGGGGCACGTCACCGTAGAGCACCAGCACCCGCTCGACGTCTGCCATGACCGGCAGTGCCTGCTGCACGGCGTGCCCCGTGCCAAGGCGCTCGGCCTGCTCCACCCAGGTGCAGTCGGCATCGGCCAGGGCTTGTGGCACGAGCCCGCCGCCGTGCCCGTAGACCACACAGACGCGGGCGGCGCCGACGGCGTCGGCGGCATCGAGCACATGACGCAGGAGTGGGCGCCCGCCAAGGGGGTGCAGCACCTTCGGCACCGCCGAGCGCATGCGTGTGCCTTTGCCGGCGGCGAGAATGACGACACCGAGGGTCATGACGTGATAACCTTGGCGCGGGCGCCTTCAGGCAAGGCAATGGGCTGGCCGACGTCGACGCGATCGGTCATGGGCAGGGTCGCTGTTTACTTTTGTCCGCAACCCCAAGCATACCCCGGCTGGCACACGCCCGACAGGGCTCGGGCGGGCGAACGGTGCGGCACAGCCGACGGCGCGCAGGGGGCCGCAGCGGATCAGCTGCCGCGCATCTTGCGCAGCTTTTCGATGGCGCGCAGCTGGGCGACGGCCTCGGCGAGCTCAACCTGGGCTTTGGCGTACTCGAATTGGGCCGTCTGACCCGACAGGGTATCTTCGGCACGGCGCTTGGCTTCGAGTGCCTTGGCTTCGTCGATGTTCTCGGCACGGATCGCGGTGTCGGCGAGCACGGTGATGACGTCCGGCTGCACCTCGAGCATGCCGCCGGAGACGTAGAAGTGCTCCATCTCACCATGTGCGTCCTCCACCCGCACGTCGCCGGGCTTGAGCCGGGTGATCAGTGGTGCATGACGGGCGGCGATGCCGACCTCACCCATCTCCCCGGGCGCGTAGAGCATGGTCGCGCTGCCGGAGTGGATCGCGCCTTCGGCGCTGACGATATCCACGTGAATCTGCATTGCCATGGTGGCGGACTCCGGATAGCTGCCGGGCTGGACGCGACGGGCACTGGGTGTGCCGCCGCGCCGAGCGCGGTCGGTTTACATCTTTTGGGCCTTTTCGACGGCCTCGTCGATGGAGCCGACCATGTAGAAGGCCTGCTCAGGCAGTCCGTCGTGCTCGCCATCGACGATGGCCTGGAAGCCGGCGATGGTGTCCTTGAGCGACACGTATTTGCCGGGCGAGCCGGTGAAGACTTCCGCCACGAAGAACGGCTGCGAGAGGAAGCGCTGGATCTTGCGCGCGCGGGCGACGATGCGCTTGTCCTCGTCGGAGAGCTCATCCATGCCGAGGATGGCGATGATGTCCTTGAGCTCCTTGTAGCGCTGCAGCGTGCCCTGTACGGCGCGGGCGGTGTCGTAGTGCTCCTGGCCGACGACGTTCGGGTCGAGGATCCGGCTGGTGGAGTCCAGCGGGTCCACGGCCGGGTAGATGCCAAGCTCCGCGATCTGGCGCGAGAGCACCAGGGTGGCGTCCAGGTGCGCGAAGGTGGTGGCCGGTGACGGGTCGGTGAGATCGTCCGCCGGCACGTAGACGGCCTGGAAGGAGGTGATGGAGCCGGTGCTGGTGGAGGTGATACGCTCCTGCAGGGCGCCCATTTCGGAAGCCAGGGTGGGCTGGTAGCCCACGGCGGAGGGCATGCGGCCGAGCAGCGCCGAGACCTCTGTGCCGGCGAGGGTGTAGCGGTAGATGTTGTCGATGAACATCAGCACGTCGCGGCCTTCATCGCGGAAGAATTCCGCCATGGTGAGACCGGTCAGGGCCACACGCAGGCGGTTGCCGGGGGGCTCGTTCATCTGGCCATAGACGAGGGCCACCTTGTCCAGCACGTTGGACTCGGTCATCTCGTGATAGAAGTCATTGCCCTCGCGGGTCCGCTCGCCGACGCCGGCGAACACCGAGTAGCCCGAGTGCTCGACGCCGATGTTGCGGATCAGCTCCATCAGGGTGACGGTCTTGCCCACGCCGGCGCCGCCGAACAGCCCGACCTTGCCGCCCTTGGAAATGGGCATGATGAGGTCGATAACCTTGATGCCGGTTTCCAGGACCTCGGTGGCACCGGACTGCTCCTCGAAGCTCGGCGGCTTGCGATGGATGGACCAGTGCTCGTCGGCGGCGACCTCGCCCTTCTCGTCGATGGGACGACCCAGCACATCCATGATGCGGCCGAGGGTCGGCTGCCCGACGGGCACGCTGATGGGCTTGCCGGTGTTGGTGACGTCCACACCCCGCTGTAATCCATCGGTGGAGCCCATGGCAATGGTGCGCACGACACCGTCACCGAGCTGCTGCTCCACTTCCAGCGTCAGACCGTTCTTGTCGATCATCAGCGCATCATAGACCTTTGGCATCTCACCGCGGGGGAATTGGACATCGACGACGGCGCCGATGATTTCCACGACCTTACCGGAGCTCATAATGTTTTCCTCGTCTGCTGCTGCGCGCGGGAGCACGCAACGGATCGATTTGTCGTGTGGGGAATTCGGTGGGCTCGGCCGCGCCGCTATACCGCAGAAGCACCGCTGACGATCTCGGAGAGCTCCTGCGTGATGGCCGCCTGGCGGGCCTTGTTGTAGACGAGCTGCAGCTCGTCGATGAGGCCGCCGGCGTTATCGGTGGCGGCCTTCATGGCCACCCGTCGTGCAGCCTGCTCGGAGGCGCCGTTCTCGACCACGGCCTGGTAGACCAACGATTCGATGTAGCGCGTGAGCAGATTATCCAGCACCAGACGGGCATCGGGCTCGTAGATGTAGTCCCAGATCGGCCCGGTGGGACCGTCCTCTTCGGCCTGGATGGGCACCAGCTGGCGAATCGTCGGGCGCTGGGTCATCGTGTTCTCGAACTCGTTGTAGGCGACGTAGATGGCGTCGATCTCACCCTGCTCGAAGGCGTTCAGCATGACCTTGACGGGACCGATGAGATCTTCGATGTGGGGCGTGTCACCGAGGTGGGTGACCTGCGCCGGCACTTGACCACCGAAGCGCTTGAAGAATCCGAGCGCCTTGTTGCCGATGGTGCAGAACGCTGTCTCGACACCGTCCTGCTGGCGTGCACGGATCTCCGCCACCATCTTTCGGAACAGGTTGGCGTTGAGACCGCCACAGAGGCCGCGGTCGGAGGAGACGACGATGTAGCCCACACGCTTCACCTCGCGCTCGGTGGCGAGGAAACTGTGCTTGTACTCGGGCGACGCCTTGGCCAAATGGCGGATCACCTGGAGCATCTTCTCGGCGTAGGGACGCGAGGCACGCATGCGCTCCTGGGCTTTGCGCATCTTCGACGTCGCGACCATCTCCATGGCCTTGGTGATCTTCTGCGTGCTTTTGATGCTCGAAATCTTGGTGCGGATTTCTTTGGCGCCTGCCATGGGATGCTCCGTTCAGGGGATATTCCGTTCAGGGGCGGTGCGGACGCGAGCCACTGGCCCTCGCCCTGCTGCTTGATGCGGTATGCGTCAGGTCGGCGCCGAGTACCGGGCGCTCGGCGGATATGCCCAGCCCCCAGCGCCCGGCGCGCCAGCCTTTTACCAAGTGTTGTTGGCCTTGAAGTCTTTCAGCGCAGCGTGCAAGCCTTCCTTGATCTCATCGCCGTAGTCGCCGGATGCGTTGATCTTGTCCAGCAGGGCCTTCTGTGCCGAGGCCATGTAGCTTTGCAGGGCGCGCTCGAAATCCACCACCTTTTTGACGTCGACGTCGTCGAGGTAGCCTTCGTTGACGGCGAAGAGCGAGACGGCCATCTGCGCGACGCTCATGGGGTGGTATTGCATCTGCTTCATCAGCTCGGTGACGCGCTCACCGCGCTCGAGCTGCTTGCGGGTGGCCTCGTCGAGATCGGAGGCGAACTGCGAGAAGGCCGCGAGCTCGCGGTACTGGGCGAGTGCCAGCCGGATACCGCCGCCGAGCTTTTTGATGATCTTCGTCTGTGCGGCACCGCCGACACGAGACACCGACAGACCGGCATTGATCGCAGGCCGGATGCCGGCGTTGAAGAGATCGGTTTCCAGAAAGATCTGGCCGTCGGTGATGGAGATGACGTTGGTGGGCACGAAGGCGGATACGTCCCCGGCCTGGGTCTCGATGATCGGCAATGCGGTGAGCGAGCCGGTCTTGCCCTTCACCTTGCCGTTGGTGAGCTTCTCGACCTCGTGCTCGCTGATGCGCGCAGCGCGCTCCAGCAGCCGCGAGTGCAGGTAGAAGACATCGCCGGGATAGGCCTCGCGGCCCGGCGGGCGGCGCAGCAGCAGTGACACCTGACGATAGGCCCAGGCCTGCTTGGTGAGATCGTCGTAGATGATGAGGGCATCCTCGCCCTTGTCACGGAAGTACTCGCCCATGGCGCAGCCCGCATAGGGGGCGATGAACTGCATGGCTGCAGAATCCGAGGCGCCGGCGTGCACGATGATGGTGTGCTCCATGGCACCGTGCTCTTCGAGCTTGCGCTGCACACCGGCCACCGAGCTGTTCTTCTGGCCGACGGCGACATAGATGCACTTAACGCCGGTGCCCTTCTGGTTGATGATGGCGTCGATGGCCACGGCGGTCTTGCCCGTCTGGCGGTCGCCGATGATGAGCTCGCGCTGACCACGACCGACGGGCACCATGGCGTCGATGGCCTTGATGCCGGACTGCATGGGCTGATCGACGGATTGACGGGCGATGACGCCGGGGGCGATCTTCTCGATGGCCGATGTCATGTCGGTCTGTACCGGCCCCTTGCCGTCGACGGGCTGACCGAGGGAGTCGACGACGCGGCCGAGCATGCCCTCACCCACCGGCACCTCCAGCACGCGGCCGGTACAGCGCACCCAGTCGCCCTCGGAGAGCTTGGTGTAGTCACCCAACACCACGGCGCCCACCGAGTCACGCTCCAGATTGAGCGCCAGGCCGAAGGTGTTGTTCGGGAATTCCAGCATCTCGTAGTACTGGGCGTCCGAGAGGCCGTAGATACGCACGATGCCGTCCGTAAGGCTGACAATGGTGCCTTCGGCGCGCGCCTCGGTCTTGAGATCGAACTGCTCGATCTTCTGTTTGATCAGGTCGCTGATTTCGGACGGATTGAGTTGCATAGGGTTGCTCCGATGATGGGCCGCCGATGAGCGCCCGTCGCCGAGCGCTGGACCTGGCCGCCGTCAGAATTGCAGATCGTTGGACAGCCGCTCCAGCTTGCCGCGCACGGAGCCGTCGATGACGACATCGCCCGCGCGTACCTTGACGCCGCCGATGAGGTCTGGGTCTTCGTCGATGGTCAGATGGACATCACCGCCGAAGTGGGCCTTGAGCCGCTCGATGAGCTCGTCACGCTCGGCATCACCCACCGGATAGGCGCTGGTGATCTGAATCTGCTGCAGGCCGTCGTGAAGGGTTTTCATTTGCGCGAACAGGCGGGCGATATCCGGCAGCACACTGAGCCGCTTGTTGCGGGCGAGCAGACGCACCAGATTCTGCAGGTGCGCGTTGAGGCCCTCGCCGGCGACGCCGAAGATCAGATCCCGCAGCTGCTCCGAGGAGGCGTGGGGGTTACCGACCTGGGCGGCGATCTGCGCATCATCGGCGATGGCGCCGAGCAGGCTCAGCCCGTCGGCCCAGGCGTCGAGGGCACCCTCTGCCTTGGCAACCTCGAAGGCCGCTTCAGCGTAGGGACGCGCAATGGTGGTGGTATCTCCGGCCATGGGCTGCCCCTAGATCTGCTCGGCAAAGGATTTGACGAGGTTTTTGTGCGCCTGGGCGTCGACCTCTTTCTGCAGAATCTTCTCGGCCGCGGCCACCGCGAGCTGGGCCATGCGCTCGCGCAGCTCCTCTCGTGTGCGGTTGGCCTCTTGCTCGATCTCGGCGTGGGCCGCCGTGCGGATGCGGTCCGCCTCTGCCACCGCGTCCCGCTTGGCCTCGTCGAGGATTTCGTTGTAGCGCTTCTGTGCCTGAGAGACGATGTCTGCGGCGTTACTTTTGGCCTCTTTCATGACCTCCAGCGCGCGCTGCTCACCGAGCTCCTGCTCTTCCTTGCCACGCTCCGCCGCAGCTAGTCCCTCGGCAATTTTCGCCGTGCGCTCCTCCAGCGCCTTCATGATCGGCGGCCAGACGTACTTCATGCAGAAGGCGACGAACACGCCGAAGGCGATCATCTGCACGAGCAAAGTAAGATTGATGTTCATCCGTCTGCCTTTCTGGAACTTGTGCCTCTAGTGTTGAACGGCGGTCACCGGCCGATGCCACCGACCGCCCAGTGTGGGCTCGGGCGCCAGAGGACAGCTCAGAGGGCGAACATGGCGTATAGCCCCATCGCGATGGCGATGACGGGCAGGGCGTCGGTCAGGCCCATGACGATGAAGAACTGGGTGCGCAGCATCGGGATCAGCTCTGGCTGGCGCGCGGCGCCTTCCAGGAAACGGCCACCGAGCACGCCGATGCCGACACCGGCACCGATGGCGCCGAGACCCAGCATCAGACCGGCGGCGACGTAGACGAGTGCTTGTGCGAGTTCCATGTTGTTCCCCTCGGGATCTGTTTGGTTGGATGGTCAGGGTTTTTGGTGTCTGCGCCCGCCGCCACCCGCCTCGGAATACGAGGCGACGGACGTGGCGCCGCCGGGCCTCAATGATGCTGATGGGCCATGTCCAGATAGACGATGGTCAGCACCATGAAGATGAAGGCCTGCAGCGTGATGATGAGTATGTGGAAGATGGCCCAAGCCAGCTGCAGTGTCATGCCGGACGCGTCCAACAGCAGGTTGTGACCGTACATGAGTGCGATGAGAATGAAGATCATCTCGCCGGCGTAGAGGTTGCCAAACAGTCGCAGCGACAGCGAGAGCGGCTTGGATAGCAGGCTGATGCCCTCGAGCACGAGGTTGGCGGGCAGACCGAACTTGCCGAAGGGCTGCATGGTGAGCTCCGCCGCAAAGCCGCCCACGCCCTTGATCTTGATGCTGTAGTAGAGCACCAGCAAGAACACCGATAGCGACAGGCCGAAGGTGATGTTGGGATCGGTGGTGGGGACGATGCGCATGTAGACGTGATGCGGATCGGCGCCAAACAGGCTCATGAACTGCGCGAAGGCGTGGGGGATCAGGTCGACCGGGATGAGGTCCATCAGGTTCATCAGGAAGACCCAGACGAAGACCGTGAGCGCCAGCGGGGCGACCAGGTCGTTCTTGCCGCTGAAAGAACCGCGGACGTTCTCGTTGACGAAGTCGACGATCCACTCGAAAAAATTCTGGCCGCCGGTGGGCACACCGGCGGTGGCCTTTTCGGCGACGCCGCGCATGAACCGATAGGCGAGGTAGCCGAGCCCGAAGGACCACAGCAGGCTGTCGACATGCAGCGCCCAGAAGCCCATCGCCGCGGCCTCTTCGGCGTTGTGTGCGAACGTGAGCCCGTGCTCCGGGTGGAAGCCCAGCGTGAGGTTGGTCAGGTGGTGCGAGATGTAGTCCTGGGCGGTGAGGGTATCTGCAGCCATCGATCAGTCCTGGTTGGCGGCGGCGCTACTGCGCCGGCCGCGATGCAAACAGCGCGGGCAGCACCTGCACCGCGAAATAGGTGCCGAGCAACGCCGGCAGGTTGAGATTCGCGAGGGTGGCGAACGCGAGCGCAAATAAGCCGAGAATCAAGGCAATCTTGACGATCTCGGCTGCGTAGATTCGCAGTGCGAGCTCCGTCGGCGCCTGAGCGCGGTAGTGACGGAAGACCCGCAGCGCGAACACCCAGTTGGCGAGGAGACAGACGCCTGCGCCGATCGCGGCCGACTCGACGACGGTGGCGCCGAAGGGCGCGGCCAACGCAATGGCGAGCACGGCGAAGACGCCCTGCCAAGTCAACAGGCGCCGCAGCTGTGCGCGATCACGCGGGCCGAGTCCACGGGAGTCCCCCGAAATCACCTGCCCCCCGCAAAGACCCGGAAGTATAAGCGTGCCCGAATATTCCGGTCAAACCCCTGATCGAACTGTTTGTATAGTGCCATAAATGTGACAAAGAGGCTTTACGGATTGATGACGGGGTCTCTTGTGGAAATTACTGAAGATGACCCAGGATGCCATCAAGCTCGTCGAGGCTGTTGTAGGCGATCACCAGCTTGCCGCCGCCCTTGGCGCCGTGCTGGATGGCGACCCGGGCACCGAGACGCTCGGCGAGATCGTCTTGCAGACGACGGATGTCCGGGTCCGGCGCGGGCTCACGCGGGCGCTCGGCGCCGGCATGCTCGCTCTGCAGCCGGCGCACCAGGCGCTCGGTTTCACGCACCGAGAGCCCGCGTGCAACCACCTGGCGGGCGGCCAGTACCTGTGTATCGCCCTTGAGGCCGAGCAGCGCCCGGGCATGGCCCATGTCCAGGCGCCCGGCATCCAGCAGGCCGCGCACTTCGGCACCCAGCTCGAGCAACCGCAGTAAATTGGTGACCGTGGTGCGGGACTTGCCGACGGCGTCGGCAACGTCCTGATGCGTCAGGCCGAATTCCTCTTGCAACCGGTGCAGGGCGCCGGCCTCTTCCAGCGGGGCGAGATTCTCGCGCTGGATGTTCTCGATCAGCGCGATGGCGAGGGCGGTCTGCTCGTCAACCGCGCGCACGACCGCCGGCAGTTGGGCGAGACCCGCCTGCGCGGCCGCTCGCCAGCGCCGCTCGCCGGCGACGATCTCGTAGCGTTCGCTATCGAGTGGCCGGACCACGATGGGCTGCAGCACACCCTGGCGGGCGATGGAGGCGGCGAGCTCGCGCATGGCCTCAGGGTCGAATTCCCGGCGCGGCTGGTAGCGGCCGCGGTGGATGCTCGCCACCGGCAGCTGCCGCACCGATTCGCCGGGCGCGCCTTGCGTCAGGGCCGTCTCGACGCTCAGCGCCTCGACACCAGGGCCCACAGTCTCCCGTACCCCGCCGAGCAGGGCATCCAGGCCACGGCCAAGGCCGCGCTTCTTGGCGCTGTTCATGGGCTGCATGCCCCCCGCAGTGGCAGCTTGGGCGCACCCTTCGACCGCTTCTGGGGCCGGCTCCGATACCGAAGCGGGCTCGGAGCCCGCGCCCCTGTCTGCGGCGCCCGCCGGGGATGTGTCGGTGCGCAACGCCGAAGCCGGGTGTGAAGATGTCGGGGCATCGGCGGCATCCAGCGAGTCGGCCTGGTGGTCAAGTTGGGCGTCCGGGCGGGTCTCGGTCAGGGAGAGCGCGTTTTTCATGACGGGCCGTGTCTCGTGTGATCCGGGTCATGCGGCGGTGGAGGCCGGCTCGCGGCGGCGCAGCACCTCGCTCGCCAGGGCGACATAGGCGAGGGCACCGCGGGAGCTGCCGTCGTACTTGAGCACCGGCAGGCCGTGACTGGGGGCCTCGGCGAGGCGCACGTTGCGGGGCACGATGGTGCGGTAGACCTGGCCTTTGAAGTGCGTCACCAGCTGCGTGGAGACCTGATTGGACAGATTATTGCGCGGATCATGCATGGTGCGCAGGATGCCGTCGATGCGCAGCGCGGCGTTCCGGCTGCTGCGAATCTGCTCGATGGTGTCGAGCAGCGCGGACAGGCCTTCCAGCGCGTAGTATTCGCACTGGATCGGGATGAGCACCCCGTGCGCCGCCACCAGCGCGTTGACCGTGAGCATGTTCAATGATGGCGGGCAGTCCAGCAGGATGACCTCGTAGTCTGGCGCCTGCGCGGCGAGCCGCTGCGCGAGGGTGCGCTCACGGGCGTCTCCCTGCATCAAGCCGACTTCGGCGGCAGTCATGTCGCCGTTGGACGGTAACAGGTCGAAGCCCGGCGCGGGCTCCGCCACCCGCTGCACGCATTGCGAGAAGGGGATGTCGCTCAGCAGTAGATCGCATCCAGTGTATTCCAGGGCGTTTTTATCCACGCCTACCCCCATGGTCGCGTTGCCCTGCGGGTCCATGTCCACCAGCAGCACACGGCGCTTCAGGGAGGCCAGCGAGGCGGCCAGGTTGACGGCGGTGGTGGTCTTGCCGACGCCGCCTTTTTGGTTCGCGATGGCGATAATCCGAGCCATGGGGTTCCTTCGGGCTTATGCCGGCGCGCCGCGCCATCGGCGAGCGGGGTGATGCGGGCGCGCTCGGGGCTGATTCAGGCGGCCACGCTGGATGTTGCGTGCTCGCGAAGCGAGTCCGGTCGACACGGGCGGCGACAGGTCACTCAAAGGGCACTTCCACCAAACAGCGCTCGGCATCCAGCATGGGGACTGTGAGCCGGTGCACAGTGACTGCCTGCGCGCGTGCGCCGGCAGGTGCCGCCTTGGCCAATGCATCGAGCTCTGCCGTCGGTTCGCGCCCTTTCAGTGCCAAGAGCACGCCGCCGGATGCGAGCAGTGGCGCGCAATCGGCGCAGAGCTGATCCAATGACGTGACCGCACGGGCCGTTATGGTAGCGAAATTCGCCTGCGGCCGGTACGCCTGCGTGCGCGCCTGTAGCGCAATGACATTATCGAGCCCGAGCTCCAGCACCGCCTGGCGCACGAAGCGAATCTTCTTGCCGTTGCTATCCAACAGCGTGAATGCGAGGTGAGGCCGCACGATGGCCAGCGGCATACCCGGCAGGCCGGCGCCGGTGCCCACGTCCAGCACCGGGCCCCGGTGCACCCAGGGGAGCACCGCCAGGCTGTCCAGCAGGTGGCGGGGGATCATGTCCCGGGGCTCGCGCACGGCGGTGAGATTATAGGTGCGGTTCCAGCGCGCCAGCAGGTCCACATAGGCGAGGAGCTGCTTGCGTTGTGTGGCGCTCGCGGCCACGCCGAGGGCGGCGAGGCCCGCGTCCAATTGGCCGCCCAGGCCGGCGCCCGCCTCGGCCTCGAGGCGCGCCGGCGCGGCGCTGGCCGTTGCTGGTGGGGTCTTTGTCGCCGTCATCAGGCGCTCTGGCGCTTGAGGTGGATCAGCAGCAGCGATACCGCCGCCGGCGTGACGCCCGGAATGCGCGCCGCCTGGCCGACGGTGGACGGGCGCACCCGCTGGAATTTCTCACGCACCTCGGCGGAGAGCCCGCGGACGTTGTCGTAGTCGAAGTCCCGGGGCAGCATCCGGGCATCCTCGGCCTGCTGACGGACCACCTCCTGCTGCTGGCGCTCCAGATAGCCCGCGTATTTGGTCTGGATCTCGATCTGCTCGGCCACCTGGGGGTCGGTCACGCCGGGGCCGACGCCATCCACCGCCGTCAGCGCCGCATAGCCGACCTGGGGCCGGCTGAGCAGGTCGAGGGCGCGTGCCTCGCGGGTGACCCGCTCGCCGGTGTGTCGGGTCAGGTCCGCCGCCGCCGCCGTGCCCGGGCGCACCCAGCAATCGCGCAGGCGCTCGCGCTCGCGCTCGATGGCCTCGCGCTTGGCCGTGAAACGCCGCCAGCGCGCCTCGCCCACCAGGCCGAGCCGGCGACCGGTCTCGGTCAGGCGCAGATCGGCATTGTCTTCGCGCAGCAGCAGCCGGTATTCGGCGCGGCTGGTGAACATGCGGTAGGGCTCGCTGGTGCCGCGGGTGATGAGGTCGTCCACCAGCACGCCGAGGTAGGCCTGGTCGCGGCGCAGGCTCCAGGGCTCGCGACCCTGCACCGCCAGCGCGGCATTGACGCCGGCGAGGAGCCCCTGGGCGGCGGCCTCCTCGTAGCCGGTGGTGCCGTTGATCTGGCCGGCGAAATAGAGCCCGGGCACGCAGGCGGTCTCGAGGGTTGGCCGCAGATCCCGTGGGTCGAAGAAGTCGTACTCGATGGCATAGCCGGGGCGGGTGATGTGCGCCTGCTCGAAGCCCGGAATGGAGCGCACCAGGTCCAGCTGTACCTCGTAGGGCAGACTGGTGGAGATGCCGTTGGGGTAGAGCTCGGCGGCGTCGAGGCCCTCCGGCTCGACGAAAATCTGGTGCGACGTCTTGTCCGCGAAGCGCACGATCTTGTCTTCGATGGACGGGCAGTAGCGCGGACCGACGCCCTCGATGACGCCGGTGAACATGGGCGAGCGCGAGAGGCCGCCGCGGATGATGTCGTGGGTGCGCTCGGTGGTGCGGGCGATGTGGCAGCTCACCTGCCGCGGATGCTCGGCGGCATCGCCCAGATAGGAGAACACGGGCACCGGCGTGTCACCGGGCTGTTCCTCGAGCCGGGAGAAATCGACGCTGCGGGCGTCGATGCGTGGCGGGGTGCCGGTTTTGAGGCGCTCGACGGTGAAGGGCATCTCCCGCAGTCGATGGGCCAGCGCCATGGCCGGGGGATCGCCGGCGCGGCCGCCGCGATAGTTGCTCAAGCCCACGTGGATGCGCCCGCCGAGGAAGGTGCCCACTGTCAGCACCACCGCAGGCGCGTGGAATGCCAGGCCCATCTGCGTGCGCACGCCGGCGACGCGCTCGCCGTCGCCGGTCAGAATCAGGTCGTCCACCGCCTGCTGGAACAGCCAGAGGTTGGCCTGGCGCTCCACCGCGCTGCGCACGGCGGCCCGGTACAACGCCCGGTCCGCCTGTGCGCGGGTGGCGCGCACCGCCGGGCCCTTGCGCCGGTTCAGCACGCGGAACTGGATGCCGGCGCGGTCCGCCGCACGCGCCATGAGGCCATCGAGGGCATCGATTTCCTTGACCAGGTGCCCCTTGCCGATGCCGCCGATGGCCGGATTACAGCTCATCTGGCCGATGGTCTCGAGGTTGTGGGTAAGCAGCAGCGTGCGTGCGCCCATGCGGGCCGCGGCGAGCGCCGCCTCGGTGCCGGCGTGGCCGCCGCCGACGACGATGACATCGTATGCTTGATTGTTCGACATAGTTCGCAGTCCCGCCGGATGAGCCCCACTTCAGGTTCGTCATAGCTGGGTTTTCGGTTTCTGCCGGCAGGGTGACGGCTGGCGGAGGCATCCCTGCTGGCAAGCCCCGCAGCCGCCACCCGGCCCGTCGAAGCTTGCGCCGGACATCGACAGCCGTTGCATATACTACAGCGTTCCTTCGGATTGATTCCCCGCCGCCATACGCTTTTCAGGCGCCAGGCGCCGGGGCAGAACCCAGTCGCCCAAACCGCGCATCCAAGCGAGCCTCCGCCGGACACCAAGATAAAAAAGACTGTCCCCGGCGGTGAGCAGCCCGCCCCTGTGGCCCAGGCACTGCAGACAGCCGGAACCGACGCATGCGCCAGACCCTAAGCAAGCGCGACGCGCAGCCCCCCATCCAGGCGGTGCTCCATGCCGCCGATGCCATCATCCTCGGCAAGCGCGACGAACTGCGGCTGGCGCTGGCCTGCGTGCTGGCCCGCGGCCATCTGCTCCTCGAGGACGTGCCCGGCGTCGGCAAGACCACGCTGGCGCATGTGCTGGCGCGGCTGTTGGGGCTGGAGCACGCGCGCATCCAGTTCACCAGCGACATGCTGCCCGCCGATGTGGTGGGCGCATCGATCTACGAGCGCGGGCGAGAGCAGTTCCAATTCCACGCGGGTCCGATCTTCTCGCAGCTGGTGCTGGCCGACGAGATCAACCGCGCCACCCCCAGGGCCCAAAGCGCGTTGCTGGAGGCCATGGAAGAGCGTCAGGTGACCACGGAGGGCGAGACGCGCCCGCTGCCCGAGCCCTTTTTTGTCATCGCCACACAGAATCCGTACGACCAGGTGGGCACCTTTGCGCTGCCGGAATCGCAACTGGACCGTTTCCTGATGCGCCTGGCCCTGGGCTACCCAGCCGCCGCCGAGGAGAAGGCCCTGCTGGCGGGCCGGGACCGCCGCGAGATGGTCGCCGACCTGAAGCCGGTGCTGGACGCCGCGGGGCTGCTCGCCGCTCAACGTGACGTCGACAACGTCCATGCCGCCGCCGCCGTCATCGACTACTGTCACGCCATCTTGCAGTTCACCCGCCGCAGCGAGCGCTTCGTGCACGGTCTCTCGCCGCGGGCCGGGCTCGGGCTGCTGCGGGCGGCGCGCGCCTGGGCGCTGCTCGACGGACGTGATTTCGTGCTGCCGGAGGACGTCCAGCGGGTGCTGCCCGCCGTGGTGCCGCATCGGCTCATGGCCGGCGGTGACCACAGCGACGGCGGTCACGCCGCCATCGCCGAGCTGATCCTCACGGCCGTTGCCGTGACCTGAAGCCGTCGCAGGATCGCCCGCGACGCACAGGAACCGCGTCGCGGCCGCCCGTTCCAACGGTTTCAGAGGCCAGGCAGGGGGGGTCGGGCAGGGGGGCCGGGCGGACGGGTTACCGCGGCAACGCCAGCCACAAGCTCACACTCGACTCGGCACCCCTGCGGCGTCAGCATCAGCCAACGGCGCCGAAGCGCGCCAACGGGCCACCACGGCATCCGCCAAAGGTTGAGTACAACGTGGCTAAAGGCAAGACCGCAACCGGCCTTGGGGCGCGCCACGGGACGCGTCTGATCGCCCGCTTCGCCGACGCCGGGATGCGCCCGGGGCGTCGGCGCAGCACGGCGCCGGCCAGCGCCGCCGTCGCCACCCATCACCGCAGCGTCTACATCCTCCCCACCAAGGCCGGCATCGGCTATGGCCTGATGCTGCTGGCGACGCTGCTCGGCGCGCTCAATTATCAGAACAATCTGGGTCTGCTGCTGACCTTTCTGATGATCGCCCTCGCACTGGTGGGTATGCATCATTGCTGGTTTCAGCTGCTCGGGCTCGTGGTCCAGGCCCGCGACGGCGCGCCGGTGTTCGCCGGCGAGACCGCGCGCTTTCCCGTCACTCTGGCGGAGCAGTCCGGCAAGCCGCGGCCGCAGCTGACGCTGGTGGGGGCGGCGCCGGTGGCGCTGGCCGCCGGCGGCGAGCGCCCGGTGATGCTGCCGCGGACGGCGGGCCGACGCGGCGCGCTGGCGCTGGACCGAGTGGTGCTGGAGACCCGCTATCCCTTCGGCCTGTTCCGCGCCTGGACGGTGCTGCGCCCACGCGCCGAGGTGCTGGTGTATCCGCAGCCGGCGGCCCGCGCACCCCGAGCGCCGATGCTGCCGCAGGTGGCGCGCAATGGCCGCGGCGACCGGGGCAGCGGCGCCGAGGATTTCATCGGTCTTCGGCCCTACCGCCCGGGTGATCCACCCCGACGGCTGGACTGGAAGGCCTTCGCCCGCGAGCGCGGTGTCATGGTCAAGCACTTCGGCGGCGACCAGTGCGCCCGGGTCTGGCTGGACTGGGACGCGCTGGCGGCGGCCGACCTCGAGCGGCGCCTGTCCCTGCTCGCCCGACAGGTGCTGGATGCCGATGCCCGCGGCCACAGCTACGGCCTGCGCCTGCCGGGCATCAGCATCGCCCCCGGCCACGGCGGCCGCCACAGGCTCCGCTGTCTGGCGGCACTGGCGCGTTTCCGGCCGGCGGAGTCCGGGCGCCATGGCTGAACCGCACATGACGAGCGCGACCGGTGTGACGCGTGCGACCCGCTGGTTACGGCGGCGGCTGAGCCGGCGCCGCGAAGGGCGTCGCAGCCGCCCGCAGGCCGAGACCGCCGCGGGTGCTTGTGGCGAGCGTCGGGCGCCGGGCACGCCGCCCGCCGAGCCGCCCGAGCGCCCACAGCTCGCCGCGGCCACCCTGCTGCTGACCCTCTGCGCCCTGCCATTGCTGCCGGCGCTGGAGCCCCAGGTGGCGCTCTTCATCGCCGCGGTGCTGACGCTGCGGGTGGCCAATCTGTGCTGGCGCCCGGGGCTTGTGGTGCTGGGGCTGCTGGCCGTCACCGGCGTGCTCAACGCCCTGCATGCCTATGGCGCCGTCACCGGTCAGGCGCCGGGTACGGCTTTGCTGCTCTCGATGCTGGCACTGAAGCTGCTGGAGGTGCGCAGCAAGCGGGATCTGCGGGTGCTGCTGCTGGTGCTGGGATTCGTGCTGGTGGTGCAGTTCCTGTTCGACCAGTCGCCCTGGCGGGCGTTGCTCATGGCCGCCCTGCTGGTGGCGAGCTTCGCGTTGCTGCGCGACCTGAACATGCCGGCGCATCCCGCCTCGCTGGGGCAGCGCGTGGCCGAGGGGCTCGGCCGCACCGGCATCATGGCCGCACAGGCCCTGCCGCTGGCGTTGGTGCTGTTTGTTCTGTTCCCGCGGCTCGACGCGCCGCTGTGGCAGCTCGGCGGCGACGATGCCCGGTCGGTCACCGGCCTTAAGGACTGGCTCGAGCCCGGCTCGGTGCGGGCGCTGGTGGTGTCCGGCGAGCCCGTGATGCGGGTGCGCTTCGACGGCGAGCCCGCCGTCTCGCCGGCGGCGATGTACTGGCGCGGTCCCGTGCTCTGGCACGCCAACGGCAATCGCTTCGAGCCCGCGGCGCCTGGGGATTTCCCGGCGGCCGAGCCCCGTATCGAGGTGCGCTCAGACGCGATCGACTACATCGCCCTGCTGGAGCCGAGCGAGCAGCGCTGGATCACGGCCCTCGATCTACCCGTGAGCGCCCCGCGCGGCGCGACGCTGACACCCGACCTGCAACTGCTCGCAGACCGCCCCATCGACGCGCGCACGGCGTATCGGCTGCGCTCGGCGGCGGCGTATCGGATCGATGGCCTCACCGCGGCGCAGGCGCGCGCCGCCACCGCTCTGCCCGCGCACCAGGTCACGCCGCGCATGCGCGCGCTGGTGGCCCGCTGGCGCGCCGACGATCCGGCGGCCGAGACCATCGTCCAGCGCGCCCTGGATCACTTCAACCGCCAGCCCTTCCGCTACTCGTTGCTGGCGCCGGATCTGGGCGAGCGTGCCATGGACGCCTTCCTGTTCGACGCGCAGGTGGGCTTTTGCGAGCACTACGCCGCCGCCTTCACGCTGCTCATGCGCATCGCCGGCATCCCCACCCGCATCGTCCTCGGCTATCTGGGCGGTGAGCGCAACCCCTACAGCGGCGACTATCTGGTGCGCCAGTCCGACGCCCATGCCTGGACCGAGGTCTGGCTGCCGAACCAGGGCTGGACCCGGGTGGATCCCACCGCCGCCATCGCCGCCGAGCGCGTGGATGCGGACGGCGGCATCGCCGCCCTCGGCGCCGATGCCCCCGCCCGCTTTCGGGTGGACGAGCGCTCACTGCTCGGGCGTGCCCTCCGCAATCTGCAGCTGGCGGCGGACGCCTTCGACGCCGCATGGCAGTCCCGGGTGGTGGGATTCTCCCGCGCAGAGCAACAGCGTCTGCTCGCCGGCGTCGGCCTCGAGCGCTTCCGCGACACGGGCCTCATCGTGCTCATGACCCTCGCCGGCACCGGCGTCATGCTCGCCTGGGGCCTTTGGCTCGCCCGACCCAGGCCGGCGCGGGATCCGGCGGCGGCCGCCTACATCCGCTTCCAGCGCCGGCTCGCACGCATCGACCCGACGCTGGCCAAGCGCCCGCAGGAAGGCCCGCTGGACCACCACGCCCGGCTGGTCGCCGCCCGCCCCGACCTTGCCCAACAGGCCGACGCGGTGGTGAGTGCCTATGTGCGCATGCGCTACGCCGGGGAAGCGCGGGAGCAGTGAGGCGTGAGCACCGGCGAACGCGCCTCGTCGCTCGCCGCTAGCCCCCCATGAGCGCGTCGGCGACGCGCTCGGCGTCTGCGGCGGACAGATAGGGATGCATGGGCAGGCTCAGCACCCGCGCGGCGGCGCGGTCGGCGTTCGGGGTGCAGTCGGGGCAGCAATAGTGGGCGTAGGCGCCCTGGCGGTTGAGCGGGATGGGGTAGTGGACCGCGGTGGGGATATCCTGGGCCTTGAGCTTGGCGATGACGGCGTCGCGATGGTCGGCCTGCAGGGTGTACTGGGCGAACACACTGGTGCGATCAGGTGCGATGTACGGCGTGAGCAGGCCGTCTTTGGCCGCCGCGACGCTGCGGGCGCCGCGGGCGTGCAGGAGCTCGGTGTAGCGGTTGCCGACGGCGGCCCGACGCTCGACTTCATCCGGAAAGATGGCGAGCTTCGCCAGCAGCACGGCGGCCTGGAGGGTGTCGAGGCGGGCGTTGAGGCCGAGCCGGGGGTGGCTGTAGCGCTGGTCCTGGCCGTGGTTCATTACTTGCCGCATGCGCGCGGCGAGGGCGTCGTCGTCGGTGAAGCAGGCACCGCCGTCGCCATAGGCGCCCAGCGGCTTGGACGGAAAGAAGGACGTGCAGCCGATGGTGGAGAGCCCGCAGGAGCGCCGGCCCCGATAGCTGGCGCCGTAGCTCTGGGCCGCGTCCTCGATGACCGGCAGACGGTGACGGTCGGCGACGGCGTTGATGGCGTCCATGTCCGCACACTGCCCATAGAGGGAGACGGGCATGATAGCCCGGGTCTTGGGTCCGATGGCCGCCGCCACCTGCGCCGGGTCGATGTTGTAGGTCACCGGATCGATGTCGACGAACTTCGGACTGGCGCCGAGCAGCGCGATCACTTCGGCGGTGGCGACGAAGGTGAAGGGCGTGGTGATGACCTCGTCCCCCGGCCCGACGTCGAGGGCCATCAGCGCCACCAGCAACGCATCGGTGCCGCTGGCGACGCCGATGCAATGGCGCACACCGACATCATCCGCCAGCCGCGCTTCCAGCGCCGTCACTTCCGGACCCAGGATATAGCGCCCATGTTCCAGCACCGCCTGGATGCGCGCCTCCACGTCCGCGGCAATCCGCGCCTGCTGTGCCTTGAGGTCGATGAATTGCATCGCGCTATGGCCTCTGGGTTGCGTAAGAACTGGGCGCTCGCATCGAGCGGTGGGCACGCAGACCCTGTACCCCTTCGCGCCTCACTTCTGCACCACGCCGACGACGCCGCCGTCGTCCACCACCACCAGCAGCGTGATGTGGTGCTTGGCCATGAGCTCGATGGCGGTTTGCATGTTGCTGTCGGCGCCGATGCGCACCGGGTCCGGCGTCATCAGGTCGCGCGCGGTCTGCCGGAAAAAGGCTTCGCGATGCGTCTGCAAGGCGCGGCGCAGATCGCCGTCGGTGATGATGCCCTCGGCCCGGCTGCGGTCGGGGCTCACCAGCGCGATGCCGAGCCCGCCCGCGGTGACGGCCGTCAGCACGGCATCGGTGTCGGCGTCCGGGGGCACGAAGGGCAGGTGATCGCCGCGCATTTCCTCGCGCACGGTATGCAGTAGCCGCCGCCCGAGGCTGCCGCCCGGATGAAAGCGGGCGAAGTCCCCCGGCTGGAAGTCCCGCGCGCGCATCAAGGCGACCGCCAGCGCATCACCCATGGCCAGTGCGGCGGTGGTGGAGGCGGTGGGCGCCAACTGCAGCGGGCAGGCCTCGCGCGCCACCCGCACCGACAAGTGCAGGTTGGCATGCCGCGCCAGCGTGGAGCGCGCATTGCCGGTGAGCGCGACGATGCGGTTGCCATTGTCGCGCAGAAAGGGCAGGAGCTTCACCAGCTCCTCGGTTTCGCCGGAGTTGGAGAGGGCAATGAAGGTGTCCGCCGGCGTCACCATGCCGAGGTCGCCGTGGAAGGCCTCCCCCGGGTGCATGAAAAACGCCGGGGTGCCGGTGCTGGCCAAGGTGGCGGCGAGCTTCTTGCCGATGATGCCGGATTTGCCCATGCCACAGACGATGACCCGGCCGCGGGTGCCGAGCATGGCCTCCACCGCTGCGGTGAAGGCGCCGTCCAAGTGATGGATCAGGCCGAGGATACCCGCGGCCTCGATCTCGAAGACCTCACGTGCCACCGCCGCGCAGTCCATGCGGCGGGCGGGAGTGACGGTGGCGTCGGTGTCTGGCATGGGTGTCTTCCGGCGTCGACCGGGCGCTGGCGCGGCCGCGGGCACCTAGAACGTGGTGTCGAGGTTGCGGACCTTCTGCCGAAAATCGCGGGTGACGGTTTCGATATCGCTGTCACTGGCGATGACCCGCGGGGTGAGCACCACCACCAATTCGGTGCGCTCGGCCCCGCGTGAGGTTTCGCCGAAGAGCGGCCCGATGATGGGCGCCCGGTGCAGGCCGGGTATGCCCGACTTGTTCTCGGAGTCGATATCCTGGATGAGACCACCGAGCACCACGGCCTGGCCCGAGCGCACCGAGACGTTGCTGGTGATGGTGCGCTCGCGGAACGTCGGCGAATCGACACCCTGCCGCTGCTCAGGCACGACGGTGCTGGCCTCCTGCTCGATCTCCATCTGCACCAGTCCGCCGGGCGTCACCCGGGGCTTGACGGACAGCTTGACCCCGGTCTTGCGGTACTCGATGTTGTTGACCACGCGGTCGGTGGTCGACGTGCCCTGCTGCTGCTGCGACAGCACCGGCACGTCCTCGCCCACGAAGATCTCGGCATCCTGGTTGTCGCGGACCATCACCGTCGGCGATGACAGCACGTTCACGAGGTTGTCGGAGGCGAGGGCGGACAGGGTGGCCCGGATGGTGTCCGGGCGCAGCACCACCGACCAGTTGAAGCCCGGGAATGTCGGTGCCTGGCCTCCTTGGTCCGACTGCGACAGGGAGATGTCGCTGCGGTAGCCGCCCCGGTTGCGGCCGCCCTCGAATTCCCCGCCGGCGGCGAGGCCGAAAAAGCGCCATTGCACACCGTAGCGAAAATCCCCCGTGAGCCGAACCTCGACGATGGTCGCCTCCACCAGCACCTGCAAGGGCACGATGTCGAGCTGCTTGAGCGCATCCAGGATTTTTTTGTAGTCCTTGGGGCTGGAGCGCACCAACAACGAGTTGTTGACTGCGTCGGCGACGATACTCACCTGGGAGGACAGCTCCACCTGGCTCACCGTCGCCCGGCGTCTGCTCGTGCCGCCCTGGCCGCCGCCATCACCACCTTCGCCACCGATGCTCGCCTGCTGCAGGCCGGGCGCCACGCCGCCGACACTGCGACCCTGTCCGCCACCGCCTTCGCCCGAGAACAGCTTGGTGAGCACGTCCGCGAGGTTTTCGGCATCGCCGTGGCGCACGCGGTAGACGAACAACCGCTGCGCGCTGCTGCCACTGGCTTCGGCCCGGTCGAGGCGGTCGATCCAGTCGCGCATCTGCGCCAGGTAATTCTGCTGCGGCGACACCACCAGCACCGCATTGGCGGATTCCACCGGGATGAACCGAAACAGCCCCTTGAACGGGTTGGCGCCCTCGCCGTCGGCGAGCAAGGTCTCCATCTGCGAGACGACCTCGGAGGCTTGGGCGTACTCCAGCACGAAAAAGCCCACCGACAGACCGGACATCCAATCCACGTCGAACACCTGGATGGTTTCCAGCAGGTTGCTCATCTCGGGGCTGGAGCCGGCGAGCACCAGCAGATTGCGCAGGGTATCCGTGCGCACGAGACTGCCTTCGGGCGCCAACGGCTCCAGGATCGTCGCCATCTCTTCGGCACCGATGTACTGCAGCGGCACCACCTGCACGCTGTAGCCCTGCGGCAGCGCACGCGCTGACTGGCCCAGCTGGGGCACGATGCGCCCCTGGACCGCATTGTTCAGGGGTACCACCTCGTAGGTGCCGGCGTTGTCCACCAGCGCCGCGTTGTTCATGCGCAGCAGCGTCTCGAGGGTCGGAATCAGCATGTCCCGGCGCAGGGGCCGGCCGGTCTGCAGCGACACCGAGCCGGACACCGCCGGGTCCAGCACGTAGTTCACGCCGAGCAGGTCGCCGAGGATGACCTTGACCACCTCGCGGATATCGGTGCCGTCGAAATTGAGTGTCACATCCCCCGGCGTGGTGTCCACACCCGGCGGCGAGACACGCCGCACGAAGGTGCCGGTGCCGCGGCGCACCGAGTCCCGGGCCGTGGGCAGGTCGTCGTCCAGCGCGATGCTCCCCGGCTGGCGGGCGTTCACGCCCGTCGGTGACACCCGCCTTTCGGGATCGGTGATATGGCCCTCGGGCGAGCCGATGCGCCGGGTTGGATCGAAAACCAGTCCACTGCTGCCGCAGCCGGTGACGGCGAGCACGGCGGCGACGACGGCCGAGGCCAAGAGCCAGCGCCCGCGGGAGCGCAGCGGCGCAGCCCGGGCTGGCGCGCGCCTAGTCATCTGTCGGTATCGCATCAGGTTGGCGGCTCGGTGCGCGTCGCGGGAAGTCGCGGCTGGTTTCGATGGCTTGGCGTTCTGCCCGTCGGCGCTGCCGTAGCTCAGGGGTGCGGCCCGCGCGCTGGGCGGGGGCATTGTCCGCCGCCTGCCCGTCGGCGGCGCCGGGCTGGCTCGCGCCATCGTTGGCCCCGCGCCGGGTGGGTGGCAGCCGCGTGGGGGGGATCGGCGGCGGCGCGTTGGAGTAATCCCGCAATGGTAACTCATTCGTCTCTCCCTGTCGCTCCAGCACCAGTCTGGCGGGCTCGATGGTTTTGACGGTCCAGCCCTGGTAGTCCTGGCCAAGGCGTAAGCGCTGGATACCCTGGCTTTCGCTGCTGCGCACCCAGGCGGAGACGACTGCAGGTGTGATCACGACCGCCGTGAGATCCACGCCCGTGAGCTCGGGTAGCGGTTCGTCTTCGATGATCAACTCTTCCGGCTCCTCGGCGGGCGGCCGGCGCTCAGGCAAGAACAGCGGCCGTTCTATCACGGACGCGTAGGCCTCCTTTGGCGGCGGCTCCAGCGCCATGGCATCCACGTCGGTGGTCGCGGCGGGTGCGATACCATCGGCCGCGGCGGCGGGTGCAGACGCGGGCGCGGGCAACGCGGCCTCAGGGGACCATTGCCACCACTGCAGCATCAACGCACTCGCCAGCAGCACCAGGAGGACAAGCAGCAGCGGCTTCATGCGCCGGCTCCGAGGATGTAGCCAAAGATGTCCAGTCGTACGGTGAGCATCCCCACCTCCCGATTGATGTCGCGCCGGGAGAGGCGCCGGCGCGCCGTGCTCGCACGCGGTGTCGTCGAGCGAATGGACATCTGGTCGACGAACAGGAAGGGGCGCGCACGCTCGATGCGATACAGCAGGTCGAGCAGTTCCTCGGTGGTGCCCTGTAACTGGGTGCGGATGCGCACACGCTGGGGCTGCTCCTCCTCGTCGATCGGCAAAATCTGGGTACTGATGGGCCGGGCGCCGACGCCGCGCACCATCTCCTGGACCTCGCTTTGGAGTCGGGCTCCCGCCAGCGCCGGCGTCTCGGCGTCGAAATAAAAGGCCTTGAAGTCGTCGTTCGCCTGCTCGCGGGCCAGCGCTGCGCGCAGCGCCGGGAGTGTCGCCACCAGCCGCTGGTAGCGCACGAGCTGATCCAGCCCGCGTGCGTAGTCCGCGTCCAGCACCTGCAGCCGCTGCCACCAGGGCAGGGCCACGGCGAGAATCAGCAGACTCGGGAGCAACAGCGCGGCGCTCCAGGCACCGATGCAGCCCCAGGGCAATGCCGCGAATGAGCGCCGGCGCACCGGCGCGGCGGTGGGCGCGTCACCCGGTTCCGCCGCCAGGACGACCGCGGTGTGGGGCGCATCCGTGCTCGGCTCCGGGTGCATGGGTGCCTGCAATTGAGTCATGCGTGCGTGATACTGATCCAGAACTTTGGTCACGCCGCCGTCATTCGTCGTCGGGCCGCGCGTACATGAACGACAGATGGAAACGTTCCTGGCCGCTGCTGCCCACCTGCATCACCGGCGAGCGGAAGCGCACCGCGTCGATGCCCGGTCCCCGCTCCAACAATCCGATGAGCGCCGTGGCTTGGTCGGACTCACCGCGGGCATCCACCTCGCTGTCGCGGACATTCAGCGTCTGCACCCAAGTACCATCCGGCAGTCGATCGGTGAGCTCCCGCAGCAGGTCGGTCATGCGCGGCTGGGCACGCTTGCGGTTCAGCACCTCGACACTCCCGAGGCGCGCGCGCTCCAGGGCCTCGCGGACCTGTTCCACTTCGACGGCGTCGGCACGCACCCGCCGCAGCTCCGCATCCAAGACCTCCAGTGCGCGTTGCTTCTGCCATAGCGGCGTCACCAGCGCGCCCACCACCGAGGCGAGCACCAGCATCCATAACAGCTGCGTGATCAGCGAGCCCAAGCGCTTTGGCTTCGGCCGTTCTTCCTGCGGCAGTAAATTGGCCGCAGGCCAGGCGCCGACCCAGGCCAGTCGCGCCGCAGGCGAGCGCGCCTCGCGCAAGCGCTCCAGCCAGTCGGCGGCGGCGTCGCGGCGCATCACGGCGACTTCCACATCCAGCTTGGTACCGCGGGCGACGGCGCCCACCACACGCGCGTCGAAGTACACGTCCTTGGCCACGAAGGGGGTCAGGCGATCGAGCTCGTAACTGACCACCTGTCGCAGGTTATCCCGCACCTGGGCCGGCAGTGTGGTCCGCCGCAGCAGGACCTGATCCGCCGGCAGCTCCAGCCACGTCTCCCGCCAGCCGTGCTTGGGCGCCCGCGTCAGGGCGGCGGTGATGGTGCCACCGGTGCGCAGGTCGAGTCCGCCCACCGACTCGCGCTCGCCACCGATTTGCAACGCCAGCTCGGCATCATCGCCGTGGGGCTGCACCACCAGCCGCGGATTGCGCAGGGCAAGCCAGCGTCGCACCCGGCGGGGCAAGCATTGCACCAGCGTGTCGCGCCAGCCACCGAGCAGCGCGGCGCCCGGCAGCGTCGACGCCGGCGGCAGCCGCAGCGCAACGCCGGAGCGCGTCAGGGCCGCCATGATGCGGCTCGTCGGGTCTGGCCGCCGTGGGCGATGCGGCACATACGCATATCAGCGAAGCGACGACGCACGGCAGCGGGGCGCGCCGCAGGCGGAGCGCCGGGCACCGGGAGGGATGCCGACGCCCGCGGCCCGAAGACATGTGCGCGCACGCAGACGCCGTTGCACAACGATGACATGACGTCCTCCTCGATCAGCCGTTGGGACCCCTCGCTGCGTTCTGGACATGACAGCGAGGCCACTGTGTGCAGGATACCGCGCCGGACCGGCATGCGTCTGTTACCGCCCGGCGGCCGCCGCCGCCGTGGGGTCGCTCGCCGGCGCCAGTAGCCCGAATCGGCGCCACAATACCTCATAGGACGACGGTCCACCCCGTTCTATCAACAGCAGCGCCTCCATGTGCCGACCGCCGCCGGCATTCGCACTCGAGACGCGCACCCGGTACAGCGGCCCGCCGCGATCGCCGAACTGCGTCTGCTGGCTATCTTCGAATAACGGCTGGTCGCGGCGGGTGACCATATCGACCGCGTCCTCCAGCGCAATGCCCTGGATGGCCGCCAACACCTCAGGCGCGGCGAAGCGCTCTTCCACCCGACCGGTGGCGTTGTGCACCGTCAGGTGCTGGGCCATGCGCTGGTAGAGCTCACGCGTCATGCCCAGCACCTGGCGCAGTTCCTCGACGCTGTTGAACGGCCCGTCACCGGCACCGTAGGGCAGGCCGGCGGCGTCATAGTCATCGTCCTCGGCCCCATTGAGCTGCGTGAGATTGTCCTCGTCGCGCCAATCGACGATGGCGTCGGCCAGGGCATCGCGCCGGCTCGCGTCGAAGCCCTGCTCGCCCTGGGCGAGCTCGATGAGGGTCGCCAGCTGGTCTTGGGTCGCGGCGTTGAGGTCGATGCGGGAAGCCTCGTTGCTGAGGGTGACGGTGAGCTCGACGCCGTCGATGGAGAGTGCTCGGGGCGCACCGTTCGGCAGCCAGACAGCGCCCGGGTCGGTGGCCTCCATGGGTGTCGACAAGAGGTTCAGCGCGGTGAGCGCCAGGGCGCTTTGCGCATGCGCGCGAAACCGAGCGGCATCGATCTGATTGCGCGTCAGGGCGGTTTCCGTGCGCTGCGTGGTGGTGAGCCCGAGCGCCATGATGGTCAGCAGGGCGATGATCCAGAGCACCAGCACGAGGGCGATGCCGCGTTGGTGCACGCGCGCGCGGCGACGGGCGCGGCGGCTTGGTGCCCGGGCGTGCACCTGTGCGCCGATGTCCGTGCCCGGGCGGTGCCGCAGCACGGCGGCGAGCCTCCGCCCGGGGCCCTGCGCCGCGCCGTCAGCGCCCATCGCGCAAATCCAAGCCTCGGTCCATGGGGGCGTCGAACGGCGCTGCGTCGGGCTGTGGCAGCGCCGGCTCATCCAGGCTCAGTGGTAGCCCGCCAAGCCCACCGAACGGCCCGAGATCACCGTCGGGCAGTACGATGAGCGCATCGGGCCACGACTGACTGGGGGTGCTCAACGTCATCCGCACCTGGCGCGGCAAGCGCGCCTCGTCGGCCCACGCTTGCAGCCACTCAGGCTCGCTCTCGCCCTTGGGCACGCCGAAGTAGGCGAGCTCGAAGGTGCTCACCTGCGGCAACAGTACCGTGCGACCGTAGGCGCCGGCGGCGATGTCCTGGTCCAGCGGGCCGGCGTCGGCGAGGCTCTGCCCACCCTCCAACAAAGGCTCCCAGGCCGGGTAGTCATCACCCCCCGCCAGGACCTCCGGATGCAGCAGCCAGCGCACCAGCACCAGTCGCTCACCCTCGGCGGCGGGCTCCAACACCAGGCGCAGAATGTAAAGACCCGGAATGCCGACATGCTCGGACAGGGGAGCGGCGAACTCCAATCCCTCGCTGTCGCCGGCGAAAATGGGCCACTCCGTGCCATCGAAAACGACGCTCGCCGCACGCGTCTGGCGTAGCGTCTGGTCGATGAAATTACGGGCAACCCGGACGTCGTTGATCTGATCCGAGACGGTTTCGACGCCTTCCCAGGCACGGGAGCCGAGCCGCAGGCCAGAGAACATCAGCACCGTGATAATGGTAATCAGCACCAGTGCAATGAGCAGCTCCACCAGGGTAAAACCCTTGCCGGCGCCGCGTCGCCGGGGGATTCGAGCCGACCGTTGCACGGCTGCCATCGTCATCGCAACGCTCATAGCCCGGGTGTGCTCGGCTCGGCGAGCCGTATCGCGCGCAGGGTCACCTGGCGGGCACCATTGACGGTGGGCAGGGAGGCGACGGCGGTCACCAGCAAAGGCTGCACCGGCGGCGTCGGATCGCCGGCCGGCCAATCCGAGCCTTGGTAGGGCTGGATGCTGATGATCCAGTCCATGCCGTGCTCGGGCTCGCCGGTGTAGACCCCCTCCGCCAGTGGAATATCACCACCGACGGCGGCGAGCCTGGCCTCCGCCAGTGCGACGATGCGGCTGTACTCGCTGCTCAGTGCCGTGGTGGTGATCGCGCGCTGGAAAATCTGCATCAGCACACCCAGTGACAGGGCGAGGATGGCGAAGGCGACCAGCACCTCGAGCAGCGAGAAGCCCCGCATGCGGCGACGGGCTCGGCGGCTCGCCCGGGGTCTACGCGTGGCCCTGCCCGACCCCAGCGCACCACTGAACCGTGTCACCGGTGCTGCGAACTGGCGGACATCGCTGGTCATGGCTCTCGCTTCGTCATGGCGCTGACTTCGCCGTGCCCACTGGCAATGCCCGTCATTGCTCCCATTCAGCGATGAGGATGCGTCCCGTGAGCCAGTTGACCCCGACCTGGTAGCCGCGCTCCCCACGCTTGAGGATCACGCGACCGCCGGAGGAGCTGCCATCGGGGTAAAAGCGGATCCCGCCCACGGCGTCGTCCCGCATCTCTTCTTCGGCGGCCACCAGCTCGAGCTCGATGCCATCCGGCAGGGTGCCGGCGCGGGGGTCGCCCTCGAGGCTGTAGCGGTTTTGCTCCACATCGAGCAGCCAGGCGGCGTCGCGACCCTGGGCAACCGCAACTTCGCGCGCGAGCCGCAGGCCGGCGGCGGTGCGTCGGGCGGCGGCCTTCAGCTCGACGCCGGGCATGACCGCGGTCACCAGCGGCGGCGTGAGCGCCAAGAGCAGGCCGCCAATGGCCAGCACCACCAACAGCTCCACCAAGGTGAAGCCGCGGCGCGCGTGGCGCCCGCAACATGGGCGCGGAGACTGCGGCCTGAAAGCTGTCACGTCGCCTGAGGGCCCCGGGGGGTGCGCACAGGCTCAGGCGCGTTGGGACCAACTGGTGATGTCGCTGTCCTCGCCGTCACCGCCCTCCTGGCCGTCGGCGCCGAGCGACCAGATGTCCACGGGACCATGCTGCCCGGGCACGCGGTACTGATAGTCGTTGCCCCAGGGATCTTTCGGGACATCGCCTTTGCGCAGATACGGGCCGTTCCAGTTCGGCGCATTGCCGGGGTCGCTCACCAAGGCCTCCAGGCGCTCGGGGTAGTGGCCGATCTCCAGCCGGTACAGATCCAGGGTGGCAGCGAGATCCTCGATTTGCAGCGCCGCCGTTTTGCTCTTGGAACTGCCGAGGAACTTCATGACTTGCGGGCCAACCAGGCCAGCCAGCAGCCCCAGGATGGCGAGGACCACCAGCAGTTCGACCAGCGTGAAGCCGGCGACGGGGCGGCGGATGCGGGGGTGGGAGGTCAACACGTTTGTCTCCTCAGTACAGATGGGTCTTGTTTGGCCACACGAGCGCCCTGCGCGCGCCGACGGGATCTGCGCCGACTGTCAGGATGCCCCAGTGTGGGCCGGACGCTCAGACCAGAGGCGACAATGATACAACGCCTACGGGGGCGCACCCCGCTGCAATATCGGGCAGTCGTACGGGATGTCGGTTCCGCGGCGCAACGGCACCGATGTTGATGCCCAATGTTGATGCCCGGTGTTTCGGCACAGACCCGCCACCCCTTGGCGTATCGTTGTTGTGGGCTGGGTGGCGGCTGGCGAGGGATGTTGTGGATAGATGCCGGCGGACTTCATGCGAGCCCCCCTGCCCTCGAGCCCGCGCCAGCCGCTGTCCGATGGACTGATGTCTGATCCGGCGCCGGAGCCGGCCCGACCATCAAAAAGCCCCCGAACACCGTCTTTCGGGGGCTCGGGCACGCGATGATACCCCCAGCGCGCCGGGCGCCGCCGATGGACTCGGCGGGCCCGGCGCCGGCGCTTCAGTGGCTGATCATCCAGGGTCGATCGGTTGGAAAGGCCTTGCTGCCGTCGGCGCCGGTGACGGCGCGGGACTTGCCGCTGCTGCCGCTGCAGCAGGCGCAGCCCGGTCCGTGCGGGTGGGCGCGGCTCTCCGCCGTGGACACCGCCGGGGCGTGGGCGCTGCGCTCGTTCGTCGCATGCGCCTGACGCCGGCCCGCATCCATGGCCAGTACCGCCGGCATGGTGCGGATCACCCGCGGCGAGGCGGCGCCGCAGCACGGGCAGTCATGGGGCTCGGCGCTGGTGGCGACCCGTCCCAGCGCGTCGAAGGGACCACAGCTCGGGCAGTCGTACTCGTAGAGCGGCATGACGTCAGCCCCCCAGGTCCGGCGCCAGCGGCACATTGATGCTGCCGTCCAGCGCCACGGTCGGTCCGTCCGCGCCGGGCTGCACATCGAACTCGAAGATGTCCGTGGGCAGCCACAGCGTGGCGCAGGCGTTCGGGATGTCGACGACGCCGCTGATGTGGCCCTGAACCGGCGCGGTGCCGAGGATGGCGTAGGCCTGGGCGCCGGAGTAGCCGAATTTCTTCAGGTATTCGATGGCGTTCAGGCAGGCCTGGCGGTAGGCGATGTGCACGTCCAGATAGTGCTGCTTGCCGGCCTCGTCCACCGAGATGCCTTCGAAAATCAGGTAGTCATCGTACTTGGGCGTGATGGGGCTCGGCTTGAAGATCGGGTTCTTGATGCCGTATTTGGCCATGCCGCCCTTGATCAGATTCACGCGCATGTGAATCCAGCCGGCCATCTCGATGGCGCCGCAGAAGGTGATTTCACCATCGCCCTGGCTGAAGTGCAGGTCGCCCACAGACAGGCCGCCGCCGTCGACATACACCGGGAAGAAGACCTTGGAGCCCCGCGAGAGGTCCTTGATATCGCAGTTACCGCCGTGCTCGCGCGGCGGTACCGTACGGGCGGCCTCGGCCGCGGCGCCCTTCGCCGCCTCCGGGGCCATACGGCCCATGTGCGCGGTGTCGGCATAGGGCAGGGCGGCCAGCGGCGGCACGCGTTGGGGATTGCTGTTGAAGAGCGCCGCTTCGCGCTGGTTCCACTCCGCGAGCATCTCCTTGGACGGCAGGCAGCCGATGAGGCCCGGATGGATCAGGCCCGCGAACTCGACACCCGGCACGTGCCGGGACTTGGTGAACATGCCGTTGATGTCCCAGATGGACTTTTGCGCCTCCGGGAAATGGTCGGTGAGGAAGCCGCCGCCGTTGTTGCGCGAGAAGAAGCCGTTGAAGCCCCACAGGCAGTCGCCGAAGGCGCCGATGTCCAGAATATCCACCACCAGCAGATCGCCGGGCTCGGCGCCGTCGACGCCGATGGGGCCGCTCAGGAAATGCACCTGTGAGAGATCGACGTCGCGCACGTCCGCGGCGCTGTCATCGTTCTTGATCTGGCCGCCGGTCCAGTCGTAGCACTCGACGATGAAATCATCGCCGGGCTTCACCGTGGCCACCATCGGGATGTCCGGGTGCCAGCGGTTGTGCACCATGTCGTTGGAATAGGGCGACTCGCTCAGATCGATGCTGATCAGTTTGTCGGTCATGGGATCTCCGGCGCATCAGCGCGTGGTTGCAGGTCGTTTGCTTCCTTGACGAAGTGGCGAGCACACCATCCCCGCGTGCTCCACGGGCAAGCGGGCTGCACTACACGGTCAGGTAGCTCGCGATCGTCTCCTCATCGACGCCGTCGCGCGGGTCCTCGTGGACGATGTTGCCGTTCTCGAGCACCAGGAGGCGGTCCGCCACATCCAGTGCGAAGCTGACCACTTGCTCGGAGACGACGATGGCGAGACCGTGCTCGTCGCGGATGCGCCGCAGCACCCGGGCCATCTCGCGGATGATGGACGGCTGGATGCCCTCGGTGGGCTCATCGAGCAGCAGCACCTTCGGGTTGGTGGCGAGCGCACGGGCGATGGCGAGCTGTTGCTGCTGTCCACCGGACAGGTTACCGCCGCGGCGGTGGCGCATTTCCTTCAGCACCGGAAACAGCTCGTAAATCTCGTCCGGCACCTGCTTGCGTCCGGACACGGCGAGCCCGGTCTGGATGTTCTCCTCCACGGTCAGGGCCGAGAAGATCCAGCGCCCCTGCGGCACGAAGGCAAGCCCCGCGGCGACGCGCTGATGGCTCTTGAGTCCGCCCAGCTCCGTGCCATCGATGCGAACGCTGCCGCCACTGCTGGGAATCACACCCATCACCGCCTTCATCAGCGTGCTCTTGCCCATGCCGTTACGCCCCATCACGGCCAGGATCTCGTTGTCCTCGAGGGCGAAGTCGAGACCATGCAGGACTTCGCTCTGGCCATAGGCGACGTGATAGTCATTCACTTGCAACATCGGTGACCTCCGCGCCTCAATGGCCCAGGTAAACTTCTTTCACCCGCGCATCCGACTGCACGTGCTGCATCGAGCCCTCCGAGAGCACGCTGCCCTGGTGCATCACCGTCACACGATGGGCGATGTCGGCGACGAAGCTCATATCGTGCTCGACGACGATCACCGAGCGATCCTGAATGATCTGATGCAGCAGCTCCGCCGTTTGCCGGCGCTCGCTGACGCTCATCCCGGCGACTGGCTCGTCGAGCATCATCAGCGCCGGGTCCTGCACCAACAGCATGCCGATCTCCAGCCACTGCTTCTGTCCGTGGCTCAGCTCGCCGGCGATATCCTGCAGGTGATCGGCGAGGAAGATGGTCTCGGCCACCGCGGTCACCCGCTCCACCAGCGCCGCATCGGGGCGGAAAAACAGCGAGCCGAAGACGCTGCGCCCGCGCGGGTAGGATAGCTCCAGGTTTTCGTAGACGGTGAGGTCTTCGTACACTGAGGGGTTCTGGAAGAACCGGCCGACCCCCGCCTGCACGATCTGGTTCTCTTTCATCTTCGTCAGGTCTTTGCCTTTGAAGACGATGGAGCCGGCGTCAGCCTTGGTCCGACCGCAGATCAAGTCCAGCACGGTGGTCTTGCCGGCACCATTGGGTCCGATGATGACACGGATCTCGTTATCATCGACGTACAGCGATAAGTCATCCACCGCTTTGAAGCCGTCGAATGACACCGTCAGCCCCTCAATGGCCAGGGCGAAGTCTTTGTCTTTGCTAGCGTGCATGAGTCACCCCGGGCTTGGAGATCTGACCATCGGTGTCGCGTGCAGGCAGTCCACGGGTGCTCATTGCCCAGGCGCGGATACGGGGCAGCATCGGCGCGACATAAACGCTGTAGAGCCCGGCCAAACCGTTGGGGAAGGCCATGACCACGGCGATGAAAAGGCCGCCCATCGCGAGCAGCCAGAGCTCGGGGAAGGCCTCGGAGAAAATACTCTTGGCCCAGTTGACGATGAGTGCGCCGTAGACCGCGCCCAGAATGGACAGGCGGCCGCCCACCGCGGCGAAGATCACCATTTCGATGGACGGCACGATGCCCACGAACGACGGCGACATGAAGCCGAATTGCAGCGTGAACATGGCCCCGCCGATGCCGGACATGGCGGCGGCGACACAGAACACGAAGATTTTGAAATTGGCGACGCTGTAGCCCGAGAAGCGCACCCGATCTTCTTTTCCGCGCATCGCCACCAGGATGCGCCCGAGCCGGGAGGTCAGGATCCAGCGTGCCAGCACCAGAGTGGCCAGCAGCAGGAGGGCATTGACGAAATAGAGGATGGTCTTGGCGCTGTCGGTACGGATATCCCAGCCGAGCAGCGTGCGCAGGTCGGTGATGCCGTTGATGCCGCCCGTATAGCCCTGTTGACCGATGATCAGGATGGTCATGATCGCGGCGATGGCCTGGGTGATGATGGCGAAATACACGCCCCCCACTCGGCGCTTGAACATGGCGACGCCAATCACATAGGCGAACACCGCCGGCACCACGACGATGGCGATGAGGGCCACCGGCAAGCTCTTGAAGGGCTCCCAAAACCAGGGCAAAGCCGTAATTTGGTTCCAGTCCATGAAATCCGGAATGCCCGGCGTGGACTGGATGGCGGTGGCCTCGGGGGTCGAGGATTCCAACTTCAGGAACATGGCCAGGCAGTAGCCGCCGAGGCCAAAGAACACCCCCTGGCCGAGGCTCAGGATGCCGCCGTAGCCCCAGCACAGCACGAGGCCGACGGCGACGAAGGCGTAGGTCAGGTAACGCCCGACCAGGTTCAGCCGGAAGACATCCAGCATAAGTGGCAGAACCAGCAGGATCAGGGCAGCCAGGATCGTGAAGCCGATCCAGAACGACCGCTCCGCGGTGGCGGTTTGTGGCGTCGTCATGGCGGCCTCCTCAGCGGCGCAGCTTCAGTGAGAACAGCCCTTGCGGGCGGAGCATCAGGATCACCACCACGGTGAGCAGTGTGAGTACCTTGGCCATCGAGCCGCTCAGGAAGAACTCCATGGTCGACTGTGATTGCGAGATCACGAAGGCCGATGCGATGGTGCCGAGCAGGCTCTGCGCGCCACCGAAGACCACCACCAGGAAGGTATCGACGATGTAGAGCTGTCCCGCCGTAGGGCCGGTGGAGCCGATCATCGTGAAGGCGCTGCCGGCGACACCGGCGATGCCGCAGCCGAGGGCGAAAGTCAGTCGATCCATACGTCCGGTATCGATGCCGACGGCGCCCGCCATCGCCCGGTTCTGCACGACGGCCCGGCTTTGGCTGCCCCAGCGGGAGCGAAACAGGATCAGGTAGACGACGAAGGAAATGAGCAGCGTCAGTGCCATCACAAACAAACCGTTGATGGGCACTTCGATCAAATCCGTGAGCCCGAACGACCCCATCAGCCAGTCGGGCAGCGTTACGCCCACTTCGCGGGCGCCGAAGACGGAGCGGAAGATTTGCTGCAGGATCAAGCTCAGCCCCCAGGTGGCGAGCAGAGTGTCCAGGGGCCGGTGGTAGAGATGCCGGATCATCGCCCACTCCACGAAGGCGCCGACCCCTGCGGCGATAAAGAAGGCGAGCACCATGGCCACGAAGAAGTAGCCACCGAAAAGCGCCGGCATGCTGTCGGCGAAGACATTCGATGTCACGAAGGTGACGTAGGCCCCGAGGATCATAAACTCCCCGTGGGCCATGTTGATGACACCCATCTGGCCGAAGATGATCGCCAGCCCCAGTGCCATCAACACGAAGACAGAGAACAGGATCAGGCCCGCGAAGCCCTGCATCGCAAAGATTGATCCGATTTCGCCGAGCGTGTAACCCTCGAACATAGTATTGTCTCCCGGAATGCGGTGTAATCGCTATCGGCCCACCCGCTCCCGACCGATGCGGTCGGGAGCGAAGCCATCGTCAACAGCGCACGATTATTGGTAGCCCTCCGGGAAGGGATCGGGCTCCATCAGCTCTTCGGTCTCGTAGATGACATCGTACTGACCGTCGGCGCGTGCCCGCCCGACGCGGGTCTTGCTCCACAGATGATGGTTCTCGTGAATGCGCACATAGCCCTCAGGGGCCGTGTTCAGCTCGATGCCGGGGGAGGCCTCACGCACCTTGTCGATATCGAAGCTGCCGGCCTCCTCAACCGCCGCCTTCCACAGCCAGGGGCCCAGGTAGGCCGCCTGCGTCACGTCGCCGATGACACTGTCCTCACCCCACATCTCCTTGAATGCGGCCACGAAGGCCTTGTTGTTCTCGTTGTCGAGGCTCTGGAAGTACTTCATCGCGGCATAGGCGCCTTCGATGTTCTCACCGCCGATACCCAGGATCTCGTCCTCGGTGACCGAAATGGTGAGCAGCGTGGTCTTGCCGTCATCCAGGTCCAGGCCGGCGGCCTTGAGCTGCTTGTAAAAAGCGACGTTGGAGCCACCGACGACGATGGCGTAGATCACATCCGGCTTCCGCAGTCGGATCTTGTTGATGACCGAGTTGAACTGGGTGTGGCCGAGGGGGTAGTACTCCTCGCCGACGACCTTGAGACCCAGCTTCTCGATGTGCTTGCGAGCGATCTTGTTGGACGTGCGCGGCCAGATGTAGTCTGAGCCGAGCAGGAAGAAGGTTTTGGCATCCTTCTCGTCCACCACCCAATCGATGCCGGCGAGGATCTGCTGGGTGGCCTCCTGGCCCGTGTAGATGACGTTCGGTGATTGCTCCAGGCCTTCGTAGAAGGTTGGGTAGTAGAGCATGCCGTTGTATTGCTCGAAGACCGGCAGCACGGCCTTGCGCGACGCCGACGTCCAGCAGCCGAACACCGCAGCAACCTTGTCTTCGACGAGGAGCTTTTTGGCCTTTTCCGCAAACGTTGGCCAGTCGCTGGCGCCGTCTTCCTGGATGACCTTGATCTGCCGGCCAAGCACCCCGCCGGAGGCATTGATTTGCTCGATGGCGAGCTTTTCGGCCTGTACCGAGCCGGTTTCGCTGATCGCCATGGTACCGGTGGTTGAGTGCAGGATGCCCACGGTGACGGTATCATCCGTGACAGCGAGCCCGGTGGTATTGGCCTCGGCGGTCGACGGTGTGTCTGCCAGGGTCAACAATGGGGCGATGGAGAAGATGGCGCCGGCGAGCAGAGCGATGCTCGCATGCGGCCGGCGTTGTCGCCGTGGCAGGTGTGAGCGGAATCTTGCGGTCATGGTGCTAATACCTGTTGTCGAAGGAAACATCGAGCACACGTTTCTGGCGGCAGGGCCAGCGGCCCCCGGACGCGGTTATCCCCCAAAGCCCGGACTGGGCTGCGGCGCCGTTGTGCGACTCACGACAGACAGTGCGGGAAGTCTGCCGGCGTCTGAATACGTCAACTGACGTATGGCCCAGCCATTGCGGCTCGGCTATCATCATCCGGGCTGGTAGTGGGGCAGGCGCTGCGGTGCTGCGGCTCACGCGAAGACGTGGACGCCTGACACGGCGACGGACGAGCGACGGCCACAAGCAGATGCAATGGACGCCAGGACTGACGACGCGGCGACAACTACCGCACGCTCGACACAGAACAGACGCCCTATGGCAAAACCGCAGCCGATTCAGCGAATCAGGCGCACTTACAATCAATGGGTTGCCAATCAGACCCTGGAAGACTTCGCCCTGCGGTTCACCGCCGAGCGGGCGCGCAAATGGTCGGCACCGCGTGTCGCGAATACGGCGCTCGGCTCCATCTCGTTCCTGGCACTGGAGGCCATCGGCGCAGCCATCACGCTCAGCTTTGGCTTCGCCAACGCCACTGCGGCCATCCTCTGCGTGGGTGCACTGATTTTCCTCACCAGCCTGCCCATCAGCTATTACGCCGCCCGTGACGGCGTCGACATCGACCTGCTCTCGCGCGGGGCCGGTTTCGGCTACATGGGCTCCACGCTCACGTCGCTGATCTACGCCTCCTTCACCTTCGTCTTCTTCGCGCTGGAAGCCGCCATCATGGCCAAGGCGTTGGAACTGATGTTCGGACTGCCGCTGGCCGCAGGCTATGTGCTGAGCTCACTCGCCATCATTCCGCTGGTGACCCACGGCATCACCTTCATCAGCCGCTTCCAGCTTTGGACGCAGCCGCTCTGGATTGCGCTGCATCTGCTGCCCTTCGTCTTCGTCGCCTGGCAGGGACCCGAGGCCTTTGCCGGTTGGACGCAGTTCCCCGGCGTCGCTGGCGGCGACGGCGGCTTCGATCCACTGCTGTTCGGCGCCGCCGCGGCCGTGGTCTTCTCGCTCACGGCGCAGGTGGGCGAGCAAGTGGACTTTCTGCGTTTTTTGCCACAGCGCCGCCTCGGACGACGGCTCGCCTGGTGGCTGGCGCTCGTCGCCGGCGGTCCGGGCTGGATCGTGCTGGGGGCGGCAAAGATGCTGGCGGGCTCGTTCCTGGCCTACCTGGCGCTGACCCTACTGGCGCCGGCGGACAGCGCCCGCGATCCGGCATCGCTATACCTGCTGGCCTACGAGGAAGTGTTCGGTCATCCCGGCATCGCACTGGCGCTCACCGGCGTGTTCGTCGTGCTCTCGCAGGTCAAGATCAACGTCACCAACGCCTATGCCGGCTCCATCGCCTGGTCGAATTTCTTCGCACGACTGACCCGCAGTCATCCCGGCCGGGTGGTGTGGCTGGTCTTCAATGTCGTCATCGCACTGATGCTCATGGAGCTCGGCATCTACCGGGCGCTGGAGCAGATCCTCGGGCTCTACTCCATCCTGGCGGTGGCCTGGGTCGGCGGCCTGGTGGCAGACCTGGTGATCAACAAGCCCCTGGGCCTGAGTCCACCGCAGGTGGAGTTCAAGCGGGCCTACCTGTTCGACATCAATCCGGTGGGTGTCGGCGCCATGGGCATCGCCATCGCCGCCGCGCTGCTGACCTATTCGGGTCTCTTGGGCGCACCGCTGCGGGCCTTCTCGTCGTTCGTCGCCCTGGGCGTCGCCTTTGCTGCGGCGCCACTGATCGCCTGGCTGACCGCGGGACGCTACTATCTGGCCCGCCCCGTCGAGCCGGTGGCCGCCGACACCGATGGCACGACACGCTGCTGCGTCTGCGACAACGCCTTCGAAGGGCCGGACATGGCCCCCTGCCCGGCCTACTCGGGCCCCATCTGCTCCCTGTGCTGCTCGCTGGACTCGCGCTGCCGCGACCTGTGCAAGCAGGGCTCGCGGCTCGCCGAGCAGGCGCTCGGCTGGATGCACAGCTGGTTGCCGGCGCCCCTGGTGGCGCGGATCAACTCCAGGCTGGGACATTATCTGGGGCTGCTGTTGCTGCTCGGCGGACTCCTGAGCGCGCTGCTGTGGCTCATCTACCTACAGGCCATCCTCGACCCGGCGGTGCCGGCGGATGTGGTGGCGCAGACGCTCTGGCGGGTGTTCTTTCTGGCCATGATCGGCTTCGGCGTGGTCGCCTGGCTGATCGTGCTCGCCAGCGAGAGCCGGACCTTCGCCGAAGACGAGGCCAGACGCCACACCCGGATGCTGGTGCAGGAGATCGAGGCCCACGAACGCACCGACGCCCTGTTACAACAAGCCAAGGAGACCGCCGAGGCGGCGAGTCAGGCCAAGAGCCGCTTCGTGGTGGGCCTGAGCCACGAGTTCCGCACGCCGCTCAACGCCATCAGCGGCTATAGCCAGCTCCTGGAGCGCGACCCGGCCATTCCTGCGCAGTGCGCACCGGCGCTGGGCGTGATCAAGCGCAGCGCCGACCACCTCTCGGAGATGATCAGCGGACTCCTCGACGTGGCCAAAATCGAGGCCGGTCGGCTGCATCTGCATCGCGACGAGGTGGATCTGCGGGGCTTCCTGGCGCAGATCGTCGACATGTTCCGGCTGCAGGCCGCGGCCAAGGGTATCGAGTTCCACTTCGAGTCCTCGGGCAGACTGCCGCAGACCGTCGCCATCGACGAGAACCGGCTGCGGCAGATCCTGATCAACCTGCTGACCAACGCCATCAAATTCACCGCCGCCGGGCGGGTGGTGCTGCGCGTGCATTACCATGCCCAGGTGGCGGAGATCGAGGTGGAAGACACCGGCATCGGCATCGCCGCCGAGGACCTGGAGCGCATCTTCGAGCCCTTCGAGCGCGTCGCCGCGCCGGTGGTCAAATCCGCGCGCGGCACCGGCATCGGGCTCTCCATCTGCCGGCTGCTCACCGAGGTGATGGGCGGCGAGATCCGGGTCCACAGCGAGCCCGGGCGCGGCAGCACTTTCCGGGTGAAACTGTTTCTGCCGGAGATCGCGCAGCCGTCGGGGCTGCCACAGCCCGCGCGTCCCATCGTCGGCTACGAGGGCTCGCGGCGCACCATCATGGTGGTCGATGACGAGCCCGACCACCGGGCACTCGTCGAGGATATCCTCGCACCCCTGGGCTTCGTCGTGCTCGGCGCCGCCGACGGACCGGACTGCCTCGCGCTCGCCGCGGAGCATCCCCCCGACCTGTTCTTGCTGGACATCTCCATGCCGGGCATAGACGGCTGGGCACTGGCCCATCGGCTGCGCGCCGGCGCCTTCGCGACGACGCCGATCGTCATGGTCTCGGCCGACGTCGCCGAGGGTAAGGACGGTCCCGTGGACCCGCCGGTGCACGATGGCTACGTGGTCAAGCCGATCCTGGTCTCCGTGCTACTGGAGCAGATCCGCGCCCGGCTCAAGCTGCAATGGATCCATTCCGCGTCAGCGCCGCGGCCGGCGCCACCGCCGGCGTGGACCGACGCCGAGGTGCCGCCGCGCACCGAGTTGGAGGACCTGCTCGGGCTGGTGGGTATCGGCCATGTACGCGGCTTGAGCGCCAAACTGCAGTCGCTGGAGCAACGCTACCCCCAGAGCCAGCAATTGATCGGTGAGCTACAGCTCCTGGCAAAGTCCTTTGAGTTGAAGCGCCTGGCCAGGCTGCTGGAGACCTTGCTGCGATGACGACACTGAATGCACTGAACCGCGAGACGGTGCTGGTGGTCGACGACTCACCGGAGACCCTCGGCATGCTGACCGACGCACTGGAGGCGCTGGGGCTCACCGTGCTCGTGGCCCTGGACGGCGAGACGACGCTGACGCTGCTGGAGCGGGTGACACCGGATTTGATCCTGATGGACGCACTGATGCCGGGCATCGATGGGTTCGAGACCACCCGCCGCATCAAGCGCAAGCGCGACCTCAAGCATATTCCGGTGATCTTCATGACCGGCCTCAGCGAGACCCAGCACATCGTCGAGGGTTTCAAGGCGGGCGGCGTCGACTATCTGACCAAGCCCATCGTGCCAGAGGAGGTGATCGTGCGCATGCGCGTACACCTGGCCAATGCACGACAGACCCACAGCGCCCATGAGGCGCTGGACGACGCCCGGCGCTTTCTGCTCTCGGTGGACCGCGAGGGAGGCGTCCTATGGGGGACGCGTCAGGCCACCCGGCTGATGGAGACCGGGCCGCCCGAGCTCTGCGTCGACGGCAAGAGCCTGGCGGTGCCGGCACGTATCTGGCTGCAACGCTGCATCGATGGTACGGCCCCCGTCAACCGGGAATGGGCCGTGGCCACCGGCGAGAATGCCCGGCTGGTGGTGACCTACATCGGTGAGGTGGGCGCCAACGAATTTCTGCTGCGGTTGACGGAGCAGAGTCTCGAGCTGGATCAGAAGCGGCTGCGCGGGCACTTTGGGCTCACCGCGCGCGAGGCCGAGGTGCTGTTCTGGATCGCCCGCGGCAAATCGAACCGCGATATCGGCGCGATCCTGGACCTGAGTCCGCGCACCGTGAACAAGCACCTGGAGCCCATCTTCCAGAAGCTTGGCGTGGAAAACCGCACGTCGGCGGCATCGCTGGCAATCCAGGCCCTGGGGGGCTGAGCCAGCGCAGACCCAGCCGACCGCGCCAAGGTCATCCCCGCCTCGGCACTTGCCGTCCGCCGCCGTGCCTGGAGCGTCCGCTCAGAGCACCAACTCGTTGGCGCCGAGGATGGCCATCAGGATGGAGACGATGATGCCGGCGATGACGACGCCGAGCCCGATGATGAGCACCGGCTCCAGCAATGTCAGCATGCGCTGCACACTGGCCCGGGTCTCGCGGTCGAAGATGTCCGCCACCTTGGCGAGCATGGCGTCCAGGGTGCCCGATTCCTCGCCGACGCGAATCATCTGCAACGCCAGCTCCGGCAGCACCTGACGCGTCGCCAGGGGCTCGGCGAGGCCGCGGCCGTGCTTGAGACCATCCGCCACCTCACCCAGCCCATCGCCGATCTTGCGATTGTCCACCACCTCCTTCGCCAGATTCAGGCCCGAGAGCAGCGGCAGACCGTTCTTGAGCAGAGTGGAGAGCGTATGGCAGAAGCGGGCAGTCTCCATCTTCCAGATCAGGTCGCCGAACAGCGGCAGGGCCATGACCCAATAGTCGAAGCGGCGTCGGTTGTCAGGATTCATGAGCCAGCGCTCCAGCACCAAGGCGACAACGGCCACCGCCACCAGGAGCGCCCACCAGTAACCGCGCACGATCTCGCCGGCGCCGACGACGATGCGCGTCGGCAGCGGCAGTGCCGCGCCCATGTCATCGAACAGCACGGTGAACTGCGGCACCACGAACACCAGCAGCAGGATCACCGACAGCCCGGCGACGAAGAGCAGGATACTCGGGTACACCAGGGCCGAGGTCACGGTGCCGCGCAGCTCGGCGCTGCGCTCCAGATAGTCCGCGAGCCGGCCGAGCACCTCGTCGACGGCGCCGCTGGCCTCGCCGGCGCGCACCATGTTGACGTAGAGCCGCGGGAATTGGCCGTCCTGGGCCTCCAGCGCCGCGGACAGGGTGGCGCCGCCGCGCACCCGGTCCTGAAGATCCGCCAGCACCCGCACCACGTGCTCTTCGGTGGTGAGACCCGCCAGCACCGTCAACGAGCGGTCCAGCGCCAGCCCCGCCTGCAGCAGCGTCGCCAACTGCCGGGTGACGATCTCCACGTCCTTTGCGCTCAGGCGCTTGCGTCGGCGCCGCGCCAGCGTCGCCGTGAGACCGCCGGCGGAGCGGGTCTGCAGCGGGATCAGGCCCTCGGCCTGGAGGCGCACCACCAGCGCCGCCTCATCGAGTGCCTCCTGCTCGCCTTCGACCTCTTCGCCGTCGAGCTTGACTGCTTTGTAGAAATATCTCGGCATGTCGATGAAGCACGGTACCGCGGTCGAGCAGCGTCACACAGCGATGATCGCGGCAAGTGACGCAGGTTCCTGCGTTGGAGTCTGGTTGCAGCGCGAAGGGCTGTCAAACGCAGCCTGGGGGGGGTGAGACGTGAGAGGTGAGGACGCCCTGCCGGGAAGGCCCGGTGGCGCATCGCTTGGCCATGCGCCCGCTGCCCAGCAGTCACATATCCTCGGTCACGCGCCTCAATCCTCACTGACGGAGGCCACGCGCAGTACCTCTTCCACCGTCGTATGCCCCGCCGCGGCCTTGCGCAGGCCGTCCTGGTACATGGTGAGCATGTCCTGCTCCACGGCGATACGCTGGATCTCGGTGGCCGTGGCATGATTCAGCACCGCCTGGCGGATGCGATCGGTCATCAGCAGCACCTCGGCGATCACCAGCCGACCACGGTAGCCGCTGCCCTGGCAGGCCTCGCAGCCGCGTGGGCGGTAGAGGGTGAGATTCGACTCGTCGACGCCGGGCAGATTCAGGAAGCGCGCCGCCATCTCCGGGCGCGGCCGGAAGGGCTCGCGGCACGTGGGGCAGAGCCGGCGCACCAGCCGCTGCGCCAGAATGCCGTTGATGGTGCTGGTGAGCAGATAGTCTTCCACGCCCATATCCAGCAGACGCGTCACGCCGCTGGCGGCATCGTTGGTGTGCAGCGTGGACAGCACCACGTGGCCGGTGAGGGCGGATTGCACGGCGATGCGGGCGGTTTCCAGATCACGCATCTCGCCCACCATGATCACGTCCGGGTCCTGGCGCACGATGGCGCGCAGGGCATGGGCGAAGGTCATGCCGATGCTGGCCTTCACCGGGATCTGGTTGATGCCGGCCACCTGATACTCCACCGGGTCCTCCACGGTGATGATCTTGCGCGCCTCGGTATTGAGCCGCGACAGCGCCGTGTAGAGGGTGGTGCTCTTGCCGCTGCCGGTGGGGCCGGTGACCAGGAAGATGCCGTAGGGCTGATCCAGGATCTGCAGCACCCGCTGCCGCGGCGGGCCGTCGAAGCCCAGGGCATCGAAGTCGAAGCGCACCGACTCCTTGTCCAGCAGACGCATGACCACGCTTTCACCGAACATGGTAGGCACTGTGGACACGCGCAGGTCCAGCTCCCTGCCCTGCACGCGCAGCGGGATGCGCCCATCCTGGGGCAGGCGGCGCTCGGCGATGTTGAGCTTGGCCATGATCTTGATGCGCGAGATCACGGCGGCGGTGGAGCGCACCGGCGGCGATTCAGTCTCCTTCAGGATGCCGTCGATGCGGTAGCGGACCTTCAGCTCATCGGCGAAGGGCTCGATGTGCACGTCCGACGCCCGCGACTCCACCGCCCGCTGCATGATTTGGTTCACCAGCCGGATCACCGGGGCCTCGCTGGCGAGATCGCGCAGGTGCTCGATGTCCTCTTCCGAGAAATTGCCGAGATCGGCCTCCATGTCCGCATCCGGCTCGCCGGCCTCCGGCGTCTCATAAAGGCGCTCCAGCGCCGCTTCGATCTCCGTCGGCAGCCCCACGCGCAGTCGCGCCTGCCGCCCGGCGGCCATTTCCGCGGCGCGCACGGCGGAATGGTCGACGGGGTCGGCGACCGCCAGCTCCAGCATGTCGGCCTCTTCGCGCAGCGGCACCATGCGTGCGTCTTTCAGAAAGCGCAGGCTGAGCTCCGCCTCCGCCACCGGGGCGTCCGGGTAATCCTCGGCGGTGATGAGGCCCAGATTCAGCACCGCCGCATAGGCCGCGGCCATGTCGCGATCCGACACTAACCCTAAGCGCACGAGCATGGTGCGCAGCGCCTCGGCACCGTCGTCGGCGAGCTTGCGGGCGCGCGCGAGATCGCCGTCGGAGAGCTTGCCGTGGCTGCGCAGGTGGGCGATCACCGCCGCCTCGGGCGAGTCTGTATCCGCGGTGGCCACGGCCGACGCCGGCTCCGGCGATGTCGGCGAGGCGTGTGCCGGTGCCACAGCAACGGCCGAAGATTCGGGCAGCGCCTGTGGGTGAACGGGTGGGTGCGTCGGCTGTAATGCACTCGAGGCGGCGTCCGTCGCCTGGGTCTGGGCGGTGGCGCCGTCAGCGGCGAGCGGCGGTTGCCCGGCGGCAGCTGGTGCGGGCCCGGGGGAGGGCGATGGCGCCGGTGTGGCATCGACGGCTGCATCCGGGGCTGCCGGCGCCGTACGTGGCGCCGCCGCGGGCCCGGGCGATCGCCGGCGAGACACGACCTGCCGGGCGTTCTCCCCCGCGTCCCCCAGCAACTCGTCCGCGAAGTCCAGGTTGAGATCGATTCCGGGCCCGGGCAAGACATCGGCTGCGGCGGCGATGTCCGCGTCGAAGTCCTCCTCGGGCATGGAATGCTGGGCGCCAGGCGGCCGATCATTGGACTGCTGTCGGCGTTGGAAGGTGTCGGACATGGCTCGGCTCGGGCAATGCTCAAGGGTCTCGGCGGGGGCTGCGCGTCGGCAGGCCTCCACCATGTGACAGGCCGTTCAGGGTGGGCGGCGGCGCTGGGTGTCTGGATCGCTCAAAACGCCCCGGCAAAGCGCTCCTCAGCGGTGCCTGGGTGTGCGGGTGCCGCTGCCGCAGTACGCCGCGGGCGTCATCGCAGCGACACGGTCTCAGGAGCGCTCCGGCGACGCCGGGCGCTCGCGCTCGACCAAGCCCACGCGCCAATGCACGAGACTGTACAGACCGGCCCAGCCCGCCAGCAGCAGCCATTGCTCCGATGGCATCAGGCTACGGGCGCCGATGGCACTGGCCGCGGCGGCCCCCATCAGCACATACGCCCAGAATAGCGTCCGCCACGTTGACCAACCAGCCAGCACCAGCCGCTGGTAATGGTGCTCGCGATGGGCTTCCCACACCGGCGCGCCGCGGGCGAAGCGCACGAGCAGGGTCCAGGTGGCATCCACCGCAAAGGGCGAAAACACCAGGACGCCCAGCCAGAGCGGAAACAAGCCGCGCCCCGCGCCCCAGAGCAGCAGCACCGCTGCCCAAAAACCGAGCACCGTCGAGCCCACATCACCGAGGAAAATAGCGGCTCGCGGCAGGTTGTGCAGCAGAAAGCCGCCGGCGGCTGCGGCGATGACCGCCGCCACCAGTGCATAGTCCGGCGCTCCCGCGAGCAGCCCCAGCAACGCCAGCGCGCCGAAGCCAAAAACCGCCATGCCCCCGGCGAGACCGTCCATGCCATCCATAAAATTGTAGAGGTTGGTCATCCAGACGACGAACAAGAGGGTGAGCGCCGGCGCCAGCCAGAGCGGCAGCATGAGCCCGGCAAGGCCCGGCAGCCCCAGGGTGCGCCAGACGACGCCGGCGGCCATGACCAGCACGGCCGCCACCAACTGCGCCGCCAGGCGGTAGCGGGCCGGCACATGGTGGCGATCGTCGAACAGGGACACACCGGCCAGCAGTGCGGTGGCGAGCACCACCGCCGCCACGGCCCAACCGATGCCTGGCGTCGGCAGCCAGGGCAGCGCCAGCGCCAGGCCGCCGGCGACACCCGCCAGGACGCCAACGCCGCCGGTGCGCGGCACCGGCGCGTGGTGCAGTGAGCGCGCGTTGGGCTGATCGAGGATGCGCAGCAAGCTGATCCTGTTGCGCCGCAGCAGCCACACCAGGAGCGACGCGATCAGAAAGCTCAGCAGCAGCGCGGCGGTGCCGATGGCCAGCGGCGGCGCTCCGCCGGGGACCGCCGCCGACGACAGGGTGAGCGCCTGCGGGTACATCCGCCGCGCCGCTCGCTACTGTGGGCGCATCAACTTGGACGCCACCGCCTCGCGCTGATCGCGGCCGACCAACAACTCGACGAGCTGCAACGCGAAGTCCATCGCCGTTCCCGGGCCACGCGACGTAACCACCCGGGCGTCGACCACCACGGGCTCGTCGCTGAGGCGAATCCGTGGATGCTTGCGAGTGTCCAGCGCTCCGGGAAAGCTGGTTGCGACGCGCCCGTCCAGCAAGCCCGCATTGGCGAGCACAAGGGGCGCCGCGCAGATGGCGGCACACCAGCGACCCTGCCCGGCGTGGCGGGAGAGCAGCCGGTGCAGGCGCTCATCGGCGTCGAGATTGGTGGCACCCGGCAGACCGCCAGGCAGGACCACCATGTCGAAATCCTGCCCGGCGACCGTCTCCAGGGTGGTGTCAGGCACCAGGACGGTGCCGCGACTCGCCTTCACCGGCGCCGCATCCAGGCCGGCGGTGACCACCTCGATGCCGGCGCGACGCAGCAGATCGATAATGGTCACAGCCTCCAGTTCTTCGCAGCCCTGTGCCAAGGGCACCAGTACCCGGGTCATCGCAGATCATCTCCTCCGCCGACGGCGGTCGTCGCTGTGAGATCAGGGGGTGGCGGGACAGTCACTCGCGCTTGGCTGCCGCGCCGCGAAACAGATTGAGGCCCTTCAAGACGTTGAGTGCTTCGGCCAATTGGTAATCTTCCGCCACCAGCGACGCCCCCTGGTCCTCGTCGGACTCGACGGCGACGTCACCGTTGGCCGGGTCCTCGAGATGCCGCATGAGATCGGCTTCTTTGATGGGCGCCACTTCCGGCGCTTGCTCCAACGCCACCTTGCCGCGCACCAGGCGAATATCGGGCTCGATGCCGAGGGCCTGGATGGAGCGCCCCGACGGCGTGTAGTAGCGTGCCGTGGTGAGCTTGAGCGCGGTGCGGTCGTCGATGGGAACGATGGTTTGCACCGAGCCCTTGCCGAAGGTCTTCTCACCCATGATCACCGCACGGCCCTGATCCTGCAATGCCCCGGCGACGATCTCCGAGGCCGAGGCGCTGCCGCTGTTTACCAGCACCGCCAGCGGCGCGCCGTCGAGGACGTCGTTCGGCCCGGCTTTGAACTCGAGCTTGGCGTCCTCGTTCCGGCCCATGGTGTAGACAATGAGCCCGTCGTCGAGGAAGGCATCGCTGACGCCGACGGCGGCGTTGAGGACACCCCCGGGATTGTTGCGCAAATCCAGCACCACGCCGTTGAGGCCCTGGCTGTTCTCGGCTTTCAGCTCCGCCACGGCCGCCAGCAGGTCTTCGGTGGTGCGGGCCTGGAAGTTCGAGAGCCGCAGGTAGCCATAGCCGGGCTCCAGGGTGCGACCCTTGACACTGGCGACTTTGATGACGTCGCGCACGATGGTGACCTGGATGGGGTTACCCTCGCCTTCGCGCACGACCGTGAGCCCGATCTCCGATCCGGGCTTGCCGCGCATGAGCGCCACGGCCTCGCTCAGACTGAGACCTTTCACGGGCTTGCCGTCGATGCGCACGATGAGGTCGCCGGCGCGCATGCCGGCGCGTGCAGCCGGGGTGTCGTCAATCGGGGCGATGACCTTCACGAAGCCGTCTTCCAGGCCCACCTCGATGCCGAGGCCACCGAATTCACCGGTGGTGCCCACCCGCAGATCGCGATAGGCCTCCGGGTCGAGGTAGGAGGAATGCGGATCGAGGCCACCCAGCATGCCGCGAATGGCGCTGGCGAGCAGCTCGCGGTCGTCCACATTCTCGACGTAGTCGCTCTTGATGCGCCCGAATACCTCGGCGAAGGTGCGAAGATCATCTAGCGGCAGGTTGCTGTCGTTGCTCGTCTGCGCCGATGTGCCCGCACCGTCCGGCGTGCCGTCAGTGGCCGCGGGCGCTGCGTCCGGGGCCGCCTCACCCGCGCTGGCTCCCGGGCGCTCGACATCGGGCTGCTCGGTGACGGCGGGCCCCACGGGGGCTGGCGCGGCGCCGGACGGGTCATCATGCGACGCGGGCTGTGCCTCGTCGTGCGGCGGCGACACCGGCGCCGGTGGCTGGTGCGGTGTCACCTGTGCCTGGATGCGCAATGACGTATCCGCCGACAACGGTGCGACGCCGACGCAGAGGGCGCCGAGCAGTGCCGCCAGGACAGCGGCCGGAGCGCAGTGGGTTTGCTGGGTCATGGGCGTCTCGGGGCGCCTCGGGCGCTGGTCAGTTCATGATGAAAACCGCCGATGCCGCAGCGGCGGCGGCGGCGGCGGCGGCTCGAATCCGCAACATTAGAAGGCGAACCGGCGTCGACGTTCCGTCGTGCACGCAAGCCATGGTGCGGCATCGGTGGCGATGGCGCGCGCCGACTCAGCCGGACTGCGATTCCAGCCAGGGTGCCGGGTCCACGGGCGCGCCATTGTGGCGCAACGCGAAGTATAGCCTCCCGGCTGCGATCTCCGCGCCGACGTCATCCATATCGGTGCGCGAGAGCCTCCCCGAAAGGGCCAGGACATCGTCCGCATCCACCCATTCACCGACTTCTTTGAGCAGCGCTTGATTGTGGCCGTAGAGGGTCATGTAACCGTCGCCATGGTCGACCACCATCAAGAGCCCGAAACCTCGCAGCCAGTCGGCATAGACGACCTGGCCATGGTGCACCGGAAAGACCTCGCTGCCGACGGGGGCGGCGAACAGGATGCCGTCGGCGTGCAAATCGCCCGGCCGCGCCCGGCCGGCGAAGGCACGCACCAGGCGGGCACCGGTAATGGGCCAGGGCAGCTCGCCGCGGCGGCGGTGAAAGGCGTCCGCGGTGATGGCGATCTCTTCGGCGATTTTCGCCCGCAGGCGCAGCTCGGCCACCACCTCCCGCAGGGCGGTGGCATGGGCGTCGAGTTCGGCGACCGCTGCCCGGTCGGCGGCGATGGCCACCTCCAAGTCCGCCAGCACGGCGCGGCGGGCCTCGCTCGCCGCCCGCAAGACCGCTTGCGCGCGACGCTCCTCGGCCGCCAGCGTCGCCAGCCGCTGGACCTCGCGCTCGGCGGCTTGCCGCAGCCGCGCCAGCGTCTGACCCAGCCGCTCCACAGCCGCCGTCTGCGCTGTCCGCAGGCGGCCCACGGCGCGCAGGTAGCCGAGCTGGCGGCCGATACGCGCAGGATCCTGTTGATTCAGCAGCAGGCGTAGCCGGTCGTCCGATCCCATCGCATAGGCGCCGCGCAGCAGCGCCCGCAACTGCTCGCGCGCCGCCGCAAGGTCGCTTCGGGCCTGGACGAGGCGTTTGTTGAGCCGCGCCGCCAGCGCCTCTTGCGCCGCGTGGCGCTCGGCGAGATCGCGCACCGCAAGGGCCAGATCAGCAATCTGCTGGTCGCTACGCTCGAGTGCGGCATACAGGGCATCGCGATCGGTTTCGCGCTCGTTGAGCGCCTCGCGCAGGTCGGCGATGCGCGCTTCGGTGGCACGCAGATCCGCTTCCTGCGCCTCCAGCGGCTGAGCCGGCGAGGCCGCAGCGGCGGGCGGTGCCGCACCCGTTGCGGCGCTCGCCAGCAGCAGCAGGCACAGCGTCGGCAGTCGCAGCAGTCGACGACGGACGGCGGTGTCGCCGCGCCCGGACGCCCGCCCCGGGGTCGGTTGCGACACCGACACCACGGTCGGCGATGCGCCACGCACCGTCCGTGGGCGGCGGTGTTGGGTGGACCGAAAGTTTATTATCGTTTGGTGATGGATTGATATAGAATCTCCGCCCATGATAACCGAAGTCCCGCCAACGCCGAATCCCGTGCTCAATCCGATGCGCGATGCCGACGTCGAGCTGTTCGCCGATGACGCCGACATCGAGCGCGCGTCGCGGTCGCTCAAGGCCATGTCGCATCCGCTGAGACTCAAGATATTGTGCACCCTGGGCGCCGAAGAGGTCAGCGTTCAGGATATCGTCGAGCACGTGGGCACGTCGCAGAGCAACATCTCGCAGCACCTCGCCATCCTGCGCGACAAGGGCATCCTCGCCTCGCGCAAGGACGCCAACCGCGTCTACTATCGCGTGGGCGACGCGCGCACGCTGCAGCTCATCGGCATGATGCGGGAGGTCTTTTGCCACCATTCGCGCTGAGCGCCCGTTGCGCGTCACCCGACCTCGAGTGGTGACGACCTGCGCACACGACCGTATACTCGCCGCTCCTGATTGCAACCCATGCCGCTCGGACCGGCCAAGATCCGGGCGCAACCCTCACGGCTCCTCCCAATGCAGGCACAGATCTTCGAGTTCATGGGCAACCATTGGGTGTTGTTCATGGCCCTGGGCGTGATCCTCGGGCTGCTCACCTACAACCTCCTGGTCGGTGACAAGGGCTCCGTAGACCCGGTGGCTGCCACGGCACTGATCAACCAGCAGGAGGCGGCTGTGGTGGATGTCCGCCCGGCCGCGGACTTCGCCAAGGGCCATATCCTGCATGCCACCAATATCCCGATGAACGGGTTCAAGAATCAAACCGGCGCGCTCAGCAAGTACAAGGACAAGCCCATCATCGTCACCTGCCGTTCCGGGGCGCAGTCCCAAGCGGCCTGCCATGTGCTGCGTAAAGCGGGCTTCCCTGAGGTGTACAATCTCAAAGGCGGTGTGCTCGCCTGGGAGAGCGCCAACCTCCCGCTGACACGCAAGAAGCGCTGAAGCAATCGTCAGCGTAGAGCCAATCCCCGCACGCCATCACAATCGCGGCACGCCAACGGGGCAGATCATCCCGGAGCACATCAACATGGCCGAAGATACCCAAGCCCAGGCCGGCGCCGAACGTCAGTTCACGCTGCGCACGGTCTACCTCAAGGATCTTTCCTTCGAGTCGCCCAACGCGCCCGAGGTCTTTCAGGGCGAATGGAAGCCCGAAACCGCCCTGCACATGGATATCCAGGTGAGCCAGTTGGAGGCCCACACCCACGAAATCGTGCTCACCATCACGGTCACCGCCAAGGCCGGCGAGAAGACCGCCTACCTGGTGGAGGTCCAGCAGGCCGGCATCGTCAGCGCCCAGGGCTTCGAGCAGCAGGACTATGGGCCACTGTTTTATGTCTACTGCCCCAGTATCCTGTTCCCCTATGCCCGCCAGGCCGTCACCGACGTGGTTGCCAAGGGCGGCTTCCCGCAACTGGTGCTCCAGCACATCAACTTCGACGCCATCTACGCACAGAAACTCGCCGAGCAGCAGCAAGGCGGCGTCGACGGCGCCGACCAGACCGCCACGCCTCAGCCCACCACCCACTGAGCCGCCGTCGTGACCGGACATCCACGGGAGCAGATCGCCGTCCTCGGCGCCGGTTCCTGGGGCACTGCGCTCGCCTTGCTGCTCTGCCGCAACGGTCACGGCGTGCGCCTGTGGGGGCACGATCCGGCCCACGTCGATGCGCTGGCGCGCGACGGCGAGAACCGCTGCTACCTGCCGGGGTTCCCATTGCCCGAAACACTGTCACCAACGGCGACGCTGGAAACGGCGCTCGACGGCGCCACCGGCGTGCTGGTGGTGGTGCCGAGCCAGTTCTTCGGTGCCGTGCTCGCGCAGTTGGCGCCCGTGCTGCCGGCGGCCCTCGGCGTCGCCTGGGCCACCAAGGGCTTCGAGCCCGACAGCGGTCGGCTCCTGCACGAAGTGGCCCTGGAGTGCCTTGGGCCGCGGCAGCTTGGCATACTTTCGGGGCCCAGCTTCGCGCGCGAAGTGGCACGCGGCCTGCCCACGGCCATCACCGTCGCCGCCTCCACACCAGGCTACGCGCAGCGCCTGGCGGATCTGGTGCACGGGCCACGTTTTCGTGCTTACACCCAGAACGATCTCATCGGCGTGCAGGTGGGCGGTGCGGCGAAGAATGTCATCGCCATCGCCAATGGCATCGCCGACGGTTTGGGGTTTGGCGCCAACACCCGCGCCGCGCTCATTACCCGTGGCCTCGCCGAGATCATCCGTCTGGGCGAGGCGCTCGGCGCCCGGCGCGAGACCTTCATGGGCCTGGCCGGTCTCGGCGACCTGGTGCTGACCTGCACCGACGACCAATCCCGTAACCGCCGCCTGGGACTGGCGCTGGCGGCCAACACACCAGCGGCGCAAGCCATGGCCACGATCGGCCAGGAGGTGGAAGGCGTCGTCACGGCCCGAGCCGTGCATGCGATGGCCGCCAGACACGGCATCGAGATGCCCATCGCCGCTGAGGTTCACGCCGTGCTGTACGAGGCTCGCACACCGGGCGAGGCGACGCAGCGGCTGCTGGAGCGCGCGGGCAAGTCCGAGGTCGATCACTGACCGCCGGCTGTGCGGCGCGCAGCTGGGGCCTGCGGCGATCAGTCGTTGGCCCCGGCGAAGCCACATTGGCGCCAGGCCTCGTAGACCACGACCGCCACCGCGTTGGAGAGGTTCAGGCTACGACTTTGGGCCCGCATGGGCAGGCATAGCCGGTGGGCCGGCGACAGGCCGTCGAGCAGCGCCTGCGGCAGCCCGCGGGTCTCGGCCCCGAACAGCAGCGCGTCCCCCGGCTGATAGCAGCAATCGGTGTAGGGGGTGCGCCCGCGGGTGCTGAAGGCCAGGAGCCGGCGCCACTCGACGGCCTCGGCACAGGCCGCAAGGGAGTCATGCACCCGGACCCTGGCGTACTCGCGGTAGTCCAGCCCCGCGCGACGCAGGCGCCGATCCTCGAGCTCGAACCCCAACGGCGCGATCAGATGCAGCGCGGCGCCGGTGTTTGCGCAAAGCCGGATGACGTTGCCGGTATTGGGCGGAATCTCAGGCTGATGCAGGATGACGTGGAACATGGCGCTCACCGTGCTGTCGCGAATCTGCCGGGTACGCATCTGCCCAGCACAGCGGTCGGACATTGACCCCGCTCCGCTGAAGCATGGTATATTAAAAGTTCTGCATATTCCGGACCGGACAGCTGCACCGGCGTGCTCGCCCAGACGCTGCCCGACTCGGCTGAATGACCCGAACACCTGATGGGGAGACGACCATGAGCGACATCGCTGCGCTGAAGAAAGAGAAGCAGGAGCTGATCGACAAGATGCTGGAGATGCAGAAGCAGTTCATCGATCACGAGCACGAGCACGGCGTGACCGGCAAGGATTACTGGGCCTCCGGCGACGGGCTGCTCGCCAGCTATCGCCAAGAGTACATGGACATGGCGAATCGCGTCGTGGACATTGCCCACGAAATCGTCGGCTCCAACCGTCTCTGAGACCAACGCCCCGAGCCCGACGTGCTGAAAGCGACGCCTTTGAACGGGCACAGCCGCAGGCCGCGGTGGTGTGCCCCGGCGCTGGCCGGAGCGTTCCCCGGCTGACGGTCGCCTCGCAGAACGCCCGGCGGACACCCCGCTGCGCGCAAGGCGCCGCGGGGCTTTTCATGTGCGACAACGGTAGCGTGGCGGCGTTGATGCCGCGCTTGAGTGCAGGAGGCCGGTCTCGTGCTCGCGGGGCCCAGACATCCGGGGCGTCGTTGATGTGCGCGAGCAGCGGGCCTTGGCTTCGGATTTCGGCGCCGGGTGGGGGCACGACGGCTGGAACGCTGTCGCCGCGCCCGGCGCGCCCTATTCACCGCATGCCGCGGTCTAGGCCGCGCGAATATGGCGTTGGTACTTGGGCACGTCGTGCATCTCCAGCGCAATCGCGCCGCCGCTGGCAACCAGGGCGGGCACCCCGTTGTGGAAGTGGAGCTCGATCCGGATGGCACCGCGGCTCGCCAGGGGCAGCGGGATCATGTCCCGGTAGGTATAAATGTTGTCGTCGATGTCTCCGCCCGTGCAGGTGAGCGGGGTCGGGGGCAGTACGCCGTGCAGCTCGGGCTGACTCAACAACAAGTCGCCGGCCTGCCACCAGAGGGTCTTTTCTGCCGAGCCGGTCATGGTCTTGATGATGATCGCCCGGGAGAAATGGATCCGTAGGCGCTCCGGGGTGTGCTCGATGACGTCGATCTGGGAATCGGCGAGCTGGATGCTGCTACTGTCCATGGGGGATCGGTGTCTGCGTGGAAGGTCGGTTTCGGCGTGTCCGCGTAGATCGATGCGAAAGGTGCAACATTCAACGCCGGGCCCTATGCACCGTCCTCGTCATCGTCGCCGCCGTTGCCACCGCCAAAATCCATGTTGAGCTCTTTGATTTTACGGGTCAGGGTGTTGCGTCCCCAGCCCAGGAGCTTCGCCGCCTCCTGGCGACGACCGCCGGTGTGCTCCAATGTGACCTGGATGAGGATGCGCTCGAACGCCGGCACGGCCGACGCCAGGATGACGCCGTCGCCCTGGCGCAGCCGGCGGCGCGTCCATGCCCGCAACGCCGTCTCCCACTGCTCGTCGTCGCCGCCCGCACCATCGGCGGCGAAGAGATCCGGCGGTAGATCATTGACGCGAATCTCCTTCGTCGACGCCATGACGGTGAGCCAGCGCGCGGTGTTCTCCAACTGGCGGACATTGCCCGGCCAGTCCAGTCGCTCCAGGTGAGCCAGTGCATCGGCGGCGATGGTCTTGGGCTCACAGTTGAGCTCCACCGCCGCCTGGCTCAGGAAGTGGCGCATGAGCAGACCGATGTCCTCGCGGCGCTCGCGCAGCGGCGGTAAGTGAATGCGGATCACATTGAGCCGATGGAACAAATCCTCGCGGAACCGGCCCTGACGCACATGCTCCTGCAAGTGTTGGTGGGTGGCGGCGATGATGCGTACATCCACCTTGATGGGTGAGAGGCCGCCAACGCGGTAGAACTCGCCATCGGCGAGCACACGCAGGAGTCGGGTCTGCAGCTCCGCGGGCATATCGCCAATCTCGTCGAGGAACAGCGTGCCACCGTCGGCCTGCTCGAAGCGCCCCTCACGGCGTGTCTGTGCGCCGGTGAAGGCGCCACGCTCGTGACCGAACAGCTCGGATTCCATGAGATCGCGCGGGATCGCCGCCATGTTGAGCGCGATGAAGGGTGCGCTCGAGCGGGGACTGTGACGGTGCAGTGCCCGGGCGACGAGCTCCTTGCCGGTGCCGGACTCGCCATTGATCAGCACCGTGATGTTGGAGCGTGCCAGGCGGCCGATGGCGCGAAACACCTCCTGCATGGCGGGGGCCTCGCCAATGATGTCCGGGCTGTTCTCCAACGATACGGCGCCTTCGCTGGCCTGCTCGTGCGCGCGGCAGGCGCGGCGCACCTGATCCACGGCCTCATCCAGATCGAAGGGCTTGGGCAAGTACTCGAAGGCACCGCCATGGAAGGCCGAGACGGCGCTGTCGAGATCCGAGTGCGCCGTCATGATGATCACGGGCAGGCTGGGATAGCGGCTATTGACTTGCTGCAGCAACTCCAGCCCGTCGACACCGGGCATGCGGATGTCCGATAGGATCACATCGGGGCGCCCGCGCATGAGTGCGTCCATGATCCCGACACCATTGGAGAAGCAGGTGACGTCCATGTCCGCCTGCCGCAGGGCGCGCTCGAGCACCCAGCGGATAGAGCGGTCGTCGTCAATCACCCAAACGCTCGGCACCTTGCTCATCGCGAACCTCAGTCGTCGGTGGGCTCGAGGGGTAGGTAGACAAAAAACCGGGTACTGCCCGGCCGGCTCTCGCACTCGATGAGCCCGCCGTGCTGGTTGATGAGCTCTTGTGCAATGGGCAGCCCGAGCCCGCTACCGCCGGTCCGCCCCGACACCATTGGAAAAAAGATGCGATCCAGGAGTTTCTCCGGGATGCCCGGACCCGTGTCTTCGATCTCTACGCGCAACACCAGTCGATGCAGTTCGTTGCCGAGGGTGAATTGCCGCAGCACGCGGGTGCGGAACCTGAGCTCACCATTGTGACCGGCCGCTTCGGCGCCGTTACGGGCGATATTCAGCATGGCCTGAATCAGCCGGTCGGAATCCGCGCGCAAATCCGGAATGCTCGGGTCGTAGTCGCGGATGATGGCCGGTCCGCCGGGATATTCGGCGCTCAGCAGACCGCGGACATGCTCCAGCACATGGTGGATGCTCACATAGCGCAGCTGCGGCAGCTGATTCGGGCCGAGCATGCGGTTGAGCAGCCCCTGGAGCCGGTCCGCTTCGTCGATGATAATGCGCGTGTACTCGCGCAGATCCGGGCTCGGCAGCTCGCGCTCGAGCAGCTGCGCCGCCCCCCGCAGGCCGCCGAGGGGGTTCTTGATCTCGTGGGCGAGGCCGCGAAGCAGCGCCTGGGTGGCCTGATGCTGGGAGATCAGATGCTCCTCGCGCGTGATGCGGATCTGCCGATCCACCTGGTGCAGCTCCATCAACAGGTCGGCGCTCGACTCGAATTGGTGCACTGGTAGCACCGTACAGTTCACTCGGATGACCTCACCGTCGGGCCGCCGCAATTCCACTTCGCGTTCGGTGAACGGCTGGCGGGTCTGCAACGCGTCGCGCAACCGTTCCTCCACAGGCTCGGCGGGGCAGGGCACCAACTCGCCTGCGGTTTTCCCGAGCACGACATTGGCGCTTATGGCGAGCAGAAGCTCGCCGGCGGGGTTGATGTAGCAAAGGCGTAGCTCTGCGTCGAACAACAGTACCGCAGTGTTGAGATTACCCAGGATCGCAGACGCTAGTTGATTGTTTTGCAATGTCTTTTTCTTCATGAAGCTGACTCGATCCGCGGATGGGCAGCAACACATGATGTTGGCATGAGCGGCTCGTCAGCGCCGACAAGGCAGGTACAGTGTGAGCAGCCCAGCGGGCGCCATCGCCTGTCGTGGGCTGTCGAGGCCGCGCGGACTGAGTCAAAGCAAAAACCGCACCAGACTTAAAGAACCCAGTCCCACAGGTGAAACCGCCGCCTAGCGGGCAATTACTACAATACCGTCACAGGTCGACGCCCCATCTGCACAATATTAGTGCAGGATATGCCCTAAACCAGGGCTCAAAGTCGTTTTTCGATCGATGCCACGCACGGCGCTGCCCAGTATCGGGTAGGGATCGTGCATGCGGCCGTGAACGTTACCGCCGAACGGAGGGCGCTCGACGTCTGACGACGGCGCGCCTTGCGCCAACGTGCGGGCACATCAAAGCCGGGCCGTCGAGCATGCGGCGGTGATGCGGCGAAGATCAGGTTTGCTGGAGAGGCGACGCCTGTGGAAGTGGTCCACGGGACGGCTGTGGGTACCAGGCGATGCGACTCAGGACGAATCCGAGGGGAGCGACGTCCCGTGCGGAGCGCGCCGCGGGGAGCGGTTTTGGGCGGGAGGGTCCGTGGATGGCTCGCAGGCGCTTTGCCTGACGGGCGACGTTGGGCCGCCGGTACGGCGCGGTGCCCCGGGTGATGCTCGAATCTGCTTTGGACAGACTTGCGATTGCTTGCCCTAGGCTCGCCCTAGGACTCAGTGCCCTGCGGGCACTGAGCGCAGCCGGGCGGTGGGCCCGGCGCCGGTGCCGACATGGTCGGCGCGACCTTACAGGCTGTAGTACAGGTCGAACTCCACCGGATGCGTCGTCATGCGCAGCTGGGTGACCTCCTGCATCTTCAGCGCGATGTAGCCGTCGATGACATCGTCGGTGAAGACGCCGCCCTGGATCAGGAACTCCCGATCCTTGTCCAGCTCGTCCAGGGCCTGATCCAGCGAATAGCAGACCTGTGGGATCGCCTTCTCTTCTTCGGGCGGCAGATCGTAGAGGTCCTTGTCCATGGCGTCGCCCGGATGGATCTTGTTCTGGATGCCATCGAGGCCCGCCATCATCATCGCCGCGAAGGACAGGTACGGGTTACCCATGCTGTCGGGGAAGCGCACCTCGATGCGGGTCGCCTTGGGATTCGCATCGTGGGGGATTCGGATGGATGCGGAGCGGTTCTTGGCCGAGTAGGCCAGCATCACGGGCGCCTCGAAGCCCGGTACCAGGCGCTTGTAGGAGTTGGTGGAGGCGTTGGTGAAGGCGTTCAGCGCACGGGCATGCTTGATGACGCCACCGATATAGTAGAGCGCGGCCTCAGACAAACCGCCGTACTTGTCGCCGGCGAAGATATTGGTGCCGTCCTTCCCCAGCGACATGTGCACGTGCATGCCGTTGCCGTTGTCACCCACCAGGGGCTTGGGCATGAAGGTCGCCGTTTTACCGTAGGCGTGCGCGACATTGTGCACGCAGTACTTCAGGATCTGGTTCCAGTCGGCGCGCTTCACCAGGGTGGTGAACTTGGTGCCGATCTCGCACTGCCCGGCGGTGGCCACCTCGTGGTGATGCACTTCCACCGGCACGCCCATCTCTTCCATGGCCAGGCACATGGCCGCGCGCAGATCGTTGAGCGAGTCCACCGGCGGCACCGGGAAGTAGCCGCCCTTGACACTCGGGCGGTGGCCCATGTTGCCATCTTCGAAGACGCGCTCGGAGTTCCAGTCGGCCTCGTCGGAGTCCACCTTGTAGAAGGCACCGCTCATGTCCGCACCCCAGCGGACGTCGTCGAGGACGAAGAATTCGGGCTCGGGGCCGAAGAAGGCGGTGTCGGCGATGCCCGTGGACTTGAGGTAGGCCTCGGCACGCTTGCCAACCGAGCGCGGGTCACGCTCATAGCCCTGCATGGTCGCGGGCTCGAGGATGTCGCACCGAACAATCAGTGTGTTTTCGTCGGCGAAGGGGTCCATGACCGCCGTATCCGCCTCAGGCATGAGCACCATGTCAGAGGCCTCGATGCCTTTCCAGCCGGCGATAGAAGAGCCATCGAACATCTTGCCGTCCTGGAACATCGCATCGTCCACCATGCTGGTGGGCAGCGAGACGTGCTGCTCCTTGCCACGCGTGTCGGTGAAGCGCAGGTCCACGAACTTCACGTCTTCGTTCTTGAGGGTCTCCATGATCTTCGATGCCATTCTGTCGGTCTCCGGTGGGTGCAATTTGGGTTTGGGAATTGAGCCGGTAGGGGGTCGGTGCGTCCGAGCCCGCTGCGGTCGGCGTGGATCGCGTCGTTGTTCGTCACGCTGTCTCAGCGAATGCTGAGAGCAGTTTTCGTGCCAGGCTTCAGCAGCGGCGGCAAATTGCGGCGCGCAACCGCGTGACGATGAACTCCGACGGCGCCTGCCCGTGGCCACTGGGCGCGCAAGTAATTGATGACCGGCTCAGCCGCGACGGTGTAGCCCCGCCGCGAGCAGGTGCGACGGCCTGGCGCTTGGTGCAGGCACCATCATCGGCACCACTGGCTTGCCGCACCACGGGGCAGCGCGTGCTCAGTATGCACCATCTCGGTGCGACGCGCCGCAGTACACCTTCACGCCGGAGAAGATCGGGTCGTTGGCGACGGCGGCCTGGGCACGCTCGGCGACGGTGCTGATGCGATCACCCCGGTATGCCGCGGCATCCGACAGGAGTACCTGCACTTCGATCCGACCATTGAGGTAGTGCAGTTGCACCCGCTCGGGGCGTGCGAGCTCTGGCAGGTTGGCCCAATGTGCGGCGAGGCGTGCCAACGCTTCGCGACGGCTGGGCAGGCCCATGGTGGGTGGCGCGGTGGCGTCGTCCTCGGCGTCGATGTGGACCGTGACATCCTCGATCTCGTCGATCCGGTGCTTGAGCTCCTGCTCCACCTTGACACTGATGTGGTGGCCTTCGGAAACACTGATGTAGGGGTCGACCAAGACATGGACGTCCGTCGAGACCGTGCCGCCGATGCGGCGGGTTCGCAGCATGTGCAGGTCGCGCACACCACCCACCTGGAGGATGGTCTCGCGTACGGCGGCGAGCCGCTCAGGATCCAGACCCGTGTCCACCAGCTCACGGACGGCATCGAAACCGAGATCCCAGGCGATGCGGGCGATCATGACGGCCACGATACAAGCCGCGATTGCATCCAAATAGGGCAGACCGGCCAGAGTGCCGCCGATGCCGATGAGCACCACGATGGAGGAAATGGCGTCACTGCGGTGATGCCAGGCATTGGCGCGCAGCATGTCCGATCGCACACGCCGGGCGTAATAAATAGTGTACCAGTAAAGCAATTCGTTGACGCCGATGGACACCAGCGCCGCGAGCAGGGCGATCCAGCCAGGGGTGAGAAGGTCTTCCGGCGAGAACAGACGCAGCGCGGCGTCCCAACTCACACCGATCGCCACGGCCAACAGCAACAGTGCGAGCACCAGCGTGGCCATGGTTTCGTAGCGGCCATGGCCGTAGGGATGCTCGTCGTCCGGACCCCGGCTGGCGTGATGGCCGGCGATCCACACCAAAAGATCCGTGGCGAGGTCCGATAACGAGTGGATGCCGTCGGCCACCAGGGACTGGGACTGCCCGACGATGCCGATGCCGATCTTGAGCGCGGAGAGCGCGGCGTTGGCCAGGCCACCCACCAGCGCGGTGCGGGCGACGGCGCGGCGTCGCTCGGCCAGACGCAGCTCGCTCGTTCGGCCCGGGGCGATGGCTGTTCCCATGCGACTCTCCTGCAACGGTTACGGGGCCGGCGGCGGTGGACATCGACGGGCGCGAGCGTGACCCGCGTCGGTCGGTTCGCAGCGGATTATAGGAAAGACGCCGCCCCGGCACATCGCCGGCTATGGTCGGTCCGACGGCGATGCCGGGATACGCGCCGGATCCAGGTTTGTATGTCTCAGGTGGCGGCTGGCGGGGATGCCTGCGCGGCTTCCCCCAGCTGACCCCCAAGCCACGAACGTCTGAACCGAACATTGATCGACGCCGGGTATAGAATGCCCGCTTTCTGTTTTGCTGTCGGACCAACCGCTTGACCTCACAACCCGCCGCACCCGCAACCTTCCAAGCGCTCATCTTCCGCTTGCAGACCTACTGGGCCGAACGTGGCTGTGTCGTGTTACAGCCCTACGACATGGAAGTCGGCGCCGGCACCTTTCATCCGGCCACCTTTCTGCGAGCCATTGGGCCCGAGCCCTGGAACGCCGCCTACGTACAGCCATCCCGACGGCCCACCGACGGGCGCTACGGTGAGAACCCGAATCGCCTGCAACACTACTATCAGTATCAGGTCATCCTGAAGCCTTCGCCCCTGGACATCCAGGATCAATATCTGGACTCGCTGCGGCTGCTCGGGATCGACCCGCTGGTGCACGACATCCGCTTCGTCGAGGACAACTGGGAATCGCCGACGCTCGGCGCCTGGGGTCTCGGCTGGGAGGTCTGGCTGAACGGCATGGAGGTGACGCAATTCACTTATTTCCAGCAGGTCGGCGGCTTGGAGTGCCGTCCGGTCAGCGGCGAAATCACCTATGGGCTCGAGCGCATCGCCATGTACCTGCAGGGCGTGGAGAGCGTCTTCGACCTGAAATGGGCGGATACGCCCCAGGGCCCGGTGAGCTACGGCGACGTCTTCCTGCAAAACGAGCGCGAGCAGTCGGCCTACAACTTCGAGCACGCGGACGTCGAGGCGCTGTTCGCCGCGTTCGACGTCGCCGAGCGCCAGAGCTCGGCATTGGTCGAGCAGGGCTTACCGCTGCCCGCCTACGAGCAAGTGCTCAAGGCATCGCACTTGTTCAATCTCCTCGATGCCCGCGGCGCCCTCTCGGTCACCGAGCGCCAGCGCTTTATTCTGCGCGTGCGGACCCTGGCCCGTGCCGTGGCGGAGGCCTATTACGCAAGCCGAGAGGCCCTCGGCTTTCCGATGCTGGAGGCACGCTGACGTGAGCACCGAGACCACAGTCCAAGACCTGCTGATCGAAATCGGCACCGAGGAGCTCCCGCCGAGCGCACTGTCGCGCCTGTCCGCGGCCTTCGCGTCACAGTTCGCAGAGCAGTTGGCCGAGCACGTGCTCGCGTACGGCGCCATCGAGGCCTTTGCGACACCGCGGCGCCTGGCCCTGATCGTGCGCGGGCTCGCCGCTCGGCAGCCCGACCGGGAGGAGATCCGCCGGGGGCCGGCGCTCAAAGCCGCCTTCGACGCAAACGGCGCGCCCACCAAGGCGGCCCTCGGCTTCGCCCGCTCCTGCGGCGTCGATGTGGCGACGCTGGCGCGCGAGGAAACCGCCAAAGGCCAGTGGCTGGTGCACCGCAGCGTCCAGCACGGTGAGGAGACGGCGGCGCTGCTGCCGGCGCTGACCAGCACGGCCCTGGGGCAACTGCCCATCCCCAAGCGCATGCGTTGGGGCGACGGCGATGTCACCTTCGTGCGGCCGGTGCATTGGGTTTGCATGCGCTTCGCCGACGCCGCCGTGCCCGGCGAGGTGCTGGGTGTACCCATCGGCACCGAAACGCGCGGTCACCGCTTCCATGCGCCGGCGGCGATCGCCATCGCCACCCCGGACGACTATGCGCCGGCCCTGCGCCGTGCGTATGTGGAGCCCGACTTTGCCGCGCGCCGGGAGGCCATTCACGACCAGGTGCTGGCCAGCGCGCGCAACATCGGCGGCGAGGCCAGTCTCCCCGATGACTTGCTCGACGAGGTCACCGCGCTCTGTGAATGGCCGGTGGCGCTGTTGGGGCAATTCGACGAAGCCTTCCTCGAGGTGCCCGCCGAGGCGCTGATCGAGACCATGCAGCATCATCAGAAATACTTCCCAGTCCATGGCGCAGACGGCACCCTGCTGCCGTATTTCGTCGCCGTGAGCAACATCGACAGCCGACAGCCGGAGATCGTGCGCGCCGGTAACGAGCGCGTGATTCGGCCTCGGTTCAGCGATGCGCGCTTTTTTTGGGAGCAGGATCTGCGAACGCCCCTCGCCGATCTGCAGCCGGCGCTGGAGCGGGTGGTGTTTCAGCACAAGCTCGGCAGTATCGCGGACAAGTCGCGCCGGGTGGCGGCCGCGAGCCGGCACATCGCAGCACAGCTGGAGTATGACGCGGCGCTGGCCGAGCGTGCGGCACTGCTCGCCAAATGCGACCTCGTGACCGCTATGGTGGGCGAGTTCGCAAGCCTGCAGGGCATCATGGGGCGGCACTATGCCGAGCGCAGCGGCGAGACACCCTGCGTGGCGGCCGCCATGGAGGAGCAATACCTGCCGCGACACGCCGGCGATCGCCTGCCGGCCTCCGAGTGTGGGCGGGTACTGGCGCTGGCCGACAAGCTCGATACCCTGGTTGGCATCTTCGCCATCGGCGAGCGGCCCACCGGCGTCAAAGACCCCTACGGCCTGCGCCGCGCCGCCATCGGCGTGTTGCGGATGCTCATCGAAACGCCGCTGGCGTTGGATCTGCGCGCCCTGCTCGACAACGCCGCGGCGGCATTTCCCGCGTCCGTCGGCGCATCGGCGGCGGTTGCGGAGACCTATGCCTACGTCATGGAGCGGCTGCGCAGCTATTATGCGGAGCAGGGCATCGAGGCCGAGGTGATCGACGCCGTGATGGCCGTCGACGCCTCGGCGCCCAGCGACTTCGATCGGCGCGTGCGCGCGGTGACCGCCTTCACGCAGCTGGAGGCCGCGGACGCCCTGGCCGCCGCCAACAAGCGCATCGCCAACATCCTGAAGAAATCCGAGCCGGTACCGACGGACATCGCCCTCGATGGCGGGTTGCTGCGGGAGCCGGCGGAGCAGCGTCTCGCCGAGCGCGTCGCCGCGCTGCGCGAGCATGTGGCACCGTTGCTGGAGACCGGCGAGTACACCGAGGCCCTCGCTGCGCTGGCCGAGTTGCGACCTGACGTCGATCGATTCTTCGATCAGGTAATGGTCAACGCCGAGGAGCCGGCGCTGCGTGCGAATCGCCTCATGTTGGTGCGCGACGTGCTCGCGCTCTTCTCGAGCATCGCGGACATCAGCAGGCTGCGGGTCGGCGGGCAGGGGTGATGCCATGAGCACCGCCATGCAACGCATCATTGCCCCCACCGCCGCCAGCACGCGCGGCTGTCCCTACGGCAAGGGTTGCGCCGTATGAAGCTCGTGATTCTGGACCGCGACGGCGTGATCAACGAGGACTCGAAGGACTACATCCGCTCACCCGACGCGATTCGGCCCATCGCTGGAAGTCTCGAGGCCATTGCCCGCTTCACACAGGCGGGCATCCACGTGGCCATCGCCACCAATCAATCGGGGATCGCGCGCGGCTTCTTCGATGTGGATACACTGAATCGGATGCACGGCCTGCTGTGCAGCCGCGCCGCCGCACTCGGCGGGCGCATCGATCTGATCGCATTCTGCCCGCACGGCCCGGCGGCACACTGCGGTTGTCGCAAGCCTGAGCCCGGCCTGTTACAAAGCATCGCACGGCGGTTCGAGCTCCCGCTCGCGGATATCCCCGTCATCGGTGACTCGCTGCGCGACCTGCAGGCGGCACAGCGCGCCGGCGCGCGCCCCATTTTGGTGACCACGGGCAACGGGCCGGGCGTCGCGCAGTCGCTGCCGCCGGCGCTCGCAGAAGTTCAGATTTTCGCCAATTTGTATGCCGCCGCCGATGCCCTGTTGGCGGGCGCCTGAGTGAGGCGCCCGCGAGGGGGCGCCTGCAAGGTTCGGTAGGTCAAGTCGCCCGCAAGCGGGCTCCAACGGGACTCTGAGTGGCCGAATAGTGGGTTACGCGGGTCGATGCTTCGTGCCGGCGCTGGCGATCGCTCCCGGCGCGCACCCGCCAAGCGCTCAGACGTCCAGATTCTCCACGTCCAGCGCGTTGCGCTCGATGAACTCCCGGCGGGGCTCGACATACTCGCCCATCAGGGTGGTGAAGATCTGATCGGCGGCGACGGCGTCCTCGATGGTCACCCGCAGCAGGCGCCGTGTGGCCGGGTCCATCGTGGTGTCCCAGAGCTGGCCCGGATTCATCTCGCCGAGGCCCTTATAGCGTTGGATGCTATAGCCCTTACGCGCTTCGCTGAGGAGCCAGTCATAGGCCGCAGCGAAGGTCTCCACCGGCTGCTGGCGCTCGCCGCGGGAGACGACGGCCCCGGGCTGCACCAGTCCGTCGAGCTTCTCCGCCAGCGTCGCAATACGCTCGTACTCGGGTCCATCGAAAAAGTCGAGGGCGATGTGGGTGGTCTCGGGAATGCCGTGCACCAGACGCACCACCTGCAACTGCGCCTTCGCTCCGGGGTCTGCGGGTGTCTGCACCGCCAGCCGATAATCGAGTGCCGGACCCGTACGGGCAGTCATGCCAGTGGCCAAACGAGCGATCCAATCGTCCAGCGCCGACGGGTCCGAGCGCAGCGCCGGGGTGAGGCGGGGCAGGGCAATCAGCTCTTCCATCAACAGCGGATCGTAGCGGCGCTGCAGTCGCGCCAGCATGGCGCGGAAGGACTGGTATTCCGCCGCCAACTGCCCGAGTGCCTCAGGGGACAACGGCGGCGCATCCGGGCCGACGCGCAAGCTGGCTTTGTCCAAGGCGGCGCGCAACAGCGAGGCACCCAGCTCCGTGTCGTCCAGCAGGTAGTCTTCCTGCTTGCCGCGCTTGATCTTGTACAGCGGCGGCTGGGCGATGAATACGTGCCCGCGCTCCACCAGCTCCGGCATCTGGCGATAGAAGAACGTCAGTAGCAGGGTGCGAATATGGGCGCCGTCGACGTCGGCGTCGGTCATGATAATGATGCGATGGTAGCGCAGCCGGTTGGGGTCGTACTCATCATGGCCGATGCCGCAGCCGAGGGCGGTGATCAGGGTGCCCACCTCCGCCGACGACAGCATTTTGTCGAAACGCGCCTTCTCCACATTCAGGATCTTGCCCTTGAGCGGCAGGATGGCCTGAAACCCCCGGTCGCGGCCCTGCTTGGCCGAGCCGCCGGCGGAATCACCCTCGACGATGAACAGCTCGGAATTCGACGGGTCCTTCTCCTGGCAGTCGGCGAGCTTGCCCGGCAGCCCCGCCACATCCAGCACACCCTTGCGGCGGGTCATCTCGCGCGCCTTGCGTGCAGCCTCCCGTGCCCGCGCCGCCTCCAGCATTTTATTGGCGATGACCTTGGCCTCCGCCGGATGCTCTTCCAGGAAGATATCCAGGTGCTCCACGAACAGGGATTCGACGATGGGCTTGACCTCGGAGGAGACCAGCTTCTCCTTGGTCTGAGAGGAGAACTTGGGATCGGGCACCTTCACTGACACCACGGCGGTGAGGCCTTCCCGGGCGTCGTCGCCCACCGGGCGGGTTTTCTGGCTCTTATCCAGCGCTTCACGCTCGATGTACTGGTTCAGCGTGCGGGTCAGCCCGGCACGGAACCCGGCGAGGTGGGTGCCGCCGTCGCGCTGGGGGATGTTGTTGGTGTAACAAAAGATGGACTCCTGGTAGGAGTCGTTCCACTGCAGCGCGACCTCCACCACCACATGGTCCCGCTCGGCGGAGAAGTAGAACACCGTCGGATGGATGGGCGCCTTGTTCTCGTTGAGGTGACGCACGAACGCCCGGATACCGCCCACGTATTCAAAAACATCCTCGCGCTGGCTGCGCTCATCGCGCAGGCGGATGCGCACGCCGGAGTTGAGAAAGGACAGCTCACGCAATCGCTTGGACAGGATGTCGTAGTGGAAGTCGCGGTCGGAGAAGATGCTGGCGGAGGGCCAGAAGCGGATAACAGTGCCGCTGTGCTCGGATTCGCCGATGCGGGTGAGTGGCGCGTCCGGCACGCCACCCGTGAAACACTGCTGATACAGGTGACCTTCCCGGCCGATGCGCATCTCCAGGCGCTCGGACAAGGCGTTGACCACGGACACGCCTACGCCATGCAAGCCGCCGGAAACCTTGTAACTGTTGTCGTCGAACTTACCGCCGGCGTGCAGCACCGTCATGATCACTTCCGCGGCGGAGCGGTTCTCTTCCGGGTGGATATCCACGGGAATCCCGCGGCCGTCGTCGGAGACGGTCACGGAATAGTCGTCGTGCACCACGACTTCGACTTCGGAGCAGTGGCCCGCCAGGGCCTCGTCGATGGAGTTGTCGACCACCTCGAAGATCATGTGGTGTAAGCCAGTGCCGTCATCGGTGTCGCCGATGTACATGCCCGGTCGCTTGCGTACGGCATCCAATCCACGCAAAACCTTGATACTTGAGGAGTCGTAAGTCATGGACGTTTCTTGGGTCATCCAAAGGAGTGTGGCGGTCGCGCCCGACGATGCAGCGCTGCCGACGCCGGAGTAACACGGTATTGTACCGCGGTTGTGGGGCGCGAAGCGCAGCGCCGCGAGATTTGGAGCAGGCGACGGTTCGTCGGGGATATCGGTGTGCGTCGCGACGGCGCAAAGGTCTTCTGGAGGCACAGGAGTGGGCGCAGGCCGGGCTGCAGTGGGAGGTGTCACCAACCCGCACCGCATACGGGAGGAGACAGTATGTTCCACGTGGAACAGCCCGCGACCAGCACTGGCTACCAGCCCCACCGGCAACTGTCACCGCAGATTCGCGGCAGCAGATGTTCCACGTGGAGCAGTCTGCGAGCGGCGCCAACAACCAGCCCGCCGGCAAGCGTCAACGCCCGTGCGTGGCCAATGTTCCACGTGGAACATGGCGCCGGCGGCTATCGCCACCAACGCCACGAGGACCATCAACAACAGTTTGCGGAGGCATCATGTTCCACGTGGAACAGCCTGCGAGCGGCGCCGACAACCAGCCCGCCGGCAAGCGTCAACGCCCGTGCGTGGCCAATGTTCCACGTGGAACATGGCGCAGCCGGCTATCGCCACCAGTGGCACGAGGCACCATCAACAACAGTTTGCGGAGGCATCATGTTTCACGTGGAACAGCCTGCGAGCGGCGCCGACAACCAGCCCGCCGGCAAGCGTCACCGCCCGTGCGTAGCCAATGTTCCACGTGGAACATGGCGCAGCCGGCTATCGCCACCAGCGCCACGAGGGACCATCAACAACAGTTTGCGGAGGCATCATGTTCCACGTGGAACAGCCTGCGAGCGGCGCCAACAACCAGCCCGCCGGCAAGCATCAACGCCCGTGGGCAGTCAATGTTCCACGTGGAACATGGCGCGGACGGAGTTGGTCACCCGCTGTGCCGGCAACCGTCATGGCGCGCAGGTGAAGGTACCCTGTTCCACGTGGAACAGGGCGGGCCTGTGGCTGGCGATCAAGTCCGCAGGCGGGTCTTCCAGGCTGGTGACCATCACCTGATCAGCCGCACATCCCCAGGCCTCGATCACTGGCCCCGCGTACTTTGCGCTCAGCTCCGCATAGGGATCATCCAGCAGCACCAGCTGGCGCTGGCCGCTCGCTTCTGTCACCACCTGCTGAACCGCAAGCTGTAACAGGATCCCCGCAAGCTTGTTTTCTCCGCGCGAGCCGGACCACACCTGCGACGCCGAACGAAACACCACGTCCCCCCGTGCCGCAGACAGGAAGGTGTGTCCCCGTTCAATATCGCCGGAGCGCTGGCTGTCGAGCAGGGCGTGCAAATCCTGATCCTGCCCGGTCCATCGCCAATCGATGGACAGCTCGCCAACGGGTGACAGGTCGGCTGTCAGTGTCCGAAACGCTGAATCCACCCGTGCGGTGAAGGCCCTGCGCTTGGCCCAGACGGCGGCGAGTTGTTCGGCGTAGGGTGCGTCCCAGACGGGCTTCCCCCTGCCACCACTGCTCAGCCATGCGTTGCGCTGTCGCTGTAGGCGTTGGAGCAGCGCCCACCCCGATCGCGCCTCTGGTTCCACGTGGAACAATGACCAATCGAGAAACCGGCGACGGAGTGCGGGGTCGCCATCCACGATATTGAAGCTCGAAACCCCCACAAAGCGACTGAACGCCGGGCCGTCCATGCCGCCTCGTGCCGACTTGCTCGTCCAGCGGTACTGTTTCACGCGCTCGCCTTGGCGAACACGCCCGAGCACCGCAGTACCGGCTTCGCCGCGCGTCGTCAGGGGACCACTGCGTCGCCCCCGAAAGGTTCTCCCGCGGTCGAGCAGGTAGATGGCCTCCAGCAGTGTTGTTTTACCGGCGCCGTTGCTACCGCTCACCCAGACGAGGCCGGGGCGCAGCTGCAACTCCGCCGATCGGACACAGCGCAGGTGCCCGATGCGAATCGACTCTACGAACAAGGAAAACGCCTGGTGCGCCGCCCGTGCGCCGAAGCCTAGAGCCGCATCGGCATCACGACGAAGGTCTCTTCCTCGCAATCCAGCCCCCGCCAAATCGAGCTGCTGTCTGCATCTTGAAAAGTGACCTCCACTTGTCCCGCCTCGATCGCCTGGAGGGCGTCGAGGAGATAGCCAACATTGAAGCCGATGGTCACCGGCTCACCAGCGTAATCCGCTTCCACCTCATCCTCGGCCACTTCCTGTTCGGGATTTTGCGCCTGCAAGCCAAATATGCCTTCATCGAAGCTGATACGCACACCCTTGTACTTTTCGTTGGACAAAATGGCCGCGCGCTGTAAGCCCTTGCGCAGCAGATCCCGATCCACCACCGCCCGACGCGGCAGTCCCTTGGGAATAACGCGCTGATACTCCGGATACTTGCCGTCCACCAGCTTGGAGCTCAGCACCGTATCGCCGAACGCGGCCACCATGGACCGCTCGCCCCAGTTGAAGGACAGCATGGTGCCATCGTCCGCCAGCAGTCGCCGCAGCTCCGACACCGTCTTCGCCGGCAAAATCATCTGCCGCACCCCCTCCGGCTCGCCCTCGTTGCCGTCCAGCGCCACTGCGAACCGCGACAGCCGATGCCCGTCGGTGGCGACGGCGACCACTTCGTTTCCGGCGAGCTCCAACAACACCCCGTTCAGGTAATAGCGCACATCCTGCTGCGCCATCGCGAACCCCGTCTTGTCGAGCAACCGCTTCAGCTGCGTCGCTGGCAGCATCATGCGCTGCATGCCGTCCTCATTGGCAATGCTCGGGAAGTCCGCCGCCGGCAGTGTCGACAGTGTGAAACGGGTGCGTCCGCTCGCGACGATGCATCGCTCGCCCTCCGTGCGGATACTCACCCGAGCGCCTTCGCGCAGCGATCGGCACAGATCCATCAGCTTACGTGCCGGCACCGTCACCGCCCCCGGCTCGGGCACTGCAGACGCGCCCACGCGCGTGCTGATGGCGAGTTCCAGGTCCGTCGTTGCCAGCCGCAACGCGCTGTCGTCGGTTTCAAGCAGAACATTCGCCAGGATGGGTAACGTCTGCCGCCGTTCCACGACGCCAGCGACGACGCCCAAGGCACCGAGGAGGTCGTCCCGCGGGATTTCGATTTTCACGCCGTTGCTGCCTCACATATCAATGATTGGTAAGAGATATCCCAACTGTAGTCGTAATAACGCCTGAGGAAAACTCGAAACGCTCTAGTTTTCGTTGTTATCTCAAAATCTTGCCCGACTGCTTACCTGTTGAGCAGCGATGTCGGAGTTGTGGATAACCTGTCGACAACCAGCGCCGCCGAAACGGCACACAGGTTATCCACAGTCAGCTCGTCAGGGTTCTCAACAAGATCCGGTAATCTTCCTCGATCATGGTATCGCTTGCCCGCAGCGCTTCGATCTTGCGTGTCGCATGGATCACCGTGCTGTGATCCCGGCCGCCGAAGGCATCGCCGATCTCTGGCAAGCTGGCCTTGGTGAGCTCCTTCGCCAGCGCCATGGCCACCTGGCGCGGCCGGGCGATGTTACGCGTGCGCTTCGCCGAGGTCAGATCCGCGACCCGCAGCTTGTAATAGTTGGCGACGGTTTTCTGGATGTTCTCGATGGTGATCTGGCGATCCTGCGCCACGAACATGTCCCGCAGCACTTCGCGGGTGAACGCCAGGTCGATGCTCGCCCCCGTGAACTGGGAGTTGGCCACCAGTCGCCGCAGCGCACCTTCCAGCTCACGGATGTTCGACGTCATGCGCTTAGCCACGAAGTAGCCAACATCCTCCGGCAGCTCGACGTTCAGCATGGCGGCCTTACTGTGCAGGATCGCCACACGCGTCTCGAAATCCGGCGGCTCGATGCCCACGGTCAGGCCCCAGCCGAAGCGGGACTTCAGGCGCTCCTCAAGCCCCGAGACCTCTTTCGGGTAGCGGTCGCTCGACAGCACGATCTGCTGTTTGCTCTCGAACAGCGCGTTGAAGGTATGAAAAAATTCCTCCTGCGAGCGATCCTTGTTGCCAAAGAACTGCACATCGTCGATGAGCAGCGCGTTGACCCGCCGGTAGCGGGCCTTGAACTCGTCGATCTTGTTGTGCTGCAGCGCCCGAATCATGTCCGAGACGAAACGCTCGGAGTGCACGTAGATCACCCGGGCACTCGGATTCGAGTCCAGGATCGTGTTGCCAACGGCGTGCATCAAATGCGTCTTGCCGAGCCCGACGCCGCCATAGATGAATAGCGGGTTGTACGCAACCCCCGGGTTCTTGCCGATCTGCACCGAAGCCGCCCGGGCGATCTGGTTCGATTTCCCTTCGACGAAGGTGGCGAAGGTGAAATCCTTGTTCAGGTTGCTCTCGGCGCGCCGTCGGTCCAGATTGACCTCGGCGCCTGCCCGCGCGCTGTTCCCCGCCCCGGCGGCCGGCACCTCCCGCCCGTTGCTGACGGCGCCGATGTCGAAGCGCACCTGCTCGACACGACCGCCGCTGATGTCGGCACAAAGTCGCGTGATGCGTTGCTCGTAGTGCTGTTTGACCCAGTCCTTGACGAAGCGGTTTGGGGCCCACAGGCATATCGCGCCCGGCTGCTCTTGTGCCTGCAGCGGCATGATCCAAGTGCTGTATTCCGCACCGGTGAGCTCTTGCTTCAAGGCTGCGGCGCAGGCCTCCCAAAGTTCGCTCATACGCGTTGTTCTCCCTGGTGATCGGTGTGCGGCGACGCCCCAGCCCGTGGCGGATGCCGTGCGCGTCGCTGGATTGCCTCGAGTCTATCCACATGGCCAGGAGTTATCCACAGCATCCGACGGGCGCGGACCGCCGTTGCCCGTTGCACAGCCAACACCTTCTGGCTATCCTAGGTGGTCTTTTTGGGGCCGGCGTCGTCGGCGCAGGGCTCCGCTCCTTATTGCATGGTCCGATTCCAAGGAACTTCATCGTGAAACAAACCTTTCAACCGAGTCGCCTGAAGCGGGCCCGCACCCACGGCTTCCGCGCCCGCAGCGCCACCCGTAATGGCCGTAAAGTACTGCAGGCCCGGCGCGCAAAGGGCCGGGCGCGCCTTGCGCTCTAGGCCGGCGCGCCGCGCTGACGTCCCGGGCTAGCCCGCTGAGCGCGCACCGCCTGCACGCGGTGGCACAACCCGTATGGCGACTGCCCCGGCGGACGAGGCCACCCAGGCCCCGAGTCGCAGACGCCGACCGTCACAAAGCCATCGTCGCAGGCTGCCTCAGTGCTGCGTTACCATGTTGGCGTCAGCAGTGCAGGATCGAATGGCCGATTCCAAGCAGGATACCGGGCTGCCTCGTCACAAACGTCTGACACAGGCGTCCGAGTTCAGCCGCGTCTTCCGGCGCCCGGCCCGGCGCAGCGACGATTGTTTCAGCGTCGCCGCCCGTCATCGCAACGTCTGCGACGCGCACGGGGCGCCGGCCCGACTGGGACTCGCCATATCCCGCAAAGCCCTGCCAAGGGCGGTGGACCGCAATCGGGTCAAGCGTATCGTACGTGAATCGTTTCGCCACCTGCGCCTCTGCCCGGGCATCGATTTCGTGGTCGTCGCCCGCACCGGTCTACGCCGTGCCGATAAGGCCGCCATGCGGGCGTCCATCGACACGCATTTCGACACGCTGCAGCGCCACCTGCGGGCCAAGCGCAACGGCGACTGACTGACATAATCGCCCCGGCCGGCGCGAATCATCCTCGCGGTAGCCGCGCGCCCATGCGACGCAGCCAAAGGGTCCATCCCATGCACCTGAGCGTTGAAACCATCGCGCGGCGTCCGTGCTGACCCGTTTCGGCGACCGGTTGCGGGCTGCGGCGAGTTATGCCGCCTGCTCCGCAAACCAGGCGCGAGCCCACCGTCCCGCACCGCGAGCACCCAACGGCCGGCCCGGCCCCAACTTCTACCCATCAACCGCCGTCTGCTGCTGAACCGATGGATAACTTCCGGCTCATTCTCCTGCTGTCTCTGGCCGCCGTTCTGTTCCTGATCTACCAGGCATGGATGCAGGACTACGGTCGCCAGCAACCCGCACCACAGACGGCGACCCAACTCGCTGATCCCGCCCAGTCGCCGGCGACGCTGTCGGACGCCGCCGCCGATGCGCCCTCGGTACCCACCGATGCCCCCGACGCGCCGCCGGCCCAGCCCAGCACCGCGGCGACCGCCGACGCCGCGGCGTCCGCACAGGCGCGGCCCGACATCGTTACCGTGGAGACCGACGTCCTGCGGGCGGAGATCTCCACCCGCGGTGGCACCATCCAGAGTCTGTGGCTGAAAGACTACGCCGCCGACGCCGATCGGCCCGACATGCCGCTGCAGCTGCTGAAGCCGGCGCCGCCCAACATGTTCATCGTGCAGTCCGGCCTCCTCGGCGGCGGCGACCACACGCTACCCACGCACAACGCGCCGTTCACCGCCCAGGCCACCGACTACCGACTGCAAGCGGGCAACGACGATCTCCTGGTGGAGCTGGTCTGGCAGGGGGACGCTGGCCTGACGGTCACCAAGCGCTACCGCTTCGCGCGCGGCAGCTACCTGGTCCACAGCGAGCAGCGCATCGATAACGCCGGCGCCGAGCCCATTGCGCTTCGCAACTACGATCAGCTGCAGCGCACCGAGCTGGTGGACCCGAACAAGTCGAGCTTCATCCACACCTACACCGGCGCCGTCTACTACGGGCCGGAAGAGAAGTACAAGAAAGAAAAATTCAACGAGATGACCAAGCGGCCGCTGGATGTCAACATCACCGGCGGCTGGATCGCCATGATCCAGCACTACTTCATGGCCGCCTGGATCCCCCAGCCCGACGATCCCCAGACCTTCTACAGCAAAGTCGTCGGCGACGGCCGCTATATCATCGGCCAGTACTCGGCGTCGGTCACGGTACCCGCCGGCGGCAGCCACACCTTCGAGAACAGGCTGTTCGTCGGCCCCAAGCTCCAGGACCGGCTCGACAAGATCGCCCCGGGGCTGGAGCTGGCCGTCGACTACGGCTGGCTCACCATCCTCGCCAAGCCCATTTTCTGGCTGCTGGACCTCATCCACAGCCTGGTGGGCAACTGGGGCTGGGCCATCATCATCCTCACCATCCTGATCAAAGGCGCGTTCTACAAGCTGTCGGAGACCAGCTACAAGTCCATGGCCAACATGCGCAAGCTGGCGCCGCGGCTGAAGGCGCTGAAGGACCGCTACGGCGACGACAAGGAACGCATGAACCAGGCGATGATGGAGCTCTACAAGAAGGAAAAGATCAATCCCCTCGGCGGCTGCCTGCCCATCCTGGTGCAGATCCCGGTGTTCATCGCCCTCTACTGGGTGCTGCTCGAGAGCGTGGAGCTGCGCCACGCCCCCTTCATCCTCTGGATCGACAACCTCACGGCGCCCGACCCCTGGTTCGTGCTGCCGGTGATCATGGGCGTGTCCATGTTCGCCCAGCAGAAGCTGAACCCGCCGCCGCCGGACCCGATGCAGGAGAAGATCTTCATGGCCCTGCCCTTCGTGTTCACGGTCTTCTTCGCCTTCTTCCCCGCGGGCCTGGTGCTGTACTGGACCGTCAACCAGCTCTTGTCCATCGCCCAGCAGTGGCACATCACCCGCCAGATCGAGCAGGCGGAGGCGGCCAAGCACAAGGCCTGACGCCGCCCGCCCGCCCGCACGCTCCGCCGGCGCCGCCATGAGCGCCCGCGACACCATCGCTGCGGTGGCCACGCCGCCCGGCGTCGGCGCGGTGGGCATCCTGCGCCTGTCGGGGCCGGCGGTGCCCGACATCGCCACCGCCGTGCTCGGGCGCCTGCCGGCGCCGCGGATCGCGCAGCTCGCGGCCTTTCGCGCCGCCGACGGCGAGGTCATCGACCAAGGCCTCGCCCTCTACTTTCCGGCACCCCACTCCTTCACCGGAGAGGACGTCCTCGAGCTCCAGGGCCACGGCGGCCCCGTGGTGCTCGACCGCCTGCTCGCGCGCGTGCTCGCCCTCGGCGCCCGCGCGGCGCGGCCCGGCGAGTTCAGCGAGCGCGCCTTCCTGGAAGGCAAGCTCGACCTCACCCGCGCCGAGGCCATCGCCGATCTCATCGCCAGCGGCACCGAGCAGCAGGCCAGGCTCGCGGCGCGCTCCCTGCGCGGGGCCTTCGCGCGGCGCATCGAGCAACTGTTGGAGGCCCTCACCCGCCTGCGCGTGCTGGTGGAAGCCACGCTCGACTTCCCCGACGAGGACCTGGACCCAAATCTGGCCGTCGGCGTCGCCGCGGACCTGGAGCGGCTGCGCGCCGACCTCGACACGCTCATGGCCACCGCCGCCCGCGGCGAGCGCCTGCGCGACGGCCTGCTGGTGGTCATCGCCGGCGCCCCCAACGCCGGCAAGTCGAGCCTGCTCAATGCCCTGTCGGAAAGCGATCGCGCCATCGTCACGCCCCTGCCGGGCACCACCCGCGACCTCCTGCACGCCGACATCCAAATCCACGGGCTGCCGCTGCGCGTGGTGGACACCGCCGGGCTGCGCCTGTCGCCGGACCCCATCGAGCAGGAAGGCGTCCGCCGCGCCCGCGAGCAAATCGACCAGGCCGACCTCCTGCTCTGGGTGGTCGACGACGCCGACCCCCAAGCCGACGCGGCGCCGCCGGCGGACCTGCCGGCGCAGGTCCCACGGCTCACCATCCGCAACAAGATCGACCTGTCCGGCCGCCCGCCCGGCGCAACCGGCGCCGACGCCGGCGCCGACGCCGATGCCCCCGATACCGATCGGCACATCGCCTGCTCCGCCACCACCGGCGCCGGACTCGAGGCGCTGCGCCAGGTCCTGCTGCGCCACGCCGGCCCCGGCGCCGACGCTGGCGGCGGCGAATTCAGCGCCCGCCGCCGCCACCTCGACGCCCTGGCCCGCACCCGAGACCACCTGCTCGCCGCCGCCCAGGCCCACAGCCACGCCCAGCCGCTGGAGCTCATCGCCGACGATCTCCGCCTGGCCCAGGACAGCCTGGGCGAGATCACCGGTGCCGTGTCCTCCGACGACCTGCTCGGGCGGATTTTTGGCGAGTTTTGTATCGGGAAGTGAGCCTGGCGCCATTGGCGGCTCTCTCAACCTGCAGTTCCTGTCCGGCTCCACACGCGCTTTTCGAGCGTCCGCCGGAAACTTGGGGGAGACCTTCAGGGGCAACCGAGGCTTCCGGTTGACGCGGGAAGCGCCCCGGCCGGACAGAGGGCATGCAACGCCCGAAGGGGCGGATGCCAGCGACGGGGACAAGAGGAACACCGGGACCGGCCTGCACCGGCCCCGACGCCCGGAGCAGGCTTGATAAGATAATGCAAATGCATTACTGATGACATCCGATTGACCCGCGATCCGGGAGGCCGCCATGACCACGCTGGCACAGGAAACCTCGAAGCTGACCGACCGCTACCAGACGACGGTGCCAAGCGGCGTGCGCAAGCAACTCAAGCTCGGCAAGGGGGACCGGATTCGCTACCGCATGGACGCGGGCGGCCGGGTCTACATCGAGGCGGATCGGGACGACGCGGACGATCCAGCGCTCGGGGCGTTCCTCGATCTGATCGCGGCGGACATCAAGACGGATCCCGCACGGCTTCAGGCCTTCGATGGCGACCTCCATGACCGCCTGAAGACCCTGATCGGCGATGTGGTGGATGATCTCGATCTCGACGCACCACTCTCTCCTGAGGACGAATGACCGGCGATGCCGCGCCGCTGGTCGTCAATGGCCGGTCGATCTACGCGCATCCGCTGTTCCTCGATCAGCTTGACGGGCTGATCAAGGCGGTCGAAGGGCGCAAGGCGCGCGATCCGAAGACGTGGCGGAAGAAAAACTGCACGAAGCGGCTGGCCGCGATCTTCAAGCTGGTAACCGAGGTGATCCCGGCGGACCCCGGTGCGCCTGCGTTCCGGCAAGGCGACACGCTCGGCGAGGCCCGGAAGCACTGGTTTCGGGCCAAGTGCTTCCAGCAGTATCG
>NZ_CAJXWY010000003.1 GCF_913062725.1 uncultured Thiohalocapsa sp.
CTCGACAGCAGGGATGCTGTCGTGAAGCCTACAGGGACGTATTCACGGCGTCCCCCGCCAGCCGCAACCCAGCCCGCGGAAAGCGAAAACCGAGATGCGACGGGTATAAGGTCCATCACCGTTGGCCGGGGGAGGTCGCCGGGCGCCGGCGGGCGCCGGCGACCCGAGCCGATCTCAGTTGGCCTGCGCTTGTTGGTGAGCGCCACCGATGCCGGCGCCAGCCCGAGCCGCGACGTCCGGTTGCGGCTGCACGCCCTTCGCCTGCAGTTCCTGGTACCAGAGGTCGTGGTGCTGCTCCGCCCAGACGACATCGACCTTGCCGGTCACCATGCCCTTGAACGATCCCTCCGAGCCGATGGTGCCGATGTAGATATGACCCAGGGCAACGGTCGCCATCACCAGTGCGCTGGCGGCGTGCGCCAGGTGTGCGAGCTGGGCGTCGCTGCGCTCCAGGAACTGCGGGAAGTTCAGGAACAGGCCGCTGACCACCGCCGTCACGCCCACCGTCGCCAGCAGCCAGAACCACGCCTTCTCGCCACCGTTCATGCGTCCCGCGGAGACGTGCCCGCCGCCGAAGATGCCACCACCCTTCGCGAACCATTGGAGGTCGGTCCGATTGGGGAAATTGTGGCGAATCAGCTTGACCAGGAGCAACAGCAGCGAGGCGGCGAACAGGATGCCGGTGTAGTTGTGCAGGTTCTTCGCCACATAGGCCCAGGCCGCGAAGGCGTCCTTGCCGATCAGCGGAATCAGGCTCGCGCGCCCGTACAGCAGGCTGAGACCCGTGATCAGCAGGATCAGGAAGCTGATCGCGGTGGCCCAGTGCAGCACCCGCTCGACGACGCTCCAGCGCGGCAGCCAGTGACCCCGGGGCCCGCCCTCGATCCGCATCGGCCCCTGGAGCATATAGGTCAGGGTGATCATCCCGAGCATGCCGATGAGCAGCACCGCGCCCAGGATCGCCACCGGCCCGTTGCGCAACGAGCGGTAATTCTCGCCACCGTTTTGGATCAGCACGCCGGTTTCCTTGCCCTTGACCGCCGTATATCCGGCATTGCCCTGGCGGACTTCGCGCCAGAACTCCGAGCGGGGATTCGGATCCTCGCCGAAGCCGGTGGCGCCGCCACCGGCGACCTGCGCGACCGCTGCGCCGCCATCACTCAGCAGCAGGCCGGTGAAAGGCAGCGCCGCGGCCGTCAGCAGCACCAGGCCGGCCGACCAGAGCATGGCTCTGATGGCGCGCCTGATACCACGCCGCTTCGATGCTTGTTTCGTCGATTTCACGAAGCCCCCCTAACGGTCGGTCTGGACCATATTGAACCGTCGTTCGAGCCGCTGCTCGAACTCGGGTGTTCCCGCGATTTCGAGCAGCGGGTCGTTGGCGCCCACATACTTTCCGGGCTGGTGCAACTGCAACCCACCATCCTTGCCGTAGCAGCCGGCCAGTGCCAACCCGGCAACCCATGCGACGGCGATCAGCCGAACTTTGCTCTGCATACCTGTCTCCGGTGCAGGGCGCCGCCTCAGGCGGCGCCATAGGCCTTTTCCCAACCCCAGGTCTGGGGCCGACCGCCACGGCGCAGGATGCGCTGGCGATACAGATCCGCCACCAGATCGCCGTCACCAGCGATCAACGCCTTGGTCGAGCACATCTCAGCGCAGAGCGGCAACTTGCCCTGTGCCAACCGATTGGCGCCGTACTTGGTGTACTCGGCAGCCGAGTTGTCCGCCTCCGGCCCACCCGCGCAGAAGGTGCACTTGTCCATCTTGCCGCGCACGCCGAAGGCGGTCTCCTGCGGGTACTGGGGCGCGCCGAAGGGGCAGGCGTAGAAGCAGTAGCCGCAGCCGATGCACTGGTCCTTGTCGTGCAGCACCACACCGTCGGCGGTGGTGTAGAAACAGTCCACCGGGCAGACCGCGCTGCAGGGGGCGTCGGTACAGTGCATGCAGGCGACCGAGATGGATCGCTCGCCGGGCTCGCCGTCGTTGAGCGTGACGACCCGGCGGCGGTTGATGCCCCAGGGCACCTCGTTTTCGTTCTTGCAAGCCGTGACGCAGGCGTTGCATTCGATGCAGCGCTCGGCGTCGCAGAGAAACTTCATCTTCGCCATGGTTCAATGTCCTCTGATTGCGCGGGTCAAGCGGGGATGATGCGGCACAGCGAGCACTTGGTCTCCTGCATGGCAGTGACCGAGTCGTAGCCATAGGTGAATGCGGTATTGCAGGCCTCACCGAGCACGTAGGGATCCGAGCCCGTCGGATACTTGTCTCGCAGGTCATCACCCTGGAAGTGACCACCGAAGTGGAACGGCGTGAACGCCACACCCGGGGCGACGCGCCGCGTCACCATGGCCTTGACCTTGATCCGGCCACCCTCCGGGCTTTCCACCCAGACCATCTGCCCATCGCGCACACCGGCGTTGTTGGCGTCCACCGGATTGATCTCGACGAACATGTCCTGCTGCAACTCCGCCAACCAGGGGTTGGAGCGGGTCTCGTCGCCACCACCCTCATACTCCACCAGGCGACCGCTGGTATGGATGATCGGGAACTCCTTGGAGAAATCCTTCGCCTGAATCGACGCATAGCGCGTCGGCAACCGATAGAAGCTCTTGCGGTCCTCGTAGGTCGGATACTTCTCCACCAGGTCGTAGCGGGTGGTGTAGAGCGGCTCGCGATGCACGGGTACCGGATCCGGGAAGGTCCAGACCACGGTACGCGCCTTGGCATTGCCGAAGGGTGCGCAGCCATGCTTGATCGCCACCCGCTGGATACCGCCGGAGAGGTCGGTCTTCCAATTCTTGCCCTCGGCTGCCCGTTGCTCCTCGGCGGAGAGGTCGTCCCACCAGCCCAACTGCTTGAGCATGTCGGCGGTGAATTCCGGATAACCGTCCTTGATCTCGGAGCCCTTCGTATAGGAGCCCTCGGCCAGCAGGTTGACGCCATCGCGCTCGACCCCGAAGCGGGCCCGGAAGGCGAGGCCACCATCGGCGACGGGCTTGCTGGTGTCGTACAGATTGGGTGTCCCGGGGTGGCGCATCTCGGGCGTCCCCCAGCAGGGCCAGGGCATGCCGTAATAATCGCCATTGGCCGGTCCGCCTTCCGCCTTCAGCGTCGTCGTGTCGAAGGTATGCCAGTTTTGCTGATGCTCCTTCAACCGCTCCGGGCTCTGGCCGGTGTAGCCGACGGTCCACATGCCGCCATTGAATTCGCGGGTGACATCCTCGATCACCGGCTCGTCATTCTCGACTGCGATGTTCTTGAACATGGTCACCGCAAAGCCGAACTTGTTCGCCAGCCGATACATGATGGTGTGGTCCGGCAAGGAGTCGAACAGCGGCTCGATCACCTGGTCGCGCCACTGCACCGAGCGATTCGAGGCGGTGACGGAGCCGCGCGTCTCGAATTGCGTGCAGGCCGGCAGCAGATAGACGCCGTCGGTGCGATCATGCATCACCGCGGTCACCGTCGGATAAGGATCGATGACGACCAGGGTATCGAGCTTTTCCATCGCCTCCTTCATTTCCGGGCCGCGCGTCTGCGAGTTGGGCGTATGACCCCAGAACACCATCGCCCGCACATTGTCGCGTTGGGCGACCTTGTCCTTGTCCTCGAGCACGCCGTCGACCCACCGTGACACCGGAATACCCTTGGTGTTCATCGGCTTCTGGTCACCCTCAAAGGCCTTGTTGTCGAAGCGGCTGACCAGGTAGTCATAGGGCACGCCCCAGACCTTGGCCCAATGCTTCCAGGCACCCTCGGAGAGACCGTAGTAGCCGGGCAGCGTGTGCGAGAGCACGCCGAGGTCGGTCGCGCCCTGCACATTGTCGTGGCCGCGGAAGATATTGGTGCCACCACCGGCGACGCCCATGTTGCCCAACGCGAGCTGAAACACGCAGTAGGCGCGCGTGTTGTTGTTGCCGATGGTGTGCTGGGTGCCGCCCATGCACCAGACGAAGGTGCCGGGACGGTGCTCGGTCATCAGCTTGGCGGCGGTGCGCACCGTTTCCTCGTCGGCGCCGGTGACCCGCTCGACCTCGTCGGGCGTCCACTTCGCCACCTCCTCGCGGATCTGGTCCATGCCGAAGACGCGCTGGGCGATGAACTGGTCGTCCTGCCACTGGTTCTCGAACACGTGCCAGAGCATGCCCCAGACGAAGGGCACATCGCTGCCGGGACGGATACGCACATAGTGGTCGGCGTGCGCGGCGGTGCGGGTGAAGCGCGGATCGATGACGATCAGCTTGGCGCCCGCCTCCTTGGCACGGAAGATGTGCTGCAACGACACCGGATGCGCCTCGGCGGGGTTGCCGCCAATGATGAGGATCGCCTTGGAATTGTGCATGTCGTTGTAGGAATTGGTCATGGCGCCATACCCCCAGGTATTGGCGACGCCGGCGACCGTGGTGGAATGGCAGATACGTGCCTGGTGATCGACGTTGTTGGTGCCCCAGAAGGCGGCGAACTTGCGGAACAGGTAGGCCTGCTCGTTGTTGTGCTTGGCCGATCCCAGCCAGTAGACCGCATCCGGACCCGACTCGGCGCGCACCGACAGCAAGCGGTTGCCGACCTCCTCGATGGCATCGTCCCAGCGCATCCGCTGCCACTTGCCGTCGACCAGCTTCATCGGATATTTCAGGCGCCGCTCGCCATGCCCGTGCTCGCGCAGCGCGGCCCCCTTGGCGCAATGCGAGCCGAGATTGAAGGGGTGGTCGAACGCCGGTTCCTGGCCGGTCCAGACCCCGTTCTGTACCTCGGCGTAGACGCCGCAGCCCACCGAGCAGTGGGTACAGACGGAGCGCACGACCTTGGTGGGGCCGGTGCGGTCGGCGGGGCTGGCGGCCTGTGCGCGGCGCATCATGCCCGGCGTCAGCATGGTGCCGAGGACGGCGCCCCCGGCCATCAGGCCCGAATTGCGCATCAGCTCGCGGCGGCTGATGCCCTGGCCGGTCGCGACCGTCTCCGCCTGCGAACCGTCGACGGCGGTGACTGCCTGTGGCTGACTGGAGAGCTTTCTCAGTTTCATCAGCAAAAGTCCTCGATCGGTGATTCCGGGTTCAGATTTCGATGACGGCTCAGAGCGCCGCGGTCTTGTAGTAGTCGACGATATGTCTCGTCAGCCGGTAGCCCTTGCCGTCGTGCTTGTCGGCCGGCTCCGGGGCGGCCACCGGCGCCGCGTCGACGACGCCGGGCAGCGCGACCACGGCGGCGGCGGCGGGCATGTTGGCGAGGCCACGCAGGAAGTGGCGACGACGGCTATCGTGGGATGCATTTCGTTGCATGGATGATCCTCCGGTGTGGCCTAGAGCCGCATGGCGAAGTAGCGGCTCTCGAGGTCGTTGAAACTGCGGCCGAAGCGGCCGACAGCGCGGTAGAAACAGGCGGACTCGGCGTGCTCGAGATCGTTGAAGAAGCGATCCGCCCAGGGTTCCAGGTGCCGTTGGAAGAAGTGCTGTTGGGTCTGGTGCTCGACATCGTCCTGGATCAACAGCGACATCACCTCCAGGAGCGCGGCGATATGGTCCTCGGGCTCGCACACCTCAGGTTGACGCTCGAACCCCAGCGCGGCGAGATCGGCGCGCAGGATGCTCAGTGGCTTCTCCATCAGGAAGCCGGTCAGGTACCAGGACCCGAAGGGCACCAGCTCGCCGCGACCGAGGCCGATGAACAGGTTGTGATACTCGTCCTCGAGCCGGCCGCCCTGCGGCTGCCGGGCGGCGAGCGCCAGCAGGCGCAGCGCGCGGGCGACGGCGTCCTCGCCGCTGCCTTCGGGCTGATCGTATTGCCGCAACAGGGCCAACAGCGCCGCGTCCGGTGCTGCCCGCAACAGCGCCGCCAGCAGGCCGTAGCCGCCGGCTCGGGAACGGACTTCGGGCGGGAGCGCGGCCGTGGTCGTCGTGGCCGTTGCAACCGTCGGCGAGTCGCTGCGAATGGAGTTTGGGTGAGCTGACATGGCAAGACCGAACCTTGGCGAGTGGCCTGAAGAGAGCAAGCAACAGGCCAGTTTGATAAGGAAAAAAATGACGGGGAGGGGATCAAACACCCAACGGATGACGAGCGCTGGGTCCGGATGACGCACATCGGCCCAAACTTGCTGCATCAGCCTGTCCCGGCTGCGACAGGGCGCGCAGGTCCGCAACGGCCCGCCCCGGACGACGCCGGAAGACACCCGGGCAGGCGCCACCGAACCGGTCCAAGCGCCAGCCGGCAGGGGGATCACGAGGAGGCCGGACGACGGGCAGCGGGGGCCACCGGTGCGGTCGGGGACGAGAGGCGGGACGGCGCATCGGGGCCACGCAGGGATGGGACGAGCGACGGCACCGGCCCCCGGTGATGCGCTACGGGGACGTGTCGGCGCAGCCAGTGGGGCCGGTCAGGCCTGGTCGCGCATCATGTCGACGACGCGACAGTCGCCGCACATCTGCAGCCGACGCCGCGAGCGCTCGTCCTGGAACATGTGGTGCCCGGCCAGCTTCTGCGCCATGCGATCCATGACCGAGCGGGTGGCGAACGGCTTGCCGCAACTGACACAACAAAACGGCGCCTCCTCGTTCAGGGTGCGCGGCTGACGCCGCTGTGCCGGGTCGTAGAGCACCCGCGGTTCCAACGCGATGACCTGCTCGGGACAGGCCTTGGCGCAGAGCCCGCATTGCACGCAGTTGGCCTCGTAGAAGAGTAACCCGGGCCGGTCACCGAGCGCCGACAGGGCCTTGGCCGGGCACACCGAGGCGCAGGACAGGCAGAGCGTGCAGCCGTCGCGATCGACCCGAACCTGGCCCAGGGGCGCGCCCGCCGGCAGCGCGGCACTGGTCACCGGCGCAGGCGCCTGCTCGAACAGGTGGTCGATCGCCAGGAACAGGGTCTGACGCTTGCCGGCGCCGGCGGTGAAACGCGCAGCACGTGCCAGGCGCAGCGGCGCCGTGTCCGGTTGCTCGCCGACCCATTGCACCGCCGGTGGATAACCGAGCCCGGTGAGCAGCGCATTCGCCACCCGGCGTTCCTGCTCCAAGGCGGCGACCGTCGTCGCATCGAGTCCGTCCTGCGGCTGCAGCAGAACCCGGCTCGCACCATAGGCGAGGGCCGACAGCCAGCACTCGAGACCGACGCTGGCCAGTTCCTCGAGTGGCAACGGCAGCACCCGGTCAGCGTCGCTCGCCGGCGGGTCGGCCATCGCATGTAACAACAGCACGGGATCGCTGCCGCCAGCCTCGGCGTAGGCGCCGAGCATGCGCCGCACCCGCTCCAGACTGTCGCTGGTGGGCGGATACTGGTAACTGATCGCGCCGGTTGGACAAACCGTGGCGCAACTGCCGCCGCCCTGGCAGAGGTTCGGGTCCACCTCGATCTGCTCGGCGAGCGAGCGGATCGCCTGCGTTGGACAGACATCGAGACAGCGCCGACAGCCGGTGACGCCACTGCGTCCGTGCGCGCAGATGTTCGGGTCGTAACCGAAGTACTGCGGCTTCTCGAAGCTGCCGATCAGCTCTGGCAGTTGCGCAAGGGCCTCGTGCAGGGCGTTCGCATCCGCGCCCGGTGCGAAATAGCCGACTGGCTTCACCGGCATCGACAGCAGAGGCTCGGCGCAAAGATCCAGCACCAGGTCGAAGGTCGCATCAAGGGATGGGCCGTCGCCGGCCTCGCAGGCAACCCGAAAGTCGCCCAGGTGACCGGATAGGCGAATGGCGCTGCGTGCGCAGCGCCAGGCGGGGCGTTCGTCGGGCGCCGGCCCGGCGTCGGTCAGCAGGTAGCTCGGCTGCAGCCCGGGCGCGAGCTCGGTGACGGCCCCGCCGACCTCGGCGGCATCACCGATCAGCAATAGCCGACCGCTGGAACTGAAGCCAATGAGACCGGTCGGCGTCGGCTTGACGGCTGCCGCGGCGGCCATGGCCTGGGATTTCGGCGAGGGTGCGTGGTGTGCCGGCCCGTCCAGCGCGTCGGCTGGCGTCAGATTCATCGAGTCCTCCGGCCGGTCGGTCGCCGGCACCTGCGTTGCCGCCGTGGCAGCCGTATCGGAATCCTGGGTGCTGCGTGGCGATGGGTTATCGGCATCCGCCGACGCTTGCGCCTCGCGCGCTTGCTGCCGACGCATGTCTGCGGTCACCAGATCTCCAAGCGCCTGGAAGTTGGTGAAGTCTTCGTCGTAGTCGTTGAGGCCGTCGCGCACGTTGAATCCGGGACTGTGGAACAGTTTGCGCAAGGCCAACCGCTGCAGCTCCTCGCTGACCCGGGGCGACAGAAAGGGGCTGTAGTCGGAGTCGGCGTCGAGCGACGCCAGGGGCGGCATGTCGTCGTCGCCGGGCGGCTCTGATACCTCGGGACTTGTCGCTGTCGTCGCCGCCGGCCGCTGTACCTCGGCGCGCGCCGCATGCTTGCGACGCGACCAACGCGTCAGTAGCGGCTCTGCGGAGGAGGTCGCCGGCGGGTCCCCGGAGTCTCGATCGGCATCACTCATGGCTTGACCCACTGTTTGCGTTTGCGCTTCTTCCGTTCGGTCGGCACATAGTGTGTCAGCACGAAGCGCTCGAGCGCCTGACACAGCGCCGTCGGCATCGGCAGCGCGTCCACCTGCTCGTCGCCCTCGAAATAGGCGTTCGCCTGATCGAAGCTCGCGGTCACCAGAAAGGGTTGCAGGCGACCGTCGGCATCGGGTCGGCTGACCAGGAAACACCGGGGCGCCTCGACGGTGAGGTTGTGGTAGTAGCTTTCGGCCTCGTCGGCGAACAATCGCAGGGTGAGGCCATCGATACGCAGCAGGTGGTCGGCATCGGCAGCATCGTCGGCGCGCGCCCGTGTCGCGGTCTGGGCCAGGACGATGCCGACGAACTGCCGGCGTTCGCGCAGCCAGGGATGGTCGGTGACCGGCGTGACCCGCACCAGCACGCTGACCGGGAAGCAGTCGGGCGGACGATCCTGCTGGTCGGCCAGCGGCACATAGTGACGCGCCTGTGCCTGGGTCGGCACCGTGCTCGTGGTGGTGGGATCCGTCGTTGGTGGATGCTCGCTCATCGCTGTCGAACCGCCGTGCTGCGCTAGGGCCGCGGGTGCTGACGCCAGCACCTTGCTCAGCGGCGCTAATAAGCAGCTTTTGTACCAATCGGCTGCTCGCGTGCCCGGGCCGCGGCGGCCTTCCCGCCCGTCCGGCCCGTCCTAGCGTGTCTGCACAAGGATCGGCGGCGGGCCCGCGCCGGCATCGGGAAAAAAACACCGTGATGCGCCGTGCGTGGATCGCAGCGACGAACGACGGACAAAATGCCCCGCCCCGACGGACCCGACTGGGCAATTTCGTCCCCCTCGGGCCGGGGCGTGGGACGCGTCCTGCCGTCCGGCTGCGTAGCCGCGGCCGTGGCTTTTCGGCATCAGTCTTGCTTATAGCTGCGACCACTGCCGAAGGCGCAGACGCCTCGATGACCTGGGGCGCAGGTCGCAGTCCGGACGGCGCGGGCGCGAGCTGGAGTGAACCAAAGGCCCGACAGCGGGCGGCGTTTGTGACCGCCGGTCGGCCCTGGCGGAGGAGACGACACCATGACGAGCGAAACCACGCATGACCGACCCGGGTCGGCGACACTGATCGATCGCTTCGGGCGAAAGATCACCTATGTGCGTATCTCGGTCACCGACCGCTGCGACATGCGCTGTGTCTACTGCATGGCCGAGGACATGACCTTCCTGCCCCGCAGCCAGATCCTGACGTTGGAGGAAATCGCGCGGTTGGCGCGGGTGTTCACGGAGTTGGGGGTGACCAAGATCCGCATCACCGGCGGCGAACCGCTGCGGCGCAACAACGTCATGTGGCTGTTCGAGCAGCTCGGGCAACTGTCGAAGTTGCGGGAACTGGTGCTCACCACCAACGGCTCGCGACTGGCGGCGCTGGCGGCACCGCTGCGGGATGCCGGTGTGGCGCGTATCAATATCTCGCTCGACACCTTGCGCCCCGATCGCTTCAAGCGCATCACCCGGTTCGGCGATCTGTCCAAGACGCTCGCCGGCATCGATGCGGCATTGGCGGCAGGCTTCCGGCGCCTCAAGCTCAATACCGTGGTGCTGCGGCACATGAATCACGACGAGGTACGGGATCTGGCCCGCTTCGCGCTCACGCGCGGCATGGACATCAGCTACATCGAAGAGATGCCGCTTGGGGTCATCGGCGATCACGACCGTGCCGCCGCCTATGTCTCCAGCGACGAGATCCTGGCCATGCTCGCCGAGGCGTTCGAGCTCCTGCCAAGCACCGAGCGCACCGGCGGCCCCTCCCGCTACTACCGCGTCCGCGGCTATCACGGCCGCGTCGGCCTGATCTCGCCGCACAGCCACAACTTCTGCGGCGACTGCAACCGCGTGCGGGTCACCGCGGAGGGCCGGCTGCTGCTCTGTCTGGGCCAGGAATTCTCCACCGATCTGCGGCACGAACTGCGCGCGCATCCGCAGGACGACACCCACCTGCGCCGGGCCATCGTCGACGCCATGGAGATCAAACCGCACGGCCACGACTTCGACCTGCACGAGCGGCCGGTGATCTTTCGCCACATGAATATGACCGGAGGCTGACGCCGATGCGACAGACGCCCCATCGGCCCGTCATGACCGCCGCCGGGCTGAAACCCTCGCATGCCGTGCTCGCCTGGGACGAGTCCGGCGCAGTCCGGGAAGGCCATGTCGCCGGCGAGCGACCACTGACGCTCTATCTGGACAAGCGCGAGATCGTCACCCTGATGACCCTCGGCACCCATCCGGAGCTGCTGGTGTTGGGCTACCTGCTGAACCAGCGCCTGGTGCCCGGCCTCGACGCCATCGCCGCCGTCCAGGTGGATTGGGACACGGATGCTGCCGCGGTGACCACCACCAGTACCATCGCCGATCTCGACGAGAAGCTCTCGCACCGGACCGTCACCAGCGGCTGCGGTCAGGGAACGGTATTCGGCCGTATCACCGATCAGCTGCAATCACTGCGCCTGCCAGCGGTCGAATTCCGCCAATCGCAGCTCTATCGGCTGCTCGACTTCCTGAACGATTACAACGAGGTCTACCGACGCGCCGGCGCCGTGCACGGTTGCGCGCTCTGCCAGGTCGACGCACAGGGCGCGCCCGGCACCGAGATCTTCGTCGAAGACGTTGGCCGCCACAACGCGACCGACGCCATCGCCGGCCACATGTGGTTGCACGGCATCGATGGCGCTGACCGAATCTTCTACACCACAGGCCGACTGACCTCGGAGATGGTGATCAAGGTGGCGCAGATGGGCATCCCGGTGCTGCTGTCGCGCTCCGGGGTGACGGAGAAGGGGTTGGAGCTGGCGCGACAGGTGGGTGTCATGACCATCGCCCGCGCCAAGGGCCGCCACTTCCTGCTCTACGAAGGGGTCGAGCGCTTCCACTTCGATGCGCGCCCGGCGGCGCCGCGCGCTCGCGCCGGCCGAGAGGCGCATCGAAGCGCCGGCGAGTCGCTGTCATGATCCTGAATGGCGCACCCTGGTGCCGCCGGCCCGCCGATGCTCCCTGCGACCGGGTCCGGGAGGGCCGGCCATCATGGCCGTGATCCCCGAGGCGACCCGGCCGTTCATGAGCGTGAAACAGGTCGCCGACTACCTCAACCTGAACGAGAAGAAGGTCTACACCCTGGTCAACGAAGGCAAGATCCCCGGGACCAAGGTCACCGGCAAGTGGATGTTTCCGCGTGAACTGATCGACCACTGGATTCTGGAATCCAGTCATGGCGGGGTGATGACCGATCGCCTGGTGGTCGCCGGCAGCGACGACCCCCTGCTCTATCGGATGATCCTCAAGTTTGCCCAGGACACCCGCTCGCACGCGCTGATCAGCTACACCGCCACCGGCACGCGGCTCGGGCTCGACCTGCTGGCGGCGAACCGCGTCGACGCGAGCTGCATCCACTGGGGACCCAGCGAGGAGAGTCATACCCGTCACCCGGCGCTGCTGCGCCAATACAACCAGCATTCGCGTTGGGTCCTGATCCATGCCTACCGTCGCGAGCAGGGGCTGATGTACGCGGCCGATCGCTGGCGCGGCGGCGAAGATGCCAGCGCGCTGCTGGCGGCGCCACTGCGCTGGGCGATGCGTCAGGAGGGCGCCGGTGCGCAACGCTACCTGAAAGAGATCCAGGCCCGGCTCGGGCTCGAACAGCTCGATCTGGACACCGTCGGCACCGCCGCCTCAGAGCGTGAGGCGGCCGCGATGATCGCGATGGATCAGGCCGACGTGGCCCCGGGGGCGCGCGCCGCCGCGCGCGAGTTCGGGCTCGGGTTCGCCGCCTTCGGCTGGGAGTCCTTCGACATCGCCCTGCGACGCGACATCTACTTCCGGCGCCTGTTCCAGGAACTCCTGAAGCGACTGAAGACGTCCGAGTGCCGCATCATCGCCGAGCAACTCGGTGGCTATGACCTGTCCGACAGCGGACGCCTGGTATTCGGAGAAGAATGATGCCCAAGTTCCTGCGCACGCTGCCACCCAGCGACGAAGACCGGCAGCTGTATACCCCCGTCTCGCCCGGTGACGAATGGGCCGTGCCGGGCAGCTTCGCCTATGCCGGCGTCGATCCGGCATCGCTACCGGACAGCCTGCAGGCGAGCTTTGCGCACTGCTTCCTCGGCATCGACAGCTTCGCCCACGCCAGTGTCGTCGAGGTCGCGGAGATCGACCAGGCGGAACTGGACGGTTTGCGGTTGCAACTGGCGTTGGCGATGGTGCAGCGTCTGGGTGCACCCGGATTGGGCGCGGCACTGCCGGTGGCCGAGGACGAAATCGCCTATGCGCTGTCGTTGGCGGTGCTGCCGGTCGGAACCCAGTTGCTGCTCGAACGCGAATGGCGCGATGGCGACATCCAGGAGAACGTCCACCGCCTGCAGCCGGCGCCGAACCCGCTCGATCACAGCCAGCTTCGCATGTTCGGCAGCGACCCGGAACATGAGCCTTGAGGTGACTCGCGGCCGGTGTCGGCCGGCTGCGGCTGTGGCTGCCGACCGCACGCGGCACCTGATCAGCGTCTTGGTCGGGCTACTGCTGACGGTCCCTGGTGCCACCTTGGCAACGCCAGCACCCGGGCCGGCCGCGACCATGGCGCCGACCGACTCCAGCCAGGGGTTGACGTCCCCGGTCCGCGTCCAAACCAACGCCGGCATCGATGCGACGGGGAGCCGGCCCGAGGTCGGTCAGGCCCCACCGGCGACGGGTGAGGCGGCGCGACGCCACGCCCAGCGATGGCGTGCCGCGATCGACACCAACGACACCGAGACCCTGACGCGATTGCTGCCGACGCTTGACGGCGACATCGACCAACCGGGCCGCGACGGCAAGACTGCGCTGATGGCGGCAGCCGCCGGCGGCGATCCGGAACTGCTGCGACGCCTGCTGCGCGCCGGCGCCGACGTCAACGCAGCCAATCACAAGCAGGCGACGGCACTGCTCTATGCGGCTTGGCGCGGCGATGCCGCGATCGTCGCGACCCTGCTCGCGCACGGCGCCGATGTGCGGCGGCGGGCCAGCAACGGTTGGAGCGCACTGACCATGGCCGCCGCCAAGGGGCATCGACAGGCCGCCCGGCTGTTGCTCGCCGCAGCGGCCGAGGTGGATGTGCGCGATGTCTATGGCTGGACGCCATTGATGCGGGCCGCCGACCTCGGCCGCGACGCCCTGGTGGAACTGCTCGCCGGGCCCGGCGGCGCCGACATCCATGCCATCAATGCCAGTGGACAGACGGCGCTGCATCTGGCGGCCGCCGCCGGCAACGCCAGCACCTTCCGACTGCTGCGGCGCCTGGGCGGCGATCCGGATCGGGCCGACTTCGCCGGGCGAACACCGCGCGCCATCGCCATCGTCCAGCGTATCGACCCCGACTGAGCCGCCGGCAGACGGCACGATTACGGGCATGGGCGCGGGCACGGTCACGGACACTGCGCCGGCGCCTGCCCGCGGCGTAAGGGCAAACAGCGTGCCCGCGCCCGATCGCGCCAGCCGCCCCGGCCCCGGGCGTCGTCATTGGCGCGACCCGTGGCACCACCCCGGGCACCAGGAGCGCTGGCCGACCTCGGGTCGCGGTCCTCGCCTTCGCACTAACCGCAACGGATCAGGTTACGTGTGTAGCCCTCCATCGGTTGCACCACGCACTGCTCGCCCGCCGGCTCGGCGTAGCCGTCGCCGGCGTACTCCAACTGCAAGCGATCGCCGAACTGCTCGAAGTAGCGCGCGAACAGGTCCCCGCCATAGACGCCCGTGGCATGGAAGGCACCATCGACGAAGGCCAGTTCGATCGCCGCCAGGGGCTGGGGGGCGGGCCCGGAGATGACCGCCGCACCGCGCTTCGGATCGTAGAGGCTGTGCTCCGAGCAACATTGGATCACATGCCCGCGGCGCTCGACCTGCTGCGCCCGGTTGACGAATCCGACCGGCTGCTCGCGATAGCCGATGAAGCTGACCATGGGGGAAGGGTGGGTCAGCTTGTGCGCACAGATCGCCGAGAAGGCGACCACCGAGCGGTTTGGACCGACGCCGCCCTGCCAGCGATAGGGAACGCCGGTCTCGGTCTGCAGTTCGGCGCCGCCGGGCAAGGCCTCACCGAGATCGAGCAGGAAACAGGGTGTCGAGCGATAGGGGTAGAAGAAGATCTGCGCCTGCCCCGACGGCAGTGCCTCGGGGCGCAGCGGCTCGCCCTGGGTATCCACCAAAAGCGCGCGTGGAAAGGCCTGCGCGGGTGCCTGCGGGGCCGCCAGGGCGGCGGCCCCGCCGCAGGCAAGGGCAACACCGGCACTGCTGCACAGTTTGATGAAATCGCGGCGATCACCGCCAATCGGCTTGTTCATGGACATCCCCGGGTCCGTGTCGAAGCATGCGCTGGGCCCCGCTTCGTCATGCTGTGAGGCCCCGGTCGTCATTTGGCTATTAGAGCAGAGACCGACGCGGCCTTGAAGGGCGATATCGCTCTCGATTTCGGATTTGTTTCCGACCAAGCCCGCGTTTGCCACAGTTGCGGTCTTCGAATGAATGGTCGCCGATACAGCGCGCCCTGCCCCGGTGGGTCGCCATTCGCTGATCACCGACCCGGGCCTGGCACGCACTCGACGACCATCCGCGTCGCCGCCCGCAGGGAGCTCGCCGGCGGCACCGATCGCGCGGCACACAACATGGCCCGTGCGACGGATCGATGTGGATGTGGGGCCATGGCCCAGCGTCATGCCAGGTCAGAATGACGCACTTTTTTCCCGGGGGTGGGCGATTCTTTACCTCACCGGTCGTTTCTGTTCCCGCATCCCGACACCCGTTGAGGCCGCAGGCGGTGTCCGTCGCGCCCACGCGCAGGCGCCTGGCCCGCATCAACAATAGGTTCCGGTGGGTGGCCGGGGCCAGCACCCGATGCCTGCGCGACCGCATCCTCTCCCACGACAGAACTGGCCCACACCTTGCTTCATCGCCGCCAGACGGCGTCTGCGCCGAGCCTCCCCGGGGGCTTGCGGCGCTAGGCCCAGGATGCGATCGCCGCAGCAGGCGATTGCCCGGAACCCATGATCCACCCCAAGACCGCGCCCGTGTCGGGCTGCGGCCCGGCGGCGACCCTATGCAAGACTTCGGCAGTGCTTTCGGCCTGGCTTTCGGACTGGTCCTGTCACTCGACCCCGAGCTGCTCGAGATCGTGCTGCTGTCATTGCGGGTCAGCCTGAGCGCGGTCGTGATCGCCTGCCTGGTCGGGTTTCCGCTCGGGGCCCTGATCGCCATCACCCGCTTTCGGGGCCGCTCCGCCGTGCTGGTGCTGATGAACGCGCTGATGGGGCTGCCGCCGGTGGTCGTTGGACTGGCGATCTACCTGCTGCTGTCGAACGCCGGTCCGCTCGGTTGGCTCAGGCTGCTCTACACGCCAACGGCGATGATCCTCGCCCAGGCGGTCCTGATCACGCCGATCATCGCCGCGCTGTCGCGCGAATTGATCGAGCAGCTGCACGACGAGTATGCCGAACAGTTTCAATCGCTTTGCCTGTCGCCGCTGCAGAGCGTGCGCGCGCTGCTCTGGGACGCGCGCTATGGCCTGTTGACGGTCGCGCTCGCCGGCTTCGGTCGCGCGATCGCGGAGGTGGGCGCGGTCATCATCGTCGGCGGCAACATCGCCAACCTGACCCGGGTGATGACCACCGCCATCGCGCTGGAGACCTCCAAGGGCGAACTGGCCTTGGCGCTGGCGCTGGGCATGGTGCTGATCAGCATCGCCCTCGGCATCAATGCGGCGGTGATGAGCCTGCGGCTGACGGCATCCCGCCATGCCTTCGCCTGAGGCGACCGCGGCGGCCTTCGGCGAGGCCCGCGGGCTCGTCTACCAGGTCGGCGAGCGGCGCTTGATCGATGGTATCGATCTGCGCATCGCGGCGCAGGGGCTGAGCCTGATCATGGGGGCCAATGGCGCCGGCAAGAGCCTGCTGCTGCGGCTGCTGCATGGGCTGCTGCGGCCAACCCAGGGCGAGGTCCGCTGGGGTGGGCGGCTACAGGACATCGCTGTCCGCCGACGCCAGGCGCTGGTGTTCCAACGGCCGGTGCTGCTGCGCCGGTCGGTGATCGCCAACCTGCGCTTCGCGCTCCGGCTCAGGGGCGGTGACAGTGACAGGGACGCCGAGCAGCTGCTGGCGGAAGTCGGCCTCGGCGCCAAGGCGCGACAGCCGGCACGGCTGTTGTCCGGAGGCGAACAGCAGCGACTGAGCCTGGCGCGCGCGCTGGCGCTGCGGCCGCAGGTGTTGTTCCTCGATGAACCGACCGCGAGCCTGGACCCGGCCTCGACCCAGGCGATCGAGGACATCGTGCTGCGCGCCAAGGCACGCGGCACCAAGATCCTGTTCGTCACCCACGACCTCGGCCAGGCCCGGCGACTGGCGGACGAGGTGATCTTCCTGCAATGCGGGCGGATCGCGGAACAGACCAGGGCCGACCAGTTCTTCGCCAACCCGGCATCCGCCGCGGCGGGCGATTATCTGGCGGGACGCCTCGTCCCGCATTGACCAACACACGCGCAACCCGGCTGCGCGACACCACCACGGGAGATACCCTCATGATGCACAACCACCGTCGACGACTGTTCACTCCGGCACGGGCCATCGTGCTGTTCGCTGCCCTGATCGGTGGTGCCCAGGCATTGGCGGAGGAGGCCATCCTGGTCCAGTCCACCACCTCGACCCAGAACTCGGGGCTGTACGATCATATCCTGCCCCAGTTCACGGCGAAGACCGGTATCCAGGTGAACGTCGTCGCCGTCGGTACCGGGCAGGCGATCAAGAATGCGCAGAACGGAGACGGTGACGTGCTGCTCGTGCATGCCAAGTCGGCGGAGGAGAAGTTCGTCGAGGAAGGCTATGGTGTCGCCCGTTTCGATGTCATGTACAACGACTTCGTCATCGTCGGCCCAGACGCCGATCCGGCCGGTCTTAGTAATACCGAGGACGCCGCCGCCGCGCTCGCGGAGCTGGCCGCATCCGGCAGCGTCTTCGCCTCGCGTGGCGACAATTCCGGCACCCACAAGAAAGAACTGGCGCTGTGGCAGGCCAGTGGCGTCGATCCAGCCAACGCCAGTGGCGGCTGGTACCGCGAGACCGGCTCGGGCATGGGCGCCACACTCAACACCGCCGTCGGCATGGGCGCCTATTCGCTGACCGACCGCGCCACCTGGATCAACTTCAAGAACAAGGGCGACTATCGCATCCTGGTCGAGGGTGACCCGCGACTGTTCAATCAATACGGCATCATCCTGGTCGACCCCGCACGTCATCCCAATGTCAAGGTCGATGCGGGTCAGGCCTTCATCGATTGGGTGCTCGGCCCCGAGGGACAGGCCGCGATCGCGTCCTATCAGGTCGATGGCCAGCAATTATTCTATCCGAACTACGAAGGTCCCTGGCCGCCAAAGTGACCGCGACCGACGATGGATCGGTGATCGGTGATCGACGCCGGTCATCACGTCCAATGCCTCATGCCTCGATCACGGCGTCGGCCTCCTGGCGGACCTGCAGGCCGAGGCCCGCAACCAACAACCAACAACCAACAACCAACAACCAACAACCGGGCGATGATCACCGTAAGCAGCACCCGGGGTACCGCCGCGATGCCGATCCCGACGTTCACCGCCCCGGGTGTGATGCTGCCAATGCTGCCCCTCAACCGATTGCGTGCACTCAATCATGATGCTCCGAAGAATCGCAAGGATGGACCAGGGCCGCGGATGCAACCGCCACGCCTGTCACAGGCGCGGCGCTGCAGCCCGGCATCGCCGGCTGCGCTGCTGGCTACTCGCACTCTGTTGCTGGCTGCCGTTCGGTGCCGAAGCCGCGCGTCTGATCGAAGACTCTGCCGGGCGCAAAGTCGCGATACCGGAGCGGATCGAGCGGGTCTACGCCGCCGGCCCGCCGGCCTCGATCCTGGTCTATGTGCTGGCGCCGGACAAGCTCACCGGATGGCCACGGGCACCGCGTAAGGACGAGCGGCCCTACCTGGCACCGGCGACCCGTGACCTGCCGGAGACCGGCCGCCTCACCGGGCGCGGCAATACCACCAATCTGGAGGTGATGCTGCGCACCAGGCCCGACCTGATCATCGACTTCGGCGCCGTCAACGCCACCTACGTGTCGCTGGCCGATCAGGTGCAGGCGCAGACCGGCATTCCGTACCTGCTGATCGATGGCCGCTTCGAGCAGACGCCGGCGGCCCTGCGTCTGGTCGGCGACATCCTTGGGGTCGGCGACCGCGGCGAAGCCCGGGCCAGCGAGGTCGAGGCCCTGTTGACGACCCTCGACGACGTGCTGGCGACCATCCCCGAGCGCGAGCGCCCCCGGGTCTACATGGCGCGCGGCCCGAACGGACTCGAAACCGGCCTGAAGGGCTCGATCAACACCGAGATCATCGAACGTGCCGGCGGTCGCAACGTCGCCGATCCCGGCGACGCCTCGCTGCGCCGCGGCATCGTGCAGGTGTCGGTGGAGCAGGTCATAGTCGCCAACCCGGACACCATCATCACCTGGGACCCGAACTTCTACCGTGGCGTCTGGCGCGATCCCCTGTGGGCCGGTATCGAGGCGGTGCAGCGCCAGCGCGTCTTCCTGAGCCCCCTCGTGCCCTTCGGCTGGATCGACCGGCCGCCGTCGCTGAACCGGATCATCGGCCTGAAATGGCTCGCGAGCCTGTTCTACCCCGACCAGATGCCCATGGATCTGCGCGCCGAGACCCGCGCCTTCTACCGTCGCTTCTACCACGTCGACCTCGACGACAACACACTCGAGCAGTTGCTCCAATGGACCCAGGGTCACCCGCCGAACTGAGCCTGCAGCGCACCCTGGTGCTGCTGGTGATGCTGGTTTCGCTGTTGGCGATCGCCGCCGCACTGATCGGCCCCTACAGCATCAGCCCGACGCAGCTGATCCAGGCATTCGCGCAGCGGCTCACCGGGCGCATCGATCCGGCCCTGGCGGCGACCGACACGGTGCTGTTCTCGGTGCGGTTGCCGCGGGTTGCCGCGGCCCTGCTCGCCGGCGCCGCCCTGGCCGCCGCCGGTGCCGTCTACCAGGGCTTGTTCCGCAACCCGCTGGTCTCGCCGGACATGCTCGGCGTCTCCAGCGGCGCCGGCCTGGGCGCGGTGCTCGGCATCTTCCTGTCGCTGCCGGTCCCGGCGATCCAGGGGCTGTCTTTCGTCGGCGGACTCGCGACCGTGGCGATCGTCTATCTGTTGGCGAGCGCCGTGCGTGGCCATGAACCCACCCTGGTGCTGGTGCTCACCGGCATCGTCCTCGGCGCCCTCGCGGGTGCCTGCCTGTCGTTGTTGAAGATCCTCGCCGATCCCTACGATCAGTTGCCAGCCATCACCTTCTGGCTGCTCGGCAGCCTCGCCAGTGTCCGCGCCGCGGACGTGCTCGCCACAGCGCCGCTGGTGCTGGTCGCGCTGGTCCCGCTGGTGCTGCTGCGCTGGCGGGTCAATCTGATGAGCCTCGGCGACGAGGAGGCCGCCGCCCTCGGCGTCGATCCACGCCGGCTGCGGCTGCTGTTCATTGCTGCGGCGACCCTGATGACGGCGAGCATCGTCGCCATCGCCGGCGTCATCGGCTGGGTCGGTCTGGTCATTCCACATATCGCGCGCCTGCTGGTCGGGCCCAACTTCAATCGGCTGCTGCCAACCGCGATGCTGATCGGCGCCGGGTTCATGCTGGCGGTCGACACCCTGGCACGCACCCTGGCCGAGACCGAGACGCCGCTCGGGGTGCTCACCGCATGCCTCGGCGCGCCGGTGTTCGTCTGGCTGCTCGCCAGCGGCCGCCGCGGCTGGTGAGGCCGCGGTCGGCGGCCGTCGTATCCGACACCATGGAATTGCAGACCCACGCACTGGCGTTCGGTTACCGCCGGCAACGCGTCGGCAGCAACCTGGGCCTGCGCGTCGGCCCGGGCGAGGTGCTCTGCCTGCTCGGTCCCAACGGCTGTGGCAAGACCACGCTGTTCAAGACCCTGCTCGGCCTGCTGCCGCGCCATGGCGGTCGCATCGCCCTCGATGGTGAAGAGCTGCGCCACCTGGCGCGCGCCGAGATCGCCCGCCGCATCGCCTATGTGCCACAGGCACACGCCGCCGTCTTCCCCTACAGCGTGCACGACATGGTGCTCATGGGTCGCACCGCCCATCGCGGCCTGTTCTCGGGGCCGGGCCACAACGATCATGCGCAGGCGCAGGAGGCCCTGGCCCTGCTCGGCATCGGCCACCTGTTCGGACGCGACTACAGCCGCATCAGCGGTGGCCAACGCCAACTGGTGCTGATCGCCCGGGCGCTGGCGCAGCAGGCGCCACTGATCGTCATGGACGAGCCCACGGCGAGTCTCGACTTCGGCAATCAGATGCTGCTGCTCGCGCTGGTGCGGCGGCTCGCGGCACGCGGTCTCGGTGTCATCCTCTCGACGCACAATCCGGACCACGCCTTCGCCTGCGGCACCGACGTGCTCGTGCTGGCCGACGGCCAGACGCAGGCGCAGGGGTGTCCGGATGCGACTCTGACCGGCGCCCTCTTGAGCCGGGTCTACGGGGTTCCGATCGAGGTCCGTCAACTCGCGGATGGGCATCGCCTCTGCGTCCCCGCACAATGACCCGCGCGCCGCCCCGCGCGCGGCTGGACTTCGCGGCAGAAGGAACTGGCCGGGCTCCCTGGTGTGCTCCAGCGACGGGGTGCGGGTCTCCCCGGCACTGACATCCCCTGAGCGCGGGGCTTTGGGCAGCGCGGGCGCTGTGTCCCGAGCGGGAGGCGCTGTTCGAGCACAAGCTCAGCGCCGAGCAGGTGTTTCACGCGATGGTTGATACCACACCCACCTCCGCACGACGGCTGAGCCGACCAACCGCTTGGTGCTGGCCATCGAGGGGGCGCGTCAGGCCGAGGCGAGTGGGGCACGTCGTACCAATGGCCTCTCCCCCGATGCGTGACGCGGCGGAGACCGAGCGCTCGCGCATGGAAGAGCGCTGACGGCTGCTGCGCGATGGGCGCGACGGCTTCGGGTCGCAGCCCGCCAGGGCACGCCCGTAACTGGCGCTCGGCCGGGTGAGCACGACAGGGGCGAGCGACTTGTTACCCGCAGGACACCTGATCGCCGTCCGCACAGGCACCGTACAGCCGGGGCCGGCGGTCATTAGGCCATGGCCGCCGCGGGCTGGTGCTCGCGGCAGGCGATGGCCTCGGCATAGAACGCCGCGTAGTGGCGGGCGCTGGCCTGCCAGCTGAGATCCTGGCGCATGCCGGCGAGCATCAGGGCGCGCCACTGCGTCGGTTGCTCGCGGTGCATGTGCAGTGCTTTCTCCACCGCATACCAGAGGCCGTCGGCGTTGGGATCGTTGAACAGAAAGCCGTTGGCGGTGCCGGCGGCCAGCGCCGCATCACTGGCGTCCAGTACGGTGTCCGCGAGTCCGCCGGTGTTGTGCACGATGGGCACGGTGCCATAGCGCAGGCTATACATCTGATTGAGTCCACAGGGCTCGAAGCGCGAGGGCATCAGGAAGGCATCACACCCCGCCTCGACCAGGTGGGCGCGGATCTCGTCATAGCCCACATGCACGCTGACGTGGTTGGGGTGTGCCGCGGCCGCCTCCTGCAGGGCCTGCTCCAGCGCGCGGTCGCCGGCCCCCTGCATCACCAGCTGCACCCGGCCGGCGGCCACCAGTCGCGGCAGGATGTCGATGATCAGGTCGACCCCTTTCTGCTCCACCAGACGGCCGACGTGGCCGAGCACGAACGCGTGCTCGTCCCGGGGCAGCCCGAACAGCGTCTGCAGCTCCAGCTTGTTCTCGGCCTTCAGGTGCACGTGCTCGGCATCGTAGGCCTGTGGCAGAGCCGGGTCGGCGGCGGGATTCCAAACCCGATAGTCGATGCCGTTGAGGATGCCGCGGAAGCGCCCGCCCAGCTGGCGCAGCAGGCCGTCGAGCCCGCAACCGAAGCGCTGGGTGCGGACCTCGTCTGCGTATCTGGGGCTCACGGTGTTGACCCGATCCGAGAAGACGATGCCGCCCTTGATGAAGGACATGCGCTGGTGGAACTCGAGCCCGCTGACGGACCACAGGGCCGCCGGCAGGTGCAGCCGATCGAAGGTGCTGCGGTCGAAAAGGCCCTGGTAGGCGAGGTTGTGAATCGTGAACACCGTTGCCGGGCGCTCGTCCTTGTCGATCAGCAGGGCCGGTGCCAGCCCGGTCTGCCAGTCGTTGCAGTGCAGCACGTGCGGGCGCCAGTTGAGTGGCGGCAGACCCATGGCGACATGGGCGACGACCCGGCTGAACAGCAGGAAGCGTTCGGCGTTGTCGCCCCAATCACGGCCGCTGACATCGGTGTAGGGGTTGCCCTCGCGGCAAAAGTAAGCCGGCGCGTCCACCAGGTAGACGGGCAGATCCCGGTCCGGCAGCAGGCCGCCGTAGAGTTGGGCCTGGCCGACAATGCCCGGTATGCGCAGCTCCATGAGGGGCTTCAGCTCGCGTACCAGCTTTTTTGCACTAGGATAGGCGGGCAAGATGAGTCGGGCATCGTGGCCGAGCTCGCGCAACGCCATGGGCAGGCTGGCTGCGACATCGCCGAGCCCGCCGGTCTTCACCAGCGGATGGGCCTCGCTGCTTGCGATCAGGATACTGTAACCACTTGGGTCCGGCTCAGGATGCATTGTGTTGTGATCCATGGCTGTCGGCGCAAGTTGTGAGTGTTAGCGGGGTCGAGTCGCGGCTCGCAGTCAGGGGCGTTGTCCGTGCATCGGGCGGCGCCCGATGTCGTCCGCCGGCATGTGGCGCGGCGTACGCCCTGCCCGGGCGCCCACGGCACCATGCGCGGCGGCGGGCTGATCCAGCGCTCGCCTGCAATCGGTGCCACTATGGGGGAATCCCCGGAGGGTTGGCTCGGGCGGCCCCTGAGCTTTCGTTCGGTCAAGCTAGCACAAAGTTCAGGTAATGCACGACGCCTATCGAACTTCAGGAGCCTGCCATGTCCGCATCCTGCACATTGGTCATCTTCGGCGCCACCGGTAATCTCTCGCAAATAAAGCTGTTGCCCGCGCTCTACCAGCTGGAGCGCGGCGGGCATCTGGCCCCGTCGATGCGGGTGATTGGCTTCGGTCGCCGCGACTGGTCGGATGACCAATGGCGCGGCGAGGTCCGCGAGATCCTCGCCGAGCAGCTGCGCCAACGCTTGGAGGGCGAGGTGCTGGAGCGCCTGATGGCGCGGCTGCACTTCGTTGCGGGCGATCTCCAGGACGATGCCGGCTTCGAGCGTTTGGCCCAGCGCCTGTGCGCAGCATCCCGGGATGATGGCGACAGCGAGGGTTTTGCGCCGAATCTGGTGTTCTATCTCGCCATTGCGCCGGCGCACTACGGCGAGGTAGCCGATCGTCTCGCCGCCCGCGGCCTGCACCGCCCGGAGCACGGATCGGCCCGGCTGGTGGTGGAAAAGCCCTTCGGCTATGACCTGGAGAGCGCTGAGATTCTGGACGAGCGGCTGCAACGGCACTTCCGCGAGGCGCAGATTTATCGCATCGATCACTATCTGGGCAAGAGCACGGTGCAGAACGTGCTGGTCTTTCGCTTCGCCAACCTGCTGCTCGAGCCCTTGTGGAATCGCAACTATATCGACCACGTGCAGATCACCCATGCCGAGGACAAGGGGATCGGCCGTCGTGCGGGGTTCTACGACGGCGTCGGCGCCATGCGCGACATGATCCAGAGCCATCTGCTGCAGATGCTGACCCTGGTGGCCATGGAGCCGCCGCCGAGCATGGACGCCGAGGCCCTGCGGGACGAAAAGGTCAAGGTGCTGCGCTCCATCCGGCCCATTCCGCGTCAGGCGGTGCATGCCCAAGCCTTCCGCGCCCAGTACCGGGCCGGCGAGAGCAATGGCGAGCGTGTGCCGGGCTACCTGGAAGAGGCGGGTGTGGACCCGCGCAGCAGCACCGAGACCTACGCCGCGCTCAAGCTCTATATCGACAACTGGCGCTGGCGGGGCGTGCCCTTCTATCTGCGCACCGGCAAGCGCTTGGGGGCGTCGCGCTCGCTCATCGCCATCCGCTTCCGTCATCCGCCGCAGCAGCTCTTCAGCGATACGCCCATCGAGCAGCTGAAGCCCAACTGGCTGCTGTTGAACATCCAGCCCAACGAGTGCATGCGCTTGGAGCTGCTGGTGAAGCAGCCGGGGCTGACCATGCGCACCCAGACCGAACGGCTGGATGCCAGCACCTGCGCCATCGGCCGTGACCAGATCGATGCCTACGAGGCGCTGATCCTGGACGTGCTGTCGGGCGACCATTCACTCTTTCTGCGCGCCGACGAGGTGGAGCATGCGTGGCGGGTGGTCGACCCGGTACTCAAGCTCTGGGCCACCGAGCGGGACTACATCCACACCTATGAGGCCGGTGGCTGGGGACCCACCGAGGCCACCCGTCTGTTCGACAAGGAGGATCAGGATTGGCGCAACGGCCTGGATGAGTAATCCGCGCCGGTGCGCCAGTTGGCCGGGGCGTCTGCCGACGCCCCGGCACCGCCGGTGATCAGTCGTCGAGGGCGGGGTAGTCCGTGTAGCCCTCGGCGCCGCCGCCATAGAATGTGGCCGGATTGGGCTCGTTGTAGGGGCCGTTCTGGCGGATGCGCGCGGGCAGGTCCGGGTTGGCGAGAAAGAGCCGGCCAAAGGCGATGCAATCGCCATCGCCATGCTGAATGGCCCGACGGGCCCGCTCGGGCGTGTAGGCGCCGTTCAGCATCACCACGCCGGTGAACTTGCCGCGGGTGAATGGCAGCATCTGCGCCATCGTGGGCTCGGCGCCCCGCATTACGTCGGTGTCGGCCACATGCAGGTAGGCGATGCCGCGTTCGCTCAAATGCGCCGAGACATGGCCGAAGGTCGCAGCCGGGTCGGCATCATCGATGCCGTTCAGCTTGAACAGCGGCGAGATACGCACGCCCACCCGCCCGGCGGGCACCTCGCCCAGCACCGCGTCCATCACCTCGAACAGCATGCGCGAGCGGTTCTGCACGCTGCCGCCGTAGGCATCCGTGCGCTGGTTGGTATTGCTGGCCAGGAACTCGTGCAGCAGATAGCCGTTGGCGCTGTGCACCTCGACGCCGTCGAAGCCCGCCGCCATGGCGTTGCGGCTGGCGGTGACATAGTCCTCGATGGTAGCGTCGATGTCGGCCTTTGTCATGGCCTTGGGCGGCGAGACGGGCCGCAGGCCACCCTGGCCCGCATCATCCACATAGAACACCTGGCAGGCATCACAGGACACCGCGGACGGCGCCATGGGCGCAATGCCCGGGTGCAGGGCCTCGTGGGACATGCGCCCGCAGTGCCAGAGCTGCAGCACCATCTGCCCGCCGGCGGCATGCACGGCGTCGGTCACCAGTCGCCAGCCGGCCACCTGCTGGTCGGTGAAGATGCCGGGGGTGAGGGCATAGCCCATGGCCACCTGGGAGATGTTGGTGGCCTCGGAGACGATGAGGCCGGCGCCCGCACGCTGGGCGTAGTACTCGGCGTTCAGCGGTCCGGGCACATCCCCGGGCTGCTGCGCCCGCGAGCGGGTGAGGGGCCCGAGCACGATGCGGTTCGCCAGCCGCAGCTCGCCGGCCTGGAGCGGCTTGAAGAGAGGGTCATCGATGGCTTGGGTGGTGCTCATGGGGGAATCTCCGGCAGGTTGGATCGATAAGCCGTCGCTGATGATGGCAGATCCGGCGTTGCCATGCGGGCACAAGCGCTTTGGCGCGCGCACAACGCGGCCTGATCCATGGAGCCGGGCCGCCGTGCGCGCCGGCGGGCACTCCGGCTGCCGGGGGGGTGAGGCAACGGCGCGCATGCGCCGCCGCGGTCCGTGATTGCTGCCAACCGGCGGCGACCGCCCGGTCTCGAGGGGACGGTCCCCGTTGTTTTGGTCTCAACCGTGAGTCGATGCAGGCTGGCGGATGCAGAGCGCGCGCACCGCATCCAGCGCCGCCGGCAGTGCCGCCTGCACCGCGGGGCTGAGGTCGAAATGGCCATAGTCCCAGGCGGCGCCGCCCACTGAGACGAGCCAGGCCTCCGGGGCGCTGCCGTAGAGCCCTTCGCACCAGGCGAGCAGCTCCCGCGGGTCGTGGAAGTGGGCCATGGTGGACAGGGCGGTGGCATCGGGGTGGAGCTGGCGCGTGCGGAGCGCACCAGGCGCGGTGTCGGCGGCGGCATCGATGAAGATCACGCGCGCGGCTTGTGCCAGGTCGGCGACGAGCTCTGCCGTGAGAATGTGGCGGGCCTGGACGTCGGTGTCCGGCGTCCAGCCGCCGCCGGCGACTTGCTCGGCGATGCGGTCCGCAAGCAGTGGCCCCAGGGCGTCATCGCCGCGGATGGGGCTGCCGTAGCCGATGATCAGGGTGTGCATGGTCGCGTGCGCGGCGCGCCGCACCGGCGGCAAGCCCGCCGGGCGTGCAAGCGTGAGTGCGGGTGCGCGCCGTGACGTGGTTACAGACGGGCACGGCCCGACCGGCGCGGGTGCCGGCGCATGCACTGGCTCGGCCTTGCGCCACCGGCGGCGCCTGCCCACGCTATGCTCATGACGTCAATCGCGGGTGATCTGCCGCAGCACCTTCCCATCTGATCTTTGAATATCGATCACCATCGGCATCTGGCCGAAGGCATGGGAGGCGCAGGACAGGCAGGGGTCGTAGCAGCGGATGACGGCCTCGACGCGGTTCAGCATGCCCTCTTTCACATCCGTGCCGTCCACATAGGCGTCGGCGACCTCCTTGATGCTGCGGTTCATGGCGAGGTTGTTGTGGCCGGTGGCGATGATGAGATCGGCCCAGGTGATGAGGCCCGCGTCATCGATCTTGTAGTGGTGCATCAGGGTGCCGCGGGGGGCTTCGGACACGCCCAGGCCCTCGCTCTTGTTACCCCGGGCGCGGGCGCGCACGCGGGGGTCGAGAATGGCCGGATCCTTCAGCAGCCGCTGCATGCTCTCGATGGCGAAGATGATCTCCACCAGCCGCGCATAGTGGTAATGGAAGCTGGAGGCGATGGGGCCGGCGTCTTCCTGCAGCGTGCGAAATTCCGCCAGCGCCACATCGGCGAAGGGCGTGCCGCAGGTGTCGGCGTTGTTGAGCCTGGCCAGCGGTCCGACGCGGTAGATGCCCCCGGGATAGCCGAGTGGCTTGTAGTAGGGAAACTTCATGTAACTGAAGTCTTCCACCGCCTCGCCGATGATCCGCGGGTAGTCCTGCGGCGGCACCTTGTCCTCGACGATGCGCCCATCCGCGTCTTTGAGGCGCAGGAAACCGTCGTAGTGCTCGAGAGCCCCTTCCGGCGACACCAGGCTCAGGAACATGGTCTGCATGGTGCCGAAGTGACGCGCTTCGTCCCGGAACTTGGGCACCAGGGTCTTGAAGAAGGCGTAGGTGTCCTTGGCGATGGTGAGCGCCTCCGGCAGCATGGCGAGCATGGCGTCGCGCTTGTCCACCGTGAGCGCCTCGTTGACGCCGCCGGGCACGACCCAGGTGGGATGGATCTTTTTCCCGCCCAGGATCTCGATGATGGTCTGGCCCACCTGTCGCAGGCGGATGCCGTTCTTCGCGAGTTGCGGATCGGCGCGCATGACACCGAAGATGTTACGGTCCTTGGGGTCGGAGTCCCAGCCGAGCAGCAGGTCCGGAGAGCTGAGGTGGAAAAAGCTCAGCGCATGGCTTTGCAGCAGCTGTGCCAGGTTCATGATGCGCCTGAGCTTCTCCGCCGTTGGCGGGATGGTCACCGCGAGCAGGTCGTCGCAGGCCTTGTTGGAGGCGAGCAGGTGGCTCACCGGGCAGATGCCACAGGTGCGGGCGGTGAGGGCCGGCATTTCGCGGTAGGGGCGGCCCTCGCAGAACTTCTCGAAGCCACGGAATTGGGTCAGGTGGAACTTGGCGTCTTCCACCTCGCCGGTGTCGGCCAGTTGCAGCGTGATGCGGGCATGGCCCTCGATGCGGGTGACCGGTTCGATGCTGATGGTGCGGCTCATGGTGCTGGGCCCGATGATTGCTCAGAAACTGAAGATGTGTGAGCCCGCAGGCGTCGCGGGCTCAGTCCGCGTGCGCGAGGACGCTCTGGCTCGCCGCGGTGGATGTCCCTTGGCGGTTCTGGTCTCCGCGGCCATCCTGCCCAGCGAGCGCGTGCTCATCCGGCGTGCGCCCATCAGGCGCCGAAGCGCGTGACTTGGCTGGGGTCTGGGGTGCGCCCGGCGATGAGCTCGGTGAGCACATAGTGAATGGCGTCCGCCTGTGGTGGGCAGCCGGGCACGAAAATGTCCACGTCCACCACACCGTGCACCGGCCGCACGGTGGCGAGCAGCCGCGGCACGCCCTCGGTGGGAATCTGCGGATTGAGGTCCACGTTCTCGCGGTAGGCGCGCTCGATGACGGCGTCGAGCTTGAAGGGATTGCGCATGGCGGGGACGTTGCCGTTGACGGCACAGTCGCCCAGGCTCAGCAGCACCTTGCAGCGGGCGCGAAACTCACGCGCCTTGTGCAGGTCCTCGTCGCTGCTGACAGAGCCTTCCAGGATGCCCAAATCCACCTGCTCAGGCAGCGTTTTGGCGTCGACGAAGGGGCTGTAGACGATGTCGATCTGCGCGGCCAGATCCACCAGCCGCTCGTCCATGTCGAGGAAGGACATGTGACAGCCCGAGCAGCCGTCGAGCCAGGTGGTGGCGACCGTGACCTTGTTGTTGCCGCTGCTCATCGGCTGCTCCTCCGCCGCGCCAGGATGGATAGGAACTGCTGGTCTTTGACCATCTCGCCGACGGAAGTGCCCTGCTTCACCAGGGCGCCCGTGGGGCATACCTGCACACACTTGCCGCAACTGGTGCAGCTGTCGCTTTCGCCCCAGGGCTTGGCCAGGTCCGTGACCACCTGGCAGCCGCTGCCGCGGCCCATGACGTCCCAGGTGTGGGCGCCCTCGATCTCGTCGCAGACGCGCACACAACGGGTGCATAGCACGCAGCGGTTGTGGTCTATCCGGAACATCTCGTGGCTGGAGTCCACGTTGTAGCCGGTGTTGCGGTAGGGCATGCGCACGTGGTCCACACCGCAGGTCTGCGCCAGCCATTGCAGCTCGCAATGGCCGTTGGAGACGCATACGGCACAGACGTGATTGCGCTCGGCGAAGAGCAGCTCCACGAGGGTGCGGCGGTAGCGCTGGAGCTTGTCGGTGTTGGTCTGCACCGACATGCCCTCGCGCACCCGCGTGGCGCAGGCGGCCTGCAGGCGCGGTCCGCCGTCGACCTCCACCACGCACAGGCGGCAGGCGCCGACGACTGACAGCCCGTCCATCCAGCACAGGCTGGGGATGGGGATCTTGTTCTCCCGGCATACTTCGATGATGGTTTCGTCGGCGCGGGCGGAGAGGTCCTGGCCGTCGATAGTCAGCGTGACGACGCTGACGTCGGGTTGCTGGGCACGGATGGGCATGGGGTGTCCTCGTCCGGAGGTTAAGTCTGGACTCTTTGCTGTCAGTGGGGAGCGATCAGCTCAGCCCCTTGATGGTCTGCCTTGCGAGGTGCGCTTGTGCGGCTCAGCCGAGCTTCTCCTCGTACTCGTGCCGGAAATATCGCAGCGTCGACAGCACCGGATTCGGTGCCGTCTGCCCGAGGCCGCAGAGGCTGGTGGCCTGCACCACGTCGCACAGCTCTTCCAGCAGCTCAAGGTCGGCACGGCTGGCCTCGGCCTTGGCGATGCGCTCGAGCAGCCCGTGCATCTGCTGCGTGCCGGCGCGGCAGGGGACGCACTTGCCGCAGGATTCGTCCATGCAGAACTCCATGAAGAAGCGGGCCACGTCCACCATGTTGGCGGTCTCGTCCATGACGATCATGCCGCCGGAGCCCATCATGGTGCCGAGCGTCTTCAGGCTGTCGTAGTCCACCGGCATGTCAAGGTGCGCCTCCGGTACGCAGCCGCCGGACGGACCGCCGGTCTGTACCGCCTTGAAGGCCCTGCCGTCGGGGATGCCGCCGCCGATGGCGAAGATGATGTCCCTGAGCCTGGTGCCCATGTCGACCTCGATGAGGCCCGTATTGACGATGGTGCCGGCGAGCGCGAACACCTTGGTGCCCTTGGACTTGTCGGTACCGATTCCGGCGAACCAGTCGCCGCCCTGGCTGACGATGGGTGCGATGTTGGCGTAGGTCTCGACGTTGTTGATGAGCGTTGGGCTGCCCCAGAGTCCGTACTCCGCCGGGTAGGGTGGGCGCGGACGGGGCTGGCCGCGTCCGCCTTCGATGGAGGCCATGAGCGCCGTCTCTTCGCCGCAGACGAAGGCGCCGGCGCCGAGACGGATCTCCACGTCGAAGTTGAACTGGGTCTCGCAGATATGATTGCCGAGGAAGCCCGAGCGCTTGGCCTTGCGGATGGCCGTCTTGAGGCGCTCCACGGCCAGCGGATACTCGGCGCGCACGTAGATGTAGCCCTTGTTGGCGCCGATGGCGTAGGCGGCGATGGCCATCCCCTCCAGCACCCGGTGCGGGTCGGACTCCAGGATGGCGCGGTCCATGAAAGCGCCCGGGTCGCCCTCGTCGGCGTTGCAGATGACATATTTCTGCCCGGCCGGCATCTTCGCCACCGTGGACCATTTGAGGCCCGTGGGGTAACCGCCGCCGCCGCGTCCCCGCAGGCCGCTGGCGGTGACCTCGTTGATGACGTCCTGGGCCGTCATCTCGGTCAGCGCCTGCACCATGGCTGCATAGCCGCCGGCCATGACGTAGCCGCGGAAGCTGTTCGGGTCCACGATGCCGGCGTTCTGCAGCACGATCTTGTGCTGGCGCGCGAAGAAGGGCATGTCGCTCGGGCAGCGCAGGCGCTCCACCGGCGCCGCGCCAGGTGCGGTGCTGGCGAGGATATCCGGGGCGTCGGCGGCGCTCACGTCGCGATAGATGACGCCCGCCTCCAGCGCTGCTTCCGGCGCCGCCACGGCCACCAGCGGCCCCGCCGAGCAGAGTCCCATGCAGCCCACGCCCTTGACCTTGCAGGGGGCGGCCGCGGCGCCATCGTCGCAGCCGGCGCTCAGCGCATCGAACACCGGCTGCGCGCCGGAGGACTGGCAGCTCGCGGCCAGGCATACGCGCACCTCGGTGTCGTGGTCACCGGCGTCGGCGCGGTACTTGGCGGCGAGGTCTTCGAGGTCGTCGAGATTCATTCGGCGATCTCCTGCTCAAGCCGGTCGCACAGTGCTTCGGCTCCGAGCTTGCCGATGACGTTGCCGTCGAGCACCACCGCCGGCGCCAAGCCGCAGGCGCCGACGCAGCGCGCCGTGAGCACGGAGAGTGATTTGTCCTCGGTGGTCTCGCCGGGGGCGGCGCCGAAGCGCTCTTCGATGCCCTCGATGAGGGCGCCGGCACCTTTGATATAGCAGGCCGTGCCGGTGCACACCACGCAGGCGTGGCGGCCCTGGGGCTTCAGCATGAACAGGTGATAGAAGGTGGCGACGCCGTAGACCTTGCTGAGGGGCAGGTCCAGGGAGTCGGCGACGAAGGTCATGGCGTCTTCGTCCAGAAAGCCGAAGGCGTCCTGCACCGCGTGCAGCGCCTCGATGAGCGCGTGCCCGGCATAGCCGTTGCGGCGCATGGTGGCGTTGACCAATTTCCAGCGCTTGTCGGTGCTGGGCAGGTCCGGTCGGATTCGCTGCATGAAGGGCCCCCATTAGGCTGCCGTCGCGCGGCCTCCGGGCATGGCCCGAGGCGATGCACACGCCCCCATTAAAACGCGCTGAGCGGCATTGTCAAAATAAAGATTGCATGACCGTTTCTGGTGCGCAATCAGCGGCTCGACGGTACTTGCGCACTGCTTTTGTGCGCTGGAGGCAAGCGTCGCGATGCGACTATACTGCCGGTTGCGTATCGCAACCGCCGGCGGCGACGCGTATCAGGCGGCTTGGCTGGCGCTCGAAGCCGCCGGCGCCGAGTCCGATGCTGCTATCCTGGGCGCCGACCGGCGGCGCCAAGCGGTCCATGCCCGCCGTCGAGACCCCGCCAGCGGCCACCCGGCAGGTGTTTGCCGGGCCACGATGATGTGCGACGACGGCACACATGCCCCGGTCTCGGGATCGACTGCCAAGCCGCGTTGAGATGCGCGGCGTATCCCACAACTCAGCCGCCTTCCGGGGCGGTCGGACTATCCGTGATCGTCGTGCCAGCGCAGATGCCAGAGCCCACTCACAACAGGCACGCAGAGGCGCCCGCCCCTGATTCCGCGCTCACCGGCGCTCGCCCCGGGCAGGGCACGACCGACCGCGGACACCAGCGCCGGCGCGGCATCTACCTGCTGCCGAATCTCGTGACCACGGCGGCGCTTTTCGCCGGCTTCTATGCCATCCTCTCCGCCAACGCCGGGCGCTTCGAGGCGGCTGCGCTCGCCATCTTCGCAGCCATGCTGCTGGACGGATTCGACGGGCGTATCGCCCGCATGACCAACACCCAGACCGACTTCGGCGCCGAGCTCGACAGCCTCTCGGACATGGTCGCCTTCGGCGTCGCGCCGGCGCTGGTGGCCTATGAGTGGGCGCTCGGCGGGCTCGGCAAGCTCGGCTGGCTCGTGGCTTTTGTGTATACCGCCGGCGCGGCACTGCGCCTGGCGCGCTTCAACACTCAGATCGGCATTGCCGACAAGCGCTACTTTCAAGGCCTGCCGAGCCCGTCGGCGGCGGCCATCATCGCCGCCTCCGTGTGGATCGGCGTCGATAACGACATCGCCGGCGGCAGCGTCGGCCTGCTGGTGGCCCTCTTCACTGCGGGTGCCGGGCTGCTCATGGTGAGCAACTTCCGTTATCACAGCTTCAAGCTCTTGGATCTGCAGGGCCAGGTCCCCTTCATGGTGCTGGTGGCGGTGATGCTCGGCTTCGCCCTGGTCGTGCTCGATCCGCCCATCGTGCTGTTCTTGCTGTTTGTTGGCTATGCCCTGTCGGGACCCGTGCTGACGCTCATCCAGCGCCGCCGCCGCCGCGGCCAGCGCCGGCGCGAGTCTACCCTGGGCCAGTCCTGAGGCGGTCCCGGACCCGCCCTGAGAGCCACGAGCCGAAGGCGAGCCGCCGTCGGTGTCGCCGTGCGCCGGGCGACGCCCACTTGTTTCGGATCAATGGCGAATCGATGCCGTCGATGCGGCCGCATCGCCCGGCTCACGCCCGGGCGTTTCCGCGCTTGCTTTTTGTCGTGGATCATTATCTGAGTTCATGGTGCCCTGTAGCGTGAACTCGGCCGGTCGAGCCCGGTCCAGATTCCGTGAAAGAGCATGAGTAGGCCCAGATGAGCGGTATCCCGAATCACCTCCACCACCAGGCGGTTACTTGGACGCTTGGTCTGTTGCTGGCGCTGCCGGTCTCGGTGGTGCCCGGCGCCGTCTACGCGATCGATGGCGCAGCGACGCCGGGCGCGAGCGTCGCCGCGGCGCAGGACGCTGCGGCACACGCCAGTGGCATCACAAGCGGCGACAGCCCAGCGTGCATGCGCTGCCATTGGATGGAGACCATGGCTTACCGAGACCGCGACACGCAGGAGATCGTGAACCTCTCCATCGATCGCGATGCCTACGAGCGCTCGGTCCACCGCGAGCTCGGCTGTCGCGATTGCCATGGTCGTGGCTACAAGCACTATCCGCACCGCACCAATAGTGCCGATGAAGCCCTGCAATGCGTGCAGTGCCACGAACAGCACCAGGGCGACGAGCGCCACCATCCGCCCAAGCTCGACGCCTTTGCGATCCAGTACCAAAACAGTGTCCATGCCGAGCAGGATCTCGAGTCCTTCAGCTGCTTCTCTTGCCACAACCCGCACGAGTTCCGCCCGCTGCCCAACGACACGCCGGTGCCGCAGGTGGTGGCCGCCAACAACAATCTGTGCCTGGACTGTCACACCGAGCTGCGCTCGCCGGTGCCCCGTGGGCACGAGTGGCTGCCCCGCCCGCAGCAGCACTGGGCCTCGGTACGCTGCATCGACTGCCATACGCCGGTGGCGGGGCGCGATCTCTACGCCCCCTCACACGAGCTGCTCGGCGCCGGGGACAGCAATCAGAACTGCGTCGAGTGCCACAGCCAGGGCGGGCAGCTGCTGGCGCAGCTGTATGTCCACCGCGCAGCGCAGGAGCGCGAGCAGGAAGGCTTCTTCGCCCATGCCCTCTACAACGATGCCTACGTCATCGGCATGAGCCGTAGCCCCCTCATCGACCTCATCGGACTCGCGGTGGTCGGGCTGATGGTGCTCGGCATCGCCGCCCACGGCTATGGTCGGTATCTTGCCCACAAGAAGACCCGGCCGTCTGAGCAGGAGGCCGCATGAGCGCGCTCTATCTCTACCCCGTCTGGCTGCGGCTGTGGCACTGGCTGAACGCCCTGCTGTTCCTGGTATCGCTGGTGACGGGCATCAGTATGCATTTCGCCCTGGGCTGGCTGATCCCGTTCGACGTCGCGGTGCCAGTGCACAACACCAGCGGCATCCTGCTGACGGTGTCCTGGGCTGCCTTTCTGCTGGGCAACCTGGTGGGCGGCAACGGCAAGCACTACCTGATCGATCTGCGCCGCCTGCCGATGGACCTGTTCCGCCAGGTGCGCTACTACGTCTACGGCATCTTCGTGAACGAGCCGCATCCGTTCCACGTGAGCGCCGAGCACAAGCTGAACGCCCTGCAGACCCTGAGCTACGTCGGCGTCATGTACCTGCTCATGCCGCTGTTGATCGTCAGCGGCTGGGCCTTTCTGTTCTCCGCGCAGCTGCCCGAGACCCTGTTCGGCGTCGGTACCATCTGGCTGGTGGCCATGGCCCACCTGCTGCTGGCCTGGATGATGCTGCTGTTCCTCGTGGTGCATGTGTACATCATCACCACCGGCGAGACGCCCACCACCAACCTCAAGGCCATGGTGACGGGGTGGCACCGGGAAGGTGCGCGTGCCGAGGCGCGAGGTGCCAGGGGAGGCGCCGCCGACTCAAGGTAGACCATCGCCGGATGCCGACACCCGCGGCGTGCAAATCGGACAGCTTTCGAGACCAGCCCGAGCCGTAACCGGACTTTTGCCAGACCATGAATACCTCCGCACAAGCCAAAGCCAAAGCCAAACTGCCCCGGGCCGACCGCTGGGTGCTGATCGGCATCGCCGTGCTCGCGGTGGGCTATCTGCTCTACAAGCTGGTGTACCCGATGGCCTTCGACGCCTATACCGGCGTCACCAATGCCCCGCTCACCTATCCGAACAGCGACACCCTGTCGGACGCCGAGTTCGAGCAGTTGGCGCTGGAGCTGACCAGGGAATCCCGCCTGGCCCGCGCCGAAGCCATCGTCGCCACGGACCAGGATCCGTTCGCCCGCGACCTCAAGGTCGAGATGCTGATGCAGACGCCCTCCTTCATGGAGGACACGGACTACAGCCACATCAAGTACTTCCGGGAGGCGGGCATCCGCACCTACGAGGGGCCGGCCACCTGCCTCACCTGCCACGAGACCATGCAGGTGCAGCACGGCGACGGCAGCCTGGAGACCGTCGATACCCTGCACGACATCGTCAATTCCGTGCACTTCAAGTTCCAGAGCACCACCGCCGGCGGCTTCTCCACCTACGGCTATGACGGCCGCCTGGTGAACGCCCCGGAGAACAGGCAGATTCCCGTCGGCAAGATCAACCGCGCCTGCGGCATTCCCGGTAGCTTCTCCTGGACCGGCTGGGCCGCACTGGTGGAGACGCAGCCGCACGCGGCGCCCACCACCGCGCCACCGCGGACGGCGATCGAGGCGGTGGCCGCCGCACCGTCGGACCCGAATGGCGAGCAGGCGGTCCTGCGCAGTGAGGGTTGCGGGCAGTGCCACATCGGCGGCAATTATCACCCCGCCACCGAGAAGATGATGCCAGTCGGCGATGTGCCGCAGACGGCGAAGCAGGGCATCGACTGCCTCATCTGTCATTCGCGCGAGTACGATATGAACCAGCGCTATGTCATCCAGGACGATCACGGCACGCGCTGGAACCAGGACCGCAGCATGCGTGCGGCGCTGACGGTGGGGCAGACCACGAAAGAGAACTGCCTCAACTGCCACCAGCACAACATGGGCGGCGACGCCTATGTGCACAACGTCGCCGCCAAGAGCCTTGGCGAGAAGCACCAGCGCATCCTGCACACCGGCGCCAAGCGCGGTAACCCCTTCAGCCCGGAGCATGACGCCCACGCGGCCGCCAACATCCAGTGCACGGACTGCCATGTGCCGGAAGGGCACAAGATCCCGCGCGGGCGCATGGGCGTCGACTTGGTGGCCAATGACCTGCCCGATAAGGACGTCACCTGCGAGAGCTGCCACACGAAGACGCCGCACAACGCCTCCGACCATCGCGCGCTGCTCAACGGCCACATCGCCCGCATCGCCTGCGAGACGTGCCACATCAAAAAGCTGGAAGACAACAACGTCGTCCTCCGTGATTGGGTGCACCCCACCTGGAACGAGGAAGAGGGCCTGTGGGAATTCACCGATGTCTACAAGTCCGGTGAGCCGGGCCGCGGCATCATTTATCTGTGGTTCAACGGCAACGGTACCTTCCTCGCCAATGCGCTCGGCAGCAATCCCGAAGGCGACGGCAGCTACAACCCGCTGATGCAGCAGATGGCCGAGATCACCGACCCGGAGATCATCGCCGCCGTCCGCGCCAAGGCCGAGGAACTGAAGCAGACCTATCCGGGCCTGGATGTGGATCAATACGTCAAGGCCGCCACGCAGCCGCTCTCGCAGCTCTCGCCGGAGATGCTGGAAAAGCGCAGGGCCATGATCGAGAAGAACCTGCGGGCAGCCATGGAGGACGGCGAAAGCCGGATTTACCCGTTCAAGCCCTTCAACGCCATGATGTACGAGGACATGACCAACCAGGGTCCGTTCGGCGCCATGATCCTGCCCTTCGACTATGCCACCTACTACGAGCAGGGTGATCCGCTGGCGGCCATGAAGGTGGCTATCCAGAACCCCATCGTCCGGCGCATGTACCAAGAGCCCTTCAAGCTGTACATGATGGATGAGTTCATGTCTTACTTCGGCGTCGAGGGTGGCTGGAAGACCGAGTTCCCGCTGCTGCCGGACGGCACCACACCCAACGTCAAGGCCAACTGGATGCGCCAGATGGGTACACTGATGGTCAACCACGGCATCCAGCGCCAGGGCCACACCTGCAAGGATTGTCACAGCCCCGACGGCATCCTGGACTATGCGGCCTTGGGCTATCCGCCGGAGCGTATCAAGGAGCTCTCGTCCATGGACATCGCCGAAGAGATCGATGAGGACTTCGCGGTGGAGCCGCCCAGTGCTGCGACCAGCCCTGCGACCAGTGCTGCGACCATCCCTTCGATGGACACAGCGCTGTCGGACCGCCGCTGACCGGGCCGGGCGGGCGGCCCGCGAGCACGCGCCGATGCCCGGTGCGGCATTCGATCCCAGTGCTCGATCTCCGGGCGACGTCCGCGGTCGATGCACGTTGGCCCTCCCGGCGGTGACTGCGGTGAGGGATTGCCCGGTCAGTCCTCGCCCCGCACGCCGCCCCGCAATCGCTTGACCCGCGCCCGCTGCTTCTTCTCGTCCACCCGCCGGGCCTTGGCGGCCCGGGACGGCTTGGTGGGTCGCCGGGGCTTGGGTACGTGGCTCGCCTTGGCGATGAGCGCGAGCAGCCGTTCGCGGGCGTCGGCGCGGTTGCGCTCCCTGGTGCGGTAGCGGTGGGCCTGGATGGTGAGCACGCCATCGGCGTCCACCCGGGAGCCCGCGAGCTGCTCCAGCCGCGCACGCACGCCCGCCGGCAGCGACGGCGAGCGGCGGATGTCGAAGCGCAGCTGCACGGCCGTCTCCACCTTATTGACGTTCTGGCCGCCGGGCCCCGGCGCGCGCACGAAGCGCTCACTGAGCTCGTCTTCGGCGATGGCGATGTCGGGGGTGACTTGCAGGGTCATGGCGGTGGGCTCGGGTTTGGTTCATGCAACGGCCCCGAGGGGCCGGGGCGCAGCAACACTGTGCCGGGGCCGGCGCGGGGCTGATGTCCGCCGCCCGCCGGCCGGTCCACGGGCGCCCTTCACGTCGGCTGCAGGGCACCCGCCGCAAGCAGCCGCGCCAGGCAGCGCGCCACCGCCTCGTCCGCGTGGCTGGCGATGCGGGGCACCTGCGGCAGGGCCTGGTGGAGCCGCTGGTCGGCATTATCCATCAGCAGCGCCAGACCGCCGCCGTCGGCGACGAGTTGGAGCATCTCCAGGTCGTTGAGGCCGTCACCGAAGCAGGCCACATGGGCGGGCGTCAGCCCCAGGTCATCGAGCAGCGCCGCCAGCGCTGCGCCCTTGCTCACGCCTGGGGCCATCACTTCCAGCGTCTGCGGTAACGAGAAGGTGGTGCCCAGGGCATCGCCCCAGCGGGCCAGCAGCGCCGCTTCCAGCGCCAGCAATTGCTCGGGCTCGCCATGGTAGACGACCTTGAGCACATCGGTGCCGTCCAGCGCCGCGAAGTCCGCCACCTGATAGTGGAAGCCCGAGTCCCGGTGATAGCGCAGCAGGCTCGGATTCGCCTCCTCCACCAGCCAGGCATCGGTGAGGAAGACATTGGTATGTACGTGGCGGAACCGGGGGTGAAGGCACAGGGCGTCGCGGAGCAGGAAGTGCAGCGGCTCCGCGGGCAGATGTGTGGCCTGTACCAGCCGGCCGTCCGCCGTGTTGACGGCAGCGCCGTTGCAGCTGACGAGGTAGCCGCGCTGGCGTGGCTTACGCACGCCAAATGAGAAAGTCGGGGTAGGGGCGCCGCTCACAAAGGCGGTGTCCTGAGTGGGCGCCTCGCCCGGCTCGGCCGACTGTGCGGGCAATGAGGGCGCCAATGAGGCGGCCAGGACACGGATGTCCGCGAAGTGCCGCCCGGAGGCGAGCACCAGGTCCACACCCGACGCACGCAAACGCGCCAGCACGCCCCGCGTATAATCACCCAAGCGGTGATCCGGCCGCAGCAGCGTGCCGTCCAGGTCGGAGACCACCAACTTGTACATACTTCTGCAGCCTCCGGCAGGGGGGCACGCGTGAACAGCGAGCTTCGGCGACTTTGGTGCCCCTGTCCAGTGATTGGCCCAGTGATGGGTCCAGTGATGGGTCCGGTGATTGACGCCCAGCGACTGGCCTAGCCGCCGGTTACAACACGCAGGCCGGTCGGACTGGCGTTGGCCTGCGCTCGCCGCCGTTGCCGCGGCACCCGATGTTCTCGTGCTCACATCCATGCCCGTGCCGACCCTGTCTTCGCCGAGTCTCGGCCCACACTCGCTGGCGCAGCGGTTGTTGGTGGGGGTCGCCGCCCTGGCACTCCTGTCTCTGTCCGGCTGCGGACCCCGCGAGCACACGCTGAATCTGGTTGGCACCACCATGGGCACCAGTTGGAGCGTGCAGGTGCCGCATCCACCGGGGAGCTTGGACCAGGCGGACCTGTACGCGCGCATCAGCGCCGAGCTCGACACGGTGAACGCGCGCATGTCCACCTATCGGGCGAGCTCCGAGCTGTCGCGCTTCAATGCCGCGGCATCCACGGATTGGATCGCAGTCTCGCCGGCGCTCGTGCATCTGGCGGACACTGCCATCGCCGTCAGCACCGTCACCGATGGCGCCTTCGATGTCACCGTTGGCCCGCTGGTGAACCTCTGGGGCTTCGGGCCCGAGGTGAAGGGCGATCAGCTGCCGGCGCAGGCGGACATCGACGCTACCCTGGCTCGCGTCGGCTGGGACCTGCTCAGGACCCGCGCCGAGCCGCCGGCGCTGCGCAAAGCCCGGCCGGACATCGACGTCGACCTGTCGGCCATCGCCAAAGGCTATGGCGTGGACCGTTTGGCCGCGGTGCTGGAGGCGGCCGGCATCACCGATTACCTGGTGGAAATCGGCGGCGAGCTGCGTGGACGCGGGCGCAATGCCGACGGCGAGCCCTGGCGCATCGCCATCGAGCGCCCGGACGCACGACGCCGGGCGGTGCTGCGGGTGGTGGCGCTCACGGACCTGGGGATGGCCACGTCCGGCGACTACCGCAACTTCTTCGAGCTCGACGGCAAGCGCTACTCCCACACCATCGATCCTGCCACCGGCCGGCCGGTGGAGCACCAATTGGCATCTGTGACCGTGCTCGCCGAGCGCTGCGCCGAAGCCGACGCCTGGGCGACGGCCCTGCTGGTGCTCGGGCCGGCCCGCGGCATGGCGCTCGCCAATGATCACGGCCTCATGGCCCTGTTCGTCGAGCGATTCGGCGACGAGCTGCGCATCACGGAAAGCACCGCCTTCGCGCGGATGGCGGGCGGATAGGCCTTGGGCTTTGGGCGCGCGCCTGGGCGGCTCTCAGGGCGCCTCCTGCAGCCAATCCTGCGGCACCAGAAAGCGGTCGTAGAGCTCCGCCTCGGGGCTGTCCGGCGCCGGGTGCCAGTCGTAGCGCCAGGTCACGGCGGGCGGCAGGGACATGAGGATGGACTCGGTGCGGCCCCCCGATTGCAGGCCGAAGAGGGTGCCGCGGTCGAAGACCAGGTTGAACTCCACGTAGCGCCCGCGACGGTAGCACTGAAAGTCGCGCTCGGCGTCGCCGTAGTGAAGCCCCTTGCGGCGGGCGACGATGGGGCGATAGGCGGGGATGTAGTGGTCGGCGACGCTGCGCACGAACGCGAAGCACTGCTCGAAGCCCCAGGCGTTGAGATCATCGAAGAAGAGCCCGCCGACGCCGCGGGGCTCCTGGCGGTGCTTCAGATAGAAATACTCGTCGCACCAGTGCTTGAGCCTGGCGTGGAGCTGGGCTGCCGTCTCGCCGGCGTCGCCGAACCCCTCGCAGGCGCTGCGGGCGGTACGGTGCCAGTGGATCACGTCCTCGTCGTTGCCGTAGTAGGGCGTGAGATCGAAGCCGCCGCCGAACCACCAGACGGGCGGCTCGCCGGGCTTCTCGGCGATGAAGAAGCGTACGTTCATGTGCGACGTGGGCACGAAGGGGTTCCAGGGGTGCATCACCAGCGAGACGCCCATGGCGCGGAAGCTGCGCCCGGCGAGCTCGGGGCGGGAGGCGCTCGCCGACGGCGGCAGCCGCTCGCCGTGGACATCGGAGAAGTTGATGCCGCCCTTCTCGAACACGGCGCCGCCCTCCATGACCCGCGAGCGCCCGCCGCCGCCCGCGGCTCGCTCCCAGGCATCCTCGCGGAAGTCGGCACCGCCGTCCTCGGCGGCCAGGTCGCGGCAGATACGGTCCTGCACATCGAGCAGGTAGTCACGCACGGCGTTGGTATCGGGCTGGTCGGGCAGTTCGGGCATGCTGGGCTCCCCTGGATGGCGTCGCTATGGGCATTGGATGTTGGGCGTGGGGCGCATGGTAGCCGAGTGCCGCCGGAGCTGGGGTGGCGTAACGGGCGTCGATGCCACCACATTCGTCAGGAAGTGGTGGGAACGCGTGGGCGGCGGCGATCATGATCGACGGTTGCGGTGGCGCCGCGGCGACCGATCGGCCATGATTCGCCGCTGACCTCTGCTGCACATCGCCCGCAATGTGCGACAATCCGGCCGCTTTGCCAAGAGCTCAGCGCCAAGAACTCAGCAGTGCCGCCGGCGGCCAGGGCCACGGCTGCGGTTGCGCCCGGTTGACGCATGCGCCATGTACACCAATGACCGTCTGCTGATCCTCGATGCCGACGGCACCACCATCGACGCCTTCAAGGCTATCGAGAAGACCTTTGCCCATCACGGCATGGACATCGGTCCCCTGGCCCGTTTCCAGAAGCGTCGCAATCTCTTCAAGTATCTGGGCGGACTCAAGGAAATGCCCCAGAATCTACGCCAGCAGCTCGGCCGCGGTACGCGTGCCAAGGTGGTCGAGACACTGACGGAGGTTTATCGGGAGGAGGCGATCATGTTCGAGGGCATGGCCCGGCTGATCCGCCGCATCGCCGCTGAGACGGATATCAAAGTCGGTATCGTCACGCGCAACATCACCAACGAGCCCGTGGCGACGCTGACCCGGCTCTTCGACCGTCATGGCATCGAGCCGGATCTGCTGGATTTCCTGGTCCATCTGCCGTTGTCGGAGGACAAGCTGCCGTATTTTCGACGGACCCGCGAGGAGTTCGAGGTCAATCCCGCCCGCGCTTATGCGTGCGGTGACGAGGCCAAGGACTTTCGCGCGGCGGTCAATACGGGCATGCACCCCTTCATGGTGTCCTATGGCTTCGAGGACTTCGATCGGCTGCACCTCAAGCACGAGATTCCGGCGGAGGTGATCTCACGCACGCCGGATGAGCTGTCCTGGCGGGTCCTGCATGCGCTGGGACTGGATGCGTACTGAACGGCGCCTACCCGCTGGAGCAAACGCGCGCAGCGATCGGCGATTGGCGCTCGACAGTGTGGCCGTCCCGGCGCCCCGCGTCCGCCGAGGCCTGCGTCTTCGTCGACCACCCGGCGGATGCGGGCGCCGCGGTGGTGACCACTGGCGGCGATTGCGTGCGGTACGAGGCGTTGTGCACACCCCGAGCCGACCGCGGTGCGAGGTGCCGCGTGAGGGATTGGCCTGTCGGTTCGGGCCAAAAAAAACCGTCGACCCGCGCAGGGTCGACGGCGTTTCGGTGCTGTATCAGCCGGATGCGGCTGTGAATCAGCTGATCTCGGCGGTGCCGGTCTCGCTGTTGCCCTGGTTGTCGAACCAGGTGATTTCGATGGCATCACCAGGCTCGCCGCCGTTGAACTTGAACGACAGGTAGGGGTTCTTGGAGACGCCGCCGCTCCAGAGTGCGGTCATGACCACCTGATCCTTCCACTTGGCGGTAACCTCCTGGATGAAGTGAGCCGGGATTGGCTCACCGGTCTCTTTGTCTTTGCGTAGACCGGTCTCCATGACGTGGCTCATCAGGGACTTGACGGTGGTGACGCCGTTGCTGCTCTTGGCGCGGATCTTGATATCGGACATATCGGTTTACCTCGGAAGCTGCTGCCTTCGGTGATCGGTGATGCTGGGTGGCGAGGAAGATGGCTGCTCGGTATGGCTGCTGGGCGGGGCTCCTGGGCCGGGCTCCTGGCGGGGCTCCTGGGCAGATCGCTCACGCACTGGTGAGGCGCTCGCCGCGGCAGCCTGAGCGCCGATCGTCAGCCGCCGCAACCGCCGATGGTGACCTTGACCGGCTTGGCGGCGCCGAGCAGGCCGTCGGGCGTCTGGACGACGGCCACGACGTCGGCCGTCTTGGCCATCTTGATGCGCGTGGAGACGAAGGGCACGGAGCTCTCGCTCATCTCGAAGGAGGCGATGAGCGGCGTGCTGTTGCCGGCGGCGAAGATGGAAATGGTTTTGGCGGAGCTCACCTCACCTTCGACGGTCACCGGCACGACGGCGCCGTTCTCGGCGATGTCCGGGGCTTTGATCTTGACCTTGTCGCTGTCCTCGATGCTGTCGGAGCCGAGCAGATCCTTCAGCGCCGTGGATTGGTCTTCGGCCATGAAGGCCGTTTTCGGCCAGGCGGCGAGCACGGTGCCGGGCGTCAGTAGGCCCGCACCCACGGCGACGCCGACGGCGCCGGCACCGAGGGAGCCCTTGAGCAGGATTCTGCGCTTATTATCGATCATCGGGAATCTCCTCTGGATCGTTTGGTTGGTTCGGGTAGGTCGATGGTTCGATCAGCGCCGGCGGCGGGCCGCCGGCTTCTTCGGGAGGGCGCTGTCTCGTTCGCCGCTGGCGCGCATCCCGGGGTCGGCCCGCCGCGGCAGCCTGGGACACCAGATCCTGGTGCGCAGGCTGTGCACGGTACAAGCGGAGAAGTCCTGCGGGGAAGCACGTGTCGTCACGTGTGTCGATACCCGGCCAATTGCTGCGTTGGACCGCCATGGCGGCGAGACTTACCTCCGGCTCGATCGGGGCGGCACTACGCAGGTGGCGCGTTGGGTACAACAAGGGCCTCCAGGTGTTTCTCGTGTTCGCGTGTCGATCGCTGATCCCTGTCTTCGGGAGCTTTTGTCCATGGCGTCGTCACCGGTCACCGGCGATTGCGGGTGGGTTGTTCCCGCCGGCATGGGTGTTGACCCATGGACGTTCGTCGACAGCTACGCAGAGGATAGCGCATTGGGCGGGGCGGGGAAATACTCAGTTTCCGAGCTGAAACTTTGGACTTGTCGGGGTTTTGGCTGGCCGATCTCAGCGCCGGGCCTTGCGTTGGCGCTCGTGTGCTTGCAGCTCGTCGAGACGTACCTGGATTTTCGCGGCCTCGTGGAATTCCACGTCTGGCTGGCGCAGCGCCAGCTCCAATTGGCGGATGGCGGGCTCCAGATCGCCGCTACGGAACAGCCACTCGGCGCGCCAGCGCATCGCCGCCGCCTGGTCGCCGGCTTTACCGGCGGCGTCGGCCATCAATGCGTACACCGGGGCAATGTTCGGGCGCCGGTCGATGAGCCGCTCCAGCGTGCTCAATGCCGCGGCGGGCTCGCCCGCGTCCAGCAGCGCCTCGGCATAGGCTTGCTGCAGTGGCCAGCTGCCCGGTGCGAGGCCGACGCTGCCCTTTAAGTCGCGCACGGCCTTATCTGCATCGCCGCGGCGGCGGTCGAGCTGCGATTGCAGCACCACGAGCTCCACCTGGCTTGGGTGGCGCCCCAGTAATGGCTTGAGCTGCTCGGCGGCGGCGCCCAGTCGGCCGGCACGGGTCAGCGCACGGGCATAGCCGTAGCGCTCGGCGGTTTCGTTGCGATAGCGGCCCTTCTCCAGGGTCTCGCGAAAATGGTCGACGGCCTGCTCGGCGCGCTTGTAGCTCCGCTCGCGCAGGTGGGCGCGGGTCAGGTGAAAGCGCAGGCTGTCTGGCTTTTGATGGGGGCCGAAACGCTCGGCGCGGGCGAGGGCATCGGCGATGCGATCCGTCGTCACAGGATGCGTGCGCAGCAGCTCAGGCGCGCCGCTCTCGTAGACGCGGTTGGCTTGGGTGAGCTTTTTGAAGAAGCCGGGCATGGCATAGGGATCGTGGCCGGCGCGGGCGAGGGTATCGATGCCGATGCGGTCGGCCTCCTGCTCGTTGGCGCGGGTGAAGTTGATCTGCTGTTGCACCAGCGCCCCCTGGGCGCCCATGAGGGCGGCTGCGCCGGCTTGCGCGTCCACAGCGGCACCGAGCACCGCGGCGGCGATGAGCAACGCCGTCGCCGGGACCGCCATCTGCTTTTGCGCCGCGAAGCGTCGCAGCAGGTGATTTTGGCTCACATGCGCGATTTCGTGGGCCAGAACGGCGGCGAGCTCTGACTCGGTCTCTGCGGACAGGATCAGCCCGGCATTGACACCGATATTGCCAGCGGGTCCGGCGAAGGCGTTGATGCGGGGATCGTCGACGACAAAGAAATCGTACCGCCCGGTGGTTTCACGGCTCGCCTGCACCAGACGCCGTCCCAGCGCCTGGATATAGTCGGTGAGCAGGGGGTCTGCACTGACATCCAGCGATTTGCGAACCCATTTCATGAACTCCTGCCCGAGCTCGCGCTGCTCCGCCAGCGACAGGAGGGTGTCGGCGCCGCTGCCGAAATCCGGCAGGTCGAGTGGGTCGGAGGCGACCTGCGGCGCCGGCAGCAGCAGGGCGAGGGTCAGCAGGCAGCCGGTGAGCGCGGCGTGCAGCCGGGGCCATGGCGGGCTGGTGGCGTGGCGCGGGGATCTGGGGCGCGGGGATCTGGGGCGCAGGGACATGATTGGGCTTGAGGGCATGCGGCGCATCGGCGGGACCTGACTCAGACACCTTACGCTCGCACAAATTTCGTGCGAATGCGCGGCGGCGATCCGATGGCGCCACGCAGCGCGGCGCGCGTGGTTGGCTATGGGCGCTGCCAGGGGCTCGCCGTGGCGCCTGGGCGTCGGTTGTCAGCGCATGCAGAACGCGCGTCGCTGCGGGAGTCAGTTCAGCTGGATGCGCTGGCCCCAAGGCACCTGTTGCTTGCCCTTCACCAGCCAGATGACGGGGTAGGCGGGCTCGTCGACGGGGAACTCGCCGTCGGCGTCGGTGAAATAGACCAGCAGGTCGGGACGCAGCCCCTGGCGCTCCACCCACTGGAATACGGGTCGGAAGCTGGTGCCGCCGCCGCCGCCGATGCGTTCCGGGCGCTGGAATTGCTCCCAGGGCTCGAAGCTGAAGGGCGCGCCCTCGCACAGCGACGCATCGCAGGGCAACAGGGTCACTCGCGCGCGCACCTGGGCCTTGAGGGCATCCACCTCGTCGATGAATTCCTGCATCTCGCCGTCCTTGATGGAGCCCGAGGTATCGATGGCGACGACCAGGTCCAGCTGATGGCTGCGCAGGCTCGGTATGATGTAGTCGCCCTCGCGGCGGGAGGGGCGCGACCAACTGTAGTCTTCGCGGGTGATGCTGTTCATGTAGCGCGCGAGCAGCATGCGCCAGGGCAGCTGCGGCTGCAGCAGGTGGTCGATCATGCGCTTGAGCTCGCCGCGCAGCTTGCCCGCCTGCATGGCCTGCTGGGCGGCGCCCGCCATGCGCTGCTGCCATTGCACCTGCAGCGTTTCACGCTCGTCGGGGGTGAGCGGCTGCGGGGCGCCCGCGCCGTCGTCGCCCTGCTCGGATTCGGCCTCGGCGCCGGCCGCACCGCGGCCGTCGTCGCCGGACTCGCTACGGCTGGTGCCGCCGTCGCGCGGCTGCGCAGGGGTGTCGGCACGTGGCTCGGCGCCGCCTTGCTCGCCGTCATCGCCCTGCTCGCCGCGGGACTGCTGCTGCCGCTGGATGTCGCGCTCGTCCAGGTCGCTCTGCTCGCCCTGCTGGCCGCCGTCGGCGTCGCTGTCGTAGGCGTGGGTGTCGAGGGTCTCGGATTGATCGTTGTCGTCCAGCAGCGGGTAGATTTCCTCTGCTGTCATGCCCTTGTACAGGGGCATGAGCAGGGCGTTCGGCGGCGGCTTGAGGCCATCGTCCACCAGCAGCGGGTTGATGGCGTAGTCGCAGGCCAGATCCCAGCGGTGCTTGACCCGGTGCTGGCGGCGGGCGAAATGTGACAGGGCGCAGTGCAGTGCCTCATGGGCCAGCATGAACTGCGTCTCGTCGAGCGACAGCTCGGCGATGTAGCGCGGGTTGTAGTAGAAGCACTTGGCGTCCGTCGCCGTGGTGGGGCACCAGTCGCCGCCCGCCGGCTGCATGGGCAGTCGCAGCACCAGCGCGCCGAGGAAGGGCTTGTCGAGGATCAGCCGTGTGCGCGCCGATGCGAGCTTGGTCTCGATGGCGCTCAGGTCGATGGGGGCGTCTGCGGTGGTCATTTGGCGTCGCGTTGCCTCGAACAGCGCATGGTCGGGTCATCCGGGGATAGGGGGCCGCGGGCCGGGTTTGGCGGTTGGGCGTTGGTGTCTGTGTTCAGTGTCTGTGTTCGGAGGCTGTGTTCAGGGGGCTGCGTTCAGGGACTGGGGGGTCGGGGGCGGGGCAGGGCGCAGCCCGTGGCCCTCAGGGCCGGCACCCAGAGTCACTCATACAGCATCACATCCGCCACCGCGCTCGCCCAATCCGCGAAGGCCGGTATCTCGAACAGGTCGTTGCCGATGGCCCGGTGCAGGTCGGAGACCAACATGACACCCATCTCGCGCTGCGGGAAGCGCCCCGCGTAGGCAAGAATGTTGCCGATCACCTGCTCGGCGGTGTCGTCGTCCTTGGCGCGGATGGCCTTGCCCACCAGGGCTGCGGCCACGGCGTATTGCAGATCGATTTCCCGCGGTACCGAGACGTCGTCGCCGGCGCAAATGGCGTCCAGGTCCGGCATTTGGTCGAGGCTGTTGACGAACGCCGTCACTTCCACGCCCGCCGCCGGGCCGACACAGCCCTGCAGTGTGCCTTGCAGCAGTTGGGCGTCGTCCTCGAACTTGCGCAGCGCCCGGTGAGCGAACTCCCAGGAGCGTGGCGACGGGAAGGCCACCGGATTGTGGGCCGGATCGAAGTCGAACAGGAGCTCCGGGCGGAAGCGCAGGAAGGCGATGATGCGCTCGTCGATGCCCGTCGCATAGGCCCAGGCCACCCAATCGTCGAGGTGGGTGTCCACCTCGAAGTGTGAGAAGCGGTTTGCCAGCGGTGCCGGCATGCTGTAGGTGACGCCGCGGTCGCCTTGGCGGTTGCCGGCGGCGAAGATGGCCCAGTGCGCCGGCACCTCGTATTCGCCGAGGCGGCGGTCGAGGATGAGCTGGTAGGCCGCCGCGGATACCGCTGGCGGGGCCGAGGTGATCTCGTCGAGAAACAGCACGCCCGCCGCGCCATGGCGCTCGGCGTGCGGGAGAATGGCCGGCACCGCCCATTCCACCTTGTCGTCGACGCGGAAGGGGATGCCGCGCAGGTCGCTCGGCTCCATTTGCGACAACCGGATATCGATGACGGGCACGGCGTGGCGCGCGGCGATGTGCGCCACCATCTGCGATTTGCCGACCCCCGGCGGGCCCCAGAGCATGACCGGGGTGTGGTGGCCCTGGGCAGTACTGGCGAATTCACGTTCTAATACGCGGAGCAGTTGGGCGGGGCGCATGCGCAGCGGTCTCCTCTGGGGTTGCCGGCGGACGTCGGTGTTGACGCCCCGACTCGGCCGGGGCGTGGGGTTGGCGCACAGTTGTACTGCGGCCTGACGATGGTGCCGCAATCCTACGATGTAGTGTGCCCCAGCGCCCGTCGCAAGTCCCGCCGCGGGCGCTGACGATTTGGCGTGGCATGCATTAGAAAAAAACGGTATGCTGATGCGTTAAGCTGACGAGGTCGGCCTTGTCGATCCCAACGCCGTCCCTGCGGCGGTTCCCTCAGGCAGCAGCGGGACGCGTCAGCGACGTTATACAGCGGCCCAGGGCGCCGCGGTGCCCTTATGCCCAACACCTAAGAATGCGACTGCGGAGAGCGGAGATGAATCAGTTCTACTACGACGCCGTGACCAAGATGGAACAGATGGGTGTCGACGACGAATACGTACAGGGTTGGCAATGCGGCTTCCTGCAGAACCCCAAGCGCGAGGAGCAGCGCCTCACCGAGGCCTACGAAGCCGGCTACACCGATGGCGAAGACAAGAGCACCGACAACTTCGGCAACTGGGTGAAGAGCTGAGCCGAGTCCGCGGTGGCTCCCGGGCGGCCTGAGACGACGGCGCTCGCGCAAGCGGGGCGGATCGTTCGGTCGCGTCGGCGATCGCCGGCCAGGGTGTCACCAAGCATCCTCGGCTCGCGTGACGAACACACGAAGGGCGGGTGATCCCCGCCCTTTTTTATTGACGCGCTTTAGGCTTCCCCCGACGCCTGGTCACCCGGGGGAGCGGGTTGTTCACGCCGTGGGCGGCGCAAGGCCGCCCACGCGAACCTAAGATCATGTTGCTCTAACGTCCGTTCAGCGAGACATGGCCGGCGCGCCTTGCGCTTGGCGTTCTTGCGAGATCGCTTGCGCCCGGCGGGGGCTCCATGGAAAGGTCGCTGTCGCGTGAACCGCAGCATCCCTGCCGTCGAGGTGCCATCCGCGTCTGACAACCGGCCAACTGCAGTCTGCCCGGCATCCTGTCGCGGGCCGGGTATACCATGGGCGCTCTCCGGCGCCCAAAGACCGAGGCACCGCCACCGACTGCGAGACCGCCCATGCCCGCCACCTCGTCCCCCGCCGACCGGCTCCGCACGCTGCTCGCCGCGCCCGGCTGCCAAACCATGCCCTGCTGCTTCGACGCGCTGTCCGCGCGCCTGGTGGAGCAAGCGGGATTCCCGGTCACCTTCATGAGCGGCTTCGCGGTGTCGGCGGCGCGGGCGGCTCTCCCGGATACCGGGCTGTTGTCGGTGACGGAGATGCTCGATCAGGGGCGCAGCATCTGCGATGCCGTGTCGATTCCGGTTATTGGCGATGGCGATACGGGTCACGGCAACGCCGCCAACGTCACACGGACGGTGGCGCAGTTCGCCGGCGCCGGTTTCGCCGGCATGATGCTCGAAGATCAGCAGGCGCCGAAGCGCTGCGGCCACACCGGCGTGAAAGACGTCGTGGACCGCGATGAGGCGGAGCGCCGCATTCGTGCGGCGGTGGCCGCCCGGGAGCGCCACGGGGACCTGGTGATCGTGGCTCGCACCGACGCCCGCAGCGCCCTGGCGGGTGCGCTGGGCCCGAAGCGGGCCTTCAGCGAGGCCATCGAGCGTCTGCGCGCCTTCGCCGACCTGGGCGCCGACGTCCTCTTCTTGGAGGCACCACGGGACGAGGACGAGATGGCGCACTGCTGCCGCGCAGTACCCGGTGTGCACATGGCCAACATGCTGGAAGACGGCATCACGCCGCTGCTGCCGGGGTCGCGTCTGGCGGCGCTCGGCTACCGGCTCGCGGCCTACCCGCTGACGCTCCTGTCCTGTGCCGTGCATGCCATGCAGACGGCGCTGGCACAGCTGTCGACGGGGCAGAGCCCCGAGCGCCGCGTAAGCTTCGATACACTGCGGGAGATTGTCGGCTTCGACGCCTATGACGCGCTGCTCGAGCGCTACGGCACCGGGCGCAAGGCGTAACCGGTAACCGTGGGGCCGGTCCTGTCTCTGAGGTCAGGCGCATCCGCACCTGCGGGTTTCTAACGGTTGGGCGATGATGGCCGGAGTACACCGTACAGACGTCCCCCCCCGGCGCCGCGATAGTATCCCGGCGGTTGAGATCCCCGACGGCCGTCAACCATCACGCTACACTGTGCGGCGGACCATGTATGGCTGTCGCGTCACCGTCTGCATCGGAGTCCCGGGCCGTGTCCGGCGGGCGAGCGCACTCGATTGCCCACGCCAGCTCGGTCGCAGGACCGATCGCGATTTCGCAGCGAGCGGGCGCAACAGCAGCGCCGGAGCCATTTGATCATGAGCGATAACAGTTATCTCAAAGACCTGATTTTGCTGCGTAACGACCCGAGTAAGGTGGGCGCCGTGCGCGAGGCCGCCGAGCGCGGCGAGGTGGATGCGCAGTATGCCCTCGGCCTCATCTACGCCGAAGGACGCGGCGTGACCATCGATTTGGCGCAGGCCCACTTCTGGCTGTCGCTGGCGGTGGAGCAGGGCGATGCCGACGCTGATCTGCTGCGCAATATCGTCGGCAGCCAGATGAGCGATGACGAATACGCCGCGGCCAAGCGCCTGCGCGCCGGGGCGTCGCTGCGCGTCGTCGGCGGCGCCCGGCCATAGGGGGGCCGGCTGACATGCCCGGCGGCGGGAAGGGTCCGATGTTGGCGCGCCGGTTGCGCGCCATGGGGGACGGCCTGCGTCGCTGCCGGCGTGGGTGTCGAAGCCAGCGCCCATGACCGCCGTCGTCCGCGCCAACGATCTCGTCAAGTGCTACGGCGGCTTCACCGCCGTCGACGGCATCAGCTTCGACATCCCGCCGGCACGCTGCATCGGCGTGCTCGGCCCCAATGGCGCCGGCAAGACCACGACCCTGCGCATGATCCTCGGCATGACGCCCATGACCGCTGGCAGCCTCGAGGTCTTCGGCCTGCCGATGCCCGCGCAGGGACGCGCCATTCGCCGGCGCATCGGCGTCGTGCCCCAGGTGGACAATCTGGACCCGGACTTTCGCGTCGACGAGAACCTGGAAGTGCATGCCAGCTACTTCGGTATCGATGCCGCCACCGTCCGGGCGCGGTTACCGGCGCTGCTGGCATTCGCCAACCTGAGCGAGCGCCGCCACGCCAAGACCGACACGCTCTCCGGCGGCATGAAGCGACGGCTCACCATCGCCCGGGCGCTCATCAACGACCCGGAGCTGGTGATCCTGGATGAGCCCACCACGGGTCTCGACCCGCAGGCGCGGCATGTGATCTGGTCCCGGCTCATGGCATTGCGCGCCCGCGGCACCACGCTGCTGCTCACTACCCACTACATGGAAGAGGCCGAGCGCCTGTGTGACGAGCTGCTGATCATGGATCATGGTCGCATGCTGGATCGCGGCACGCCCCGGGCGCTGATCCGCCGCCACGTCGAGCCGGAGGTCATCGAGGTGCGCAGCGGCGATACCGCCGACTTCGCCGACTTCGCCGCACGCCACGGCTGCCGGCTCGAGGCGCAGGGAGAGGGTCTGTCCTGCTATGCCGAGCAGAGCGCGCCACTGCTGGCGTATCTGCAGCGGCATCCGGCGCTCGCCTATCTGCATCGTCCGGCGGGGCTGGAGGACGTCTTCCTACGTCTCACCGGCCGGGATTTGCGCGACTGATCGCCCTCGTATGCCCGCCTGCACCACCCCGGAGCAGCCCTGATGGCCCTCGACTGGACACCGCCGCGCCCGGGCCTCGGCGCATGGGCCGTCTGGCGGCGCAACCTGCGCGTCTGGCGCAAGCTCATCGCACCCGCCGTCGTGCTGAATTTCGGCGAGCCCACGCTCTATCTGCTCGGTCTCGGCTTCGGTCTGGGTGCCTTCATCGACACCATGAACGGCATGCCCTATCTGGCCTTCCTCGCCTCCGGCATCATCGCCTCCAGCGCCATGACCACGGCGAGCTTCGAGGGCACCTATTCGGTGTTCACGCGCATGAAGGTACAGCGCACCTATGACGCCATGCTGGCCACCCCGCTGGCGCTGGACGACATCCTCATGGGGGAGATGCTCTGGTGCGCCACCAAGGCCGCCTTCAGCGCCGCCGCGATCCTCGCCGTGGCGGGCGTGCTCGGGGTCGCCGGCGGCTGGCAGGCGCTGTGGGCCCTGCCGGTGGCATTCCTCATCGGGCTCTGCTTCGCCGGGCCGGCGCTGGTGGTCAGTGCCGTCTCCGGCAACTACGACTTCTTCAACTATTATTTCGTGCTGGCCGTGACGCCCATGCTCATCCTCTGCGGCGTCTTCTACCCCATCGAAGGGCTGCCGGCGGCCATGCAAGCGGCCATTCAGTTGCTGCCGCTCACCCATGCGGTGGCCCTGGCCCGGCCACTGGTGGCGGGGCTGCCGGTGACCGATGTGGCCCTGCATGTCGGCGTGCTGATGGTCTACGCCGTTGTCGGGCTCTACGTCGCATTGGCCCTGACGCGGCGGCGCCTGCTGGTCTGAGGGGCTGTTGCCTGACCCCGCGCGCGAGCCATCGACGCCAGCCCCCGCGGCTTGACCCTGGCTGCACACCACCCGAGACCCGCAGCGGCCGAACATCCATGTGCGGCGGGAAGACACGTGGCGCTCGCGGGCTGTTTACTCCGAGTAGCCGCCGTAGCCGCCGCCCGAGCGAGCGAAGATATTCGGCTGCCCGGCGGGGATGACAGTCACGCCTCCCGCCGAGACGGTGTAGCCACGGGCCAAGTCCGCCTCACGGTCGAAGCCGATCACCGAGCCCGGCTCGATGATGTTATGGCGGTCGATGATGACGCGTTTCAGGCGCGAGCCCCGGCCGACCCGCACATAGTCCATGACGATGCACTCATCGAGCTCGACGTCCTCTTCGATGACCGCTTCGCGGCGGATGATGCTCTCTTTGATGTTGGTGTTGCCGTGGACGACGGTCGCTGCCCCCAGCAGCGTATTGTCGAGCTGTCCGCCGAGCACCCGCGCCACCGGCCCCTGGTAATTACTCGAGTAAACGGGCCAGTGCGAGTTGAAGGCGTCGAATACCGGCTCTGCCCCGAGCACGTCCTTATGGGCATTGAAATAGGCATCGATGTTACCGACGTCCCGCCAGTAGACCCGCGTCTCGTAGGGCTTGATGCCGGGCACCACGTTGGAGGCGAAGTCGTAGGCGAACAGGCGCTTGCCGCTTGCGAGCAGGCGTGGCAGTACGTGGCCGCCGAAGTCCGTTTCGCCCGCCTGCTGAGCGTCGTAGAGGGCGTTGATGAGCACCTCGGTGCTGAAGACGTAATTGCCCATGGAGGCGTAAGCGCAGGTCGGGTCGTCCGGCAGTGGCGATGGTCTGGCGGGCTTTTCCTGGAAGGCCTCGATGCGGCCGTGGCTGTCGGCGGCGATGACGCCGAAGCTGCGGGCGTCTTCGATGGGCACCGGCAGGGCCGCGATACTGACGTCGGCTTCGCGCGCTTTGTGCGCGTCGATCATCTGCTGAATATCCATGCGGTAGATGTGATCGGCGCCGAAGACGACGACGAAGTCCGGCGCGTGCTCCTCCACCAGATTGATGTTCTGGTGCACGGCGTCGGCGGTGCCCTGGAACCAGGACTCGTTGACCCGCATCTGCGGCGGCACCACGGTGACGAACTGATCGGCGAGCAGCGGTGAGATGGTCCAGGCCTTGCGGACGTGCTCGATGAGGGACTGGGACTTGTACTGCACCAACAGGTAGATGGTCCTGATCTGGGAGTTGATCAGGTTGCTCAGCACGAAATCGACGATGCGGTAGCGCGAGCCGAAGGGCACCGAGGGCTTGGAGCGGGCCGCGGTCAACGGCTGCAGGCGTGAGCCTTGGCCGCCGGCCATGACGAAAGCGATGATTCGGTCGGGCATCTGTCCTCCAGGCGCTCTGTCCGGCGCCGACTGCGCGGGTTGAAAGCCGATGTCGCGGCCGCGGTCTCATTGCGAGCCGCCCGTGGGCGTGCGGCGGATCGTCCCCCGGTGCCGACCTGGCCGCCGCCGGCGATAACCGCCGGCGGCGGCGAACTGTACGGCGCAGTCGCCGGGCACTCGGCCCGGCCGCTGCCGGTTCGTCGCTTTGAGTGGCCGCGCGGCCCGCGACCATCAAGCTACCTGACACTATGATAAACCGTGCGGCCGGCTTCGTCGTGTAAGTATGGATGAAAAAGCCTGACCGGATGACCTCGATCGGCGCGCCCGGCGCCGGTGCCCCCGCCAGCCGTCCCCGCCAGCCGCCCCCACCAGCCGCCGCCGTCGAGCATTGCCACGGCGCAGCGCCGGTTCCGGTAAACTTGTGCCATCACGCCTGCTGAGGCCTGCTGCGAGCGCAGAGATGTCCACGCCGATTGCACGCCACATCCTCATACTGCCGCTGGCCGCGGCTTCATCGCTCGTGCTCGCCGCCCCCCTGCTCACCACCGAGCCGGCGACTGCTGTGCGGGCCGGCCCGACGGTGGCGCAACTGCTGGCGGTTTGTGAGCGCGCTCGTATCGCCGGCGGTGTCGGCGTCGATGCTGCCATGTGCGAGTGGTACGGCGTACCCTGCGACTGCGCCGTCAAGGCACCGGAGGCTGCGCCGCGTTGGTGTCTGCCGGAGGCTGAATCCACTGACACGGTATTGGCGAAGGTGCTCGCACAGTTGCGGCGTGCGCCCAACCCGCAGGCCCCGGTCGCCGCGGTCGTGCCGGCGGTGATGGCGCGGCTCTATCCCTGTGCTGGTGCACCGACACCCTGATGCCCACCCGCGCATGCAGCAATACCACCATCTCCTGCGCGACGTCATCGCCAACGGCGTCGACAAATCGGATCGCACCGGCGTTGGCACCCGTTCGGTGTTCGGTCGCCAGGTGCGCTTCGATCTCGCCGCCGGCTTTCCGTTACTGACCACCAAGCGCGTGCACGTCAAGAGCGTCATCTACGAACTGTTATGGTTCCTCTCCGGCGCAACCAACAACCGGTGGCTGAATGCCCAGGGCGTGACCATCTGGGACGAATGGGCGGCGCCGGACGGCGAGCTCGGCCCCATTTACGGCCGGCAGTGGCGCAGCTGGCCGGCCCCGGACGGCCGCAGTATCGATCAGCTGGCCGAGCTCGTCGCGCGCATCCGCCGCGACCCGGATTCGCGTCGCCTGGTGGTGTCCGCCTGGAATCCGGCGGATCTCCCCGTCGACGGCATGTCCCCGACTGAAAACGCCGCCGCCGGTCGCATGGCGCTGGCGCCCTGTCACTGCCTGTTCCAGTTCTACGTGCAGGGGGGGCGGCTCTCCTGCCAACTGTATCAGCGCAGTGCCGATCTGTTCCTCGGCGTGCCCTTCAATATCGCAAGCTACGCGCTGCTCACGCACATGGTGGCCCAGCAGTGCGATCTCGCGCCCGGTGAATTCATACACACTTTCGGCGATCTGCATCTCTACCGGAACCATCTCACCGCCGACATCGTCTACGAACAACTCTCACGCGAGCCCCGCGCCCTGCCTCGGCTGGAGCTGCGCCGGCGCCCGCCGACGCTGTTTGGATACCGCTTCGACGACATTGCCATTACGGGTTATGACCCGCATCCACCCATTCGCGCACCCATCGCCGTCTGAGCAACGGCGACGGGCGACGCCCGAGCCTTGAGGAGGCCGATCCTTGCTGGATGCCCTGATCGATTACGGTTTGTTTACCGCCAAGACGCTGACCGTGCTGCTGCTGCTCGGCCTCTTCGTACTGCTGCTGCTGCGTGCGCGCCACCAGGGCGGGTACGAGGTGGATGGCGGTCGGCTCGAGATCACCAATCTCAACGATCGTTACGAGGACATGGCGGATGGGCTGAAGCGCGCCACCCAGCCACCCAAGGCGTACAAACGCTGGGCGAAGGCCGAGCACAAGGCGCACAAGGCCCTGGCCAAGGCGGACAGCGCCGTGCGCCCGCGGCTGTTTGTGCTCGACTTCCATGGCGACCTCCTCGCCACCGAGGTGGGCGGCCTGCGTGAGACCATCTCCGCCCTTCTGCAAGAGGTCGGCGAGGGCGACGAGGTGCTGGTCCGCCTGGACAACGCCGGCGGTGCGGTGCACGAGCACGGCCTCGCCGCGTCACAGCTGCTGCGCATCCGCCGCCGCGGCATTGCGCTGACGGTGGCGGTGGACCGGGTAGCCGCCAGCGGCGGCTACCTGATGGCCTGTGTCGCAGAGCGCATCGTCGCCGCGCCTTTCGCCATCATCGGCTCCATCGGCGTGATCGCCCAGCTGCCGAATTTCCACCGCTGGCTGGAGCACCAGGGGATCGACTTCGAGCTCCACACCGCCGGCGACTACAAGCGCACTTTGACGTTGTTCGGCGAAAATACCGATGTCGGCCGCGCCAAGCTCCGTGAGCACCTGGAGGAGACACACCAACTGTTCAAGGACTTCATTCGGGAGTACCGTCAGGGGGTCGACCTCGAAAAGGTCGCCACCGGCGAGTATTGGTACGGCGAGCAGGCCCTGGGTCTGGGATTGGTGGATGAGCTCAGCACCAGTGATGACTACCTGCTCGCGGCTCGCGCCAGCCGCGACCTGTACCGGCTGCGCTGGCAGTCTAAAAAACGCCCCTGGCAGCGTCTCGCCGGCGGGGTCGCCGCGCTCTTGGCGCGTCTGCCTGCTGTGGTCGCCGGCACCGTTGCCCGCCGCTGATGGCGGGTTGCCGGGGTGTCGGTGGCTGGCCGTCATCCAATCCGAGGCGTCGGTGAGGCGTCAGTACCGCTTGGCCATGCACTATGCTCTCCACGGACCCGCACCCGGCGCCGTTCCGCCCACCGCTTGCGTGGTTGGGCGTGCTCGTCGCGTTCTTGATGCTGACTCTGGTGGCGCCGTCGGCACCGGCGACGGCTGCCGACACCGACCCGGCAATGGCGGCGGACGTCGCGCGTGCGCTGCGGGCCGAGCGTGATCGGCTCCAGCAGGAGAATGCGACCCTCGCCGAGCGCCTGCAGGCACTGGAGGGTCAGCTGGCCGTCGCACAGCGCCTGGAGGCACAGACAGCGCGACTCACCGCCCTGATCGAGCGGCTCGAGGCGCGCCTGGCCGAGCTCGACCCAGCGGCAACGGGGCTGGCGAGCGTCGGCGCGGCAACGGCTACGCATACGCAGGCCCTGGAGCAGCAGCTGGCCACATCGGAGCATGCGCGCCAGGATGCCGCGGCACAGGTGAAAACGCTCGAGGCCCGCGTCGCCGAGCTCGAGGCGCGCCTGCAGCAACAGCAACTCACCGTGGAGGAGGCGCTGCTGCGTGCGGATAAGGCCGAGAAGCTGCACGCCGCCCTGGAGGAAGCGCACGAGCGCGTGCGTACCGAGAACGAGCGTCTGTCGCTCGAGCTGACGACCGCCAAAGCGCGCCAGTCCGAGGCCATGCGGCGGGTGCTGGAGCTGGACGCCCGGCTCGAAGCGCTCGGCGCGCGGGCCGCAGGCGCCGCGCCACGGCCGGCGCCCGCGGCGCAGTCCGCCGCCGACGGCCACCCGGAGCGCATACGGGTCGGCGCCGCGGAGGCAGGGGCCGGTGCAACGGCGGACGGCGTGATGCCGGCGGTGTATGAGGTTCGCGCCGAGGACACCCTCTCGCGCATCGCCGACAAGGTCTACGGCGATGCCAGCGCTTGGCGGCGCATTTTCGAGGCCAACCGCGACGTGCTCGACGGCCCCGACGACCTGCGGCTTGGCCTGCGACTCATCATCCCCTGACAGGCGCCTCTGTCCTCAGTCCTGGTAGTCACTGGCGCGCCTGGCGTCGCCGCGCACGCGCGCTGCGGGATAGCGGGTCTCGTTGATGGCGATCTTCTCGTGCGTGGCGGCGATGAGATCGATGTCGAGCCGCTCAGCGATCCGCAGCAAGTAGCTTAGGATATCGGCGAGCTCATGGGCGACGGCACGCTGCTTCTCTGGGCTCAGGCTGGCACTTTGGGCTTCGGTGAGCCATTGGAAGTGCTCGAGCAGCTCGCCGGCCTCGCCGGCCAGCGCCATGGCCAGGTTCTTCGGCGATTGGAACTGCTCCCAGTCGCGGGCGCGGGCAAAGGCGAGCAGACGCGCGCTCAGGTCGTCGAGGCTGTCGGCCATGGGGTCCTCGCTGCGAAGTCAGGATTCGATCCGTCGGCATCCCGGCCCAGGGGGTCAAAAGGGGCCGTGGCGCGTCGCGGCACTGATCCGCCCGGCGCGCGACGGGCAGTTGGATGGCCGCTCGGCGGCCGTGGGGCCGGTGCACCTGCTGCAGTCAGTCGGTCTGCGCCCCCTCGGCGCGGGCCCGGCGCTTGCGGGCGATGGCCGCGCGCACCTGCTCAGGCGCCGTGCCGCCGAGGTGATTGCGCGCGGCCACGGCCCCCTCCAGGGTCAAAACGCCGTAGACGTCCTCGCCGATGGCAGGCGAGAAGCGGCGCAGTTCCTCGAGACTGAGCTCGGCGAGATCCCGGCCGCTGCGAATGCCATAGGCGACCGCCTTGCCGACGATTGCGTGCGCGTCACGAAAGGCCACTCCCCGGTGTACCAGGTAGTCTGCCAGATCGGTGGCCGTTGCGAAGCCTGCGGTGGCGGCCGCACGCATGCGTTCCCGGTGACAGGTGATATGGCGCATCATGTCCGCGAAGACCTTGAGCGCCCCGCGCAGGTTGTCGACGGTGTCGAACAGGGGCTCTTTGTCTTCTTGATTGTCCTTGTTGTACGCCAGTGGCTGGCCTTTCATGAGCGTGAGCAGGCCCATCAGGTGCCCGAAGATGCGTCCGGTTTTGCCCCGCACCAGCTCAGGGACGTCGGGATTCTTTTTCTGCGGCATGATGGACGAGCCGGTGCAGTAGGCATCGGCGAGCTCGATGAAGCCGAATTGCGCTGAGGACCAGAGAATCAGCTCTTCGGAGCAGCGCGAGAGGTGCATCATCGCGATGGCGGCGGCGGCGGCGAATTCGATGGCGAAGTCACGGTCCGAGACGGCGTCGAGGGAGTTCTCGGCCGGGCGCGCGAAGCCGAGGGCGGCGGCGGTGAAGGCGCGGTCGATGGCATAGCTGGTGCCCGCCAGCGCGGCGGCGCCGAGCGGCATGACGTTGACGCGCCGGCGGCAGTCGCGAAAGCGCTCTGCATCGCGCTCGAGCATCTCCACCCAGGCCATCATGTGGTGGCCGAAGGTGATGGGCTGGGCCACCTGCAGATGGGTGAATCCCGGCATGATGCTGCCGGCCTCGCGCTCGGCGAGATCCAGCAGCGCGCCCACCAGCGTATCGATGCCCGTGAGCAGTGTGTCGATCTCCTCGCGCAGCCAGAGGCGGATGTCGGTGGCCACCTGATCGTTGCGCGAGCGGCCCGTGTGCAGGCGCTTGCCGGCGTCTCCAATCTCGGCGGTGAGCGCCGCTTCGATGTTCATGTGCACGTCTTCCAGGGCCTCGGACCACTCGAAGGTGCCGGCTGCGATGCGCTCGCCGATGCGCGTCAAGCCTGCGACGATGGCGGCGCATTCGTCCGCATCGAGGATGCCTTGCCGGGCCAGCATGCGTGCGTGGGCGATGGAGCCCGCAATGTCCTGGCGATAGAGACGGTGGTCGAAGCCGACAGAGGCGGTGAAGGCCTCGACGAAGGCATCGGTCGGTTGCTCGAAGCGCCCGGCCCAGGGCTTTGCTGCGGAATCGATCATTGCGCTCGTGAGCTGGTAAATTGGCTGATTGAAACAGCGGAACGGTCATGCCCGTGAGGTTACAGGGCACCGCCGCACGGAGTCTACACGCAACTCATGGCTGTCAGCTTGTCGCCGCGCGCGCGGCGCGACTCATCATCCGCTACCGCGCCGGCGACGCAGCCTCCTGCCCTGCTGCCCGATTTTTGCAGCCTGCCCATGGCGCTCGGCGTTGTGCTGTACGGCGAGCTGCTGGCCATTTTGCTGACGCTCGCCTCCAGCAGTCCCCTCGCAGGCTTCTGGGTCCGGCTCGGCCCGTTGTCGCTGCTGGTGCTTGGCATCGTCATGCTCGGCGCGAGTCTGCTGTGCATGCTGCGCCGGCCCCTGCGACGTCTGCCCGTGCTGGCGGCGTTGACGACAGCGTTGGCGGTGATCGTCGCCAGCGCCGTGGCGGTGGCCTGGTTGTGTACCATTCTGGTGCCTTGGGCTGAAGGCGCAGGGCTATTCCCCGATGACGGTGTACGAGGACTCCTGATACGCGCGGGGCTGATTTCTGCCATCGTCGGCGCATTGATGTTGCGGTACCTTTATCTGCACCAACAGTGGCGCTCCCAGGTGGAGGCGGTGGCCAACGCCCGGTTCGAGACGCTGCAGGCGCGTATTCGTCCGCATTTTCTGTTCAACAGCATGAACACCATCGCCAGTCTGACGCAAACCGATCCGCGCCTCGCCGAAGAGGTGGTGGAGGACTTGGCGGACCTGTTTCGGGCATCGCTCGCCAACGAGGGCGACCGCACCACCCTGGCGGAGGAACTGGATCTCTCCCGGCGCTACCTGAACATCGAGGCTCAGCGCCTCGGCGAGCGCATGCAGGTGGTCTGGGATGTCGAGGACTTGCCGGGCGATGCGCTGGTGCCGCCGTTGATCCTGCAGCCCTTGGTGGAGAATGCGGTCAACCACGGTATCCAACCCTCCTCGGAGCCGGGCTCGATTCATATCGTTGGCCGCTATCGCCGCGGCACCGTCACCCTGAGCATCCGCAACACGCTGCCCCGTTCGGCGGACACGATGCGCCGGCACCGCGGCAACGGCATGGCACTGCAAAACGTTTCGCAGCGGATGGAGGCCATGTTTCCCGGCGCGGCGCGGGTCACGCGCGCGCTGGTGGACGGCGATTATCTGGTGCGGCTGGTCTTCCCTTACCCATGGAGGCAGTCATGAAGATCCTGCTCGTGGACGACGAGGCACCGGCGCGGGAGCGGTTGCGGCGCCTGATCGATGAGCTCGACGACGGCTACGCGGTGGTCGGCGAGGCGGCGAACGGTTCGGACGCGGTCGTGGCCGCTCGGGACACCGATGCGGACCTCGTCTTGCTGGACCAGAAAATGCCCGGTATGTCCGGCTTGGAGGCGGCCGCCGCGCTGGCGGATCTGGACCCGCCGCCGGCCGTGGTGCTGGTCACCGCCTACCCGGAGTATGCCCTGGACGCCTTCGAGCACAATGTCGCCGACTACCTGGTCAAGCCCGTCCGTCGCGAGCGCTTGCAGGCGACCCTGGAGCGGCTGCCACGCACCACGCGACTGCAGCGCGTCGCCACGACCCAAGAGGAGCCGAACGGCCGCCGTCACCTCAGCGCCCACTACCGCGGTGGCGTGCAAACGGTGCATATCGACGAAGTGCTGTACTTGCTGGCGGAGCAGAAGTATGTAACCGTCCGTCATGCCGGTGGGCGCATGCTCATCGATGAGTCGCTCAAGTCCCTCGAGCACGAGTTCCCGGAGCGCTTCGTGCGTATCCACCGTAACGCGCTGGTGGCCATCGAACAGCTGGTAGGCTTGGAGAAGGCCGCAGACGGCGCCAGTCTGGCGGTGCTCGCCGGCTGCGATGAGCGCCTGCCCGTCAGCCGCCGTCATCTGCCGGAGGTCCGGCGCTTCCTGCGCCATGGCTGAAGCCGCCGGACTGTCGTATCGGGCGTGCCCGCTGCCCGATCTTCTCTGTCCCGATCGCCATGATGGTTGATGCCAAGAATCACCGGGCCCGCGGCCGCCATGCTTCCGAGCGCCCGGGGGCGGTCTGTCATCCCCCGGGACTTGCCACCAACCACCGACTGCCGGAAACCACTCATGCCAGACATCCTGAAGATTGCCACCCGCAAATCGCCCCTCGCCATGTGGCAGGCCGAGCACGCCGCGGAGTTGCTGAAGCGGTTGCACCCGGGGCTCGCCATCGAGATCGTCGGCATGACCACGCGCGGCGACAAGATTCTGGATGCCCCCCTGGCTAAAGTGGGCGGCAAGGGCCTGTTCGTCAAAGAGCTGGAGCAGGGCATGCTGGAGGGCAGCGCCGACATCGCCGTGCATTCGATGAAGGATGTGCCGGTGGACTTCCCGCCCGGGCTGCACCTGGCGGTGATCATGGACCGCGAAGACCCGCTCGACGCCTTCGTGTCCAATCGCTATGCGTCACTGGACGAACTGCCGGTGGGTGCCTGTGTTGGCACCTCCAGCCTGCGGCGGCAATGCCAGCTCGCCGCCCGCCGCCCGGATCTGCGCATCGAGCCCCTGCGCGGCAATGTCAACACCCGCCTGCGTAAGCTCGATGACGGCGAGTACGATGCCATCATCCTCGCCGCCGCCGGCCTGAAGCGGCTCGGCTTCGCCGAGCGCATTCGTGCGCAGATCTCCGCCGCCGACAGCCTCCCCGCCATCGGCCAAGGCGCCATTGGCATCGAGTGCCGCAGCGATGACACCCGCGTCCATGCGCTGATCGTCCCGCTGCACCATCAGGCCACCGCCGAGCGGGTGCGCGCCGAGCGCGCCATGAACGCCAAACTGCAAGGCGGCTGCCAAGTGCCCATCGCCGGTCATGCGGTGCATGAAGGCGACCAGCTGTTCATGCGCGGCCTGGTGGGAACACCGGATGGCAAGCAGGTGCTCCGCGCCGAGGGGTGGGCCCCCGCGGGCGAGGCCGAGGCCCTCGGCGAGCGCCTCGCCGACGCGCTCATCGCGCAAGGGGCGGACGCGATCCTGGCGGATCTGCGCGAAGCCTGAGCGCGCGGTCATGAGCGAGCGTGCTGCGCCAGCGAACCAGCGCCGGCCCGACCCATCGTCGCCGCCGGACTGCGACCTCGGCGGCCGCGGCGTGCTGGTGACCCGCCCGGCCGCCCAGGCCGAGGCGTTGTGTCGACTCGTCGCCGCCGCCGGCGGCGAGCCGGTGCCTTTCCCCACCATCGACATCCAGCCGACGGCCGACCCGGATGGCGCCGCCGCGCTGCTGACGGCCGGGTGGGACATCATCGTTTTCATCAGCCGCAACGCCGTGGAGCAGGCATTACAGCTCGCCCCGACGGCGCTGCGCTCACAGCGGGCACAGCTCGCCGCCGTGGGCCGTGCCACGGCCGAGGCCATGGAGCGCGCGGGACTCACGCCGTCGCTGGTGCCCGCGGCCGGCTTCGACAGCGAGGCCCTGCTGGCATTACCGGCGCTGCGGCAGGTGGCCGGTCGCCGTGTGCTCATCGTGCGTGGCGAAGGCGGCCGGGCCTTGCTCGGCACCGCCCTGAGCGAGCGGGGTGCGCAGGTGCGCTACGCCGAGGTCTATCGGCGGGGGCTGCCAACCGCGGACGCCACCGCCGAGCTGACGCACTGGCGGCGCACGCTGGGCTTTCTCACCGCCACCAGTGACGAGGTGCTGCATAACCTGCTGGCGCTGGTGCCGGCGGCGGCGCATGCCTGGCTGAAGGGGCTGCCGCTCGCCGTGCTGAGCGCCCGCAACGCCGACACCGCCCGGGGACTCGGCTTCGCCCATGTGGCCGTCGCCCCGCAGCCCGGTGACGCCGGCATGCTGGCGGCGCTGTGCGCACTCGCGGCGCAGGTGCCCGCGGCGCCCCCCGAGGCAGGGTCACCGTGACTGCTGCGGCCGGGCCAGCGCGTCGCCGGCGCTGGTCGCCATTGCTGATCGCCGTATCGTTGGTGCTGCTGACCCTCGCCGCCGTGGTGACCGCCCAGCTCTACTGGAGCGGGCTGCGCACCGGTGTGGCGCAAATGCGCACATCCGTCGCCACCGCCCAGCAGGAGCAGCGCCGCTTGGTGGCGCGTTTGCAGACGGCGGAGGCGGCGCTCGCCAAGCAGGCCGCGGCGATGGACGCCGCCGCGGACGATGCCCGTAGGGAACGACAGGAGACGATGTCGGACGGCGTTGCGGCGGGCGCCGCCGCTGCCCCCCGGCGGCACGCCACCGCTAGCCTGCGCGACCGTCTTTCGGCCGCTGAGCGTGCTGCGCTCGCGACTCAGATCGAGGCCCTGGCACGGGAGGCGGCCCGCCTGCCACCGGGATGGACGCCGCGGCGGCCGGTGGCGGCGACCAGCAAGCAACTCCTACGCGACCAGCTCGCCGTGGCCGCAGCTGCGGTGACGGCGGACGATCCGGTGCTGCTGGATGCGGCGCTACTGGCGGCGCAGCGTTTGACGGGTCTGCCATACCGTGTCGCGGATCGGCGCGGCGCCATCATCGCCGCCGAGTTGGCGGCGCTGCGCGCGCGCCTGCGCACGGTGGCTCGGCCGCCCCCGGCGCGCGTTGCGCCCGAGCCGGCGCAAGCGCCACGCGCCGGGCCGCCGCGCTGACGGGCTCCATCACACAGATGGGGCGCGACGTCCCGTGCGTGTCACGTCGCCTCAGCCCTTGAAGGTCGGGCTGTCGGCGGCGTACTCGAAGGCATCCGAGAAAATGTGATCCGGCGACAAGCCGCGGCTCTCGAAGGCGGCGCGGCCGGCCTCGACCATGACCGGTGGACCGCTCATATAGACATCATAGTCGGCGATGTCTGGATGGTCCGCCAGCACAGCTTCGTGCACATAGCCCCGGCGGCCCGTCCAGTCGGCATCGGGCTGTGAGAGCACCGGCACATAGCGGAAGCCCGGATGTGCGTCGGCCCAGCGCTCGGGCAGCTCCGGCAGGTAGAGATCGCGCTCGGCGCGTACCCCCCAGTAGAGGGTCATGGGTCGGCTGATGCCCATGTGGAAGGCATGCTCCAACAGCCCCTTGATGGGCGCAAAACCGGTGCCGCCGCCGATGAAGAGCATGGGCCGCTCGGACTGCTCGCGCAGCACGAAGCTGCCGAGCGGCCCCTGGATGCGCAGCACGGAGCGCTCCTGCAGCGTGTCGAAGATGAAGTCCGTGAACTCGCCGCCGGGCACCCGGCGCACATGGAGCTCGATGAGGGCGTCATCGTGGGGTGCGTTGGCGATGGAGAAGGCGCGCTTGCGCCCGTCGGGCAGGATGAACTCCAGATATTGCCCCGCCAGGAATTGCAGCCGCTGCGTCTCGGGCAGCTTGAGCCGCAGGCGCATCACGTCGTGGTTGAGCCGGGTTTTCTCGGCGATGCGGCAGGGCAGGGTGCGAACCTCGATGTCGGCGACGGTCTCGAGCTCGGCCACGCGCAGCCGAATGTCTGTCTCCGGCACCGCCTGGCAGGTCAGACAGGCGTCTTGCGGCTGCCCCGACAGGGCTTCGGTCTTGCCGCTGGGATAGCCGACACGGCCAGCGATGAGCTGGGCGGTGCAGCTGCCGCATTTGCCGTCGCGGCAGCCGTAGGGCAGCCCGATGCGCTGGGCGATGGCGGCCTCGAGCACGGTCTGCCCGGGCTCGACGCTGAATGCGTGGCCGGCGGGCTCGGTGCTGACGGTGTAACTCATGGCCAGAAACTCCCGGTCGCGCCGGCAGGGCGCGCTCTGCAAGGATTGTGTCGACGGTCTCCGACCTTACCATGTCGCGATGCACGAGCGCCCGCGCAAGCCCCGCGACCGCCGCCGGCGGCGGGGCGCACCGGCCGCCGTTCGCTCATCCCCCACAACGCTAGGAGTAACAGGTATCGTGATCATCATCGGCTGCGGCTACATCGGCCGTCTGCTCGGCGCCCGCCTCGCCGCCGGCGGCGGCGCCGTCATCGGTGTCGTGCGCAGCGCCGAGAGCGCGGCACAACTGCCTGCGCTCGGCATACGGCCGCTGCAATGCGACCTGCTGCGGGAGACGCCGGACGCGCTCGAAACCGCAGGTGCCGACGTTTTCCATCTGGCACCGCCGCCCGCCGAGGGCCGCGAGGATCCGCTGACCGCGCGTCTGATCGAACTGTTCGCAGACCGCGGTGAGCCCCGGCGGCTGGTTTATGTGGGCACCACCGGCGTCTACGGCGATTGCGGCGGCGACTGGGTGGACGAGCGCCGCACACCCAACCCCGTCGCCGAGCGGGCGCTGCGCCGCTGGGATGCCGAAGAGCGCCTGCGCGCCTGGCAGGCGACGAGCGGTGCCGAGCTGGTGATCCTGCGGGTGGCGGGCATCTACGCCTGCGACCGGCTGCCGCTGGCGCGCATCGAAAGCGGCCAGCCGGTGGTGAGCGTCGCCGAGGCGCCGTGGTCGAATCGGATCCATGCCCAGGACTTGGTCGAGATCTGTGTGGCAGCAATGGAGCGCGCACCGGACGGTGGTCTCTACAATGTTTGCGATGGCGAGCCCAGCACCATGACGGACTATTTTCTGCGGGTGGCCGCCGCCGCCGGCGTGGCGCCGCCGCCGCAGATCCCGCTGGCGCAAGCGCCGGGTCGCGTCTCGGCGGGCATGCTGTCGTATCTGCGCGAATCGCGGCGTCTCAGCAACCATAAGCTGCTCGCTGAACTGCACATCCGCCTGCGCTATCCGAACCTGGAGGCGGGTTTGGCGGATTGCTTCGGCGCCGGCTGAGGACCCGGCGGCCCGGTGCGCGACGGGACGCCTGCCGCCATCGTTGCACCGCCGGTGCCATCGGGGGGACCATGCAGGTCGCCGACAGGTTGCCGGGCGCATCCCCATGGGCGCAGACTACGCACTTCACGACATCAATTGGGAATCATGCCATGCAGGCCCGCCATCGATATCGCGCCGCAGTCATCTGCTGCACGCTCGGCATTGCCGGTGCGCCGGTCCACGCCGTAGAAGACGCCGATTTCAACTTCGATACCACCGAAGACCTGTATGCCGTGTGTGCGACCACCCCAGAGCAGTTGGAGCACACAGCGGCCACACTCGCTTGCCGCGCCTTCATCGAGGCAACCGTGCAATACCACGACGCAGTGAGTGACAGAAAATCGATGAAACGCCTCATCTGTTACCCGGACAAGGCCACCATCGGTGATGGCCGCCGCGCTTTCCTGAGCTGGGTGGAGGCCAACGAGCAGAATGCCGAGCGGATGCAGGACATACCGGTCGTGGGATTGGTGCGTGCGCTGGCGACGCGCTATCCCTGCCGTTAGCGTGCGGTGCCCAATAACAGCATCCGTTGCCGGCGCCTGATCGGCGCCCAGCCGGTGACCGGACCGTCATCACCACTGTGCTGAAGCGCAGCTGGCGTGCGCTGCTTCAATATCCGGGCCCCGCTCGGCGCCAGCCCTCGGGGCCGCATTCCCGTGGACGGTTGCAACACGTCTCTGACGCCGGTGCGGGGCATGTCTTCGAAAAGGGCAGCCCGAGCTTTCGGCGCATGCATGCTCACCGTCCGTGCAGCCATCGGAGTTGATCGAGATGACCAAAAAAGCAACTTTCGCCGCATGCGCACTGACCGTTCTCCTGGTCGGCTGCGGCACCACCACGGGCGAGCGGGCCGGTTCCGGGGCGCTCTTGGGTGCCGCAACGGGCGCCGCCATCGGCTCGCTGAGCGCCAATGCCGGTAAGGGTGCGCTCATCGGCGCAGGCGCAGGTGCCCTCGGTGGTTACTTGCTCGACCAGCACCAAAAAGGCAACATCGACTAACGCGGACGACTGCGCCGGGGGCGCCATCGACCCCATTGCCGGAGCGCCCGCCGAACTTGTCGCCCAACTTGTCGCCCAACTTGTCGCCCAACTTGTCGCCTGGCGCGGCGGATCGCCGCGCCGGACGCCACCGCTACCCCGAGTAGAGCATGTCGCCATCATGTCTATGTCCAACACTATCGTTCCATCCAGGACGCTGACCATCACGACGCTTGTCCTGACCATCGTGCTCGTCAGCGGCTGCGGCACCACCACCACCTCGCGCACGGCCAGCGGTGCTGCGGCCGGCGCCGCCGCCGGTGCCGCCATCGGCTCGGCCAGTGCCGACGCGGGCAAAGGCGCGCTCATCGGTGCCGCCGCCGGCGCCCTCGGCGGCTATGTCTACGATCAGAACGAGAAGCGCAAAGCGCGCGAAGCCCGGGAGCGCTATGAGGCCCGCAGCGCTCAGTAAGCGCCTCGGCACGCCAGCCGCGTGCGCGGCCGGCGGCCCTGATGTCTGGGTGCGCGGCGTGGCCGGGCACCGATGCCTCGCCCAGTCCCCCATCCGCGCCCGCGCGCTGGCTTCGGCACCCTCCCGACGATGGCGACTGCGATGCTCGATGCCCTGAGACAATTCCCCGGCGCGCTGTGGCAAATCCTGCTCGAGCTGGCGCCGTCGCTGCTGCTCGGACTCTTCATCGCCGGCCTCGTGCATGTCTACGTACCGGCGGCGGCGATTCACAGACGCCTCAGTCGCCCGGATTTCGCCAGTACCGTACGGGCATCCCTGCTCGGGGTGCCCCTGCCGCTGTGCTCCTGCGGTGTCATCCCGACGGCGCTGGGACTGCGCAAGGCGGGCGCGTCGCCGGGGGCGACGACGTCCTTCATGATCAGCACCCCGCAAACCGGGGTCGACTCCATTTTGGTGAGCGCCGCCTTTCTCGGCTGGCCCTTTGCGCTGTTCAAGCTGGTGGCGGCCTTCGTGACGGGCGTCATCGGCGGCATGCTGGTGAACCGCTACACCCCGTCACCCGGGAGCGCCGACACCGAGGGTGAGATGACGCTGAGCGCCGCCACCGGTGACCGCGGCATGATCGGCGCCGTGCGATATGCCCTCTTCGACCTGCTTGCGGCCATCGACCTCTGGCTCATCGCCGGCGTTCTGGCGGCGGCCCTCATTACGGCATCGGTGCCGGCGGACTTCTTCGCGGGGCAGGCTTGGGCCCACGGTGTGCTGGGCATGCTGGTGGTTCTCGCCATCGCGTTACCCCTCTATGTGTGCACCACCGCCTCGGTGCCCATCGCCGCCTCCCTCATCGCCGCCGGCATGCCGGCCGGATCGGCACTGGTGTTTCTGATGGCGGGTCCGGCCACGAACGTGGCCACCATCGGCGCCGTCTACCGTACGCTCGGTGCCACGGTGCTGGGCCTTTATCTGGGGACCGTGGTGGTCATGAGCCTCGGCTTCGGGCTGCTGTTCGACCAGGTGCTGAGCGCCGCACCGACCCTTGATGCACCCCATGACCATGGCGGCGACTGGCTCGCGACACTGTCCGCGCTGGCATTGCTCGCACTGCTCGCCTTACTGCAGTGGCGACGTTGGCAGGCGCGGCTGGCGGCGACGGACGCCGGGGCTGCTCACGGGCCGCGGGACGACGACCTGGTGTTGCACGTGCAGGGCATGAGCTGCCAGCACTGCGTGGGCAGCGTCAAGCGCGCCCTCGAGTCCGTGGCGCGGGTGGATCGAGCCACACCCGATCTGGCGAGCGGACGTGTTCGCATCCATGGCGGCGGCGTTGTGGTGCCGGCACTGGTGCGGGCCGTCGAAGACGCCGGTTTCACGGTCAGCGGTGTCGAAAAGATCCCAGGTCGCGTTGACGCTCCTGACTCCTTGCACTAGATTGCAGGCTAGGTCGCAGCGCGCACAGGGTTCGGGCTGAAGCGCAACCATCGATACTCCAACCAGGCCATTTGCGCCGCGTGCGGCGGATACGAGCGCTGATTCGGGCTCCGGACTCAAACGCCAGATTCGGACCCAAGCCTGCGACGATCGCGTGTCGCCATAGCGCTGAGCGGCTGCAGTCGAACGGGATGTCCGTTCCGCCGCCCTCCCGCCCCGCATTGTCGCAACCACGGTGAGAGCCTATCGATGGAAGCCGCTCCCGATCCCCCGCCGCCGCCCGCTGAGCTCGCATGTCGCCAAGCGTCATTGCGTCGCGCGTGCAGGCCGCGCCGCCACCCCGTACTCGTTTGTCGGTCGTCGATTTGTGCGTTGGTCGACGGTCGCCTCAGCGCAGGCAATGCACGGGTGCTGTCGAGAGAGTGCGATGCGGATTTATGTAGGTAATCTGAAATACGGGGTCACCGATGACCAGCTGCGCGAGATGTTCAGCGAATTCGGTCACGTGGCGAGCGCGGATGTGATCAAAGACAAGTTCTCGGGTCAGTCCAAGGGATTCGGTTTCGTGGATATGCCCAGTGATACTGAAGCTGGCGATGCCATCCAGGCCCTGAACGACTCCATGCATGATGGACGAAAGCTCACCGTCAACGAAGCCCGGCCGCGCACCGAGCGGCCCAATAACCGGCGATTCTGAGCATAGCGGTGCCGCTTGCCCGGCGGAGCCCACCGTGGCACACGGTGGGTCTGCGCCGGTCATCGTGGCGGCGGCGGTGACGCTGCCCGGCGCGTCCGACTCAATCGAGTCCGAGCTCGGGCCACAGGCTGTCCACCCGGGCCTTGACGGCCTCGTCCATGCAAATGGGCTGGCCCCATTCACGTGTGGTCTCGCCCGGCCATTTATTGGTGGCATCGAAGCCCGCTTTTGAGCCCAGTCCGGAAACGGGTGAGGCGAAGTCGAGATAATCGATGGGCGTGTTCTCCACCATCACCGTGTCCCGTGCCGGGTCCATGCGCGTGGTCATGGCCCAGATCACATCACGCCAATCTCGGGTATTCACATCGGCGTCCACGACGATGACGAACTTGGTGTACATGAACTGCCGCAGAAAGGACCAGACCCCCATCATCACCCGCTTGGCATGACCCGGATACTGTTTTTGCATGCTCACCACCGCAAGGCGGTAGGAGCAGCCCTCCGGCGGCAGATAGAAGTCGACGATCTCCGGAAACTGCTTCTGCAAAATCGGGACGAAGACCTCGTTCAGGGCCACGCCCAGGATGGCCGGCTCGTCCGGCGGGCGGCCGGTGTAGGTGCTGTGGTAGATGGGCGCCGGGCGCTGGGTCAGGCGCTCGATGGTGAACACCGGAAAGTCGTCGACTTCGTTGTAATAGCCGGTGTGATCGCCGAAGGGGCCCTCGGGCGCCGTGTCACCGGGATGGAGATGGCCTTCCAGCACGATCTCGGCGCTCGCCGGCACCTGTAGATCACTGCCCAGGCATTTCGCAAGCTCCGTGCGGCTGCCCCGCAGCAGTCCGGCGAAGGCGTATTCCGACAGCGTGTCGGGCACCGGTGTGACCGCGCCGAGGATGGTCGCCGGGTCCGCACCCAGGGCGACGGCGATGGGGAAGGGCTCGCCCGGACGGTGGCGTTGCCAATCCCGGTAGTCGAGTGCGCCGCCGCGGTGGGCGAGCCAGCGCATGATCGCCCGATTGCGGCCCAGCACCTGCATCCGGTAGATGCCGAGATTCTGCCGCGTCTTCTCGGGGCCGCGTGTCACCACCAGCCCCCAGGTGATGAGGGGGGCGGCGTCGCCGGGCCAGCAATGCTGCACCGGCAGGCGTCCCAGATCCACGTCCTGGCCCTCGAGCACTTGTTCCTGGCAGGGCGGGCTGCGACGGACCTTGGGTGCCATGTCCAGCACCTTGCGGAAGATGGGCAGGCTCTCGAAGGCGGCTTTCATGCCCTTCGGCGGCTCCGGCTGCTTGAGAAAGGCCAGCAGCCTGCCGATCTCGCGCAGCGCCTCCACCGACTCTTCGCCCATGCCGAGCGCAACCCGGCGCGGGGTGCCGAACAGATTGCCCAGCAGCGGCACACTCGAGCCCTTCGGCTGCTCGAACAATAGCGCCGGACCGCCCGCGCGCAGGGTGCGGTCGCAGATCTCGGTGACTTCCAGATACGGATCCACGGGCACGCGGATGCGCTTCAGCTCCCCGCGCGCTTCCAGTTGCTCGATGAAGTCGCGCAGGTCCCGGTATTTCATGGTGGTAGCTCTCCTTCGACGTGATGACATGGCGCGGGGCGATGCGGTGGCCTGCGCGCTGAGCCGGGGATGTGGTGGCCGAATCGGGTGGCTTCGAGCAGTTGCTGGGCTGCGGACACGATGGACCATCCGGCGGCGCTGACCGTAGACCTCCGCCGGCGTGGGCGTGGGTCTGCCCCGGCGCGCCGCACCCACAGGTCGTACCCGGCGGGCGTCAACGGCCGGTGAAAGCTTCAACGAACCAGGCGGCAACGACCTCCGAACATCCGGATGTGACGGGTATATCCGAAGTCATTGCGGTAACCTCGGCGGCAGTGCTGACCCATGATCGTGGTGATCCTTGTCCACCGATTCCGAGCCCGACGCATCCATGGTGCCTGGTCCGGCGCCCTCCCCAACAAACCGCGATGATCCTCGCGGCGCCCGATGTTGGGGCGCTTGGCTTTGGGGCGCCGCAGCCCTGCTCGCCGCCCTGGTGATCGGCGTCGCCGTCCATAAGGCCTGGCCGGTGCTCTTTCCCGCCATCGCCGAGCGCGCGCCGCTGGACGCGGCCTGCGACATCAGGGCTGCGGCTTGCACTGTCCGCTTCGCCGACGGCGGCAGTGTCCGGCTCGATATCCGTCCCAGAGGCATGCCCACCGCCCGGCCACTCGACGTCAATGTTCGCCTCCAGGGTCTGCCCGTACCCGAGCGTATGGAACTGGACTTCACGGGTGTCGATATGGACATGGGTTACAACCGGGTGACCCTCATGCCAGTGGCCGGCGACCCCAGCCGTTACGCCGCCACCGCCATGCTCCCGGTCTGCGTGCGCGAGCGCATGCGCTGGGAGGCGCGGGTACTGCTGCATCTGCCCAACGCCATCCTGGCCGCGCCCTTTCGGTTCGTGACCAACCGACCTGGTGCGGCGCCCTAGCCGCACTGGGCTGAGGCCCTCGAAAACGGTGATCGCGCCCCCAGGGACGCGGGTACGACGATGGGCGACTGGAGTCTGCTGAGCGCGACCACCGACGCCGTCCGGGGCGGATGCGCCGCGGCGTTTTGTCGTCCTCGCCCGGCCTTGTCCCCATGCGATCCATCGGGATGGCGGCCGGCGGGGGCTTCGGCGGCGATGGCCACCTCTGGGGCCAAGGCTGCTGTCACCCTGTTATGATCCGAGTCGGGCAACCGTTGGCAACTGGAGCGAGACATGCGTGTATTGGTAGGGGACATCGGTGGCACCAAGACCGGCCTCGCGCTGGCAGATGTGGTGGGCGATGCGGTGACCCTGGCGCAACCGGCACGCTATCCGAGCCAGGATTTTCCGGATCTTGCGGCCCTGGTGCGTCGCTACCTGGCCGATACGGACCAGAGTCGGCACCACGCCTGTCACCATGCCAGCTTCGCGGTGGCGGGTCCGGTGGTGCAGGGCCGCAGCAAGACGACGAATCTGCCCTGGCGTTTGGACGCCGCCGCACTGGCGCAGGCGCTGGGCTTTCGCCGCGTCCATCTCCTGAACGACCTCGAGGCGGTGGCCTGGGGGGTCGCCGCGCTCGCGGCAGAGGATCTCGCCACGCTCCAGGCGGGTGAGCCCGACAGCGTCGGGAATGCCTGTGTAGTCGCCGCCGGCACCGGTCTCGGCGAAGCCGGGCTTTACTGGGACGGGACGCGCCATCACGCCTTCGCCACCGAGGGCGGCCACACCGATTTTGCCCCCGCAGACGCACGCGAGCTCGCCCTCTTCGAGCACCTCAAGCAGCGCTACGGGCGTGTCAGCTGGGAGCGGCTGGTCTCTGGTATGGGTATCGGCAACATCTACCAGTTTCTGGCGGCCTGGCACCAGGCCGAGCATCCGCCGGCGGTGGCCGAGGCCATGGCAAACAACGGCGACCTGCCCGCAGCCGTGGCGCTGTGCGCCGCAGAGGGCATACATCCATGCACCGAGGCGATGGACCTGTTCGCGCTTCTCTACGGCCGGGAGGCGGGCAATACGGCGCTTAAACTGATGGCCCTGGGAGGCGTTTATCTCGGCGGCGGCATCGCGCCGAAGAATCTGGCGTTGTTGCAGGCGGGCGACTTCCTGGCAGGCTTTCTGGACAAGGGTCGCATGCACGGGCTGATGGAACGGATGCCCGTGCGTGTCATCATGAACCAGCAGGCACCGTTGCTCGGCGCAGCCCGGTTTGCTGCCCGCGAGTGAGGTGCCCGGCGGGCCGCACGCCCGCCGCTGTGGCGCTGTGCGGGACGGCTGGCGCACCGTAGGTGCGTGACCTGGGATGTAGGCCGCAAGCACCGGCATCGCTTCCCGACAGCGACCGCCCCGGCGCCGTGCCGCGTGTGCACTGTCTTGCACGGTCAATGGCACTGTCTCCCCGGCACGCGGGGCGCAGCGGGCGCCACGCCGATGCTGCACCCGTCATTCGAACAAAGTCCTGCATGATAAGGGGTTCCCGTATGCCATCCCGCGAGCGTATCGGCGCTTGGATCGAGTCCGCGCCGGTGCAGCGTGTCATCATCATCGTGATCATCGTCAATGCGATCACGCTGGGATTGGAGACCTCGGATGCGCTGACGGCGCACTGGGGTGGGCTGCTGAAGGCGCTGGACCGGGCAGCGTTGGCAGTCTTCGTCGTGGAGATTGGTCTCAAGCTCTTTGCCTTCGGGCCCCGCTTTTTCCGCGGTGCTTGGAATGTCTTCGATTTCACTGTGGTGCTCATTGCTTTGGTGCCGGCCAGCGGCCCGCTGGCGGTGCTGAGGGCGTTGCGGGTGCTGCGGGTGTTACGGCTGATCTCCACGGTGCCGCGATTGCGGTTCGTGGTGGAGGCGCTGCTGGCCGCGGTGCCCGGCATCACCTCCATCGCCGGGCTGATGCTGCTGCTGTTCTATGTCTTTGCGGTGATGTCCACGAGTCTGTTCGGCGATCGCTTTCCTGAATGGTTCGGCAGTCTCGGCGCGTCCATGTACACTTTGTTTCAGATCATGACGCTCGAGAGCTGGTCCATGGGCATCGTGCGCCCGGTGATGGAGGCCTATCCGGCGGCTTGGGCCTTCTTCGTGCCCTTCATCCTGATCGCGACCTTCACCATGTTGAACCTGTTCATTGGCATCATCGTGGATACCATGCAGACCATGCACGACGCGGATCATGCCGCCGAGCGCCGCGAGATGGAGGGCGCCATGCACGCGGACACCGACCGCTTGCTGGCGGAGCTTCGTAGTCTGCAGCAGGCGGTCGCCGCCCTGCAGGAGGCGCTGAACAGCGCGCAGCGGCGGCCATGAGGCGGCCATGGGATGCGGTGGTCAGCCTGGACGCTTGCGTCACAACCGTCGTCGCTGAGTGTCCTGTATTTGTGCCCGCCATAGCCGGGCTTTTGGTGGTTGCCAGCCGGTTGGCGGCCAGCGGAGGACGCCGTGGGACCAACCCCGTAGGCGCGATGACGACATCCCCGCCGTCGACGCCTCCGCCGGTCACCAACCAGCCCGTTACTGCTCACGCCGGAGAGTGGTGGACGCCGGATTGACGGGTTGGGCGCCGACTGGTGGTAACGCCGTGGATGCCTTCCTGCCGGATGTGCCACGGCGTTGCTGGTATCGAAACCGCTGCGAGCCACCACACAACCGTGTGTCGGTTGGCGGCCGATAATGCATGTGAGCGGACGACAGACAGTTGGACACGAGTGTTGCATGCTCCATCGAGCGTACGAGTATCTTCCCCATGGATGCAACCGCCCGAAAGCGCTGGTGTGTGTCTCGCCGCGGGCGCTGGCGGATACTGGCGCTGCTGTGGCTCTGCGGGCTCCTGTTGCCGCCGGCGGCGCATGCACTGTCGCTCAAGGTCGAGGTTTCGGGTGTCGCAGGGCAGCACAGGAGCAACGTGCTGGCGCTGCTCGCCATCCACCAGGAACAGCAATCCAGCACGCTGACGGTGGCGCGTCTGCTTGCGCTCTATCGCCGGGCGCCGGAGCAGATCCGCGATGCGTTGGCGCCATTCGGGCTCTACCGCGTGCAGGTCGACGACCGTCTCGAGCGCCCGGATGATCCGAATGGACGCTGGGTGGCGCGCTTCCGCATCGACCCCGGTGAGCCGGTGACAATCGGCTCCGTGGACTACCGGATCACGGGCCCCGGGGCCGAGAATCCGGCCTTCCCGCCAGTCTTCCCCATGCAGACGGGCGACGTGCTGCTGCACGCGGATTATGACCGGGCCAAGGGCGAGATCACGACCATCGCCTCGGAACAGGGTTATCTGGATGCGGCGCTGGTGCGCCACGTGGTGCTCATCGATCCGGTGGCTTACGAGGCGCACATCGAGTTTCATCTCGAGACCGGCCCGCGCTGGTATTTTGGCCCGGTGAGCTTCCGGCAGGACTTGCTCGCCGACGAGTATCTGGAGAAGTTCGTGGACTTCGCGCCGGGCGATGTCTACGACCCGGACGTGCTGCTCGGGCTGCAGGGGCGACTCATCGGCATGGAGTATTACCGCAACATCGAAATCGTGCCGCTCAAGGACGAAGCCGGAGCCGACCGCCGGGTGCCCATCCGGGTGGTGGCCGAGCGCAACAAGGCCAACAAGTACCGCGTCGGCGTCGGCTTCGCCACTGACCAGGGGCCGCGATTCAGTCTGGATTACCGCCGCCGCTACATCGGTCCGCGCGGGCACAAGCTGAAGGCGGAGCTCGAGATCGCGCCGGTCACCCAGTCCCTGGTCGCCGAGTACCGCATTCCCTTTCGCAATCCGGTGGCGGACTACGTGCAGCTGCGGCCCGAGATCTACGCCTTCGACACGGCGAGCCGCCAGGGGACGCTGTTCAAGGTGGGGGCGCTCCAATCGGTGGTTACCCCCGGCGGCTGGCGCCGCAACCTCGGACTCGAGTATCGCTACGAAGACTACCGGGTGGCCGAGGCCGACAGCGACAGCTTCACCGGTCTGGTGCCACATGCGTCCTGGTCACGGGTGGTGGCGGACGACCCCATCAACACCAAAGACGGCTACCGCCTGAAAATGCTCCTCCAGGGCACCGCGCGGAATGTCTTGTCCGAGACCAGCTACTTGAGCGGCAGTGCGAACTACAAGGCCATCCGCTCTCTCGGCGTGGACAACCGTTTCATCGGCCGCATGAATCTCGGTGCGACCTGGGCCACCAGCATCCGCGATGTGCCCGCGAGTCAGCGCTTCTTCGCCGGCGGCGACACCAGCATCCGCGGTTGGGGACTCGACGCCCTGGGGCCGCGTGACCCGCAGACCGGGCAGGTGGTCGGCGGGCGCTTCCTCGCCGTCGGCAGCCTGGAGTACCAACGCACCATCAAGGGGCCTTGGAGCGGCGTGGTCTTCACGGATTTCGGCAATGCTTTCGACCCTGATTACAACGCCGACTGGGAGCAAAGCGCCGGCTTGGGGCTGCGCTTCGGCACGCCCATCGGTCCGGTGCGGGTCGATGTGGCCTACGCCATCACCAAGGAGCCCGCGGGCTTTCGACTCCATCTCGGGCTCGGCCCGGACTTGTAATGGCGCACCGATGCTCTCCTGCCACCCGCCGGCCGAGCGGCCGCGACACGAATAGCTCACGCATGGCCAAGCGCACCGCCAGTCGCTCCCTCATCAGCTTTCCGCTCCTCGGGCTGCTGTTGCGGCTGATTGGTCTGTTGATGCTGGTGCTCCTGCTTGGGCTGGGCTTTGTGCTCGGTACGCAGACCGGATTGCGTCTGGCGGTCGCCGTCGCCGAGGAACTGGCGCCCGAGCAGGTGCAGGTCGGCGGCGTGGACGGTCGCGTGCTCGGCGAGCTGACCGTCACCCAGTTGTCGCTGGACCTGCCCGGCCTCGCGCTCGGCCTCGGTCGGCTGCACCTGGATTGGCAGCCCACTGCACTGCTGCGGGGGCAGCTGCGCGTCGTCGACCTGAGCGCCAGCGACATCGACGTGGTCACCAAGCCGCCGGCACAGGACAAGCCCCCCGCCGAGCCCTTCACGTTGCCGCAGATCCGCCTGCCCGTCGCCGTGGACGTCGGGCGCGTGCTCATCGAGGACGTGCGTATTCGCAGCCAGGACGCGTCGCCCGCGGCGGCCATTCATGTGACCCGCGCCGAGCTGTCCGCCAGCGCCGACGGCGACCGGGTCGCGCTGCGTCGATTGCGCACCGACCTCGCGCAGCCCGAGGCCAGCGCCAGTGCCACGGGTGAAATCCGTCTCACCGGCGACTATCCCGTGTCGCTCGCGCTCGACTGGCGCTTCCGGCGTCCGCCGGCGCTGACGCTCACCGGCGCCGGCAGCCTCGAAGGCGATCTCGCCGCACTGCGTATCGCCCATCAGGTGCAGGGCGCGGCGGATCTGACCCTCACGGCGACGGTGCGTGATGTGCTAAAGGCACCGTCCTGGACGGGCGAGCTGGCGCTGAGCCGCCTGGACCTCCCCGCCGTCGTCGGCGATGCACCGGCGGTGGATCTCAGCGCGCGGCTCGAGACCCGGGGCGACCTCGAGCGCGCCACCCTGACCGGCACGCTCCAGGGCCAGGCACCGGACATCGGCGCGCTCGGCCAGCTCGATGCCGCACTGGACCTGATCTGGGCCGAGCAGCGCCTGACGCTGAACGCCGTGAAGCTGCAAGAGCGCGCATCCGGGGCCATGCTGGATCTCGGCGGCCATGCGGACCTGGCGGGTGACGTGCCGGCTTTCAGCGTCAGCGGCCGGTGGCAGCAGCTGCGCTGGCCGCTCATCGGCGATGCCCGGGTGACAGCGCCCGCGGGGACCCTGTCCGTGAGCGGCGACCTCGACGCCTTCGACTACCGCTTGGACGGCGAAGTCCAAGGTGCGGATATCCCGCCGGCGACGCTCGCACTGGCCGGTCGCGCCGGCGCGCGGGATACCCGCATCGACGCCCTGTCCATCGACACCCTGGGCGGGCGCATCGAGGCCAAGGGCACCGTCGCCTGGGCACCCGCAGTCACCTGGGACCTCGCCGTGACGGCCGCCGATCTGGACCCGGGGCGCCAGCTTCCAGGCCTGGACGGCACCCTCTCGATGAAGGCCAACGCCCAGGGGGGGCTGGAGGATGGCTACAGCTTTGGAGCCAACCTGAGCGCGGGACTGATCGCCTACCCCGAGGCGGTGGTCAACCTCGCCGGCGGCGGCGACCGCAAGCAGGTGCACCTGCGGACCCTGACGGTGGAGACCCTGGGCGGGCGCATCGACGGCGGCGGCGAGGTCGCCTGGGCGCCAACGCTGACCTGGAAGCTGGCGCTGCGGGCCGAAGACCTCGATCCCGGCCGTCGGTATCCGGACCTGGCCGGTCGGTTGGGTTTTGCGCTGAACAGCGCCGGGGGGCTCGAGGCGGGGTTCGAGTACAGTCTCCAGGGCAGTGCCGAGCTCGCCCGCTATCCGCCCGCCGTCGTCGACCTGCGCGGTACGGGCACCGGCCAAGCGACGGCGCTCCAAACCCTCGACATCCAAGTGCTGGATGGACGCATCAGCGGCGAGGGGCGCCTGACCTGGTCACCGGCGGTGCAATGGGAGGCGGCGCTGCGGCTGGCGGCGCTGAATCCCGGCAGCGTGCTCGCGGACTGGCCGGGGCGCATCGACGGTGTCCTGGAGAGCAGCGGGCGGCTCACGGCGCAGGGACCCGACCTGAGCGCGCGCATCAGCGACGTTGCGGGCACCCTGCGCGGCTATCCGGTGCGGCTCGCCGCCGAGCTCGGCATGGCGGGCCATGACGTGACGCTGCGAAGCCTGAGCGCCGGCTCCGGCACGACGCGGCTCACCGCGGCGGGAGGCGTCAGCGATGACAATGTGAGCCTGCGCTTCGATCTGGCTTCGCCGGACCTCGCCGCGCTGCTGCCGGGGGCCGCAGGCAGCCTGGATATCGCCGGCGAGGTCGCGGGCACGACCGCCGCCCCCAGGGTGCGCGTGAACCTGCAAGGCCGGGATGCGGAGCTGAACGCGCAGGGCATCGCCGAGGTGACCGCCCGCGCCGATGTCGGCCTCGGGCCGGATGACGACTTCGAGGTCGACATCCAGGGCAAGAACCTCATCATTGGCGGCCAGCGCTTCGAGACGCTCGCCGTGACGGGTGGCGGGCGCATGGCGCAGCATCAGCTGCGCGCCGCCGTCAGCGGTGATCTGCTGGCGCTGGAGCTTGCGGCCGGCGGCGGGCTCGGTGCGGACGGTGCGTATGCCGCGCGGCTCGCGACGCTGGCGCTGGCGACGGAGGAGTTCGGCACCTGGACCTTGCAGCGGCCCGCGGACGTGTCCCTGGCCGGGGGGGCAATCGCGCTCGGGCCGCTCTGCCTGGGCGATGGCGAAGGGTCGGCGGGCTGTGCCGAGCTCGAGCAGCGTCAACCGGGAACCTTCACCGCAGCGCTGGATGTGGAACGGCTCGAGCTCGACGTGTTCAATGCGCTGCTGCCGCCGCTGATGGTCGCGACGGGCCATGTGCGCGCCAACGCGCGCTTCACCGGTGAGGGCAACCGACTCACCGGCAGCGCCCGGGTGGAGGTCCCGACCGGCGAGCTCAGCATGGCGTTGGGTGAGGGCGAGGCGCAGGCTGACGAGCGCCTGGTGTTTTCCAGCACCCGGCTGGACCTGAATGCGGGCGCCGGCGGGCTCGAGGCGCGCCTGGATCTGCCGGTGACCGATCTGGGCGGTCTTCGCGCGGACGTGTCGCTGCCCGGGTTCCGGCTCGACACCGGTGCGGCACAGGCGTTACGCGGCGATGCGCAGATCTCGCTGGACGGCCTGGCGCGGGTGTCGAATCTGCTGCCGGACATCACCAACGTCAGCGGCGATATCGACGGCGATCTGCGCCTGGCGGGCACGCTGGGGCAGCCGGATCTGCGCGGCGAGCTGCGGGTGCGGGGGCTTGGACTGCAGATGCCGCTGTACGGTTTCGGTCTCTCGAACACGGACCTGACACTCGCGAGCCGCAGTGCCGATGACTGGGTGCTGAGCGGCGGTGCGGACATCGGCGGTGGTCGTGTGACGCTCGCCGGCGAGGTGGATCTCGGCGCCGACCCGCCGGCTGCACAGATCAGCGTCAGCGGTCAGAATCTCAGGGTGGCGGACAGCAGCGAGTATTTCGCGCTGGTCTCGTTGGACATGAGCGTCGGCGTGGGCGCCGCGGGCACCGCCGTGCAGGGAACAATCAAAGTGCCCGAGGCGCGGATCAAGCCGCGCACGATACCCACCGGCGCCGTGCAGCCCTCGCCGGATGTGGTCATGGAGGCGCCGGCGGCGGGCGACGGCGCCGCACCCCTGAGCATCAATGTGCTCACCAGGCTCGGCGACGAGGTGAGTATCGACGCCTTCGGGCTGCGCGGGCGCCTGCAGGGCGAGCTGCGGGTGTTGAAGTCACCCCAAGGCGAGCTCCTCGGCGACGGCCAGCTCGAGATCGTCGACGGCAGCTATCGCGTGACCTTGCCGGCACTCGGGGTGATGACCGCCATCGGCAAGCCCCTCACCATCGAGCAGGGCTTCCTGGTCTTCGCCAAGACGCCCATCGGCAATCCGGGGCTCATTCTCAATGCGCAGCGCGTGGGCGGCGACATCAGCGCCGGCGTACAGGTGCTCGGCACCATCCGCAACCCGAAGCTCGCCTTCTTCTCGGAGTCGGATCCGAATCTGACACAGGCGGAGGTGACCCAGTACCTGGTCACCGGCATCCCGCCGAAGCGCGATGCCGCGGCGGACAAGCGCGCCGTCGCCGTTGGCACCTATGTCGCCCCCAAGCTGTATATGGAATACGAGGGCGCCACCAGCGACACGAAGGACAGCGTCAAGATGCGCTACGACCTATCCAAGAACATCGAGCTGCAGACCGAGACCGGCGACAGCCAGGGCGCGGACATCTTCTTCAAGTTCGAGAACTGACGGTGACGTGGACCTCTCGCGGTTGTGGGCTTGATCTGGGTCGTCATTGGGTTGAAGATCACAGGCCCGCTCACTCGCCCCCTCCCGAAGCGTCCATGTCAGTTGCGACAGGTACCAACACCGGCTCAGCTCGCCGCGAGTGCGCCCACGCAGGCCTCACCGCCCGCGCCGCTCAGGCGCTGGGCGGCTACGCCGCGGTGGTGGTGGTCCTGCTGATGCTGCCCGTGACGGATGCGCTGGCCGTGCAGCTGCACGTGCCTATCGTGGGCATGATCGGCGTTGATATGCGCGACATGGACGCCGACGGCCTCGTCGGCCCACCCGGCGGTCAGCGGGCGTTGGACTACGAGTTCTGTATCCCCGCTGGCGAGGGCTTCGCGGCCGAAGTGCGGGCCATCGACGATAGCGCTCGTTTCCACCCGCGTACGCCCGGGCGTATCGGTTGCGGGCCCGAGGAGGTCCTGGTGCTGGGCAATACCCGGGGCCCGGACTTTGCCGTCGTGCTGCGGCGCCTTGCGGATCTGCCCTATGTCGAGCGCATCGAGCGGGCCTGGTTCGAGTAGCGGCGACCGGCCCGCGTCCGCGCTGCGGGACTGGCGCCTGGCCGCACCGCAGCATTGGCCCGCCTGGATCGCGGTGGGGCTTTTTTCACTGCTCGCGCTGTTGCCGTTTCGTGTCCTCTGGGCGCTGGGTCACGGATTGGGACGGGTCGGCTGGCTGGTGCTGCCGGGCCGGCGTGCGGTGGCCCGGGCGAATCTCGCTTTATGCCAGCCGCAGCTGGATCGTCGCGCGCGGGCACGTCTGGTCCGCGCACACTTTGGCTGGCTCGGGGTCGCCGCCCTCTGCCAGGGGCTCAGCTGGCATGCCGGGCGGCGACGTCTGGCGCGCATCGTGCGCATCGTCCAGCGCGAGTACATCGACGCCTGTCTCGCCGCCAACCGACCGGTGATCGTGCTGGTGCCGCATTTCGTGGGGCTGGAGCTCGGCGGCACGGCTTTCACGGCGCTGGTGCATCCGGGTATGTACATGTACCAGCGCATCCGTGCACCGGTGCTCGATGCCCAGGTGCGCCACGGGCGCACGCGCTTCGGCAGCGTGCCGGTGGAGCGCAGCGATGATCTGCGCGGGCTGCTGCGACGCATTCGCGGCGGCACGCCGTTTTTCTATCTGCCGGACCAGGATCCGGGACCGCGGCGGGGCATCTTCGTGCCGTTTTGCGGTGTGGCGGCGGCGACGGTGCCGACACTCGGGCGCATCGCGCGGCTTTCCCGGGCGGCGGTGGTGCCTGCGTTCGCACGCTTCCTGCCCGGCGGGCAAGGACTGGAACTGCGCTTCGGGCCACCCCTGGCGGATTTTCCGAGCGGCGATGACGCCGCCGACGCCGCGCGCATGAATCAGGTCATCGAAGCGCAGTTGGCCAGCATGCCGGCGCAGTATTTTTGGGTCCATCGGCGCTTCAAGACACGCCCAGCAGGAGCGCCGTCCGTCTATCCGGCATCCCGCCGCCGCGCGCGTCGGCGGCGTCCCCGGGCGCCGGCGGACGAGGTCGGTCCGTGAGCGGCGCCCATTCACCCCCCAGCGCTCCAGACGACGTGCCCCGTACCGTTGGGCAGCGCTCCCGGCGGGCGGGCGTGGGGCGCGCACGTGACTGGCTCATCGGCCTCACCCTGCTGATCGGGCTCGTGATCGCCGTCGACCATCGGGTGGGATTGCAGGCGCTGCTCGCGCCCTGGCGCTCGCTTTCGCCCGGGCTCTTGACGGTGGCGTTTGCCCTCACTGCGGTGAGCTACCTCATGCGTGGGCTGCGGGTGTACGACTATTTCGGCCCATTGGTGGCCGGACGCTTCACGGCGGTGCTGCGACTGTCGATGCTGCACAACACCGCCAACAATCTGCTGCCCATGCGCCTCGGCGAGGTCACGTTTCCCTGGCTCATGCGCCGCTATTTCGGCCACAGCTTCCTGGCGTCCGGGGCATCGCTGCTCTGGATTCGACTCATGGATCTCCACTGCCTGGCACTGGCTGTGATCCTCGTGCTCTGGCTGCGGCTGTCGGGCTGGTGGTGGCCTGCGCTGGGGCTGCTGTGGATGGCGCTCGTGCCCCTCGGGCTGGCGTTGCGTCGACGTGGTTGGGCGGCGCTGCTGCCCGCCGGGCGGCTGCGCCATGGGTTGCTATTCCTGCTGGCGGCGGCGCCGCGGGACACGCGCCAACTGTCCCGTCTCTACCTCTGGACCCTGCTCAGCTGGGGTAGCAAGCTGTTGGCCTTTGCGCTGATCCTGGGGCACTTCGTAGATGCGGCGCTCTGGCAACGCCTCGCCGGTGTGCTGGGGGCGGAGCTCTCCAGTGTGCTGCCCTTTCACGGCGTCGCCGGCGCAGGCTCCTATGAGTTCACGGGTATGGCGGCGATGGTACCCCTCGGCGTCGCCGTGGATGCGGCGCTGGCCGGGAGCGTGAATCTGCACCTGTTCCTGCTCGGCAGCACCCTGGTGCTCGGGGCTTCGGCCTTGCTGCTGCCGGTGGGGCGCGCCCGGCTTGGCGCAGAGCACAACGTCAGCGCCGAGATGGCGGCGCAAGGTGGCAGCGCTCCGCGGCGGCCGCAGGGCGGTTGACAAGGCCTGCTTGTCTTGTCCCCGCAGTCTGGCTTGTTCACAAGCAGGCTTTATCGTTGCCACTTGCTCGCAGCGCCGCCGCACAGCCGTCGGCAAGGACGCCGATACCTGCAGAATCAGTTACTTAGTAGCTTGGTCAGCAATGATCCAATCCGAAGAGCCGCCCTTGTTTTCGCGGGCTTAGCACGCTCCCCCAGCGATTCTCCACAGGTTTATCCACAGGAGATGTTGGCGATTGCGAAGATTATATGACAGTCAAATGCCTTGCTCGTAATAAGGCAGAATAGGTCTCAGGTTTGACTCCCAAGACGCTGTTTTTACATTTCTGGGACCGCAGCGCCTTGCGTTTCGGCGCGCTTGTGCACCGCGGACGCCCGCAGTCGCCGGGTTCCGGCTATACTCCGGCGTGCTTTGGCGGGGCAGGCTGCGGCTCAGTCGTTGCCCGGGCGCCGCTCGTCCTGCGCCTGCGCGATGGCAGCAACGCCAAGCGATGACCCGAAGGCCCCCCGGCGGCTTCGCGCCGGCGCAGACTGCGCACCCGCAAACGGCTGCACACCCGCGATTGGGCCACCGCCGTCCTGACGCAGTCCGCCCGGCGCCACCCGGCGCCCCGCAACCGAAAATCCACAGGCCATCGGTACCACTGCTGTTTCCAGAGGCCAGCGGTACCACGCCTCGATCCGGCGGCGCGCCAGCCGTCGCCGCAGCCACCTGAACCGAGCCCCGGACTCACACCGACGTGATCGATAACTTACGTAACATCGCCATCATCGCCCATGTGGATCATGGCAAGACCACGTTGGTGGACAAGCTGTTGCAGCAGTCCGGCACACTCGGCGAGCGGTTCGGGCCCGTGGAGCGGGTCATGGACTCCAACGACCTCGAGAAGGAGCGCGGCATCACCATCCTGTCGAAGAACACGGCGCTCGATGTCTCCCTCGGCGGCACGGATTACCGCATCAACATCGTCGACACGCCGGGGCATGCGGACTTCGGCGGCGAAGTGGAGCGGGTGCTCTCCATGGTGGACTCCGTTTTGTTGCTGGTCGACGCCCAGGAGGGGCCGATGCCGCAGACGCGCTTTGTCACCGGCAAGGCCTTCCAGCACGGGCTCAGGCCCATCGTCGTCGTCAACAAGATCGACAAGCCGGGCGCGCGCCCCGATTGGGTCATCGATCAGGTGTTCGATCTGTTCGATCAGCTCGGCGCCAGCGATGAGCAGCTGGACTTCCCCATCGTCTACGCCTCCGCCATCAACGGCTATGCCGGGCTCGAGGACACGGTGTCCGGCGGCGATATGACGCCGCTGCTGGAGGCCATCGTGCGGCACTGTCCGCCGCCCGCCGTGGACCCGGCGGGGCCGTTTCAGATGCAGGTCTCGACCCTGGACTACAGCGCCTTCGTCGGTGCCATTGCCATCGGCCGCATCCAGCGCGGCAGGGTCAAGCCGAACCAGCAGGTGGTGGTGGTCAAGCGCGACGGCGACCGCCAGCGTGCCAAGGTGGGGCTCGTCTACGGTTATCTCGGCCTGGAGCGGTATGAGGTGAAGGAAGCCGCCGCCGGGGATATCGTCGCCATCACCGGCATCGAGGCCCCGAACGTCTCCGATACCCTGTGCGACCCGGAGGCGGTGGAGGCCCTGCCGGCGCTGTCGGTGGATGAGCCGACGGTGAGCATGACCTTCCAGGTGAACACCTCGCCCTTCGCCGGCCGCGAGGGCAAATACCTGACCTCCCGCCAGCTCAAGGACCGCCTCGAGCGTGAGCTGATCTCCAACGTGGCCCTGCGGGTGGAGGAGGGCACCGATCCGGAGAAATTCCGGGTGTCGGGCCGTGGCGAGCTGCACCTGTCCATTCTGATCGAAAACATGCGCCGGGAGGGCTACGAGCTCGCCGTGTCGCGCCCGGAGGTTATCTTCCGCGAGATGGACGGGCGGATCTGTGAGCCCTACGAGCAGCTGACGGTGGACGTGGAGGAAACCAGCCAGGGCGCCATCATGCAGGCGCTGGGGGAGCGCAAGGCTGAGCTGAAGGACATGGTGCCGGACGGCCGGGGCCGGGTGCGGCTCGACTATCAGATTCCGTCGCGGGGACTCATCGGCTTTCAGACCGAGTTCATGACGCTCACCTCCGGCACCGGACTCAAGCACCATATTTTCGACCACTACGGCCCGGCCAATCAGGGCGGCATCGCGCCGCGCCGAAACGGCGCCATGATCTCCAACGCCCAGGGCAAGGTGCTGGGCTATGCCCTGTTCAATCTGCAGGAGCGCGGGCGCATGCTGGTCTCGCCGGGCGACGCGGTCTACGAGGGGCAGGTGGTGGGTATCCACTCCCGCGACAATGATCTCGTGGTCAATCCGCTCAAGGCCAAGCAGCTCACCAATATCCGCGCCGCGGGCTCCGACGAGAACATCCTGCTGACCCCGCCCATCAAGTTCAGTCTGGAGCAGGCCCTGGAGTTCATCGAGGACGACGAGCTGGTGGAGGTGACGCCGACGGCGATCCGCATCAGAAAACGCTTTCTCAAAGAGCACGAGCGCAAGCGGGCGGGGCGGGGCTAGGGTCCGGTCCGTCGCGCGCAGGCGATCATGGCTCTGCGACGGCGCCGTAGGATGCCCGCGCCCGGGGGCCAAGACGATGGCGGCACCGCAGAACATCCGCGAGCCCATCGCACAGGCCCGCGGCAACCGAAAACCCAGATGCGACGCGTTTAGTCGGAGACAGAGCATCCGCGATGAGTGAAACCCAGGCCGACTGCCGACGCCTACCCTTCCTCCTCACCCTGCTGTTGGCGCTCGTGCTCCTCGGCATCGGGGTGTCTTCGCCGCCGCGGGGCCTGTTCGGGCTGGACGGGGCGCACTGGTCCCGGGCGCTGATCTTCGCCGGCGGCGGTATCCTCGCCCTCGCCTACGCCGATGCCTTTCGCTCGCGCTGCATCCGTGTCTACATGAGCGTCGCACTGCCCATGCTGGCACTGCTCTGCGTGGCCCCGCTCGCGGCCACCGAGCGCGCCGCCTGGGGCGTCGCAGAGTCGCTGTGGATCAACGCTGCCATCGTGGCGGTGCTGCTGCTGGTGTTCCTGCACTTCTCGCTGCACACCATGCCGTCGGCGTGGCGGCGAGGGCTCACGCCCGCGCGCAGTGCGATCCTGGGCGTCGCGCTGGCGGTGGTCGGCGCGTTGTACTGGGAATTCCGGGGCGGCGGTGCCGTTGCGGTGGACAAGACCCTGCCGTTGGCGGCGGACCTGGTGGGCATTACGGCCGGCGCGGTGACGTTCTGGCTCATGATGCGTCATCGCCTCCGGGGTGATGCCGCCTAGTTGCCCCCGCGCCGAGGTCGATGCTGTTGAAGGCCGTCGGGCGCCATCCAGTGCCGAGGCGGCGTCGGCGGGACGTCCCGGCGGTTGGCGTGTGCTGCGGCGGCAAACCGCCCCGGCTCAGCCCTGCTTGAAGAGCCGCTCCTTCTCCCGCTGCCAGTCGCGGTCTTTCTCCGTGGCGCGCTTGTCGTGGAGCTTCTTGCCTTTGGCGAGGCCGATCTCGAGCTTGGCGCGACCGCGCTTCCAGTACAGCGCCGTGGGCACCAGCGTGTAGCCGGCGCGCTCGGTCTGGCCGATGAGGCGGTTCAGCTCGCCCTTGTGCAGCAGCAGCTTGCGGGTGCGCGTGGGATCCGGCGTCACATGCGTGGAGGCGGAGGCGAGGGGCGAGATGTGGGTGCCGATGAGGAAGGCCTCGCCGTGCAGGATCTTGACATAGCTTTCTTTGAGCTGGACACGGCCGGCGCGCATCCCCTTGACCTCCCACCCCTCCAGGGCGAGGCCACATTCGAGCCGCTGCTCGATGTGGTATTCGTGGCCGGCCTTCTTGTTGAGGGCGATGGTGTTGCCGCCGGCGGCGGATCGTTTCTTTTTTCCCTTAGCCATACTGGCAGTGTAAGCTATGCGACCGGGGGTGGGGAAGCGCGACGCGCCGCCTCATGATTGCGTGGTGCTTCTCACCCGGCTATACTTAGCGGCTTTTCGGCAGGAGTTTACCGATGCGACGGCCCCTGATTGCTGGCAACTGGAAGATGAACGGCAGCAAGGCTGAGGCCACGCAGCTGCTGAACGGCATCAAAGCCGGCGTAGCCGGTATGCAGCGGGTCGACGTCGCCGTGTGCCCGTCGTTCCCTTACTTGTATCTGGCGGAGGAACTACTCGCCGACAGTGCCATCGCCTGGGGCGCCCAGGATGTCTCGGCGCAGGCCGGCGGCGCTTACACCGGTCAGGTGTCCGCCGCCATGCTGAAGGATTTTGCCTGCCGGTATGCCATCGTCGGCCATTCCGAGCGGCGCCAGCTCAACGGCGAGGACGACGCGCTGGTGGCCAGCAAATACGCACGCGCGGTGGCCGGCGGGATCGTGCCGATCCTCTGCATCGGGGAGACCCTGGAAGAGCGTGAGAGCGGACGAACCGAGGAGGTGGTCGCCCGGCACATCGATGCGGTGCTGAACAGCTCCGGGGTCGAGGCCTTTGGTGCCGGCATCGTGGCCTATGAGCCGGTGTGGGCAATCGGGACCGGCGTTACGGCAACGCCAGATCAAGCACAAGAAGTGCATGCCTTCGTGCGTGGGCGGATCGCCAGCAAGAATCAAGAGATCGCCGCAGGCTTGAGACTGCTGTACGGCGGCAGCATGAAGCCCGGAAACGCCGTCGAGCTGATCGCGCAGCCCGACATCGACGGTGGCCTCATTGGCGGAGCATCGCTCAAGGCCGCAGACTTCGTCGCGATTTGCCAGGCCGGCGAAGACAGCGCCTGAGTGCTCGCCGTCTGATCAACCGACACGAGTCGCCCAAGACCATGCAGCTGATCCTGACCGTATTGCATCTGGTGCTCGCCCTCGGGCTGATCGGGTTGATCCTGATCCAGCACGGCAAGGGTGCGGATGCCGGAGCGGCATTTGGTAGCGGTGCCTCGGCCACGGTGTTCGGCTCCCAGGGCTCCGCGTCGTTTCTGACGCGAACGACGGCGGTGATGGCCACTGCGTTTTTCCTGACCAGTATGGCGCTCGCCTACTTCGCAGCACAGGTTGGGGAGCCCCGGGGACTCATGGACGGCGTCGAAGTGCCCGTGCCAATGACCACGGGTGCGCCGGTCGCGACGGATGAGCCGACGACGGTCGCACCTGCCGCAACATCTGCGCAGAGCGATCTGCCGCCTGTCGATGTGCCGCAATCACCGGCGCTCGCGCCGCAAGACGACGCCGCGGACTTGCCGCCGGTTCCCGCCGCCGGTGCGGGCTCGGGGGCGGGCGACAATTGAGACGAACCGACGACGGGGCATCCACAGCTCCGCGTCCTAAACATTGCCGACGTGGTGGAATTGGTAGACACGCTGTCTTGAGGGGGCAGTGGCGCAAGCCGTGCCGGTTCGAGTCCGGCCGTCGGCACCATTTTATTGGGTCTCCACTGGAGACCCACAGCATTCGACAGCATGGACCGCACTCCGGGGGTATCTTGCCAACCCCTTGAAAGACAATAACTTCTAGGCGTGTGGCCAGCTTGACACCCAGTGGCCTCTGCACTAGACTCAGGCGCGCACGGCGGCTAAGATCGCTCGATGGTTGGCGCCGTTTCGACATCGATCGTATCCTGACCGACGACGGTCCACGGGCAGCACCCGATCCTGCCTACCACAGGCAATCCGCCCCACGGATGCCCGGAGGGGATGGCTTTGTCCAGAGCAGGTGAGCGGCGGTGCTGCGCCATCGCCCCGGGTGTTGTGCAGCCCGGCGCCAACACGACAACTAACCACCGAGTAAGCGGCGCGTGCTGGACGACTATCTCCATATCCTGATTTTCATTCTCATCGCACTCCTGGTCGGCTTCGTGCCGCGGGTGCTGGGTGCGATGCTAGGACCGCGTCGCCCGGATCAGGCCAAGGATTCACCCTACGAGTGTGGTTTCGACGCCTTCGAGCATGCTCGCATGAAGTTCGACGTCCGATACTACCTGGTCGCCATCCTTTTCATCATCTTCGACCTGGAGATCGCGTTCCTTTTTCCTTGGGCGGTTGTGCTCCAAGACCTTGGCATGGCCGGCTTCGTCGCCATGTCCGTCTTTCTGGGGATACTAGTGGTCGGCTTCATCTACGAGTGGCAAAAGGGTGCTTTGGAATGGGAGTAACCCGCTTACGGCGTCGCCCGGTTTCCCGGCCGCAAACCTTGCCTCGACGCGGAGGAGGTCACCATGGGCATTGAAGGCGTGCTCGACGAGGGCGTCGTCACCACAACCGCCGACAAGCTGATCAACTGGGCCCGCACCGGCTCGCTGTGGCCCATGACATTCGGCCTCGCCTGTTGTGCGGTCGAGATGATGCACGCCGGCGCCGCGCGCTACGACCTGGACCGCTTCGGGATCCTCTTCCGGCCCAGCCCGCGGCAGAGCGACGTGATGATCGTCGCCGGGACGTTGGTCAACAAAATGGCACCCGCCCTTCGCCGTGTCTACGATCAGATGGCCGAGCCTCGGTGGGTGATCTCGATGGGCTCATGTGCCAACGGCGGCGGGTATTACCATTACTCGTATGCAGTCGTCCGCGGCTGCGATCGGATCGTGCCCGTCGATGTCTATGTCCCCGGTTGCCCGCCGACGGCGGAGGCCCTGCTCTACGGCGTGCTGCAGCTTCAGAACAAGATTCGACGCACCAACACCATTGCGCGCTGACGCGTGCATCGGCGATTCCACTGCTATGTCTGACACCATCGCTTCCACCGGTGACGCGCGTCTCGACGCCCTTGCGCACGTGCTGCAAAGCCGCTGGCAGAGCGACGGTTTCGAGCTCTGCTCTGCCCACGGCGAGCTGACCCTCACCGTCCCCGCATCCGAGAGCAAGCGCGTGTGCACCGAGCTTCGGGATGACACGGCGCTGCGCTTCGAGCAGCTCATCGATCTTTGCGGCATCGATTACGCCGCCTATGGCAAGTCCGAGTGGGCCACCGAAGAGGCGAGCACCACGGGATTCGGGCGCGGCGTCGATCGGGACCTTGAGCTCGATGACGACGACCCGAAGCGCTTTGCTGTGGTTTACCATTTGCTTTCGCTGGCGTACAACCGCCGGTTGCGACTCAAGATCTACGCAGGCGGTCAGTTGCCAATGGTGGATTCGGTGGTCGAGGTTTGGCGCGTTGCCGACTGGTTCGAGCGTGAGGCGTTCGACCTCTTCGGAATCCTGTTCCGCGGCCACCCGGATTTGCGCCGGATCCTGACCGACTATGGCTTCGTCGGCTACCCCTTTCGCAAGGACTTCCCGCTCAGCGGGCACGTGGCCATGCGGTACGACCCAGAGCAGACACGGGTGATCTATGAGCCGGTGGAGATCCCACCCCGGGTGCTGGTGCCAAAGGTGATCCGCAACGACAGTCGCTACCTCACCGAAGAGCAGGCACGCGCTGCGCGCGAGGCCAAGGCCGCGACCAACGCGGCGGTGAAGCCGGAGACTGGAGGCACCGCCGATGCCTGAGATTCGCAACTACACACTGAATTTCGGGCCTCAGCATCCCGCGGCCCACGGCGTGCTGCGCCTCGTGCTCGAGATGGACGGCGAGGTGATCGACCGCGCCGACCCACACATCGGGCTGCTGCACCGCGGTACCGAGAAACTCGCCGAGTCCAAGCCGTTCAACCAGAGCATCGGCTACATGGATCGGCTGGACTACGTGTCCATGATGTGCAACGAGCACGGATACGTGCGTGCCATCGAAAAGCTGCTTGGTATCGAGGCGCCGATCCGGGCCCAATACATCCGCACCATGTTCGATGAGATCACGCGCATCCTGAACCACCTGATGTGGCTCGGGGCGCACGCGCTCGACGTTGGTGCCATGAGTGTCTTTCTGTATTGCTTCCGCGAGCGTGAAGACCTGATGGACTGCTATGAAGCGGTCTCAGGGGCGCGGATGCATGCCACTTACTACCGTCCCGGTGGCGTCTATCGTGATCTGCCGGCGCAGATGCCGCGCTTCCCCGATTCCAGCACCAAGTGGCATGGCAAGCATGCCGTGCGCAAGCTGAACGCGCCCCGCAGCGGCTCGCTGTTGAACTTCGTCGAGGACTTCAGCGAGCGTTTCCCGGCGCTGGTGGACGAGTATGAGACCCTGCTGACCGACAACCGCATCTGGAAGCAGCGCACCGTTGGGATCGGTGTCGTCAGCCCGGAGCGGGCACTCAACCTGGGGTTCACTGGTCCCATGCTACGCGGCTCGGGCATTGCCTGGGACCTGCGTAAAAAGCAACCCTATGCGGCCTATGCCGATGTGGATTTCGACATCCCGGTGGGACAGAACGGTGACTGCTACGACCGCTACTTGGTGCGCATCGAAGAGATGCGTCAATCGAACCGAATCATCAAGCAGTGCATCGACTGGCTGCGCGCCAACCCCGGCCCGGTGATGGTGGACGACCATAAGGTCACGCCGCCGAGCCGGGTGGATATGAAGGATGACATGGAAGCCCTGATCCACCACTTCAAGCTCTTCACCGAGGGCTACTGCCCGCCGCCGGGCGAGGCCTATGCCGCGGTGGAGGCGCCGAAAGGGGAGTTCGGTTGTTACATCGTCTCCGATGGCGCCAACAAACCCTATCGCCTGAAGGTCCGTGCGCCCGGCTTCCCGCATCTCGCCGCCATGGACGAGATGTCGAAGGGGCACATGCTGGCGGACGTCGTGGCCATCATTGGCACCATGGACATCGTTTTCGGGGAGATCGACCGCTGATGAGCTTTCGCACCGCACCGCTGGCCGTCGTCCACGACGTGGACAAGAGCACGCTGCTGACCCGTGAGCTGCGGGACGAAATCGACAGGCATGTCGCGAAGTATCCGTCGGAATGGAAACAATCCGCGGTGATGCCTGCATTGACCCTGGTGCAGGAGCATCATGGGGGTTGGCTCACCCGGGACCTGATGGACCAGGTGGCTGCCTACCTGGACATGCCGGAGGTAGCCGTCTACGAGGTGGCCACCTTCTATGCCATGTATGACCTGGAGCCGGTGGGGCGTCACAAGATCTGTGTTTGTAACAGCATCTCGTGCATGCTCGGCGGCGCCGAGGCTTTGCTCGAGCACGTTGAGAAGCGCCACGGCGTCGCGCCGGGCGAGACCTCTAAAGACGGTCGCTTCACGCTCAAGGAGTTCGAGTGCCTCGGTGCCTGCCGCCATGCGCCCGTGATCATGGTGGACCAGGAATACCACGAGTGCGTGACGCGTGACGGCATCGACAAGATCATCTCGAAACTGGACTGATCGCCATACGCACATCTGTGCCGTCGCGGTCGACACTGAACAAACGCACAGTCAAGATTTGCCATGGTCGACAACCAAGACACCGTCTGCTTCCGCACCATGCGCTTGCGGCCCAAGATCCGCCACACGCTGAAGGCCTATCGCAGCATCGGCGGCTATGTGCAGTGGGAGCGCATCCTGCGCGAGAAGCCCTCGCCCGAGTCGCTGATCGAAGAGATCAAGCACTCAGGGCTGCGCGGGCGCGGTGGCGCCGGCTTCCCAACGGGTCTGAAGTGGAGCTTCATGCCCCGTAACGAGCCGGGGCAGAAATACATCGTCTGCAACTCCGACGAAGGCGAGCCCGGTACCTGCAAGGACCGCGACATCATGCGCTACAACCCGCACCAGCTCATCGAAGGCATGGCCATCGCCGGCTATTGCATCGGCGCCACCGTCGGCTACAACTACATCCGTGGCGAGTTCTACGAGCCCATCGACCGTTTCGACGAAGCCCTGCTGGAGGCTTACCAGGCCGGCTTGCTCGGCAAGGATCTGCGGGGCTCCGGCATCGACTTCGACCTCTACACCCACCTCGGCTCCGGCGCCTACATCTGCGGCGAGGAGACGGCACTGCTGGAATCCCTGGAGGGCAAAAAGGGCCAGCCACGGTTCAAGCCGCCGTTTCCGGCCCAGGCAGGTCTCTACGGCAAGCCCACCACCATCAACAACACCGAGTCTCTGGCCTCCGTGCCCGTGATCCTCGAGAAGGGCGGTCAGTGGTTCCTGGAGCAGGGCCGACCCAACAACGGCGGCCCGAAGCTGTTCTCGGTGACCGGACACGTCAACAAGCCCTGCAATGCGGAGGTGCCGCTGGGTACACCCTTCCGGGACCTGCTGGCGCTCGCCGGTGGCGTCAGCGGCGGACGCAAACTGAAAGCGGTGATTCCGGGCGGCTCGTCGGTGCCCGTGGTGCCCGGCGACGTCATGATGGAGACCGACATGGACTACGACTCCATCGCCAAGGCCGGCTCCATGCTGGGCTCGGGGGCTGTCATCATCATCGCCGAGGGCACCTGTATGGTGAAGGTGCTTGCGAATCTGGCACATTTCTATGCACACGAGTCCTGTGGGCAGTGCACGCCCTGTCGCGAGGGCACGGGCTGGCTCGAGCGGGTGCTCGAGCGCATCCTGCACGGTCAGGGTCGGCCGTCCGACCTGGATCTACTGGACAACGTCGCCGGACGCATCGGCGGGCGCACCATCTGTGCCCTGGGCGACGCGGCGGCCATGCCGGTGCAGAGCTTCCTCAAGCACTACCGGCACGAGTTCGAGCACCTCATCGAGCACGGCAAGCCGCTGGTGCAGGCGGCCTAGCACGGCGCCTGGACACACGCGCCCGGCGGTGCCGCGAGCAAGCGTTGACAGGGTTTCGGTCACAATAACGATATGAGTCATCAAAAGGCCGCCCCGCGCTCAGCATCGTCCGGGCATGGCTTGCGACATCAGCCTCGGGAGTGGATCGGACGCGGCGGTGGCGCAATCGGCACCGATCGATGACGATGGGGCAGATCCCCCGAGCGGCCCCACAGACGAATCCCGCGGGACGGGGGACCACCAACAGCAGCCCCCCGCGGGCAACGGAGCGGAAGCAGACCATCATGGCGGAGCAGATCAGCATCGACATCGACGGCCGGACCTGCGAGGCGGCCGCCGGCGAGATGATCATCGCGGTGGCCGATCGCGAGGGCATCCCGATTCCGCGCTTCTGCTACCACGAGAAGCTCTCCATCGCCGCCAACTGCCGCATGTGCCTGGTGGAGGCGGAGGCCGGCGGCCGACCCTTCCCCAAGCCCGTGCCCGCCTGCGCCACGCCGGTGACCGCCGGCATGAAAGTGCAGACGCGCTCGCCGAAGGCCCTGGACGCCCAGCGCGGCACCATGGAATTCCTGCTCATCAATCATCCGCTCGACTGCCCCATCTGCGATCAGGGCGGCGAGTGCGAGCTGCAGGACGTCTCCATGGGCTACGGCGAAGATGTGTCACGCTTCTCCGAGCGCAAGCGCGTGGTCAAGGACGAAGACCTGGGTCCCCTGATCGCCACCGAAATGACCCGCTGCATTCATTGCACCCGTTGCGTGCGTTTCGGCGCGGAGATCGCCGGTGTCCGTGAGCTGGGGGCCACGGGCCGCGGCGAGGACATGCGCATCGGCACCTTCGTGGGACACACGGTGGCGCATGAGCTCTCCGGCAACATCATCGACCTCTGCCCGGTGGGGGCCCTGACCTCCAAGCCCTATCGGTTCACCGCCCGCGCCTGGGAGCTGACGTCCGAGGCGAGTATCGCGCCGCACGACGCCGTGGGTGCCAACGTGGTCCTGCACATCCGCGATGGACAGGTGATGCGCGTGCATCCCAGGGACAACGAAGCGGTCAATGAGACCTGGATTTCCGACCGGGACCGATTCAGTTACGAGGCTTTGGCCAGCGACAGCCGCCTGACCGAGCCACGGCGTAAACGTCCCGATGGTACCTGGGAAGCGCTGGACTGGCAGGAAGCCCTGCACTTGGTGGCGGCCGCGCTGCGCGGGTCCGACCCCGACCAGATCGGCTGGTTGATGGCGCCCAGTGCCACCCTGGAGGAGGCCTACCTGGCACAGCGCCTGTTGCGTGGCCTCGGCGGGCGCCACATCGACACCAGATTGCGCCGGCAGGACTTCCGCGGCGACCGCACCGATCCCGTTGTACCCTGGCTCGGTCTGCCCATCGCCGAGCTGGAGCAGCAACAAACCGTTCTCCTGGTGGGCAGCGATATTCGTCAAGAGCAGCCACTGCTGGCGCACCGCCTGCGCAAGGCGGCCCTTGATAATGCGGCCGTCACCGTGCTGAACCCCTATGAGCTACAGCTGACTCACCCGGCGCGGCAACTAACGGCGGCGCCCGGCCGTCTGAGCGCCCGCTTGGCCGCCGTGGCCCGTGCGCTGTCCATCAGCGCCGACGGCGCGGCGGCTGCGCTGATCGCCGCCGCGCAGCCGGGTCAAGCCGAAGCGCAACTCGCCGACGAGCTCCGGAGCGCCGGTCAGCAGGGTCGCGGCCTGGTGCTGCTGGGCGCCCTGGCCGAAGCGGATCCCGACTACACACTCGTGAAGGCGCTCGCCTACCTGGTGGCCGACGCCACCGGTTGCCGTATCGGCTTCCTGCCGGTGGCGGCCAACAGCGTCGGCACCGCCATCGCCGGTGCCGCGCCGCACCTGGGGCCCGGCGCGCAGGCGCTGGAAGCGTCCGGGCTCGATGCGCTTGCGATGCTCACCGAGCCGCGTCAGACCTATGTGCTCTGGGGCTTGTCACCGGCGCATGACCTGGTGGATCCGTCGCGCGCCCGCGACGCGCTGGCGGCGGCCGAGCACGTCATCGGCTGCACGGCCTTCCGCACGCCGGACCTGGAAGCAGCCTGCGACATCCTGCTGCCCATCGCCGCCTTCGCCGAGACCTCGGGCACCTTCGTCAACGCCGAAGGGCGCTGGCAGCGTTTCCAGGGTGCGGTGGCGCCGGCGGGTGACGCCCGCCCCGGCTGGAAAGTGCTGCGGGTGCTGGGCAACATCCTGGAACTGGACGGCTTTACCTATAACAGCGGCAAGCAGATACACGACGAGCTGGCCGCGCTGTGCGCCCGCGATCAGGGTGGTGGCCTCCTGCTGGACAACGCCCGCCGCGGTGACTACGGTCTGCAGCAACCGCTACCGGCGCCCGAGGGTCTGATGCGGGTGGGCAATGTGCCCATTTACGCCGTGGATCAGATGGTGCGGGCGGCGCCGGCGCTGCAGCATACGCCGCTCGCCGAGCCGTTGGCCCTGCATCTGCACCCCGAGGCCGCCGCCCGTCTCGGCCTCGCCGATGGTGACACCGCCGAAGTGTCACAGGGTGAGTGTCGCACGATGGTGCCGGTGGTCATCGACGATGCCCTGGCGCCGGGGGCGGCCCGGCTCCCGTCGGCGGTGCCCGGCAGCGAAGTGCTCGGTCCCGCAACAGGTCCGCTGGCGGTGACCAAAGCGGAGTCGTCGCGCCTCGCCGCCACTCAGACACTCGGGGAGCAACCGGCATGACGGATCTGTGGAACGCGCTGCCACTACCGCTGCAGAGCATCGTCGCAACGCTCGTAATCGTCCTGCCACTGCTCGGTGTGGTGGCCTACTACACCTACGCCGAGCGCAAGGTCATCGGCTACATCCAGGTGCGCATCGGCCCGAACCGCGTCGGTTGGCGCGGACTGCTGCAGCCCATCGCCGACGCACTGAAACTACTGGTGAAGGAGATCATCGTCCCGAGCAAGGCCAACAAGGGCCTGTTCCTGCTGGCGCCCCTGATCTCCATCGTGCCGGCGCTGGCGGCCTGGGCCGTCGTGCCCTTCGACGCCGGCGTGGTGCTGGCGGATATCAACGCCGGGCTGCTGTACGTGCTGGCGCTGACTTCGCTGGGCGTCTACGGGGTGATCATCGCCGGCTGGGCATCCAACTCCAAGTACGCCTTGCTCGGGGCGATGCGTGCGGCGGCGCAGATCGTCGCCTACGAGATCGCCATGGGCTTTGCGCTGGTGGGCGTTCTGGTGGCGGCCGGCAGTCTGAATCTGAGCGCCATCGTCGAGGCCCAATCCGGTAGCTTCCTGACCTGGTTTTGGCTGCCGCTGCTGCCGCTGTTCGGCGTCTACTTCATTTCAGGGGTCGCCGAGACCAACCGCGCCCCCTTCGACGTCGCCGAGGGTGAGTCCGAAATCGTCGCCGGTTTCCATGTCGAGTACTCCGGCATGGCCTTCGCGATCTTCTTCCTCGCCGAGTACGCCAACATGGTGCTGATCGCCATGCTGACGACGCTGCTGTTCTTCGGCGGCTGGCTATCGCCGCTGCAGGGTATTCCGGTGCTCGGCCCGGCCACAGACTGGGTGCCCGGTATCGTCTGGCTGGTGCTGAAGACCTTCTTTTTCATGTTCGTCTTCTTGTGGCTGCGGGCGACCTTTCCGCGCTACCGCTACGATCAGATCATGCGCCTCGGCTGGAAGGTATTCATCCCCATCACGATCGTCTGGATTCTGGTGGTCGCCCTGGCAGTTCTGGTGGGCCTGCCGCCGTGGTGGGGCTAAGGCGGCGCGAGGGGGCAGGCTGCCGGGCAGCAATCGATGCTTGCTGCCAGGAACACTGCCCCCTCGACCGACGCTGACGTCGCCCGGCCCCCGTCACCCGATACTCATAACGCAACACAATGCTCGACACCGCACGCCGATACGTCGATAGCCTGCTGCTGACGGAACTGCTCCGTGGCATGGGGCTTACGGGTCGTTATCTCTTCAAGCGCAAGTTTACCGTCCAGTATCCGGAGGAAAAGGCGCCCATGTCACCGCGATTTCGCGGTCTGCATGCGCTGCGCCGCTATCCCAACGGTGAGGAGCGGTGCATCGCCTGCAAGCTCTGCGAGGCCACTTGCCCAGCGCTCGCCATCACCATCGAAGCGGAGCCACGCGCCGACGGCTCGCGCCGTACGACGCGGTATGATATCGATCTATTCAAGTGTATCTACTGTGGCTTCTGCGAGGAGTCGTGTCCTGTGGACTCCATCGTCGAGACCGGTATCTACGAATATCACTTCGAAAATCGCGGCGAGAATATTATGACCAAGGACAAGCTCCTCGCCGTCGGGGACACCTACGAGGCTGAGATCGCCGCGGCACGCGCCGCCGATGCGCCCTATCGCTGAGCGCGATTGCGGGCGGTGATCCGGGGCGCAGCGGCGCGGATCACAGCACATCCCCCGGTGCGCAGCCGCTGACGCTGCGCACCAATGCAGCACAGATTAGCCCGGCGCGCACTCACGACAGCCCCATTGTCAGCGACGTCGCTGTCGAGCGTTATCTCCGTCCGGATGTGATCATGGATGATCGCCCGGGCCCAGCAATGGATATCCCATGGGTTTCGAGAAATTCCTCTTCTACGTGTTCGCGGCCATAACCGTATTCGCAGCGGGGATGGTCGTGACCCGGCGTAATCCAGTGCATGCGGTGCTCTATCTGGTGCTCGCCTTCGCCAGCAGCGCGGCGTTGTGGCTGCTCATCGAGGCCGAGTTCCTTGGGATCGCACTGGTCCTGGTCTACGTGGGCGCCGTCATGGTGCTCTTCCTGTTCGTTGTCATGATGCTGGACGTCGACATCGCGGCGATGCGCGCCCAATTCATCAAGCACTTGCCGTTGGGGCTGGTCATCGCCGCACTCATGGTGTTCAACCTTTTCATGGTGCTGGGGCCGTCGAGCTTCGGTCCCGACGTATTCCCCAAGCCGGCACCGAAGCCGGCGGGCTTCAGTAACACCGAAGAACTGGGCCTGAACCTGTACACCGTTTACCTGTATCAGTTCGAGATCGCTGCGATCATCCTGTTGGTGGCCATCGTGGCGGCCATCCGGCTGACGCTGCGGCGACGTCCGGATACCAAGTATCTGGATCCGGGCGTGCAGGTGAAGGTGCGCAAGGGGCCCGATCGCATTCGCATGGTGTCGATGCCGGCGGAGCAGATCCCGCGACCGTCAGTCGGCGATGATCCCAAGACCAACAACGACGAGGACAAGGAGATGGCCACATGATCGCACTCTCGGATTATTTGCTGCTCGGCGCCGTGCTCTTCTCCATCTCGGTGGCCGGCATCTTCTTGAACCGCAAGAATGTGATCGTGCTGCTCATGTGCATCGAGCTGATGCTGCTGGCGGTGAACATGAACTTCGTCGCCTTCTCGCATTTCCTGCAGGACGGCGCTGGCCAGATCTTCGTCTTCTTCATTCTCACCGTCGCCGCCGCCGAGGCCGCCATTGGTCTCGCGATCCTGGTGGTGCTGTTCCGTGCCCGTGGCACCATCAACGTCGATGACCTCGACCTGCTGAAGGGCTGACGGCGATGAAGCTCATTTACCTCATGATCGTGCTGGCGCCCCTCGCGGGCGCCATCGTCGCCGGCTTCTTCGGCGGCCGCATCGGCCGGGTTTGGTCGCATCGGGCGACCATCGCCGGCGTCGGCGTCTCAGCCGTACTGTCGTTGTGGGTGCTGGCGCGCTTCATCTGGGGGGACGCCCAGACCTTCAACGGCGCCGTCTACACCTGGCTGGTGTCCGATGGCATGCGCTTCGAGGTCGGTTTCCTGGTGGACCGGCTCACGGCGCTGATGATGGCCACGGTGACCTTCGTATCGCTGATGGTGCATGTCTACACCATCGGCTACATGGCGGACGATGCGCACAACTGGCCTGAGGGCGCGCTCACCGGCCGTAACAGCTACCAGCGCTTCTTCGCATACATCTCGCTGTTCACCTTCTCCATGCTGATGCTGGTGATGTCGAACAACTTCATGCAGTTGTTCTTCGGCTGGGAGGCGGTCGGGCTCGTCTCCTACCTGCTGATCGGCTTCTGGTCGGTCCGCGAGTCGGCCATTTTCGCCAACCTCAAGGCCTTCCTGGTGAACCGGGTCGGCGATTTCGGCTTCATCCTTGGCATCGCCGCCATTGGCATGTACTTCGGCTCCATGGACTACGCCGAGGTGTTCGCGAAGGCACCGGCGCTGGCGGACGCGGAAGTGGCCGTCTTCGGCGGCGTTTCTTTGATGACGCTGGTCTGCATCCTGCTATTCATCGGCGCAATGGGCAAGTCGGCGCAGGTGCCGCTGCATGTCTGGCTGCCCGACAGCATGGAGGGTCCGACGCCGATCTCAGCGCTCATCCATGCCGCCACCATGGTGACCGCCGGCATCTTCATGGTGGCGCGGATGTCGCCACTGTTCGAGCTCTCCGCCACGGCGCTTTCCTTCGTGTTGCTGGTGGGGGCCGCCACCGCGTTCTTCATGGGGCTCATCGGCCTGGTGCAGAACGACATCAAGCGGGTGGTAGCCTACTCGACGCTATCGCAGTTGGGCTACATGACCGCGGCGCTCGGCGCATCCGCCTACGCCGCCGGCATCTTCCATCTCATGACCCACGCCTTTTTCAAGGCGTTATTGTTCCTGGCGGCGGGCTCGGTGATCATTGCCATGCACCACGACCAGGACATGCGCAACATGGGCGGGCTGCGCAAGTACATGCCCATCACCTGGGCCACGGCACTGATCGGCTCCCTGGCGCTGATCGCCTTTCCGGGCTTTTCCGGCTTCTTCTCCAAGGACGCCATCATCGAGGCCGTCGGCGATGCCCACATCTTCGGCGCCGGGCTCGCCTGGCTGCTGCTCACCGTCGGCGCTTTCATCACCGTGCTCTACAGCTTCCGCATGTACTACCTGGTCTTCCACGGCGCGCCGCGCATGGATGAGCACACCCGCTCGCACCTGCACGAAACGCCCTGGGTGGTCACCATCCCCCTGATCGCACTCGCCGTGCCATCCGTCGCCCTCGGCTGGATGACCGTCGAGCCGCTGCTGGTCAACAACTGGCTCGGCGATGCCATCTATGTCAAGCCCGAGCACGATTCCCTCCACCACCTCGCGGAGCACTGGCACGGCCAGATCGCTTTCATTCTGCACGGCATGGGTGCGCTGCCGTTCTGGCTGTCCATGGGCGGGCTGGTGCTGGCGACGGCGGTGTGGCTCGTGATGCACAAGAGCAATCCGAACATCGACACCGAACTGCAAGCCAAGGGCGGCTGGGTAACCCGGTTGCTCCAGGACAAATACGGCTTCGACGATTTCAATCAGAAAATCTTCGCCGGCGGTGGTCTCGATCTCGGCCGTTTCCTGTGGCAAGCCGGCGACCGGACCTTCATCGACGGCGCCGTGGTCAATGGCTCGGCCCGTGTCGTCGGCTACCTGGCGGATGTCATGCGCCACCTCCAGACCGGCTATCTGTATCACTACGCCATCGCAATGATCGTGGGCCTGGTAGCGCTGCTGACACTCTTCGTCGCCTTCTGAGCATAACGAGCAAGGAGTTACACCCGGATGTTGCCCCAATTCCCCTGGCTGTCACTGGTCATTTGGCTGCCCATCATCGGCGGCCTCGCGGTGATCGCCAATGGCGACAAGAACGCTGAGCTGACGAAGCGGATGGCCCTCGCCGTCGCCGTGGCGACCTTCGTCGCGAGCCTGCCGCTGTGGCTGCTGTTCGAGCCGGGCACCGCGGCGATGCAATTCGTCGAGCGTGGACAGTGGATTCCGGCAATCAGCGTCGAGTACTACCTCGGTGTCGACGGTATTTCCATGCCGCTGATTCTGCTTACCACGTTCGTGACCATTTTTGTGATCATCGCCGGTTGGGAGGTGATCACCTATCGGCCCTCCTACTACATGGGCGCCTTCCTGATCATGACGGGGATCATGGTGGGTGTCTTCTCCGCGCTGGATGCGATCCTGTTCTATTTCTTCTGGGAGGCGATGCTGATCCCGATGTTCATCATCATCGGGGTCTGGGGTGGGCCGAACCGGGTCTATGCCACCATCAAGTTCTTTCTTTACACCTTCTTCGGCTCGGTGTTCATGCTGGTGGCGCTCATCTACATGTACTTCCAGGCCGATAGCTTCAGCATCCCGGACTTCCACGGCCTGCAGCTCGGCATGACGGCGCAGGTGCTCATCTTCCTGGCCTTCCTCATCGCCTTTGCGGTGAAGGTACCCATGTTTCCCGTGCACACCTGGCTGCCGGATGCGCACGTGGAGGCGCCCACCGGTGGCTCGGTGATCCTGGCGGCGATCATGCTCAAGATCGGCGGCTATGGATTTCTGCGCTTCAGCTTGCCGGTCACGCCGGACGCGAGTGCATCACTGGACTGGCTGATCATCGCCTTATCCCTCATCGCCGTGGTCTACATTGGCTTCGTGGCGCTGGTGCAGGACGATATGAAAAAGCTCATCGCCTACTCGTCCATTGCGCACATGGGCTTCGTGACCCTGGGCTTCTTTGTCGTATTCAGCATCGTTCGCCACACCGGCAGCGCCGATGGTGCCGCCATGGGCATTGCCGGCGGCATGGTGCAGATGATTTCCCACGGCTTTATCTCGGGCGCCCTGTTCCTCTGCGTCGGCGTGCTGTATGACCGCATGCATTCCCGGAAGATCGCAGACTACGGCGGTGTCATCAATACCATGCCCTGGTTTGGGGCCTTTATGGTCTTTTTCGCCATGGCCAACGCCGGGCTACCGGGCACCTCGGGGTTTGTCGGGGAGTTCATGGTCATTCTCGCGAGCTTCCGGGCCGACTTCTGGTACGCGCTGCTGGCGGCGACGACGCTGATTCTGGCGGCCGCCTTCACCCTCTGGATGGTGAAGCGTGTCGTATTTGGACCCGTGGGCAACGCACAGGTGGCGGTCCTGAAAGATCTGGATCGTCGCGAGACGCTGAATCTGGGTGCGCTTGCCGTTGCGACACTCGCCATTGGTCTCTGGCCCAAGCCGCTGGTGGATGTAATGGAGCCGTCCATCCAGCATTTGGTAGACCACATACAGGTGAGCAAGCTGCCCGAGAGGGCTGCCATTCGCGTACAGGCCGTGCCCCAAGCCGTCGGCGAGCCGGCGAATCTGGCGCAGTTGCTGCCACGGACCGACTGACAGGAAATCGCCGATGAACTTTCAAGCCATCGACCTCTTTACCCTCCTGCCGGAGCTGGTGGTGCTGATCACGGCCTGCGCGGTGCTGATCGCGGACCTCTACTTGCCGGAGGCGCGTAAGGACGTCAATCAGCTCATCAGTTTTGCCGGCCTGGGCGTCGCCATCGCCGTCGTCGGCATCGTCGGCTTTGCTTGGGGGCCGACGCCAACCCATGCGTTTGGCGAAGCCTTCGTGCGCGACCCGATGAGCGATCTGCTCAAGGGTGTGGTGTTGGTGGTGACCGCGCTCGCCTTCGCGTACTCGGCGCGCTACATGCGCGAGCGCAGCCTGTGGGTTGGCGAGTTCCATGTGCTGATGCTGTTTGCATTGCTCGGTATCCTGATCATGATCTCTGCCAACGGCTTCCTGGTGATGTATCTGGGCCTGGAACTGCTGGCGCTCTGTCTGTATGCGCTGGTCGCCTTCAACCGGGATTCGAGCACCGGGGCCGAGGCGGCGATGAAGTATTTCGTGCTCGGGGCGCTCGGTTCCGGCATGCTGCTCTATGGGATCTCGATGCTGTATGGCGCGACCGGGGCGCTCGGGTTTGCAGCTGTGGCCGAAGCCGTGGCCACGCAGGGCATGGAGAATCGCATCCTGGTCTTCGGGCTGGTATTCGTGATCATCGGTGTCGCCTTTAAGTTTGGCGCCGTGCCGTTCCACATGTGGATTCCGGATGTCTACCAGGGGGCACCGACGCCTGTGGCGCTCTTTCTGTCCAGCGCGCCCAAGGTGGCGGCCTTCGCCATGGCGGTGCGCATCCTGGTGGACGGGCTGCCGGGCCTGGCCAGCGAATGGTCCGAGATTCTGGTGATGTTGTCGGTGTTGTCCCTGGCCATCGGCAATGTCGTCGCCATCGCCCAGAGCAATATCAAGCGGATGCTCGGCTATTCCACCATCTCGCACGTGGGATTCATCTTTCTGGGGCTACTGGCCGGTACGCCGGACGGCTATGCCGCGGCCATGTTCTACGCTGTGGTGTATGCGCTGATGTCGGCCGGGGCCTTTGGGGTGCTCGTGATGATCTCCCACCAGGGCTTCGAGGCCGAGAATCTCGATGACCTCAAGGGTCTTGGTGAGCGCGATGCCTGGCTGGCGGCGATGATGACCTTGGTGATGTTCTCCATGGCCGGAGTACCGCCACTGGTGGGCTTCATGGCGAAGCTGCTGGTGCTCCAGGCGGTCATCGACATCGGGCTCGTTTGGCTCGCTATCGTGGCGGTGACGTTCTCCATCGTCGGCGCGTTCTACTATCTGCGCGTGGTCAAGATGATCTACTTCGACAAGCCCGAGCTGGATGCCGCCGTCGACGGCGCGCGCGACGCCCGCATTGCGGTGAGCGTCAATGGCCTCTCGATGCTGGTGCTCGGCATGTTTCCGGCGACGCTGCTGGCACTCTGTGAGGCGGCCTTCACCGGCTGAAACCGTCGCCGCGACAAAGGCCATGGCCAGCGCCCCCGCAAACGATCCTGCGCGCCACCCCCTTATTCTATGACGGCGAGGCGGCGGAGCAGCTTGATGCGGGGGCTGCACCACGCTGTCGGCCTGGCTGCGCAATGCCGCGAGCCCTCGCGTCACGTCCGAGGTTGGCCTCGGGCATGAGCTGATCGCCTCGCTCGCCGAGCACAACAAGCAACGCTGCGGACTCGTCGAGAAGCTGCCGCAGATCGAGCGTCCATCAGCGCCGGACGTGGCGCGGAAGGCTCCGGCGCCGAGGCGAGCCAGGATCGCCGGTGGTAGAGAACGCTGATCCACGGATCAAGGACCGGGCTCTGGCATCCAGGGGACCGGAAAACCTCCCGAGGAGAGCGATGACCATGCGAGATCACGAACGAGAAGGTGGCTCGGCGCGTGATGACGTGGCGGTAGACCGGACTTCGTTGCTGGAAGACGTGTCCGAGGCATGGCGCCCCATGAAGCGTCCGTCGCCCGAGGACAGGCGGGCGGGGAGGGCGCTGCTGCTTCGCGTCAGCGCCGAGCACGGTCACGCGGCGGTCGAGGCGGCCCAGGCGCAACAGGCCCTGCTTCCCGAGGGACACATGGCCTACTGGCAGCGGTGAGCCTCACGCCCTCCCGAGATTGGATGTCAATGGGTGCAGAATCGGGTGCGGTCGGTTGATAAATGTTTGTTTTTGCGTGTAAAAGTGGGTGATGATCCAGGCATCCACTTTGCAGATCACCCCGGAGATACTTGCCTTCGTCGCCGAGATCGACGAGTTCAAGGGCGCTTGGCGCGCCCTGGGCACACTGGCGCCGGAACGCCTGTCGGCCCTGCGCCGCGTCGCGACCATCGCGCGCGCCGCGCTCGATCAAACCTGGCCCTTCCTCGAAGGCGAGCCCGATGTCACCGACGCCGACCGCGAGCACGCCAACGCCCTCGGGGACCTGATCGCCCGCGAGACCTTCTTCCGCGAGCTGCCCGCGATCGACCAGCACACTAAAGCGCTGGAAGACGCCTACGCCGCGCGGCTCACGGCGGCCGTCGAGGCCCGCAGCCGGGCCTACGAGGCGGCACTGGAGCAGCTCTACGCGACCCCGGGCTGGGAGCAGATCGACGACGACCAACGTCATCGCATTGCCGAACTCCTCGCCAACTATACCGCCGCGCCCGCTAAGTCACCCTCCATCCCGCAGCTGCGTGCGGATGCGGATGCCAGCGCCGTACGCCGCAACAAGGCCGTCGAGGAACTGCTGCGCCTGCTGGACGGCAACCGCGTCGTGAAGGTCTCGGCCGCCAGCTACTTTTCCGGGGGCGTCGAGACCGAGGAGCAGCTCGATCAGGCCTTAGATGGGCTGAAGGAGCAGTGTCTGGAGCTCATCGGCGCCGGCAAGAAGGTGTTGATTCAGTAGGGTCCAGGGTGCAGGGTGCAGGGTGCGAGATTAGGCAGACTGAACCCCGAGCCCGAAGCGCGCAAACAGTCGACGACCCGGAGGCTGTCACAATGACCGACGTTGAAGAGATTGTCGAAAAGGCCCAACGGCTCGATCCTGCCCGGCTACGGCTCCTATCCGAGTTTGTCGATTTTCTGCTGGCCAGGGGTCAGGTGCGGGGCGATGCAGCGGTTTTTTCAGAGACCAGTATCGAGGACCCGGAGACGCCATCGGTCTATCAGGGCAAGCCTCTGAGCCTGGAGGCGATGCGCGAGGCGGTGGATTGGGAGGCGGGGGAGCATCGGTGATCGCCCTCGATACCAATATCGTCCTCCGCTACGCCCTCAAGGACGACACCGAGCAGACCCGTTTGGCGACCGATTTCCTGCGTGACAACGAGTGCCTGCTACTGCCGACCGTGGTGCTGGAGGCCGCCTGGGTCATGGGCTCCAAGCGCGGCTATGCGTTGGACCGCGCAACGGTCGCCGAACGGCTGCGACACGTGGCAGGCCTTCCCAATGTTCGGGTCGAGCAAGCGACGCAGGTTGCGGTGGCCTTGCGCTGGTACGAGACGGGCATGGACGTCGCCGACGCCCTGCATCTGGCGCTTGCCGGCAGCGGGCAGGGGCTGGTGACCCTGGATCGAGGTATTCGCCGGCTCGCGGAGCGGCTTCAGCTGGATCACCCCGTCGTTGTGCTCGAGACCACTCGCGGCCCCGATGTGTGAACTGGCTCCTGGTGGAGAAGGACCTACTGCAACCCAGGGGGCGGGGCAAGGGCCCCAGAACCTTCGCGACTGGCTCGCGAGGGACTTCTTCCCGCTTCATATCAAAATGTACTCGAAGAGCCGCCGCAAAGCGCCGATCTACTGGCAGCTGGCGACGGCGTCGGTCGATTACTCGGCCTGGCTCTACATCCATGTCTTCACCAAGGACACGTTTTTCCGCGTCCAGAACGACTTCGTCGCACCCAAGCTCGCCCACGAGGAGCGGCGCCTCGGGGCGCTGACCGTGGAGCTGCGCGCCGGCGCGACTGCCGCCCAACGCAAGGAACTTGCCGCGCAAGAGGCGCTGGTCGAAGAGCTGCGCGCCTTCCTCGCCGAGGTGAAGCGCGTGGTGCCGCTCTGGAACCCCGACCTGGACGACGGCGTCATCATCAACTTCGCCCCGCTCTGGCGACTCGTGCCGCAGCACAAGCCCTGGCAGAAGGAGCTGAAGAAAACCTGGGACGCGCTCTGCGAGGGCAAGTACGACTGGGCGCACCTCACCATGCACCTTTGGCCTGAGCGGGTCATCCCCAAGTGCGCGAAAGACCGCAGCCTGGCCATCGCCCACGACTTGGAGAACGTCTTCTGGGAAGAGGACGACGACGGCAAATGGCAGCCGGTGAAGGTCCCGCAGGCGGAGATCGACCAGCTCGTCGCCGAGCGCACCTCCGCCGCGGTGAAGGATGCCCTCCAGAGCCTGCTCGACGCCCCGCCGCCGGCCACAGGCCGAGGCGGCGGACGCCGCGGATCGGGCTGCGGGCCAGCGCGCCGCCCGCGAAGCACAACGGGCCGCCAGCGCTCCGGGGCATCGGCGGCCCCCGATCCCGCCGTGATGGATTCCATCAAGCAAGCCATCGAAGCCACAGTCGACGGTGCGAGCAAGGCCGACGTCCGAGCCGCTACGGGTCTCAGCGATGCGCAGTGGAACGCCGCGATCGCTGCGCTGCCCGCGGACGGGTCGGTCGCCAAGAGTGGTGCTGGCCGCGGGACGCGGTACCGACTGAGCGATCTGGGTTGATCGGCATGGCGCCTGAAGCCGTTCAGTCTCCATTTTCGTAATCGATCGAAATCTCTTTGATGATACATGATAACGATTTCGAATATTTCGAATAAAGCTATGATTGGACTGTCTGCTGGATAACAACAAGACGTCAAACAGTGAACACAGGAGCCCAATCGACCATGTCCCACGTCTACGCCCGACACCCGAGCCCGCCCAGCGACGAGGAAGCGCTCCTCGCCGCGGAGAGCAGCCGCAAGCTCGCCGCCATCATCGGCAAAGACGATCAGGCACAGCTCTGCGTGTTCGATAGCGACGAGAAGTTCGTCGTCCCGGTGTCCGTGATCCCGTTGCTGGCGGACATCCTCAACCAGATGGCCCAGGGCAACGCGGTCTCGGTGGTACCCATCGGGCATACGCTGACGACGCAGCAAGCGGCCGATTTGCTCAATGTGTCGCGTCCCTTCCTGGTGAAGCTGCTCGAAACCGGCAAGATCCCTTTCACGAAGGTGGGTCGTCACCGCCGTATCAGGTATCAGGATCTGATGGCCTACATGGAGCAGATGGACGCGCAGAGCCGCGCGTCGGCGGATGCGCTGACCCAGAGCGCGCAAGAGCTCGGTCTCGGGTACTGACCAGGGATGCCGATTGGCCAACTTCAAGGTCATCTACGACGCCTGCATCTTCTACCCGGCGCCGCTGCGGGACCTGCTGGTACGCCTGGCGCAAACGCGCCGGTTCCGGGCGCGCTGGACGGAGGCGATCCACTCGGAATGGATCAACAGCCTGTACGCGAAGCGTCCGGACATCGAGCCCGGCAAGCTCGAGGCCGTCGCGGAGCAGATCAACGCGGCCGTGCCGGATTGTCTGATCACAGGCTATGAGCACATCGTTCAGGAGCTGGAACTGCCGGATGAGAAGGATCGTCACGTGCTCGCGGCGGCGATCCGAGCCGGCGCGGCGGCGATCCGAGCCGGCGCGGCGGCGATCATCACGCTGAACATGAAAGACCTCCCCAGCACCGTCCTCGGCGAGTACGAGATCCTCGCCATCCATCCGGATGACTTCATCCTGGATCTGGCGGACCTGGAGCCGCAGGTGCTGGAGCGCGTCGCTAAGGCGCAGCGTCAGGCGTTGCGGCGACCGCCGCTGGACCCGGAGGGCTTCGTTTCGGTGCTGCGCCGTCAGGAGTTGCCGGGTGTGGCGGACTTCCTGAACGCGCGACTGGATTTGATCTGATGGCCGGCGGCCGCTGAGCGGGCGCCCTCGCGCCCGTCCCAGATTCCTCGCCGACCCGAGCCACGACCTGCCGATGCATCCATTCCACGACTATCTAGCCCAGCACCTCGAACAACGGGTACGCAAGCGCTCGATCGTGGTCTTCTACGATCCGCGCAACGAGTTTCGACCGTTCTTCGAGCAGGAACTGGCGGTGGAAGACGCTGATCCGCTGCCCCGAACGACCATCGCCGGGCGGTCGGTATTCCTTGCGCGCCACCGCGGCAGCCTGTTTGCCCTGCGAGTGGCGGTGGAGCCCATCGTGTCCGCACATAAGCCGGAGCCCGTGGTCCTGTACCTTCCAGGCGTCCAGCGGGATCGGGCAGGCTCAGTGCGGATGGAGCTGGAAATGGGGGGCGACTGTTATGAGCCCCAGCTGCGTCGTCTCGTGCAGAACGTGCTCCGGCAGCGCTTCACCGACGGTCAGATCGATGAGATGCTGCGCCCAGCGTCGGTGACCTACGACGACATCGTGTCCTTTCTCGAACAGGGCTCGGCAGGCAAGGTCGCGTCGGTGCTGCATACCCTGTTCGGTGGCGTTCAGGGCGAGCAGCTCATCATCACGTGGCTTGCATCGAAGGAGAAGGATGCGGCCATCGCAGAGAAGGCAGCCATTCCAGAGCTGTTGAAGCTGCTCGACGCCCGCGTGGGGCTGAAGCTGCCGGGCGACACGAGCCTGGACGATGCGCGTAACAAGACGGCCCGCTATGTCCTGGTCAACGAGTTTCGGGATGACCTGTCCTGTGACCCGCCGCAGTCGATCGGCATGGTGCCGACGGCGGAGACCAAGGAGCAGCTCGCGCGCGTTCGCGACGTCGCCCAGAGTTTGAGGTCACGTCATCCGGACGCCTACATCGCGCTGGCGGATCAGGTCGAGCAGAACCTTGGTCTGGCGGGTGCGAATCTGGACCCGGTGTACTTGGGTGCGGTGGATACCTTTCGCTTCGAAGAAGACCGATTGTTGCAGCATGCCGCGCGCCTGGTTGCCAAGAAACGGTATCCGACGGCCCTCGATGTCGTCGGGGGTCGGGAGCACGGCTTCTGGGTCGATCGGGATGTCCGGCGCCAGCCCCAATGGGAGGCCTGTCGGCTGATGGCCGAGCTGGGATAAGCGGTGGAGCGCATCGGGCCGGAGCTGTCCAAGACGGGTAAGGACCCCGCCAAGTGGTTCGCCGCTTACACCAGAGACGATGGCTGGCACACGGCAGATGGTCTGCAACGGCGTCTGGAGACCTGGGTCGCCCACATGGACGAGGAGCCGGAGGCCGAGCAGGCCCTGGGTGTGGTGCGCGATGCCCACGAGCAGTTGTTGAGGGCCATGGCCGAGGGTTTCTCCGATGCCCTGGAAGCGGCTGGCTGGCAGGTGCCGAGCACGCTGCATCAGACCCAGGTGTATCCCGATGTGGTCGAGACCATGGGCGGGCGCGTCGCCTACTTCCTCGTCGATGCGATGCGCTTCGAGATGGGGGTGGAGCTTGCGCACCAGATCGAGGGTGCGACCGACCTGACCGTGAGCGCCGCAGTCTCGGCGCTGCCGTCCATCACCGCCGCAGGAACCGTCCGGGTGTCTGGCGCCGAGCTTGGCTATCACACACATCTGGACTTCATCTTTCCCACCGGCCTCGGGGTGCTCAAGGCCGGCGGTGGCTTGAGCTTCCATCACGGCGGCTTCAGCCTGCAGGATCTGGCGATGCCGGTCATCAGCCTGCGGATGGCCTCAGGCAAATCGGCTGCGATGCCTGGGATCGGCGTCCGCATCGAGGATTGCCCCGTCGCGGTGACCAACCGAACCTTCGGGCTCAAGCTGGTGGTGCAGGGGGACCTCCTCGCGACCGAGCCGTTGACCCTGCGCATGCTGCTGATGGCAGGTAGCGACGAGGTTGGCCGTGCCGGGATGGCCGTGGGCGGTGACTTCGACCGCGGCAAGGGG
>NZ_CAJXWY010000004.1 GCF_913062725.1 uncultured Thiohalocapsa sp.
TCGCGAGAAAAGGTTTCCACGTGCTTACGTCATGTCAGCATGTTTCCCCCTCTTCCAGGCTTTGCCTGGCGCAATAACTCTTCAGCGCCTCATCAGCAATCTTCCGGTCGATTGTCCCGACCTGCGCGAGCCGCGTATCCGCCATCGCCCAATCCGCTGTCACGATCAGCCGGCAGCGTCCCAACCCGCTCGGATCAATCGTGTAGGGCTGCGGGAAGCGGTACATCTTGCGGTCCCGGATGAAGCCGTCACCGTAGGAGCCGAAGCCATCGATGCCCTCGTTGATGTGTGCGGCGGCGACGGCATGATCGGCATTGATCAGATCGGTTTGAGCGATGCACAGGGAATGGACCGGCCGCGGGTCGCCGCGCGAGCCGGTGTAGAGAAAGAACACCAAGAACACGTCGCGGCCGTCCTTACGTCCGGAAGGAATCGTGCTGTTCGAGTCGTAGTCCCGCCGCGCCGGCCGGCCGTTGCTGAACGCGAGCGACTTGATCTCAAAGCCCTCGACCGGCGGGCTTCCGTCGCCCCCGACCCAGAAGTCCGGGTAGCTGTTACGGCCTTGGGCCGCGAACGGCAGCCCCAGTGCGGATACCCGATCCGCAAACCAGTCCTGCGGAAAATACTCCTTGTCGTTCGCGCTTCGCGGGGTCATGGGTATACCGGCGGCAACAGCCTGTTGCGCCGCAACGAAAATCTCGATGCTGTGCGTCATTGCCCGAGGCGAGGAATCGTTCTGTAGGAATCCACTTAAGGCCGAGCAATGTAATCCGCGGCAACGACGGCATCAATGCTAGTTCTCGGCTACGGCGCCCAGATGGCGCACTGGAGCTGCGCGAGACCCTGCGCCGGGTGCTGCGCACCCTGTACGAGCGCGGCCGGCTCTGCCGCGGCATGGTAAGCCTGCTCGACCCCGACATCGACGAGCGCGAGCGCGTCATCGCCGCCCTGGAGCAGGCCGGCTGGGTGCAGGCCAAAGCCGCCCGGCTGCTCGGCATGACCCCGCGCCAGATCGCCTACCGGATTCAGACCATGAAGATTCGGGTGAAGCAGTTTTGACGAGGCTGGACAGGACGCGTCATTTCTGATCCGATGCCGCGCAACGGCACAGGCCTCCGTGCCGACTGCCCGACCATACGCATCGCTGGAGCACCATGAAGCAGGCCAGACAACTGCTCGACGAAGCCCTTAGCCTGTCCCTGGACGAGAAGCTGCTTCTCGTCGAGGAAATCTGGGACAGTATCGCCGCCGACGGAGCGCCACCTCCGCTCACCACATGGCAGGAAGCCGAGCTCGACAGGAGGGAGCAGCGCTACCGTGAAGGCGCCGAGCCGCTGCATGCTGCCGACGAGGTTCACGCCAGGTTGCGCAAGCGCCCGTGAAGGCCGTCTATACCAGCCGTGCCGTCACAGAGCTGGAGGCTGCCCACAATTGGTATGAGCAACAACAACGCGAAGCTCTCGGGGAGGAGTTTCTCCACGAGCTTGACGCGGCTGTTGCGCGTATCGAAGCGGTGAAAGGCGGCGGTTGCTCACCCCCGGCTCATGATGAACCCGGTGCCTGTCCCGGGGCGGGCCGGTCCGCGGATTCCGGCCCGGCCTGGTCTCGCTGCTTGAGCTTTTTCATGTGGGCCAGCTGCGCGAAGGCCAAATAGACTGCAAAGGCCCCAAGGATGGTGAGTTCGGCTGCAAGGAGGGCGTTCATTTCAATGCGAGATTTTCGGTGGAGCGGTATGGCTGTGAGCGCGGGGCGCAGTAACCGCGTCGATGGTACACCGCCGGCGCTTCTACGTTCGTCCGACTTAAGGCGCGACAGCCGTATTTCAACCCGGTGCGTGATGTGCCTTTTCGGCTGACCCAGAGCTTCATCACAGACAAATCCGGGCGGTAACCGACGGCCTCGAGGTTGACCTGTCGAGCCAGCGGCCCTAGTCGCCGTTCCAACGCGTAAGTCAATGAAGATCTTGAATATTCTGCACAAGCTCATTGCCCGAATTCCTTCGCTGCTCGATCGCTGCATCACAGCACCCCACCGCTGGACTCTGCCCAACGAGCACTTCATAACATCCTGTTACCAAGGCTTGCTGGGCCGCCACCCAAGCCCTCCTGAGCTCCGGGGCTACCTCGCGTCCATGGCGCTCGGCAAATCAGAGCGCGACATTCTCGAAGCATTCATCCATTCCGACGAGTTCAGCGTTCGCCAGCAACGACTGACGGTGCCCGCCGACGACCCCGGCACACCCGCTGCGTATTTCGTGCACATCCCAAAGACCGCCGGGATGAGTGTCAAGCGCTGGATTGCCCACAGCGCGGAAAGCGTGGGCGGGCGCATGTTTCCGGGCGCGTTCATGGCCGACCTGTTCCTATTTGCGGATGCGCGCTCCTACACTCACTACGCCGGACACTTCGGAGGCTTCCTCCAGCCATTTCTGGCCCGACCAACACGCACCGCTGTCCTGCTGCGCGATCCTGTGGAGCGCGTGATCTCACACCACGCCCACGGGCTGCGTGATCCGAGTCTGCCCCTGCATGCGTTGATCGATGGCCGCTCGCTCGACGAAGCGCTGCTCGACCCTGCCACCAGCGGCTATGTTCAAAACTATCAGGCCAAGTTCCTCGCCTCACTCGACTACGGTCGCTATCTGCTACCACACACACGAGCTGCACAATCTCTCATGGCCAAGTACCGACGACGACCTGCTGCATGCCGCACAGCGCGCGCTGGACGCCATCGATATCGTTGGTGTCTTCGAAGAGCTGCCCACCTTTCTGGACCGCCTCGCCGACGGCTGGAGCATGCCCGCTTACCGTCGCCAACGCCCGCCAACATCGGCTACAATCGTCCGCGCGAGCAGCTCCAGCCAGACGTGAAACAACGGCTGCAAGCGCTGAACGCCGTGGACTATGCGCTCTACGACTACGCAGCAACGCGTGCCCGACAACGCGACCGGGCACGCTAGCGAACAGTTGCTCCGCGACTTTCCAACAACCCGCCCGCTGCGCGCTTGCGCAACCGCCATCACAAATGGTGGTCTGTGAGGCCGCGCCTTTGGCATAGCGCTTGGCATGGCGCTTGGACACAACCGAGGGCACGCATCCGGGGATACGCCATCCGAGGCCGCCATGCCGACCGTTTATCCGCCCTGGGCCACTCGGCAACGACTATCTGCGACTGTCGCGTGTATCCTGCGATACACACTTACCAAGCACCATCCCCTATCCGGGCGCACCTCCTGGCAATTGCAATGACCGCTATCCCTGGCAAGGCCGACACCTGCGTGATCCATATCGGTACAGAGAAAACCGGGACCAGCAGCCTCCAGCGTTTTCTCTCTAAGAATCGCCTGGCATTCAAAGCAGAAGGCGTCGTCTATCCCAGCTTTACCGGAGCTAATGGCGGCAGTCAATGGGGCTTTTTTGCAGCGCTGCCCCGCGAATGCTGGCAAGCTGAGGTCGGCGCGCGACTTGGCATTTCCGACCGCAGAGCCGCGGAGCGCTATGGCGAAGACCTCATAAAATCCATCGATCACGAACTTGCCAGCTGCCCGAGTCCACGCACGCTTGTGATCTCAAGTGAGCATTTTCACAGCCGCCTCCAATCCTCTGAGTCCATCGCCGCCCTAAAGCACTTGGTGAGCCGCTGGTCCGATAACTTTCGCATCATCGTTTACTTCCGCCGCCAGGATCGGGTTGCACTCAGCTACTACTCAACAAAGCTGAAGACAGGTGATAGACAGGTTCAGGTCTTCCCTGCCGCCGGCCCCAACGATCTGCCCTATTATTACGATTACGCGCGCATCTACAGTAATTGGGCGTCTGTTTTCGGCGCAAGCGCGATGCGCCCAAGGCTATACGCGCGCCACGAGCTCGCAGACGGAGACTTGATCACCGATTTCTGCCTTAGCACAGGCCTGCACCCTGGGGGGAAGCCGCGGCCCCCGCGCATTAACGAGTCTCTTAACAAGCACGGCATTGCGCTCATACACATTCTCAACGACCTCTGGCCCGCGACGACAGCACGTAAAGTCCAACCCTTCCGGCACAGGCTAGTGTCTCTGATTAGCAAAACTTTTTCGGGTCAGACGTATCCTGTCTCACGCGACGAAGCAAGGCGCTTTTATGGGCAATTTCGAGCGTGCAACAGGCAGCTCGCTTCGCAGGCCTTCCCAATGCGAAAGGCCCCCCTGTTCTCGGAAGATTTCAGTGACTATCCAGCCACGCTGGCAGACTCTGAAACATAAGCGGCCATTGTCAAGTCATATTCTATGGCAACGGCAATCCGGCTCCGCCCTATCCCTATGTCGATTCCCCAAAGACCGCGGCAACGACATTACAAAACACCCTGACCCCAAAGTGACCCGGGCTTCTCCATCGCCGCACGCGCTGTCATGATCGGCGGGCAGCGTCACGCGACAGCTGGACGTTGACGACTGGAAATCGTTGATTCAGCCGATATGCTTGACGCCGATCATGCACGTTAGGCCACCCGTTGTGAGCAAGCTCGAAGCGTATCCCCGAAGACTTTTCGTTGAGTGTACCCATACCTATCTCAAAGGCGGCTCGGATGGCATCCGACGAGTCGCGAGAGGCTTGGCCAATCAATGTCGCGACGTTTCTACCGACGATATCATGCTCGTGCCAGTGATTTGGGGCGGCATTGGTTTCTATGCTCCGCGCGCACCCTTCGGCCATGGACCCCATCCATTGCACAAATTGGCGACGAAGGGCGTCGCACTCTTTCGGCGCTTTGGACTGGCACCCAAGTCGCATCCCGCCGATAACGGCGCCACATCTCACACGCCTCGCGGCGGCGGTCTTTCCTTCCGGGATAAAATTGAACAGGCGTTTTATGTCCTTTTCGGCATTCTTGCATCAATATCCGGTCCGTTGATGGCACATCGGGTTCGCTTCCGCCCGGGGGACATCATCGTCCTCGTTGATGCTACGTGGGACTCGGACGCCATGCTCAATGCCCTGTTTTCTGCCCGGCACAAAAAAGGCATCTGCTTGGGTGTCATGGTGCATGATCTCTTCCCCCTGACCGCTCCCGAGTGGTGCGAGGAAAAGACGGTCGGTAGCTTTGGACGGTGGTTCCATCGTGTGGCTCCCAATGCGGACTTTTTCATCACCAATTCCGAGGCCACCAGACGATCACTGCATGACTTCCTCGCCGATCATCCGACGATCAGAGTACAGCCCGTGCGGAGCGCGAGCTTTCGTTTGGGCTCGGATCTGGGCCGATCGCTTGCGTCGACGGGCGACACACCAGCGAGCATCAGCGCGCTGCCTGGCTTTGTCGTGCTCGCCGTTGGAACGCTGGAGCCGCGCAAGAATTACGAGGTGCTGCTCGACGCCATGGATAAGCTATCGCTAGCCCAAAGCGTTTCGCTGCTGATTGTGGGGAAAGTCGGCTGGTCGTGCCAGAGCATCGTTCAGCGTATTGCTCAACATCCGCTGCGAGGCACCCGCATCTTTCACTTCGACGACGCTGATGATGGTGAGTTGTTAGCCGCCTACCGTCGGGCGGATTGTCTGGTGTGTGCTTCGTGGGCCGAAGGCTTTGGGCTGCCCATCGTTGAGGGGTTATTCCACGGTCTGCCCGTGATTGCGAGCGATATCGCCGTGTTTCGGGAGATCGGCGAGGATCATTGCCGGTACTTCCCGGCGGGCGATGCGTCGGGTCTCGCTCAGCAAATTCTTGCCGTTGCTCGGGAGCAATCCAAGCGAGCGCCCGCCCGCGCGGACATCGGCACGTTATGCCCATCGTGGCTGGAAAGCACCCGGCAATTCAAGGATGCGACATTCGCCATCGCCGCAGATGCTTGTGGCGGGCAGCCTTGATCATCTGCGCGACAGCACCGGCTCGTCAAGCGCCTGGCGCCCTCACACAAAGTCGGGTTGATGCTATGAAGTGCACACCGTGCTGGAGGTCGCGATGAACGTTGCTGAGCCACAGAAAAAGTTATTTTCCTTTTCCTCGATCCATTCCGTTCGCCAGTTTCCGGCCGTGTTTTTCGAGTCCGACGCAGGATTCGCTGCGGGCGTTGGCAGCGCCCGTGGTCAGGCGCAGAATAAGCGTTTGTGGAGCCTCGAGACGCCCGAAAGCTATAACCCGACAGGGATCGCGGCATTGTGCGACTGGCAGGTCATGAGCAGCAGGGATGGCAGATGCTTGTTACATCGCAACGGCACAGTCAATCCCCGCACGATTTTTTTGTCCCTCAGAGGACGCTTCGCCGCATTCGAGTACTTCAAGCATGAGGTTTTGTCATCAATCGCAAAACCGTTCGTGCTCGTCAGCGGCTCCGAGGACATCACGATTCCAAACCAGGTCGACCGCCGCCAGCCAAGATTTACTCGATCGCAGAAAATGCTATTGGAGCAGATTCGGTCTGATACCCGATTAGTCGCTTGGTTCGCGGAGAACCTGGATGAGACAAAGCCAAAGATGGTTGCGCTGCCGACCGGCTATGTGTTCGCTGGAAGTGGTGCGCCCGTAGACGCCGTTGAAGTTACAACCACGCCGTTATCCAGCCGGCCGCCACGGGTGTTGTGCGCACATCGCATTCGCAGGGGTCGCCAATGGAAGATGCGCGAGCGGGTGTCTGGGCTATGTAAAAAGCAGTGGCGCTCGTTCGCTACGTCAATAGAGCAGGAAGTATCGCTTCAAGACTTCATGGCGCTGATGCGCGCGCATCCGTTTGTATTGTGTGTGGAGGGCGGAGGGCTTGATCCTTCGCCCAAGGCATGGCTCACGTTGGCGCTTGGATCGATACCTGTGATCAGACGCAGCGCGACGTCAGCCGCCTATGAAACGGCCTTGCCCGTTGCCGTTGTCGATCAGTGGCGCCCCAATGCCCTCTCCCCTGCAACACTTCAGCGGTGGTGCGAAGAGTTCTCACCTTGGATTGCGTGCCCCGAGCGACGCAAAGCGCTGGAATGTCGATTGTCGACGCACTATTGGTGGCGGATCATCGAAGCCAGCTATCGGGACGGTCATCCTGGCTGATACAGGGGGACGTCGGCCCCTTGGGAGGGCCGACGCCTCGGCACCGCGTGAGCGCCCCCTCAGCCGTTGTCCGGCTCCTCCAGGCAGGGCAGGTCGAGTAGGCGCTGGTAGTCGTCCAGACCACCGCCGTCCAGGCAGCATTCGATGATGCGCTGGCCGGCGGGCAGCAGATCAGCGCCCAGGAAGGCCTCGAGCTCGCGCTTGAAGAAGTCGGTGAGGATCGCCGCGCCCTGGTCATAGGCGACCGTGCCCACCTCTGGCTGCAGCTCCACCTCGAAGAACCAGGCGCCGAGGGTGCTGCCCTCCACCATCATGCTGCCCGGGGTGTAGCCGAGCAGCGGACACCGGCTCTTGCGCAGGCGATTGGCGGCGAAGCGGGCACCACCACGGCGGGCGAGGTACTCGCGGGTGATCCACTGGGGCATGAAGCCCACTTCCCAGGCGCCGATGTGCTGGTTCGGGATCAGCACGTAGCGCACCTCCGGTGTCTCCATGATCTGGCTCAGCAGCAGATTGGCGTGGTCCACCATGCGCCCGGTGGCGAAGGGCCAATAGGAGCCGACCCCTTCGGAGGTCATACCGTCGGTCTCAACGATGCTCGGATTGGCATGCCCGCGGGGGGCCACCAGCCGCCACAGCCAGGCGAGCGCCGGCGGCAGCACGTGGAACAGGCCGATGATGCCGTAGCTCGGGCGCTCCGCGGTGCAGGGCGGTGTGCGCACGCCCATGCTGCGCACGTCCACGTCCACCGCGCCGCGCACCACATTGGGAATGATCTTGCGCGGAATGATCACGCGTGGGTTGGGGCAGGGCTCGCCGGGGGCGTCCTCGATGTGCTCCCAGAGCAGCGTGGTGGCGCCGGGGCGGCCATAGATGTTGAGGAACAGGAGCGGCTCCGGCGGGTGGACGGTCAGGGCCTCGATGTTCGGGTCCGTACCGTAGCGGTCGATGTGATTGCAGCGCACGAACCAGGCCTCTTCCGCGTCCATCAGGGTCAGGCGGCCGTTGCCCTTTTCCAGCGACGGATGGCACAGGGCCATGTCGTCCGTCACCGGGCGCAGCTCGCAGCCCCGCGGCAGCGGCAGACTGCGCTCCTCGCCGGTCTCCAGGTTGCGGCCGATGAGCAGCGTGCCGTCCTGCTGGCGGTGGGCGTACTCCAGCATCTCGCTCTTGCCGCCGCCGCTCGCACCCTCGTGGGAAATGACCACCCGGTTGTCGTAGGGCGTGACCACCTGCACCGTCGCACAGTGCATGGTCACCCAGCGCTCTTCCTCGCCGATGTTGAGCAGCACACCATAGACCCCCTTCTTGGCGCTGGGCCCGGGGTAGAGGTTGTAGCTGAAGAGCTCGTGCAGCCCGTCGCGACGATTGTGCACCACCACTTGCCGGCCGTCGAAATGGGTGTGCCGGAACGGCGGCGCGACATAGATGACGGCCTTGGGCGCGAAGTCGTCCGGCAGCTCCGCCACCGGCACGATGCCCTGTAAGAGGGCGAGACCCAAAGCAAAGAACCCGGCGTTGTCCGGTGCGATCACCAGCGCCTGGGTGGCGGGGCTCGGCAGCCCGGCGTAGAAGGCGAAGGCGGCCAGTGGCTGGGTCTTCAGCCAATCGAAGGTCGCCTCACGCACCGGGTCGAAGTCTTCGCCGAAGCGCTCGGTGTAGGTGGGCTTGTCCGTGGGGCGCGCGTCGCCGATCACCAGACAGTCGGGATCCCGGCGGCGCATGTAGGCCTCGTTGTAGTTGGCGCAGATGCCATTGCGGGTCCGGCAAACGGTGGCCTCCACCACCCGGCCGACGCCGGGCACCTCGTAGGCGACCTCGTGCTCGCCGGCGTGCGCGTCGCGCACGGCGAGCTGAATCAGTTGATCGTGGGTATCGGCCACCGCGACACTCGGGGCGGCGTTCAGCAGGTTGCGGGTCTCCGGCGGCAGATCGAGATCGAGCAGGCGGCGCGTTGAATGACTCGTCATAGTTGCGACTCGGTGCGTTGACGGTTTCACTGGGCGCGGGGCGCATGCTGCGCCCATGGCTTCGGGTGCTCGGGGTCAGTGGTGCTGAGCGCGATTCGACCGACGGGGATGCCGGCATTAACGGGCTGCGGCGGAGGATCGCCGGCGGCTCCTTTGGTGGGGGTTTTCCGACAATGATACGCACCTAGAACAGCGCAAGCCCTGCCTGTCCCTTCGAAATTTCTTTCTATAGCTCGAATTAATCGAGCTATTTGCTTGCGGTGTCGTCATCGACATCACGCTGCGGTGACCGCCCGGCGGGGTGGAGGCGGTGGCTGATGACGAGCGTCTCGGTGGCGGGGATGTTGGTGCGAATCCACATATAGAGTACTTCTCATCCCACATCGGTGGCCACTCGACGCGCGATACCGGAGACTGAGATCGCCATGGGGCCATGACCCAGACGGCCCGCGCAACGCACCGCGAGGGCGGCGTCGGTGTTCGACTGACGTTCACTGCATCGATCAGCTCGCCACCATACCGTCGGTCGGCCAGCACCCTGCCGAGCAGGCGCCGGATGAGCGCCGCATTCATCCACAGCGGATGCCGACAACCACGCGGCTCAGCGCCCGGGAATGGCAAATTATCCACAAGTTATGCCCAGGCCACCAACGGCTTGACCACCAGATCAATCACAATATGTTGTGATTGACAGCCTAGCCAGAGCATATATATTGCTTTGGCACCGCCCGGAGCCCGGCCCCGCGGCAGCGCCGGCCGCCCCGCGGGCCCGGCGCCGCAGCCGCAGCTCCCCGCCATCGTTCACCGCCCCGTCCGACTCACTCCCGAGTCGGAATCCGCCCCAAGGAGTGCCGCCATGTCCGCCGCCGCCGCACGCGACGACAACCCACACATTGAGCAGCCGGAATCGGACAAGAGCACCGCGACGGTTGTCCACGAGCAGGCACAACCTGGCCAATCGACGGCCCCGCGGACACCGCCGGCAGCGGCGGTGGACACGGGCGTACATCAACCGGGACGTGTGCGGGTGATCCGCCGCAACGGCAAAGTCACGCACTTCGATCCGAACAAGATCAAGGTCGCCATGACCAAGGCCTTCCTGGCGGTGGAAGGCGGCAGCGCCGCAGCGTCGTCACGTATCCATGACCAGGTGGAGCGCCTCACCGAGCAGGTGGCGAGCGCACTCACCCGCCGCCTGCCCGGCGGTGGCACCGTGCACATCGAAGACGTCCAGGATCAGGTGGAGCTGGCACTGATGCGCGCCGGCGAGCACAAGGTGGCCCGCGACTACGTGCTCTACCGCGACGCCCGCGCCCGTGAGCGCGCCGAAAAAAGCGCCGCCCAGGCCGCCGCGGCGGGCGCCGCCGAGCAGCGCATCAATGTGACGCTGGCAAACGGCGATAGCCGCCCGCTGGACACCGGGCGGCTCGCGAAGCTGGTCGAAGAGGCCGCCCGCGGGCTCGATGGCGTGGACGCCGAGGCCATTCTCAAGGACACCCTGCGCAACCTCTTCGACGGCGTGAAGGAGACCGACGTCGGCCAGGCGCTGGTGATGTCCGCCCGCGCCCTGATCGAGCGTGAGCCCGCCTACAGCCAGGCGGCGGCGCGCCTGCTGCTGGACATCATGCGCCGCGAGGCCCTGGGCTTCCTGGACATGGCGGTGGGCGTCGAGACCCAGGCGGACATGGGCGAGCGCTACGCCGATTACTTTGCGGCCTACGTGCAGCGCGCCGGCGACCTGGAGCTGCTGGACAAACAGCTGGCACGCTTCGATCTGGCGCGCCTGGGCGCGGCACTCAGGCCCGAGCGGGACCTGCAGTTCACCTACCTGGGTCTGCAGACCCTCTACGACCGCTATTTCATCCACACCGAGACTGGCACCCGCTTCGAGCTGCCCCAGGCCTTCTTCATGCGCGTGGCCATGGGGCTGGCCATCAACGAGATCGACCGCGAAGAGCGCGCCATCGAGTTCTACGAGCTGCTCTCCAGCTTCGACTTCATGAGCAGCACACCGACCCTGTTCAACGCGGGCACACTCCGGCCCCAGCTCAGCTCCTGCTACCTCACCACGGTGCCGGACGACCTCGACGGCATCTACGGCGCCATCAAGGACAACGCCCTGCTCAGCAAATTCGCCGGGGGCCTGGGGAACGACTGGACCCGCGTGCGCGGCATGGGCGCCCACATCAAGGGCACCAACGGTAAGAGCCAGGGCGTGGTGCCCTTCCTCAAGGTGGCCAATGACACGGCGGTGGCGGTGAACCAATGCTTCGCGCCGGAGACCACGGTGCTCACCGCCGACGGCCCCAAGCCCATCGCCGAGGTGAAGCGTGGCGATCTGGTGCTCGGCCAGCGCGGGCGCTATCGCGAGGTCACCGAGCACTTCGTCTACGACCAGCAGGACGCGCCGATGGTGCAGGTACGGCTCCAGCATGCGGTGGACGACCTACGCGTCACCGCCGGCCACCCGTTCTGGGCCATCCGCGGTGTGCCGCAGGGGCAATCCATCGAGCGCACGCTCGAGCGGATCGAGCAGGGCGGTCACGCGCCGGACTGGGTCGAAGCCGGCGCGCTCGGCCGCGGCGACTATGTGGCGCAGGTCATCCCGGGCGAGGTGGTGCCGGTAGACGGCTTCACCGAGGCCGATGCCCGCTTCTACGGCCTCCTGCTCGGCGACGGGCAGCTGACCCGGGGCGGCGAATTCGGCATTTCCGGCGAGCCCGCGGTGGATGGCGGTTACCTGGACTTCGTGCGCGCCTATCTGCGCGAGCGTCAGATCCAGTTCTGGGAGGACGCCCGGGGCCATGCGTCGCTTCAGATCCGGTGGTCCGTCGGCGAGGGTCTCGTGCGCTGCGCCACCACCGGCCAGTGGATTGGACAGGAGCAGACCGCCCTGCCCTTCACGCAGGACGAACTTTACGACGCCGCCCATCACAAGCGCATCGCCCGGCGCTTCAGCCACCTGCCGCACAACCAGGCGCTGGCCCTCATCCAGGGCCTGCTGGAAACCAATGGCGACATCCGCCACCGCAACGGCAACGAGCGGGCGATCGACTTCACGAGCCCCTCGGCACCACTGACCCAGGGCCTGCGCTACCAGCTGCTGCGCTTGGGTATCCCCTGTTCGGGATCAGGCGCCGGCGAGCGCAGCGACGCCGACGATGGCAGCCGCTCTGATGGCAGCGTCGTCTCAATCACCGGGAGCGGCCGCGCCTTCGCACTGCGCATCCCCGCCGTGGCGCCCATCGCCGACTTGGCGGGCGTGCCTGCGCTCGCCCGGCCAAACTGGCTGCGGCTCGGCAACTGGGTCTTCACCCGCGTCGAGGCCGTCGAGACCATCGCGCCGCTGCCCGAAGTGCATGACCTGAAGGTCGACGGTGACGCGAGCTACATGACCGCCGCCGCCCTGGTGCACAACGGCGGCAAGCGCAAGGGCGCCGTCTGTGCCTACCTCGAGACCTGGCATGTGGACATCGAGGAATTCCTGGATCTGCGCAAGAACACCGGCGACGACCGCCGGCGCTGCCACGACATGAACACCGCCAACTGGGTGCCGGACCTGTTCATGAAGCGCGTCGCCGAGGATCAGCATTGGAGCCTGTTCAGCCCCGACGAGACCCCGGACCTGCATGACCTCATGGGTCAGGACTTCGAGCACGCCTACAGCGCCTACGAGGCGCGCGGCGAGCGCGGGGAGCTGCGCGTCTACAAGCGCATCAAGGCCGTGGACCTGTGGCGCAAAATGCTGGCCATGCTGTTCGAGACCGGCCATCCCTGGATCACCTTCAAGGATCCCTGCAACCTGCGCTACACCAACCAGCATGTGGGTCAGGTGCACAGCTCCAACCTCTGCACCGAGATCACACTGCACACCAACGACCAGGAGATCGCCGTCTGCAATCTGGGCAGCGTCAACCTGGCCAACCACGTGGGCGCCCAGGGTTTGGACACCGCCAAGCTGCAAAAGACCGTCGGCACCGCCATGCGCATGCTCGACAACGTCATCGACTACAACTTCTACAACGTCCCGCAGGCGCGCAAATCCAACCTGCGCCACCGGCCGGTGGGGCTTGGCATCATGGGCTTCCAGGACGCGCTGTATAAGCTCGGCATCGCCTATGCGAGCACCGAGGCGGTGCAATTCGCCGACCAGAGCATGGAGATCCTGAGCTACTACGCCATCAGCGCCAGCACCGATCTGGCCTGTGAGCGCGGGCGCTACCAGAGCTTCGGCGGCAGCCTCTGGAGCCAGGGCATCCTCCCCATCGACAGCGTCCGGCTGCTGGCGGCGGGCCGCGGCGGCTATCTCGAGATGGACACCGGCACCACGCTGGACTGGGAGGCGCTGCGTGAGCGGGTCACCAGCGTCGGCATGCGCAACAGCAACTGCATGGCCATCGCGCCCACGGCCACCATCAGCAACATCTGCGGCGTCAGCCAGTCCATCGAGCCCACCTACCAGAACCTGTTCGTCAAATCCAACCTCTCCGGTGAGTTCACCGTCGTCAACCCCTACCTGGTGGCGGACCTGAAGGAGCACGGTCTCTGGGACAACGTCATGGTCAACGACCTGAAGTACTACGACGGCAGCGTCCAGCAGATCGACCGCATCCCCGACGACCTGAAGCGGACCTACGCCACCGCCTTCGAAATCGACCCGCGCTGGCTGGTGGAGGCGGGCAGCCGCCGCCAGAAATGGCTCGATCAGGCCCAGAGCCTGAACCTCTACATGAGCGAGCCCAGCGGCAAGAAGCTCGATAACCTCTACAAGCTCGCCTGGGTACGGGGGCTCAAGACCACTTATTACCTGCGCTCCATGGGCGCCACCCATGTGGAAAAGTCCACCATGGACGATGCGAGCAAGGCGAATCGGCTCTCGGCCGTCGGCGGCAGCTATGTCTCGCTCGGCAAGGGCAAGGCCAATGGCAAGGGTAACGGTCGCGCCGACGCGCAGCCCAGCGCCTGCTCGGTGCTCGATCCCGACTGCGAGAGCTGTCAATGAGGGACAGCGGCAGGGCAGGCACGCTTGCCCGCCGGAGGATTGCGGCGGCATTCGGGGGTATGAGCAGCTGCTCGAAACCCTGGCGGATCCTTCTCATCCTGAGCACCAGGCGATGCTCGAATGGGTCGGCGGTCAGATCGACCCAGAGGCATTTGATCTCGATGAGACCAATCGGGCATTCGCCACGCTCAAAACCCTCTGGTAGCGACTACCAGCCAGACCGCACCACGGGGCGCAAGACAGTCAAAGACACAAGCAGTCATGATCCAGATCCCCCAATATCTTCAGGTCTATATCACGACGCTCAATTCGGAGCTGGATCGCTTCTGGTCGCGCTTCAATGTGTTTTCGGCGATCCAGATCCTGGCGATCCTCGCACTGATGCTGGCATTCGATAAGGTGCAGATCCATCCCGATACGGCGCGGGCGGCGGTCATGGTGCTGTTTCTCTGGTCGTTGACCGGCACCCTGATCATCTGGCATTCCATCGAGATCCAGCAGCGCCTGGTCACGGCCATCGTCGCCGCGGAGACCAACCTGCCGGATGACGTGAGCTTGTTCCGCGAGGCATTGCAAGCGTCGACACCAGCCCAAAACTTCATCATGCGTGCCTGTTTCTCATTTGCCGTGGTCTGCGCGTTCTTCTGGGGCGGCATGATCTTTCTCGGCCCATACGGCTGAGCGACACGCATGCACCATGTGAAGACAGCGAGCGTGCGGAGGGCATTGGCGGTCCATTGGATAGACGTCAACGTCGTTTTTCCATGCTGCATAGGCTCGTGAATAACTACGGCGGGGGACTGATCATGGATGTACTGAGCAATCCGGTCTCGACCGTGCCCAGACGATCATCCGTGTCGGGGCGCTCATCTCATCTCCGATGCCGAGCGCGACGACCCGCTGAACGCCGCGCGCTTTCCTGACGGCCAATCCTGAGTCCTGAGCCATGACCCGGACCCGATCCCGGAGCCCCCTATGTCGTCCATCGACCCCTTATCCTGGTGGGAATGGCCCGATTTTGCCCGCGTCGCACTCGTGCTCGCCGCAGTGGCCGCAGCGGGGCTGCTCGGTAGCCTGCTGGTGCGCGCAGCCCGAAACTCGGCCCGGCCGCCGGCTAGGCTGTTCAATCTGTTTGGTTTTGGGCTTCTTCCCCTCACGCACTTTTCGTCTGGCAGGCCCTTGCGATTAATGCATTAAGGATCATGGCTTTAGCGCACCTGACGCGAGCCTGGTGAGCACGGAACTGTAGAATTAAAAAGTGCGTGAAAAGGGCGAGATTAAACATCCTAGCCGCCGGCGCCCCTGTCGGCGCGACTACGGCGAGTACTTGCCAGCGTACACGATAACAAGGAGGACCAGGCCGTGAGTGGCGGTCCGGCAGAGCACGAAGAGTTCCCCATCCGGGCACCCGACCCGGTGCTGCGGTTGCTGCATCGCGTCCTGCGTCTGGCCACCTATTTGCTGGCCATCGCCATGGTGGTGGTGATCCTCGAGGGCGTGGCGAGCGTCATCCACACGCTCTACGTCCACATTTCCAGACCGCCCTTCTTCATCGTGCCGGACATCGTGAAATTGTTCGGTGTGTTCCTGGCCGTGCTCATCGCCTACGAGATCTTCGCCAACATCACGCTGTATCTGCGCACGGACGTCTTTCCAGTGAAGCTGGTGGTGGCCACGGCGGTGATGGCCATTGCGCGAAAAGTGATCATCCTGGACATGGAGGCTTACTCGGCGCTGGACCTGGTTGGCATCGGCGCCGTGGTGCTGGCCCTTGGCATCGCCTACTGGCTCATCTCCCTGGCCGACGCCGGCGACGGCAAGGTACGCTGGCGCACCGGCGGAGAGCCATGATGCGAAACCTGCGCCCAGCCCAATGCGTTCGTCTGGGCTCGGCCCTGTCGGCCGTGGCCGCGGCTGCACTGCTGATGGCGGCGGCGACGCTGCGCGCCCAGGACTTGAAAGACCCGTCCGCCGCCGCCCCCGCCGCAGCGGCGGTGAGCCCCGCGCCAGTCACTGCCAGCCGAACAGCACTGTCGCGGGAGGTCATCGACGATGGCCGCGCCGTGCGGCTGTTCTACGACCGCGGCGACCTGCTGGACGTGGAAGCGGTGTACCCAGTGTTGCCTGGTGACGACCCCGCCGTGGCGCAGGCGAACGCCACCATCGCCGCCGCGTTCGCGGAGCCGGCTGCGGACCTGGTGGCTCAATACGACGCAGTGCTCGCCGAGGACGGCGGCGCGCACATCGGCAACCCCTGGGCCTTCTCCCTCGGCTACCAGGGCATCCATGTCAGCGAGCGGCTCGTCACCGTCGACGGTGGCGGCTACGTCTACACCGGCGGCGCCCACGGCGGCGCCGTCTACCTGCCACTGACGATGGCGCGGCGAAGCGGCGAGCGACTGGCGCCGGCGGCGCTGTTCCGGCCCCACGGCGACTGGCTCACGATCCTGGCACGGCACAGCCGCTCGGCACTGGCGGACCAGGAGCCCTTCCGCAGCGAGCCGGGCCTGCTCACGGATGACTGGTTCCAGGAGGGCACGGCGCCCACCGCGGCGAACTACGGCCTGCTGCTACCGACGGCCGACGGCATCCGCGTGACCTTCGGCCACTACCAAATCGGTCCTTATGCCATCGGCGACTTCCACGTCACCGTGGCCTACCAGGCGCTGAGAGATGTCTTGCATCCCGCCCTGTTTCCGCAGCAGGCGGCGGGCGATTGACCCACGCGCCATCCATGACCACCGGCGCCACGCCCGGCCCGGGCAAAACCCAGCCTACGGCCCGGCGTAGCGCCACAAACACAGCAAGCAACACAGACCCGGAGGAGATCCGATGCTGAATTGGGACGACCCCCTCGCCACCGTCAACAGCCGTGCCCACAGCGAGCCGCGGCCGCTGCCGCCGGGCGGGGCACGCCTCGACGACGATGCCGATGCCGATGCCGATGCCGCCGGGAGCGATGACTTCTCCCTCGGCGGCGACACCACGGCGGATACGGCACCGACAGCCCGCGCCGGGGCCGGCCTGGTGGCCAACGACACACTCATGCGTACCGCCGGCGCCGCGCCCGTCGTGAACCCGAATCCGCTGCCGGCCCAGCGCTCCCTGCTGGACGAGGCCCCCGCCGCAACCGCAGCGCGGCCGGGCGCCGCACAGTCGGACGCCGGCCACGACACCGGCGCCCAGGGCGGCGCCACCGGCCTCGAGAACCTGGAGATGGGCGCCGGGCGGCTGCGCGTGGACGACAAGCGCATCATCAACTGCCACGCGGACCTGAACCAGCTGGTGCCCTTCAAGTACGACTGGGCCTGGCAGAAGTACCTGGACGGCTGCGCCAATCACTGGATGCCCCAGGAAATCAACATGAACGCGGACATCGCGCTCTGGAAGGACCCCAACGGCCTCACCGAGGACGAGCGCACCATCATCAAGCGCAACCTGGGCTTCTTCTCCACCGCCGATTCCCTGGTGGCCAACAACCTGGTGCTGGCCGTCTACCGCCACATCACCAATCCCGAGTGCCGCCAGTACCTGCTGCGCCAGGCCTTCGAAGAGGCCCTGCACACCCACGCCTACCAATATGCGGTGGAGAGCCTGGGCCTCGACGAAGGCGAGATCTTCAACATGTACCGGGAGCTGCCGGCGGTGGCGCGCAAGGCCGAGTGGGCCCTGCCCTACACGCGCTACCTGGCGGACCCCGACTTCCACACCGGCACGCCGGAGAACGACCAGCGTCTGCTGCGCGAGCTGGTGGCCTTCTATGTCATCTTCGAAGGCATCTTCTTCTATGTCGGCTTCGTGCAGGTGCTCTCCATGGGCCGGCGCAACAAGATGACGGGCACCGCCGAGCAGTTCCAGTACATCCTGCGCGATGAGTCCATGCACATGAACTTCGGCATCGACGTCATCAATCAGATCAAGATCGAGAACCCCCACATCTGGACCGAGGCATTCAAGCAGGATCTGGTGTCCATGATCCGCGAGGCCGTCGCACTGGAGGCCCAATACGCCCACGACACCATGCCCCGCGGCGTGCTCGGGCTGAACGCACCCATGTTCGAAGAGTATCTCCAGTTCATCGCCAACCGGCGTTGCGCGCAGATCGGCCTGCCGGAGCAGTACCCGGGCGCCAGCAACCCCTTCCCGTGGATGTCGGAGGTGCTGGATCTCAAGAAGGAAAAGAACTTTTTCGAGACCCGGGTCACCGAGTACCAGACCGGCGGCGCCCTCAGCTGGGACTAGCGCTGGGACTGGGACTGAGGCGCGATGTCCATGGCGGGCCCGCCGCCGGCGCCACCGTCCGCACGGGGGCCATCGCCGGCGCTGAGCGGCGGCCACGACCGACCCGCGCACCGGTCAGCACCCTGAACGGCCGTCTTCGGCCGGGGGATCTGCCGCGGTGACCGGCGACGCATCGCGGCACCCGCAAGTATCCAATCCATCGGAGCGGCCCATGCGCCACACCCCACCCGCTAGCGCCACCGCGGCCGACTTCCTGTTCGACAGGGAAGAATTACAGGCACTCGCCGATGAGACCCTGCTGCGGCGCGCCTGGCGCCATGCGCGGGATAAGCGCGTCGTACAGGTGGGGCTCTACCAGGGCGCATTGCATGCGGAGGTGGAGGACGAAGACAGTGAGGAGCAGCTCACGCTGTCCCTGGGCTACGATACCGACGGCAACCTCTGGTCGGCCTGCGACTGCGACGACGACGGCGACGACGACGACGGGCTTTGCATCCATGCCCTGGCCGCGCTGCTGAGCTTCAGCACCGCCGAATCCACGGGTGTCAGCCTCGGCGATGCAGTGGCCGCGGCCATCGACGAGCGAGTCAAGCGCGGCCGCGCCGAGGTCCGGGTTGAGCCGGTGGGCAGCGCCGGCGGGACCGATGCCCGGGCCCCCTGGTTCGGGGCCTGGCGCGCACGCTCCATCGGCACCAGCGCGGGCCCCTTTCAGACCACCTGGCAGGTGCAGATTCGCTCGCTGACCGAGCGTGCCAACCACTGCACCTGTCCGGACTTCGCCATCAACCAGCTCGGGACCTGCAAACACATCGAAGCGGCTCTGCACCGCATCAGAAAACGCAAAGACTTCAGGCAAATCCGCCAACAACCGGCACCGCGGTGCTATGTCTACCTGGACTGGCAACGCGACGACGCCCCGTGCATCCGCCTGCACCGCGGCGCCGAGATCCCGGCCCACCTGGCGCCGGTCCTGACACAATGGTTCGACGCCGACGGCGCCTTCCGCGGTCGACTGCCGGACGAATTCCAGGCATTCGCCGAACAGCACGGCGGCGACGACCTGCTCATCGGCGACGATGCCCTGGGCTTCGCACGCCGGCTCGCCGATGATGCCGCCCGCGAGCTGCGCGCCCGGGATATCGGCAACCGCATCCGTGCCAGCGGCGGCCGGTTGCCGGACATCCGCGCCCGGCTCTATCCGTACCAGGTGGAGGGCGTCGCCTTTCTCGTCGGGCGCGGCCGCGCGCTGCTCGCTGACGACATGGGCCTTGGCAAGACCCTCCAGGCCATCGCCGCCGCCTATTGGCTGCACCGCAACGAAAACGTCCAACGCGCACTCATCGTGTGCCCGGCGTCGCTCAAGTTCCAATGGCAGCGCGAGATCCAACGTTTCACCGGCGCTGAGACCCGCCTGGTGCAGGGATCAGCCGACGCCCGCGCCGTCCAATACCGTCAAGGCGGTGGCTTCTACATCATTAACTACGAACTGGTGCTGCGGGATCTCAGCATCATCAATGAGACTCTGGCGCCGGACTTGCTCATCCTGGACGAGGCCCAGCGCATCAAGAATTGGCGCACCAAGATCGCCGCCGCCATCAAGCGCATCCCGTCGCGCTATGCCTTCGTGCTCACCGGCACCCCGCTGGAGAATCGCCTCGAGGACCTCTACAGCCTGATGCAGGTGGTGGACCCGCGGGTGCTGGGGCCGCTGTGGCGCTATCTGGCAGACTTCCACATCACCGATGAGCGCGGCAAGGTGCTGGGCTACCGCAATCTCTCGTCGCTGCGCCGCCGGCTCGCGCCCGTCATGCTGCGCCGCGACCGCGCGCTGGTGCGCGAGCAGTTGCCAGACCGCATCGAGCAGCGCCGGGACGTGTCGCTGTCGCCGCGGCAGGCAGAGATCCATGACGACGCACTCAACACTGCCGGGCGGCTCGCCCAGATCGTCAAGCGCCGGCCGCTGACGCCATCAGAGCAAAACCGCATGATGGCCGCCCTGCAGCGCGCCCGCATGGCCTGCAATGCCGCCGGGCTGGTGGACAAACAGACCAAGGGCTCACCGAAGCTCGAAGAGCTCGCCAGCATCTTGGAAGACGGCTGCCAGCTGGCAGGCCTGAAGGCCGTTGTCTTCTCCCAATGGGCGCAGATGGGCGAGATGGTGGAGGATCTTGTCCGGCGTATGGGCCTGGGCTGCGTGCGCCTGCACGGTGGCATCCCAAGCAGCGGGCGCGGCGCACTCATGGACCGCTTCCACGACGATGACGCCTGCCAGGTCTTCATCTCCACCGACGCCGGTGGCACCGGCCTGAATCTGCAGTGCGCCTCTCTGCTGGTGAACCTCGATGTGCCCTGGAATCCCGCCGTGCTGGACCAGCGCGTCGCCCGGGTGCATCGACTCGGCCAACGCAGCAAGGTCCAGGTCATCCATCTGGTGGCCGCCGACGCTTACGAGGACCAGGTGCTCGGCCTGGTGCAGGATAAGCGCGATCTGTTCGACAACGTGGTGGACGCGGATGCCGATACGGATGTAGTCGGCGTGTCCAAACGCCTCGCCGAAGTGCTGGCCGAGGCTCTGGCCGACGATTCGGCCGGCGAGCGCGCCCACCAGCCGCAGCCTGCCCCACACGACACAGCCGAGGACACCCGCGCCGGGGTGCCGCCTGAACCCAGCGCCGAGCCGGCGGCGGTGGCCGCCGAAACCACCGGCGCCCCGCCGGCGGCATCGGCGCTCGCGCCGGCCGAGCTCGACCGGGAAGTCCGGCGCTGCATCGACGTGCTGCAGCGAGACTTCGGCAACCGGGTTGCGCGCATTCTCGGCGCCAGCAGCGGACTACTGGTGGTGCTCGACCAAGTGGACGACACCGATGACGACCGCGCCGCAGCCATCTCGGCGCAGGTCCCCATCGCGCTCGTCGACCGCCGCACATTACGCGGGCTGGAGCGCCTCGGCACCGCCTCGCCCACCGCCGGCGCCGATGAGCTCTATCGGGCCCCGGTCGCCGCGGCACCGACGGCCCCGGCGGAGCCGCCGCTGCTGCGCCGCGCCCGCCAGAAGCTCGAGGCCGCCGAGGTCCTACTGCGCCAGGCCTGCCCTGCCCCCGCCGCCGAGCTGCTCCACGACGCCCTGCTCAACGCCGTGGCGCTGGCTTGCGGCCGAGAGCAACCGCCGGCGCCCGAAAAAGCCGTCGTCTGGCTCTACGCCGAAGCACTGCCCGCCGGCTGGCTGCAGGCAGATGACGCGACCCTCGTCATGCGCGCCCACGCCCTTGCCCAGTCCCTCGCCCAGAGCAGCGACGACGTGCCTCCCGGGCTGCTCGCAGCGCTGGCAGAGGATGTAGCCGGATTCGTGAGCACCGTGGGCCGTGCAACATGACGCCTGCCTCCCCGGAATCGCCGGCGCCCAGGCCTGCATGCCGGGTCGGCGTCTGGTCGCTGCTGGGAATCCATGACAGGTCCATGACGGGCGAGCAGCGCAGGCCGCCACAGACGCGTCAGGCTCAGGCCGCGGCGAGGGCCGCCATACCGGCGGCGCCATGCCAGTAGCCGTCGCAGGGGCCGGTGGGCATCAGGGTCGCCAGCGCCTCGTTGGCGGCGGCCGGCGCCAGCTCGCCGGCGCGCACCTTATGAAAGAGCGCCAGCACCTCGCCGGTGTACTGTGATTGCGGGCTGATGCGCAGGATGTCCACATCGAGTGCGCGCAGATCGTCCAGCGCCGGTAGCAGATTCATGGTGCGTGCCGACTGGGTCTGAATGCCGTTCAAGGCCAGGAACGGGTTAGCGTCCTGGGTCTCGACCACCATGCCGTCCGGGTGGTCGATGCAGGCGTCGCGACAGTCGTCCTTGGGCAGGTTGCGGGCGCGGGCGGTGAAACAGCGGGCCGAGTAGGCCAGCGGCAGCCGGCCGTAGGCGAAAACCTCCGTTTCCACGCCGGCGGGACGCTGCTGCTGCATGGCGGCCAGCGCCTCCCGGGTCAGCTCCACCGGCAGCACCCAGCGCTTGCAGCCGTCGGCGGCGAGCAGGGCCAGCGTGCGGTGATTGTAAACATTGACGCTATGGCCGACGGCGAAGGGCCGCCCCCGCAACAGTTGTACGGCGCCCAGGTCGTTGGCCTCCACCAGGTAGTCATCCTGGCGACAGATGGCCCGCAGGCGCTTGAGCTCCGATTCCGCCTCCAGCAGCGCCAGCGTGGACAGCACCACTTCTTTGCCGGCGGCGCGCAGGCGCGCGGCGATGGTCAGCCAGTCCTCGAAGCGCACCTGGCTGCGCTTGGCGCAGATGGTCTCGCCCAGGTAGACGATGTCCGCCGGGCTGTCGGCGACCATGGCGTAGAAGTGCTCCACCTGCTCCTTGGGCCAGTAGTACGGAATGGGGCCGAGGGAGAGGCGCGGGGCGGCGGTTGCGGTCATGGGCTGGCTCGGTGGCGCGTCGATGGCGCGGTCGGTGTGGGGTCAATGCTGAGCACCGGCGATGCCCGACGGGCCTCGCCGGTGTCTGTCCGGTGAGCCGGGCTGGCTCATTGCCAGGGCCGGTGATAGGGACCGAGCGTGGTCTGCGCCCCTTCGGAGACCTTGGCCAGCGCCGCCGTCCACGCCGGTTGCGGGGCGAAGCCGACGGGATCGCGGGCGAAGGCATCCAGCGCCTCGCGCCACACGCGCGTAACCTGCTTGACGTAGACGGGGCTGCGCTGGCGGCCTTCGATCTTCACCGCCGCCACACCGGCCGCCGCCAGCTCCGGCAGCAATGCCATGGCATTCAGGCTCACCGGGTCTTCGATGGCGTGATGGGTGCGGCCCTCGGTGCGGTAGCTGCCCTTGCACAGGGTCGGATAGCCCACGCTCTCACCCTTGGGATGGCGCTGGATCAGCACGCCGCCCAGGCGGGTATCGAGGCCGGCATCGGTCTCGATCCACGCCACATGGCTCGCCGGCGAGCAGGCGCCGTAGGTGTTGGGTGAGCGCCCGGTGGCGTAGGACGACAGGATGCAGCGCCCCTCCACCATCACGCAGAGACTGCCAAAGCCGAAGACTTCGATCTCCACCGGGCTCTGCTCGATGACGTGCCGCACCTGCGCCATGGACAAGACCCGCGGTAGCACGGCGCGCTTGATGCCGAAGTGCTCGTGATAGTAGCGCAGCGCCTCGTCGTTGGTCGCCGAGCCCTGCACCGACAGATGCAGGTTGAGCTGCGGCTGGCGCCGTGCGGCATAATCCAGCACGCCGATGTCGGCGCAGATGAGCGCATCCACGCCGAGGGCCGCCGCCTGATCCACGGCCTGCTCGAAGCGCGGGAGCCCATCCGTGCGCGGATAAGTGTTCATGGCGATGAACACCCGTTTGCCCTTGGCCTTGGCATAGCGGATGCCCTCGGCGAGCTTGCTCGCCGTGAAATTGAGCCCGGCGAAATACCGCGCATTGGTGTCGTCACGAAAGCCCGTGTAGACGGCGTCGGCGCCGTTGTCCACGGCGGCCTTCAATGACGGCAGGTTGCCGGCGGGGCAGACGAGCTCCATGGTGAGTCTCCGTTGCAGGCGTTGGTGCTTATCGGACGCGCGCCATGGGCGACCAGCGTCACTGGATTTGGTCGGGAAAGTGCTTTGTGTGTCGAGGGCCGAGTGCGCGGACGGCGGGACGCACGTCCCTCGCCGCCACCGCCCTCACGCCGCTATCCGCTCACCGGCCCGCGCCCCCTGCGCGGTACCGCGGCGGCGCAGCTCCGCTTCGATACCGTTCAGCACCGCCCATTTCTTGGCGCACCACGCGGGAGCCAGCAGGATGTCGCGGCTGGCGGTGCCGGTGACGCGGTGATAGGTCAGGTGCGCCGGGGTCCGCTCGATGAGATCGCAGGCGATGGCGATGTAGTCGTCCATGGTCAGGGGCTGGTAGCCGCCGGCACGCCAGTCCTTTGCGAGCAGCGTGTGGCGCACCACGTGCAGGGGGTGCAGCTTGAGTGCATCGGTGCCGAGCGCCAGCACCCGATCCAGGCTCGCCAGGGCCTCGCGCCGGGCCTCGCCCGGCAGACCGACGATGAGATGGGTGCAAACCGGCAGGCCGCGCCCGCGCGCCGCCAGCACCGCGTGACGATAGTCGGCGAAGCCATGACCGCGGTTGACGCGCGCGAGGGTGTCGTCGAAGGCGGATTGCAGCCCCAGCTCCAGCCAGACCTCGTGGCCGTCGTCGCGTAGCGCGCAGAGGAGATCCAACACCGCGTCGGGCACGCAGTCGGGGCGGGTGCCGACGGCGATGCCGATCACGTCGGGCTGCGCCAGCGCGGCGCGGTACAGGGCGCCGAGCCGCTCCACGTCGCCGTAGGTATTGGTGTAGGCCTGGAAATAAGCCAGATAGCGCGCCGCGCCGGTGCGCTTGCGGATCACCCGGCGGCCGGCGGCGATCTGCCCGGCCACGGACTGTTCAGGGGTCTCGGGCAGCGCCCGGGCGGCGGGGCTGAAGGAGACGTTATTGCAGAAGCTGCAACCCCCGCGGCCCTTGCTGCCATCGCGGTTCGGACAGCTGAAGCCGGCGTGAATGGCGAGCTTGTGCACCCGCCGGCCATGGCGCCGGCGCAGATCCTGGCCGAAGGTATTGACGAAATCGGACAACGGCATGGTGCGGTGGGCGGCTGCTCGCGGGAGACGGCGGGCGACCATCGCCGCCCGAGCTTGGCAGCTTCCCACACCCAAAGCAGGGGTACATTGACGACTGTCAAAGGGACACGGAGACCGGAACGTGCCGCCGCCCATTGTCCTCGCCCAGCGTCTGGCCTGGCGCCCGCTCCCAGTGCCCCAGGGCAGAGATCCCGATACCATGGTGACCTGCCGGCGTCGCCGCCATCACAATCCAGCCCCCACAGGCCAATCCCGCGGACGCCAACCCGAGGAGTGCCCATGCAAGCGTGCATCGACCACATCGAGCTGACCACCACCGCCCCCATCCAGCTCATCGACATCACCGCCCGGGTGCGCGAGCGGGTGCGGGCACGGGGCCTGCGGCACGGCCTGGTGACCGTCATCTCCAACCACACCACCGCCCGGGTGAACCTCAACGAGCACGAGGAACGTCTGCAGCAGGACATGATCACTTTCCTGCAACGCCTGGTGCCACGTGACGGCGACTATGGCCACAATGTCGCTCCGGTCGATGGCCGCGACAATGCCCATGCACACCTGCTCGGGCTCTTCGCCAACGCCTCCGAGAGTATCCCGGTGCACGACGGGGAGCTGCTGCTGGGGACATGGCAGTCGGTGTTTTTCGTGGAACTGGACGGACCGCGGCCGCAGCGTCAAGTCAGCCTGCAACTGCTCGGGGAGCTGTAAGCCATGCGCCAACACGACATCGATGGTTTCTATGCGGACCTGTCGGCGCTCGATACCGACGCCCACCTGCTGCTCGACTACCGCATCGAGTGCACCGGCAACCCGCGGGTGGCGGCGGCCCACCTGGCGAGCGAGCAGTCCACGGCGCAATGGCAGCGGATGGGTGTGGACGAGGACTACCGCCCCCGCTTCGCCGCCAAGGTGGTGGACCTGGAAGTCGAAACGACCCTGTCCGGCACCAGTTATCCGCTGCGCCCGGCGGTGGACGAGCCCGTCAGCGTCTGCCGCGTGCGTCTCGCCCACCCCTACGCCAACTTCGGCCCGCGCATTCCCAATCTGCTCTCCGCGGTGCTCGGCGAAGGCGCCTTCTTCGCACCGGGCATCCCCGTGGTGAAGCTGCTGGACGTGACGTTTCCGGACGCCTTTCTCGCCCACTTCGACGGCCCGCGCTACGGGCTCGCGGGCCTGCGCGATCGATGGCACATCCATGACCGACCCTTCTTCTTCGGCGTCATCAAGCCGAACATCGGGCTCGACCCGGCACCCTTCGCCGAGCTTGGCCTCGCCGCCTGGCGTGGCGGTCTCGACATCGCCAAGGACGACGAGATGCTGGCAGACCCAGCCTGGTCGCCCATCGCCGAGCGCTCCCGGCGCCTCGGTGCCGCCCGCCGCCTGGCCGAGCAGGAAACCGGCGTGCCCAAGGTCTACCTCGCCAACATCACCGACGAAGTGGATCAGCTCATTGCGCTGCACGACATGGTGGTCGCCAACGGCGCCAATGCCGTCATGATCAACGCCCTGCCCGTGGGCCTCAGCGCCGTGCGCATGCTGCGCAAGCACGCACGCGTCCCGCTGGTGGCCCACTTCCCCGTCATCGCCGCCATGAGCCGACTGCCGCACTTCGGCGTGCACACGCGTGTGCTCACCAAGCTGCAGCGGATCATCGGCTTCGACGTCATCATCATGCCGGGCTTCGGTCCGCGGATGATGACCCCTGAGGACGAGGTCCTGGAATGCATCGCCGCCTGCACCGAGCCCATGGGGCCGATCAAGCCGGCGCTGCCGGTGCCCGGCGGCAGCGACTCGGCGGCGACCCTGGCGACCGTACACCAAAAGATCGGCAACCCGGACTTCGGCTTCGTGCCCGGACGCGGTGTGTTCAGCCACCCCGACGGGCCAACGGCCGGTGCCGCGAGCCTGCGCCAGGCCTGGGCGGCCATCGCCACCGGGGTGCCGGTGGCCGAGCATGCCGAGGGACATCCGGCACTGGCGGCTGCCCTCGGCGCGTTCGGCTAACGGCTCGCGCGCCGGCGGGGATTACGGACTGTATTCATACCGGGCACGCCCGGCGCACGGCGATTACCCACACACGCTTCGGCGGACGACACCCATCGGCGCCGCACATTCGCTTTTGGCGGATCAGGAGGGCGGCGGCGCACGAGCGTGTCGAGCCCCGGTCGGTGCCCGGCCGGAAAACCGGCCTTTGCGCCTCAGCCGACCGCAGCGAGCGGGGGTGACGGGACGTTGCGGGTGTCCTCGTGGCCGTCGAGCAGCTCGCGCTCGAAGCCCGCCCAGTCGACCCGGGCCCCCAAATGCGCGGCCACGAGTCGCATATCCTGCTCGGCATTGCCGAGGCAGCTGGTGCCGCCGGGCGACGGCGTCATGTTGAAGACGATACCGTGGCCGTCGATGATCTTCACTTCGCCCATTTTCAGCTCGCGCGTGCGCCGATCAATGAGCTGCGGGCGCACGCCGCCGTAGCCATGGGCGTACGCGATATCCCGCACCGCAAGCTGCGGGACGATCTTGCGGATTTCACGCAGGAACAGGCGCCGGTTGAGCCAGGGCACTTCGTAGAGGAAATTGCGCAGCACATAGTTGCGCACGTCGGCGACCTTCAGCAGGTTCCAGAGCGTCGCCACCACGTCCCGGTCCAGATTCAGCACCGAGAAGAAGTCGCGGATGGTGGCGGGGTTGTAGCGCTCCAGCATGGGCAACATGAGCGCCGTGGGGCCGAAGCGGGTCTTGCCGTCGGTGGCGATGTCACGATCGCCATGGACCGCGGCGAAGGGGAGTGCCGGGTTCTGTACCGTGTAGACCTTGCCGTTGAGTGCCTGCGGCGCGAAATAGAACGAGCCCGCCATGGGCAGACAGGAATACTCGAGGCCGAAGCCCATGCGCTGCGCCATCAGGAGCGAATGCCCGCCGGCGCAGACCACCACGGAGCGCGCCAGCATGGGGCCGCGGTTGGTCTGGAGCACATAGCCGTCCCCATCCTTGGCGATGTCCGCGACGGCGGTGTTGTAGAGCTGACTGACATGCCGCTCGGGCGCCCGGTCCAGACGTTCGCATTGGGCGGAAAAGGACTCCGACAGGGCCTGGAAGTCCACCGCGCAATAGTCATCCGGCGTGCCGGTGGCGACGATCGCCTCGCGCCGATGCGCACCCTGCACCAGTGCAACATTGGGCTCCAGGTCGGCGATGTCGTCGCGCTCGAGCAGCTGCATGCGCGGATACAGGCCACGGAATTCGTCGAAGCGGCGGCGGAGATAGTCGCACTCCCGCGCACCCACACCCAGCACCATCTTCGGCATGCGGTGGATGATCCGATCGCGCTCCGCCGCCGGCAGCTTGGTGGCGTAGTTGACGATCATCGACGCGGTGCGCTTCACCGCCGCCGCCTTCTCCAGGGTGTAATTGGTCTCGATGTCGCCGCAGTGAATGGTCTGGCTGTTGTTGTGGGCGTGGGAGTTCACCTGCGCCGGGCGCTCGCGGCGCTCGACCAACAGCAGGCGCTTCAGGTCCGTAAACCGCGCCAGCTCGTAGAGCAGCGCAGTACCGCTCACACCGCCGCCGACGATGATGCAGTCGTAGTGCGTGGAGGCCGTCATCGTTTTCTACTCCTCAACGTGCGGGCACAGCGCGGGCTGCACCCCAGTGACACGCTAGGGTATGAGAGAGGCACCCCCAAGACCAGCCAATACCATCAGTTCAAAGTATTGATTTTTCCGATTATGACGCCTGTCGCCGGGCGAATGCCGTGACCAAAGCACCGCTGAGCGACACAATACGATTCGCCACCCAAGGCAACGCAATGCCCGGTGCGGCAGACGGATGCGGTCGTGGCAACCGATCTCGACGGGCCGCCGTGCTGCGGTGACGGCGAGCCCGCCGACTCGACGCGCCCCATCCGGGGCGGCTCGACGCCAGGTCGTCAGTCGATGAACGGATTTTCCGACGCTTCGCCGTTGCCCGGATGCGCCTGGCGCTCCGGCGTCATCTCGACGGCGCTCGGTTGGCGGTCCACCTCCTGGACTGCCTCATCATCGGTCACCAGGGTCGCGCTAGAGACGCCGCCCACAACCAGCGCCGCGATGGCAAGTGCTTCAAGCATGGTGTCACTCCTGCGGATTCAGTGTTCAGTTGCATAGAAGTATATTAGCAAAATCTAATTCTACAAGTAACAAATCGTAACAAGGCTCGATCATTTCCCGGAGATACCAGCGGTAAGCGGGGAGAACCCTTGGCCTTAGAACACTTAATGGGTAACGGGTCGCGCCAAACGACGCGCCCAGAAGCAGGAATAACACGAAAAGTGTTTAACGCCGGGCGCCCGTGTGGGCACCTGACGCGGTACTGCCGGCATGACGGCGGCTACCGATCGGTCGTCACGGCTCGATGCGGGCGCCCTGCGCAGGGTCTCGTCATGGTCGCCCGTGAGTGATACTGCAACGGTGCTGCTCACCAGTCGCCGGCGCGCCGCATCAGGACCCGGCCTCCAGCGCACGCTGCGAGCGCGTTCGGAAGACTCGCATCTCTTTGGCAGCCTGCACGTCACCTTTGGATTCGGCGGTGGCGATGCCATGATCGAACGCGGTCATGGCCTCTTCGTGGCGCCCGGCGGCGGCGAGCGTCTTGCCATAAAGCTTCCACGCCGCAGAGTAGCCGGCGTCCATACGCACCGCTTCGGCGAGATGCTCCAGTGCCTCGTCGAGTTGCGCCTGTTTCAGGTACTCGTTGCCCAAACTGTAACGCAGCAACGCGGAGTCCTGCCCGCGGGCGCGCATGGTTTCAAGATTATCGATGATGCTCATGCTGGCTTCACCCCTGTCGTCTCCTGCTTCGTGGCGGGCCCAGGGCACTATCCTGTCGCGGGCAGGTCGGTGAGGGCAAGGGCTTGCGCCAACACAAGCATCCATGCCGGCATCACCGGGGGCGCACCGTGCGCGGGCATGCCCCCAGGCGTGAGCACCAACGCCGCGGTGCTCAGTCGATGACCGGTCTGCAAGCCGACGGCGCGTCTCACCGCCGCCAGAACGCCGGCGTCAGCAGCACCAGGAGGGTGAAGATCTCGAGCCGCCCGAGCAGCATCGCGAAGCACAGGATCCAGATGCCCGGGTCGTGCATGTCGAAGTAGTGGGCGCCGACGGTGGCGAGGCCGGGGCCCAGGTTGTTCATGCAGGCGGCCACCGCCGAGAAGGAGGTGATCAGATCCAGCCCGGTCGCCGCGAGCGCCAGATACATGATCACGAAGGTCGCGACATACAGCGAGAAAAACCCCCAGACGGCATCGATGATGCGATGATTGATGACCTTGTTGCCGACACGCACCGGCAGTTGTGCGCTCGGGTGAATCAGTCGGCCGATCTCGCGGATGCCCTGCTTGATGAGCAGCAGGAAGCGAATCTGCTTGATGCCGCCGCCGGTGGAGCCTGCACAACCGCCGACGAACGCAAGAAACAGGAGCAGGATCTCGATGAACGGCGGCCAATAGTAGAACTGCGCGGTCGTGAACCCGGTCGTCGTGCCCACCGAGACGACCTGGAACAAGCCCTTGGTGAAAGACTCCTCCCAGTCGATGTAGGTATCGGTGTAAAACAGCGCCACCGTGACGATGCCAGTGGTCACGGCGAGCAGCAGCAGGTAGGACCTGAACTCACTGTCCTGCGCATACACGCGCACATCCAGGCGTCGTAGCGCCACGAAGTGCAATGCGAAATTTACGCCGGACAGCAGCATGAACACCACCGCGATCATCTCGATCAGCGTGCTGTCGTAGTAACCGATGCTGGCGTCGTGGGTGGAGAAGCCACCGATGGCAACGGTACTGAAGGCATGGCTGATGGCATCGAAGACCGACATGCCCGCCGCCCAATAGGCGAGTGCACAGGCCACCGTCAGCCAAAGATAGATGAACCAGAGGGCTTTCGCCGTTTCCGTGATACGCGGCGTCAGCTTGGCGTCTTTCATGGGCCCCGGCGTCTCGGCACGATAGAGCTGCATGCCGCCGACGCCGAGCATGGGCAACACGGCCACCGCCAAGACGATGATGCCCATGCCGCCCAGCCATTGCAGCTGCTGACGATACCAAAGCACCGAGTGCGGCAGCGCGTCGATGCCGAGGATCACTGTGGCCCCGGTCGTGGTCAGTCCCGAGAGCGACTCGAACACCGCGTCCGTCAGTGACAGATCCGGCTCCGGCGATAACAGAAAGGGCAAGGCACCCGCGAGCCCCAGCGTCACCCAGAACAGCACCACCACCAGGAAACCGTCCCGCAGCCGCAGATCCTCCCGGACACGCGCCACCGGCAGCCAAATGACGAGCCCGGCGCCGAGCAACACCAGAAAGGCGTAGACAAAGGGCATGCCGCCGCCGTCGCCGTACAACAGCGCCACCGCCACCGGCGGCAGCATAGTGACGCTGAACACCATCAGCAGCAGGCCGAGCACCTTCTGGACGGTGGAGAAGCGTTTCATGTGGATACGGGGGAGGCGCTGGCAACAAACAACGAATAACACACAACAAGACGCAACCCACCAGCGATCAAGCGCCGACGCCTGGCACCCCGCCGCTCTGTTCAAAAAAACGTGACGCCCACCTGGAACAATTTCTCGACTTCCGGCACCCGCAGCTTGTCCTGCAGGAACAGGATGACGTGGTCCTCGGACTCGATGACGGTGTCGTGGTGGGCGATGATGACCTCGTCGCCGCGGACGATGGCCCCGATGGTGGTGCCTTTGGGGAGCTTGATGGCCTCGATGGGCCGGCCGACGACCTTGCTCGAGCCCTCGTCGCCATGGGCGATGGCCTCAATGGCCTCGGCGGCGCCGCGCCGCAGCGAGTGCACCATCACCACGTCGCCGCGGCGCACGTGCTTGAGCAGACTGCCGATGGTGGCCTGCTGCGGCGAGATGGCGATGTCGATGGGGCCGGCCTGCACCAGATCCACATAAGCCGTGCGGTTGATGAGCGCCATGACCTTGCGCGCACCCAGTCGCTTGGCGAGCATCGCGGAGAGGATATTGGCCTCATCGTCATCGGTGACGGCGCAGAAGACGTCGGTGTCCTCGACGTTCTCCTCCAGCAGCAGTTCTTCGTCCGCGGCGTCGCCATGCAGCACGATGGTGCGCTCCAAGGCCTCGGCGATGTGCTTGCAGCGGTCGAGATCCCGCTCGATGACTTTGACCCGATAGCGCTTCTCGGTGGCCCGGGCCAGGCGTGTGCCGATATTGCCACCGCCGGCGAAAATGAGGCGTTTGTAAGGCTTCTCCAGCCGTCGCAGCTCGCTCATCACCGAGCGGATATGCTTCGGCGCGGCGACGAAGAACACCTCGTCGTCGGCGTCGATGACGGTATCCCCTTCGGGCTGGATGGCCCGGTCATGGCGATAGATGGCGGCGACGCGGGTGTCCACATGGGGCATGTGGTCGTAGAGGGTGCGCAGCTCATGCCCCACCAGCGGTCCACCGTAGTAGGCGCGTACTGCCACCAGCCGTACACGTCCGCCGGCGAAGTCTGTCACCTGCAGCGCGCCCGGATTCTCGATGAGCCGCAGGATGTAGTCCGTCACCAACTGTTCAGGACTGATGCGCACATCGATGGGCAGCGCACCGGGTCCGAAGAGCCGGTCCTGCGCCATGAAACCGGGGGCACGCACCCGGGCGATCTTGGTGGGCGTGTGAAACAAGGTATAGGCCACCTGACAGGCGACCATATTCGTCTCGTCACTGTTGGTGACGGCGATGATCATTTCCGCATCCTCGGCGCCGGCACGGGCCAGAACATCCGGATGGGCGCCGTGGCCTTGCAGCGTGCGCAGATCGAAGCGGTCGGCGAGCTCGCGCAAGCGGCCGCCGTCGGTATCCACCACGGTGATGTCGTTGGCCTCGCTCACCAGATTGGCGGCCACCGAGGTACCCACCTGGCCGGCACCGAGGATCAGGATCTTCATGCGCGGACAGTCACGCGGGGCGAGGCGCGAGGCAAAAGACGTGCGGCGGCGCCTCGAAGCACCAGACGCGTGGCTCGATGCTCATCGGCGTTCTTTGATCTCGATCCCGAGCGAGCGCAGCTTACGATACAGGTGCGTGCGCTCCATACCCGCCTCTTTCGCCATCTTGGAGACGTTGCCGGCGTGTTTTTCCAGCTGGTATTCGAGGTAGGCCTTCTCGAATTGCTCCCGCGCCGAGCGCAGTGGCTGATCAAACGAGACCATGCCCTCCAGGGGCTGGGTGGGCACCGGCGGCACGGAGCCCAGGGCGGCCTCGACCTCGGTCTGGGTGATCTCGTCGCCGGCGCCGAGGATCAGCACCCGCTGCACCAGGTTCTTGAGCTCGCGGACATTACCGGGCCAGCTGTAGTTGCGCAGGAAGTTCTGCGCGCCGACGCTGAAGCGCCGGTAGGGCAGCTTCTCGTGGGTGGCAAAGTAATCCACATAGAAGTTCAGCAGGTCCGGGATATCCTCGGCGTGCTCGCGCAGCGGTGGCACCTGCAGGGGGACCACATTGAGGTGATAGAAGAGATCTTCGCGGAAGGTGCCGGCACGCACCTCTTCTTTGAGATCACGGGAGGTGGCGGCGATGATGCGCACGTCGATGGTGACGGGGTCGCTGCCGCCGACCCGCAGGAAGGAGCCCGTATCCAGGGCGCCGCGCAACTGCCCTTGCACCTCCAAATCCATGTCCGCCACTTCGTCCAGCAGCAGGGTGCCGCCGGCGGCCTGCTCCAGGCTACCGTAGTGCAGATGACCGCCGTCCTCGCTGCCGAAGAGCTCCCGGGCGGCGTTGCCACGGGTGATGGCGGAGACACCCAGATCCACGAACGGCCGCTCGCGTCGGGCGCTCTGGGAATGCAGGAAGCGCGCGAAGGTCTCACGCCCGCTGCCGGGCTCGCCGGTGATCAGCACCCAGGTGTCGTGCTGGGCGATGCGCTTCACCTGCTCGCGCAGGCGCTGCATCGCCGCAGAACGCCCGGCGGGCTCCTGCACCAGTGGCGCACGCCGGCGCAGGCCGACATTCTCGCGCTCGAGCTTGTCCGCCTCCAGCGCCCGCTCCACGGTCAGCAGCAGCTTGGCCATGGACAGCGGCTTTTCGAGGAAATCATAGGCGCCGAGACGGGTCGCCTCCACCGCGGTCTCGACGTTGCCGTGGCCGGACATCATGATCACCGGACAAGGCAAGCCATCGTCCTCGTCCCACTCCTTGAGCAGGCTGATGCCATCGAGATCCGGCATCCAGATATCGAGCAGCATCAGGTCCGGACGACGATCGCGCAGGGCGTGCCGTGCCGCCTCGCCATTCTCGGCACTGGTCACGGTATAGCCCTCATCCTCGAGGATATCCTGCACCGTCTCGCGGATGTCTGGCTCGTCGTCCACAACGAGGATATGGGTGGCAGTCATGTCTCTCCTATCCGCCGCAGCGGCCTCGACGATGCAGCACTCGAATCGCGCCAGACCGGCAGTCTAGCCGTGAAGCGCGCCCCCTGCGCCGCATTCTCTGCCGCGATCATACCGCCGTGCTCTTCAATTATCTTCTTCACGATGGCAAGCCCGAGCCCGGTGCCCTTGGCCTTGGACGTGACATAGGGCTCGAACAGCCGGTCGAGGAGTACCGCGTCGATGCCGCCGCCGTTGTCTTCGATGGCGATTTCGAGGGCTGGTGTCTCGTCGCTGAAGGCATAGTGCGTTGCCACCCGAATGCGGCCGTCGGGACGACCTTCCAACGCCTCGATGGCGTTCTTCAGCAGGTTGTGAACGACCTGGCGCAAGCGCTTGGAGTCGCCGCGCAGCTTCGCCTCCGGCGCGCCCAGCTCGGCGTCGATACGCACCCTGCCCCCATGGTAGAGCTCCAGCACCTCGGTGATCAGGGCATCGACGGCGAACGGCTCGTCCTGGATCTCTGGTGTGCGCGCATAATTGGCAAAATCGTTCACCATGGCCTTCATGGCCTCCACCTGTTGGCCGATGGTGTGCGTGGCGCGGTCCACCACGCGTGCCTCGGCCTCGGGCAGCTTCGCCAGCAGCTTGTGGCGCAGGCGCTCCGCCGACAACTGGATGGGGGTCAGTGGGTTTTTGATCTCATGTGCCAGACGTCGCGCCACCTCGCCCCAGGCGGCATCGCGCTGGGCGCGGATCAGGGTGGTGATGTCGTCGAACACCACGACATGGCCGCTGCCGCTGCCGTCGCCGGCGACCGCCGGCAGGGGACTGCCCCGACACATCAACACCTGCCGGCCGTCGCCGCCGAGCAGCGTCACCTCTTCGCGCCATTCCGCCGCCACCATGACATGCCGACGCACGGACTCGGCCCAGGGCCCGAGCCTGTCGTCGGTCTGCTCCAGCTCGCCCAGTCCCAAGGCCGTCGCCTGGTAATCCGGCAACCGCAGGATTTGCCGGGCGGCGGGATTCAGGGTCATGAGCCGGAGCTCGCCGTCCAGGGCGACGACACCGCTCGACAGCCGTCCCAGCACCGTCTCCAGATAGGCACGCTGCTCCTCCACGGCACGCTGGCTGCGCGCGGCCTCATCCCGCGCCTGGGCGATGCGTCGGGTCATGGCATTGAAGGAGGCCACCAGGAAGGCCAGCTCGTCGTCCTGCGCAGGCAGCGGCAGCCGCTGCTCGTAGTCGCCATCCGCCACCGCCCGGGTGCCGCGGGCGATGTCGGCCACGGGTCGCACCAGGCGCTGGGCGGTGCCAAAGGCCGCGAGCAGCGCCGCCAGCAGGCCGAACACCAGCACCAGCGACAACGTGAGCGAAAAGCTGAGCTTCAGCGAGCGGCGCAGGTAGGACAGCTCGGTGTAGCGGTTGTAGGCATTTTCGAGCTTCGACGCCAGTTCGTCGATGCGCGCCGAGGTGGGGAAGATGGCCTGCATCAGCATGCGCCGCGCACGCGGGTCGTTGACCACCACCCGCACCACCAGCTGGCCGTCCTCGGCGGGCTCGAGGCCCACATAGTCCACGCCCATACGCACGCCTTGCATCACCTCGCGGCCGGGGTGATTCGGCACCAACTGGGTGGGATCATCCATGGCCGTGCCCATCACCTGCCCGTTGGGCTCGAACACACTGAGCTCCAGCGCACCGGCCTGCCGGCGCAGCTCGTCCAGGGTCAGCGTGAGGGCCGTCACCGAGCGGTCTTCGATGCCGGCGAGGATCTGCTGGCTGTACTTCAGCAGCACCCGCTGGTTCAGATCGAGCGACGCCTGATTCAGCGCCAGGGCGTCTTCCATGGCGCTGTCGATCTGCACATCGAACCAGCTGTCGATCCCGCGCAGCAAAAAGCCCAGGGAATAGTAGTAGACCACCCCCACCGGCAGCAGCGAGATCAGCGCGAACAGCAGCACCATGCGTGCCGTGAGTCGCGAGCCGGGGGCGCCGCGGCGGCGCTGATTCACCAGCCGCACCACATTGACACCCACCATTACCACCAGCGCGAACAGCCCCAGCAGCACCACCAGCAGCAGCGGCACGAAGGCGCGGCTCAGGATGTCGGAGTTCTGCACGGCGCTGCTCATCAAGTGCAGCGCGACCAAGAGCGCCAGCAGCAGGAGACCGGCGAAGAAGGTGCCGGGGTGCTTCCAGACCCGGCGCGGTGCCGGCTGCCGCGGCGGTGGCCCGGGCGGCTCACGCTGCGGCCGCTCTGACTGCGGCGTCAGGGCGTCAGCGGCCATTTGGTCCACTTGCTGGACTGCTTCCAGGACGGATACAGGTAGGCCAAGGGCCGCAGCGGCAGCGGCAGCTCTTCGATGTCGAGGGAGACGCGGAGCTGAACCTCGTACGCCGTGTCCGGCTGCAGCCGGTCGGGCGCCAGTAGCGGCAGGTCGCGAATCTCGCCGAGGGCGGCGAGTGCCGCATCGCGGGTGACATAGGTGCGACCGCGCTCACCCGGCAGCTGCGAGACCAGGTAGCGCTCAGACAGGGGCTTGTAGCGAATGCGGTAGCGCAGACGCTCATCCACCAGACTCTCTTGCCAAATCCAGGCATCCGCGGGGCGCACCTGAATGTGTACCTCCACCGTCAGGGGCACGCCGTTCTGCAGGGCTTCCAGGGCCCGCTCACTGAAATCGTAGCGAATGTTCGCATCCATGACGAAGGCCCCCTCCCCCAGTCGGGTCTCCACGCGCTCCACGTCGAAGTCGCGCGCCACCGCCTGAGCCACACCCACCAGCAACATGAGCGCGGGCATCATCACCGCGATACGCCAACGCCGGCGCCGCCTCACGGTGTGCGCTCCAGCAGCGCGAAATAAAAGCCGTCGCCGCCATCGATGGCCGGCAGCAGCTGCACGCCGGGCGCGCCGGGCAGCGCCTCGCCGACACCCGCCGGCGGCGCAAGGGGGCGCTCAAGGGCGTCGCGATGGCTGGCGAGAAAGGCCGCCACCCGTTGCTGATTCTCTTCCGGCAGCACGGAGCAGGTCGCGTAGAGCAGCCGCCCGCCGGGGCGCAGCAGCGGCCACAGCGCCGCCAGCAGGCGATCCTGGGTCGCCGCCAGCGCCGGGATGTCGGCCGCCCGGCGCAGATACTTGATGTCGGGGTGCCGGCGGATCACGCCGGTCGCCGAGCAGGGGGCGTCCAGCAGGATGGCGTCGTAGGGCGCTCCCGGCCAATCGGGGGCGGCATCCCCCGCATCCGCCACCAGCACCTGCGCGCGCAGGCCGAGCCGGGCCAGATTCTCCCGCAGTGCGAGCAGACGCTCGGCGTCCGCATCCACCGCGGTGAGCGCCAGCTCGCCGTCGGCGTGCTCCAGCAGATGGGCGGTCTTGTTGCCCGGTGCGGCACAGGCATCGAGCACACGCTCGCCGGGCTGCGGATCGAGGAACAAGGCGGCGCACTGGGCCGCCGCATCCTGCACCGACACCCGCCCCTCGGCGAAGCCCGGCAGGCGTTGCGTCGGCACCGGCTGATCCAGTATTAGCGCACTGTCCAACCCCGCCAGCAGCCGTGCGGCGATCCCTGCGGCGGCGAGCGCGTCGGCATAGTCGCGCAGCGACTGGCGCCTGCGGTTGACGCGCAGGGTCATGGGCGGGTGCTGGTTGCTGGCCGCGACGATGCGCCGCCAATGCTCGGGCCAGGCGGCCTGTAGCCGGCGCAGCAGCCAATCCGGGAACAGGGCGGGATCATCCGCTGCGCTGCCGACCTCGGCGAGGAGGCGTTCATGCTCGCGCTGGAAGCGGCGCAGGGCAGCATTCACCAGACCGGCGGCGCGCGCCCGACCCAGGGCACGGGTGGCGTCCACCGTGGCGGCCACGGCGGCGTGGGCGGGGATGCGGGTGTAGATCAGTTGGTAGAGACCCACCGCCATGAGCGCGTTCAGGACCCGGTCGGCGCGGCGAAGCGGCCGCGTCAGCAGTATAGCGACGAGGGCGTCCAGGCGCGGCAGCAGCCGCAGCGTGCCATAGCAGAGCTCGGTGAGCAGCGGCTGGTCGCGCACGCCCACATCGCCCGCCGCCGCCGCGAGCGCCGTGGTCAGGGAGCGGCCGTCGACGCGCACGGCGTGGACCACCCGCGCGGCGGCGGCACGCACTTGGGCACCGGGGGCATCCCGCCGCGGCAATTGCCGCCGATGCCCGCGCGTCCGTGGCGCGTCGGCGCGCGGCGGCTCAGCCAAGCAGGACACCGTCCATGCGGCGGGCGTTGAGAAAGTCGTGGGCCGACATGCGTCGCTTGCCAGGCGCCTGCAGCTCGGTGATGCGCAACACACCGGCGCCGGTGCCGACATCGATGCCCGCAGGGCCGGCCGCCAGCACACGGCCCGCCTCGGCGGCGGCTGTCTCCGCCGCCGCCAGCGCCTGCGCAGACCAGATGCGCAGCACGTCATCGCCGAGACGGGTCTGGGCGACGGGCCAGGGGTCGAGTGCGCGCACCGCGCGCGCGGTGACGACGGCGGGCAGTGTCCAGTCGATGGCCGCCTCCTCCTTGGTGAGCTTGCGCGCGTAGGTGGCCGCAGCATCATCCTGGGGCTGCGGGGACGTACTGCCATCGAGCACGCCGGGCAATGCCGCCAGCAAGGTCTCCGCGCCCAGCGCCGCCAGCCGTGCCGTCAGGCTGCCGGTGGTGTCTTCGGCGGCGATGGCAACCGGGGCGAAGCGATACACCGGCCCCGTATCGAGCCCTGCCTCCATGCGCATGATGCTGACGCCGGTCTCGGTGTCGCCGGCGAGCAGCGCGCGCTGGACCGGTGCAGCCCCGCGCCAGCGCGGCAGCAGCGAGGCATGGATGTTGACGCAGCCGCGCCGGGGGGTGTCGAGCACCACCTGCGGCAGTATCAGCCCATACGCGGCCACCACGAGCAGATCCGCTTCCCAGGCCGCCAGCTCGGCCTGCGCCCCCGGGTCCTTGAGGGAGGCGGGCTGCAGCACCGGCAGCCCGGCTGCCAGGGCGCGGCGCTTGACCGGCGAGGGCTCCAGCCGCCGGCCGCGGCCGGCGGGCCGGTCTGGCTGGGTGTAGACGGCGACCACCTCGTGGGCACTCGCGATGAGAGCGGACAATGCCGGCACGGCGAAGTCTGGCGTGCCGGCATAGAGGATACGGGCCGGTGTCATGGTCGTTTCGGCGGGATAGTCTCGGTGGCGGGCTCGGTGCGGGCTCGTTGGGGATTGGCTGGCACGGCTGCGTGCCCGGCTTTGCTGCAGCGCCCCCGTGGCCCTGCGCGGGGACGGGGGCCGGCCGCGCAACGGACCGGGGGCGACCGACCGGCGCTACCGGCCGACGCCGCAGGAGCCATGGCCGCGCACGAAGCGGCGCGATCTCGCCGCCACCCCGGCGTCGGTCGCCTTGGTCGGCCTGCTCAGATAGCCTGACGACGCTTGGCGGCGGGCGCCGGCGTCGCCTGGCGACGCTCTTTCTCCAGCTTTTTGCGGATGCGCTGGCGCTTCAGCGATGAGATGTGATCGACGAACAGCTTGCCGTCGAGGTGATCGATCTCGTGCTGGATGCACACCGCCAAGAGGCCATCGGTCTCCAGCTCGAAGGACTCACCGTCGCGGTCGAGGGCGCGGACCTTGATGCACTCCGCGCGCATCACGGGCTCGAAGAAGCCGGGCACCGACAGACAGCCTTCGCTCATTTCCTCCTCGCCGCTGCTGGCGAGGATCTCCGGGTTGATCAGGCAAAGCGGCTGATCCTTCTCATCGGAGGTGTCGATGACGATGACGCGCCTCGGCACGTTCACCTGGATGGCCGCGAGGCCGATCCCCGGCGCGTCGTACATGGTTTCGAGCATATCGTCTACGAGCTGACGGATCCCGTCGTCCACCTGCTCCACGGGCTCGGCCCGGCGTCGCAGACGCTCGTCGGGGAAAGTGAGGATTTCCAGTTTAGCCATGACGTTACAAGACAGTCGTGATTCGCAATTACAGGCCCTGCGGATTAGGCTAGTATGGCCATGATACACCATTGGGTGCAGTTCCCGGCATCGGTGGCGGAATGGAAAATGCCGCATCGGCAAGCGCTTGCAACACGGCTACTGGGAAGAGCGGCGCGGGCACGCATGACATTGCCCCTGCTCACGCCGCCCGCCGGCCAGCCGGCCCCAGACTAGCCCCACCAGACCAGCCCCCCCAGACCACCCCCAGAAGATCAGCCGCCCGGGGATCGCCCGGAGGAGGCGACATGCCCAGCCAGCACATCGCCCGTCGTCGTCGCACCCCGCCGCACTTTGGCCTTCGACGCCTGCGCCCGGTGCCACCCGCCAAGCGCGTCACGTCGGCGCCCGCCCTCCTCTCTCTTTTGCTGGTGGCCACGCCGAGCGCTGCGCTCGCGCAACGTGCGCTGCGTATGGACGCACCGGAACGCTATGTGGTGCAGCCCGGCGATACCCTGTGGCAGATCGCCGAGCGCTTTCTGGACGCGCCCTGGCGCTGGCCACAGGTCTGGCAGGCCAACCCGGACATCGCCGATCCGAACCGGATCTACCCCGGCGATGTGCTGGTGGCGGATCGCAGCGGCGCCAGCCCACGCATTCGTAAGGCCAATGGTGGCGACGGCCTGCGCACGGTCAAGCTGTCGCCGCGCGTGCGGGTCCGGGATCTGGACCGGGAGATTCCCGCCATTCCCATACACGCCATCGCCCCCTTCCTGTCGCGGCCGCTGATCACGACGGCACAGGCCCTGGAGGGGTCACCTTACGTGGTGGGCTTTGCGGCCGACAAGCTCATGGGCGGTCCCGGCGACAGCCTTTTGGTCCGTGGCATCAGCACCGCCGACAGCGTGCGCTGGGAAATTTTGCGCCCGGGGCGGGCATATCGCGATCCGGCCACGGGCGAGCCGTTGGGCTTCGGGGCCACCGCCGTGGCCAGCGCCGAGCTGCAGCGCCCGGGTGACCCGGCGACACTTGTGGTCACGGACGCGCGCCAAGAGATCAAACCGGGCGACCGGGCCCGCCCGGCGCGCGCCGAGGCGCCCGTCCACAGCTTTTTCCCGCATCCGGCCAAGGCCGGTGTGCGCGGCCGCATCATCGCCGCGTTACGAGGGGTGTCCCATATCGGCCAATACGACGTGATCGCGCTGAATCTCGGCCGTCGCGACGGCGTCGAGGCGGGAACGGTGCTCGCCACCTATCGTGGCGGCGAGCTGCGCCGCGATGACGTGCGCTCAGCCAGCGCACGCCAACATCCGGGCAACCAGCCTCCGGCGGAGGCCACACACCGGCACGGCGCCTGGCAGCCGGACGGCCACGAGCGCGAACGGTCCGAGCCGAACACGCCGCCACCGCGACAACGCGGGGCAGCCTCCCGGGAGCCCCAATATCGTGTGCCGGACTCCCACACCGGCACGATCATGGTGTTTCGAGCCTTCGAGAAAATGAGCTTTGCGCTGGTCATGCGCGCCCGCCAGGCGATACATCTCGACGAGATGGTCGCACCGCCAAGGCCTCGCTGAGGTGGGCGGTGCCGACGCACCCCGACCTCAGCGCTCAGCCGCCGATGGCACCCTGCCGCGTCAATCGCCATAGCCGCTGCTGCGGACCACGCCGCTGCTGCGGCGCAGCCGGAAGCCGGACGCGGCACCCGGCGGGACGCCCGCCGGGTGCCCCTGCGCGTGAGCGGCCCCAGCCCACCGAGACGATCACAGCATGACACCTCCCGCGCGCGAGCAGCTGACCGACTGGCTAGCCCTGGCCCTGGCGCCCGGGCTCGGCCCCAGACGCATCAGCCAGCTGGTGGCGCATTTCGGCAGCGCGGCCGCGGTGCGCGCTGCGGATCGCACGGCGCTGCTGGAAGCGGGTGCACCGAAAGCGGCGATTGCCGCCGTGAAAAGCCCCGACCGCGACCGCGTGGCGCACGCCCTGGCCTGGGCTGATCGGCCAAACGCACACCTTTTGACGCCGGATTTGAGCACTTATCCCCGACGCCTGCGTGAGCTGCCCGCGGCGCCGCCGCTGCTGTTCGTGCTCGGTGACACGGATCTCTTGCACGAGCCGCAAATCGCCATCGTCGGCAGCCGCAACCCCACCGCCGGCGGCATTGCGACGGCGCGCGACTTCGCCGCTTACCTCGCCGGCCTCGGGCTGGTGATCACCAGCGGTCTCGCCCTCGGCATCGACGCCGCCGCACACCAGGGCGCGCTCGGCACCGGCCACACCATCGCCGTGCTCGGCACCGGCCCGGACCGCGTCTATCCCGCCGTCCACCGCGAGCTCGCCCGACGCATCGCCGCCGGTGGCGCCCTGGTGAGCGAGTTCCCGCCCGGCACCGGTCCGCAGGCCAGCCATTTTCCGCGGCGCAACCGCATCATCGCCGGACTCAGCCTGGGCACGCTGGTGGTGGAGGCTGCAGTAGGCTCGGGATCACTGATCACCGCCCGGCTCGCCAGCGAGCAGGGCCGGGAGGTCTTCGCCATCCCCGGCTCGATCCACAATCCCCTCGCCCGCGGCTGTCACGCCCTGATCCGCCAGGGCGCCAAGTTGGTGGACAGCGCCAACCAGATCCTGGAAGAGCTCGACGCCCAGCTCCAACCCTACCTGGACACAACACCGGACACGACCAGCATCGCCGGCGAGTCAACGCGACACCACGAGGAGGCGCTGGACGACGATCATCGCCGGCTGCTGTCCGCCATGGGGTATGATCCAACGGCACCCGACGACCTGATCGCCCGCACCGGCCTACCCGCCTTCGAGATCGCCTCCATGCTGCTGTTGCTGGAACTGCAGGGCTACGTGGTCTCCCATGCCGGCGGCCGCTACAGCCGCAGCGGGACACCGCCGCAATCATCGGCCGATGCCTGAGCAGGCCCTGCCGCGACAGCCATCACTACTCATCACTCACCACCGGCGCACCGCGTCCCGCCGACGCCGGCATCCACATACAAGTCCCGACACTCAAGGAGTCAGCATGAACGAGAGCATGGTCGACGTCCTGATTTACCTGTACGAAAACTATCTGGACGGCCACTCGCGCCCGCCCGTCGACCAGGATGAGCTCGAGACCGAGCTCTCGCGCGCCGGTTTCTCCCACAGCGAGATCGCCCAGGCCCTGACCTGGCTGGACGAGCTCGCGAGCCGCATGGATACGGCCGCGTACCCGCCGCACACCGCCGGCGCCATGCGTGTCTACTCGCCCGGCGAGTGCGCCAAGCTCGACATCGAGGCCCGGGGACTCTTGCTGTTCCTGGAGCAAAGCGCCATTCTGGACCCGCCGAGCCGCGAGCTGGTCATCGACCGCGCCATGGCGATCCAGCAAACCGCCGTCACCGTCGAAGAACTGAAATGGGTGGTGCTGCTGGTGCTCATGAGCCGCCCCGGGCGCGAAACCGCCCACAACCAAATGGAAGAGCTGATCTACAGCGACGCGCCGGCACAGGTGCACTAGCGCGCAACCGTGCATCGCGGGCGCCGCACCGATTGCGCACGGCCGAGCCGCCCGTCGAGGCGCTTCAGCGCGCCCGATCGACACGCGATTCGGACCAACGCGTCCTCTGCCCGACAACAGGACGCCTTCGCCCCGCCGCAGGGCGCCGCCGCGCCGGCCACGGCTGAACGGGGCACCCGGCCGCACCTTGACGCGGGGCGCGCGTTTCGTATTTGCTAATGCCCCGTTCGATTGCGCCACGGAACCGTCATGCATCTCGTCGTCGTTGAATCCCCCGCCAAGGCCAAGACCATCAAGAAGTATCTGGGCCCCGAGTTCGAGGTGGTGGCCTCCTACGGGCACGTGCGCGACCTGGTGCCCAAGGAAGGGGCGGTCGTCCCGGAGCAGAACTTCGAGATGAAGTACCAGGTCATCGACCGCAACGAGAAGCACGTCTCGGCCATCGCCAAGCTGTTGAAGAAGGCCGATGCCCTGTATCTGGCCACGGACCCGGACCGCGAAGGCGAGGCCATCTCCTGGCATCTGTACGAGCTGCTGCACGACCGCAAGCTGATCGGCGAGCGCCCGGTCTACCGCGTGGTGTTCAACGAAATCACCGAGCGTGCCGTCAACGACGCCGTCGCCCATCCGCGGGACCTGTCCACGGACCTGGTCAACGCCCAGCAGGCGCGCCGGGCGCTCGACTACCTCGTGGGCTTCAACCTCTCGCCCCTGTTGTGGAAAAAAGTCCGCCGCGGCCTGTCGGCGGGCCGGGTGCAGAGCCCGGCGCTGCGGCTGATCGTAGAGCGCGAGCAGGAAATCGAGGCCTTCCAGAGCCGGGAGTACTGGACGCTGGAGGCGGATGCCAGCGCGGCGGACGAGAAGCTGGGCAGCAAATCCTTCACCGCCAAGCTCATCCAATTCGGGGGCGAGAAGGTCGAGCAGTTCAGCATCACCGACGAAGTACGGGCCCGCGAGGTGGAAGCCGCCCTGCTGCAAGCCGCCGGCGGCGCCCCGGGCGGGCAGCTGCGCGTGGAAAAGGTGGAGCGCAAGCAGCGCAAGCGCAATCCGGCGCCGCCGTTCATCACGTCCACCCTGCAGCAGGAGGCGGCGCGCAAGCTCGGCTTCACGGCGCAGCGCACCATGCGCACCGCCCAGCAGCTCTACGAGGGGGTGGACATCGGCGACGGCGCCATCGGGCTGATCACCTACATGCGCACGGACTCCGTCAACCTGGCCCAGGAGGCCCTTACGGAGCTGCGGGATTTCATCGGCGAGCGCTACGGCAGCGACCACCTGCCGAGCAAGCCGCGCACCTTCAAGACCAAGGCCAAGAACGCCCAGGAGGCCCACGAGGCCATCCGGCCGACGTCGGTACGGCACGACCCCAAAGCCATCAAACAGCACCTGAGCGCCGACCAGGCCAAGCTCTACGAGCTGATCTGGAAGCGCACCGTCGCCTGCCAGATGGCCCATGCGCTGATCAACCAGGTGGCCATGGACCTGTCCGCCGGCACGGGCAACCTGTTCCGCGCCACCGGCTCGACGGTGGCCGAGCCCGGTTTCATGCGCGTCTATCTCGAAGGCCGCGACGACGCCACCAGCGCCGACGACGACGAAGAGCGCATGCTGCCCGACCTGACCGAAGGCCAGCCGGTGGATCTGCAGGCCCTCCGTCCGGAGCAGCACTTCACCGAGCCGCCGCCGCGCTACAGTGAGGCGTCGCTGGTGAAGGCCCTGGAGGAGCTCGGCATCGGCCGGCCCTCCACCTATGCCTCCATCATCTCGACGCTGCAGGAACGGGAATACGTGCTGCTGGAGAAGAAGCGGTTCTTCCCCACGGATGTGGGCCGCATCGTCAACAAATTCCTCACCGAGCACTTCACCTCCTACGTGGATTACGACTTCACCGCCCGGCTGGAGGACGAGCTGGACGCCGTCTCCCGCGGCGAGGAAGACTGGATTCCGCTGCTGGAGCAGTTCTGGAAACCGTTCAAGGACCGCCTGGAGCATACGCAGGAGAACGTCGATCGCAGCGAGGTGACCCAGGAGGCCATCGACGAGCAATGCCCGGAGTGCGGCGGACAGCTGTCCAAGCGCCTGGGGCGCAACGGCCTGTTCATCGGCTGCACCAATTACCCCGAGTGCAAGTACACCCGGGATCTGAGCGAATCCAAGGGCGAGAAAGAGGAGCCACAGATCGTTGAAGGGCGCAGCTGTCCCGAGTGCGGCTCGGAGCTCGCCGTCAAGCGCGGGCGCTACGGCAAGTTCATCGGCTGCACCGCCTATCCCAAGTGCCGCCATATCGAGCCGCTGGAGAAGCCCGTCGACACCGGCATCGAGTGCCCCAAGTGCCATCAGGGCACGCTGCAAAAAAAGAAATCCCGCCGCGGCAAGGTCTTCTTCTCCTGCTCCACCTATCCCAAGTGCGACTATGCCGTCTGGAACCAGCCGTTGGCCGAAGCCTGCCCCCAGTGCGGCTGGCCCGTGCTGACGCTCAAGGTCACCAAGACCAAGGGCGCGCAGAAGGTCTGCCCGCAGAAGGAGTGCGGCTACACCGCCCCCGCCGAAGCAGCCGAAGTGGAGGCGGCGTCTTGACCGCCACGACGCGCATCGGCCCCGGCAGCCTCGCGCGTGCGCATCAGCGCGGATGCGCCACCCACCCCGCCGCATGCGTCAGATGCGGGCGGGACGCGATGGGTGGCCGGACAAGCACGCGCTGAATGCACACCCTGCGAAGCGTCGGCACCCGCCCCTTCGGCCTGCGTGAAGCGGCCCGGGTGGTCAGCCACGGCGGCGTCATCGCCTATCCCACCGAGGCCGTCTTCGGCCTCGGCTGCGACCCGCTGGACCCGGAAGCGGTGCAGCGCATCCTCGACATCAAAGGCCGCGACATCGACAAGGGCCTGATCCTCATCGCCGCCGACATCAATGCCCTGCTCCCCTACGTCGAGCCGCTGCCCCCAAACCGCATGGCCGAGATCCGCGCCAGCTGGCCCGGCCCCAACACCTGGCTTTTCCCCGCGCGCCCCGAAACCCCCAACTGGCTCACCGGCGCCCATGACACCCTCGCCGTGCGGGTCACCGCCCACCCCGTCGCCGCGGCGCTCTGTCGCGCCTGCGTCCGCTACGGCAGCCACATCGGCAGCGGCGCACTGGTCTCCACCAGCGCCAACCTGAGCGGTCTGCAGCCCGCGCGCACGTCGCTGGACGTCCGCCACCAGCTCCGTAACGCCCCGGACCTGCTGGTGGCGGGCCGCTGCGGCACCCACCCACGGCCTTCCACCATCCGTGACGGCCGCAGCGGACGCGTGCTGCGAGGCTGAGCCATCCGGCATGCCCCCGGCTCAGGCCACCCGCCGGCGAACATTCGACGGCCGGCTCGCCGACTGTCCGGCGCGATACACCCAGCCTGCTCACCGGATTGCGCGCCGAAGTGCTTGTAAGTTCGGCCCTTGGGCAATACCTCAACGCCCACAATGGAACTCACACCAGGGCCAGACATGCCAATCTCAGAAGCCAGAATCCTCGACTGGGTGGAACGCGGCCGGGTGCCGGACCCGGTGGTGCGTGCGGGCATCCGCCAGCGCCTGAAGAAAATGATCGATGAGCTGCCCGGCGCCGAGCCCGAGGCGGCCTGGGCGCACAAGCGGGACTTTCTGGCACTGATGGATGCCGCCCCCGTCGCCGCCGTGCCGGAGCGTGCCAACGAGCAGCACTACGAGGTGCCGGCGGCCTTCTTCGAGCGCGTGCTGGGGCCGCGGCGCAAGTACAGCTGCTGCTATTGGCCGGATGGCGTCGATGACCTCTCCGCCGCCGAGGAGGCCTCGCTGGCGGTGACCGCGGAGCGCGCCGGCATCGCCGAGCAGCAAACCGTGCTGGAGCTCGGCTGCGGTTGGGGCGCCTTCAGCCTCTGGGCCGCGGAGCGCTTCCCCGGCAGCCGCTTCACCGCGGTGTCCAACTCCGGCTCCCAGCGCGCATTCATCGAGGCGGAAGCCGCGCGGCGCGGCCTCGGCAACCTGAGCGTCATCACCGCGGACATGAATGGCTTCGACACCGAAGACCGCTTCGATCGCATCGTGTCACTGGAGATGTTCGAGCACATGCGCAACTGGCGCCTGCTGTTTGCGCGTGTCAACGGCTGGCTCAAGCCCGGCGGGCGCTTTTTCATGCACGTCTTCTGCCACCGCGAGCATCCCTTCCCCTACGAGGATACGGGGCCCGAGGACTGGATGAGCCATTACTTCTTCGCCGGCGGCATCATGCCGAGCGACGACCTGCCGTTGTACTTTCAGCAGGACCTGAAGCTGGTGGAGCGCTGGCGCTGGAACGGTCAGCATTACGAGCGCACGCTCAATGCCTGGCTCGCCAAACAGGACGCCGCCCGGGAGCAGGTCTGGCCCATCCTGGCGCAAACCTACGGCGACCATCAGGTGGCGCTGTGGTGGATGCGCTGGCGGCTCTTCTTCATGGGCTGCGCGGAGTTCTTCGGTTACCGCGACGGTACCGAGTGGTACGTCGGCCATTACCTGTTCGAGCGCCCCCGCTGAATGGGGGCCTGGCGAGCACGCAGCCCGGCAACCGAACGCGATGATGCACTCGGCGTCCATCGATTATCCGTTCGGACCTTCGTGGGTTGGGCGGCGGCTGGCGGGTTATTCCGGGGCCTCGGCGGGCGCTGCATCGAGGAGCTGATCCAGCCGCAGCCGGCGCTCCACGCCGCCGGCGTCGCGCACCAGCAGCCACTCCGCGCCGTCGGCGACGCCAATGTCCAGGGGCAGCGCCAGCAGCGCGCCGGCGGACGCGGGCGCGGCGGGATCAGCGGCCACCACGAGCCGCAGCCACCGCCGACGCAGGATGGCGAGCTCCAGGGCCTCGTGTCGCGCACAGGCGATGGGATGGTAGTCGTTCATGGCGCCCCGGGGAGGTCTTTCGGTCACGGTAGGGCCAACAGGTCCACGTGGCCCACTTGCAGCCGTGAATGGCCCGTCGCCAGCCAGCGGCGGCGGTGCTGGAGCCAGGCGTCCAGCCCGGCGGTCGACGCCGCCGGGCCGGGAGGCGCCGCCATGGCCGCGGCCGCATCGCGCCAGCCCGCCAGCAGCGCCCGCTGCAGGTCCGCCGACTCGGCGCCGAGCACCCAGTCGCTGGCCGCCGTGCGCACCCGCCAGCCGAGCGCACGGCAGCATCGTGCGGCGCGCTCGGCGGCGGCGGGCCCGAGTGCCGGACCAAAGCCCTTGTCGGTGCGCTGGTGTTGGTTGACCAGATCGATGACCCGGGCATCCTCGGCATGCGCCGGCGAGAGCAGACAGCGACCGTCATAGCTTAGGGCGAAGAGCAGCGCGCAGCCGGCGGCGCGGCAGCGCCCGAGCAGGGCATCCAGCCAGGGCGCCGAGACCAGGTCCAGCAGCGCGGAGGCCGTCACCAGGCCCGCCGCCGGCGGCGCCAGGGCGGGCAAGTCGTGCGCCAGATCCAGCCGCCGGACCACCACCGCGGCCCGCCAGTCGTTGCCCACGAGCCGTGCGTCCGCGAGCTCCCCGCGCCAGTGCAGACCCGCGCTCCGCGCCCATGTGGTGGTGCTGGCGGGCAGTTGCGCCAGCAGCGCCGGGTCGTGGTCCACACAGGTCCAGTGCTGGCGGCGATGACCCGCCGCCGCCAACAGCGGCGCCAGGTGGCGCAGATTGGCCCCGGTGCCGCAGCCGAGGTCGAGCACCTGCAGCCCCCCAGCCTGCACCGGCGGCGGGCCCGCGAGCCCCTGGACCAACCCGTCCGCCCGCGCCGCCCGGTCCGCCGCTGCGCGCAATGCCAGCCAGTCGGCGCTGAACTCAGACATCGGCAACCGCCGCGGCGAAGCACGCCGCCGCCGCCGGCCAATCCGGCAGCCGCGCGCGGGCGCGGGCGGCGCCGGCGGCGAGCCGCCCGCGCAGCGCCGCATCGGTGAGCAGCCGGGAGAGCGCCCGGCGCAGGGCGGCCACCGACCCCGGCGCCACCAAAAGCCCGGCATCCGCGGGCACGGTGTCGGCAACGGCGCCGCCGGTGGTGCCCAGCACCGGCAGACCGCGGGCCAGGGCCTCGGCGTAGGCCATGCCGTAGCCTTCGAACCAGCTCGCCAGCACGAACAGATCCGCCCGCTGGTAGCACTCTGCGAGCGTCGTCGGCGCCACCTCGCCCAGCAGGCGCACCCGTGCGCCCAAGCCCAGCGTCTGGATGTGCGCGCGCAGCGCCGCCGCCGTGGCCGGCTCCCGGGTCAGACTGCCCACACAATCGAGCCGCCAAGGCAGGTGATCGAGCCCGGCGAGCGCCGTCACCAGCAGGTCATGCCCCTTGCGCGGCGTCACACTGCCCACGCAGAGCAGTTGCAGGGGGGCGCCGGGCGCAGGCCCCATACCCCTGGGTACACTGCCGCGGGCCAGCGGCGCCGGGTCCGTGCCCGGCTCCACCACACGCAACCGCCCCGTCGGCACGCCATAGTCCGCCATCAGGCGTGCGGTATGGGCGCTGGTGACCACCACCCGCCGGGCCTGGCACAGGGCCGCAGTCTCCGCAGCCCGCAGGCGCGCCGCCACCGCCGCATCCAATCCCGTCTCCAGTGCCAACGGATGATGGACCAGTGCAACCAGCCGCAGACGGTCCGCGTGGCGGGCGGCGACCGCCGGCATGGCGCCGAAGGCGAGACCGTCCACCACCGCCAGCGCCCCCGGGGGCAGCCCGGCGAGCGCCGCATCCGCCGCCGCCAAGTCCTGCTCCGACGGCAACGGAAAGGCGGCACCCAAGGCCTGTAGGCCCACCTCCCAGCCCAGCCGGCGCAGCCCCTCGGCGATGCGCCTGTCGTAGAGCGTGCCGCCGGTGAGTGCCGCCGGACTGCCGGGCAGCAACAGATGCAGGCGCGCGCGGCCGTGGCCGGGCTGCGACTGCGACGGGGCGGCGTCGGACGGGAGCATCGGACGCGACTTGCTGGGCCGGGATAGGCGGTGCGGGAGGGGGCGTGGGACAGCGGCGCGACGGCGTCGTCAGCCGCCGAGCACGCCCTCGTAGGCCGCCCAGGCCACATGGGACTCCCCCAGGGTGATGCGCATCGCCGTCAGGCCGGCGGCGCCGGGGCCCAGATCGCCCGCGGCGATGCGCGCCGCCATGCGCTCGAAGATGGCCCGGGCGAGAAACTCGGTGGTGGTATTCTGTCCGGCGAAATCCGGCTCGTCGTCGAGGTTGCGGTAATTGAGGGCACCCAGCACCTCGGCGAGCACCGCCGACGCCTTGCCGATGTCCACCACCAGGCCGTCGGCGTCCAGCGCCGGGCGCCTGAACTCACAGTCCACCACATAGGTCGCCCCGTGCAGGCGCTGGGCCGGACCGAAGATCTCGCCGCGAAAGCTGTGGGCGATCATGATGTGATCACGGACGGTGAGGCTATACATGCGGCGCTGCTCCCCCAAAAACGTTCAGCCTAACGCCAAACGCCCGCCGATGGCGAGCATTCACCCAAGGAACAGATCGCCGTAGGACGCAAGATCCGCAAGCGAATCCTGCGTGCGCTGGACGAAGCGACCGATGTGGTCATCGGCCATTTCCATGGCGATCACATACCACTCATAAAAGCTTGGAATTATGAGCGGCTTCTTGCAACGTCACGACACCTGCCAGACCTCGCCATCATCCAGCCGCTTAACGTAGTCCACGCGCTCCCCATCCCAGTGATACGCGAAATGCGCCCCTTGCGTCGGGATCGGGATCACGTCGGGCCAAAAGACAGCGAGGCACTGGCCCTCGGGAAAGCGGACGCTTGGCCAGGTGATGCCGTTCGATCCGGCCGCGCGGCGCTCGGCTCCGAAGAGTTGCGAGGGGCGGTAGTCGTCCGCATCCAGCAGATCAGCGCGGCCGGTGGCGTCGTCGAGATCGGTATCGATCGCCCCGATCAGTTCGCAGAACTGCGACGTCCAGCCGGGTGCCTCGTCCGTGGCGCGCATGAAGCGGGCGTGGTGATGGATGGTCTCCGCAATGGCCACCTCGGTGCGATCGCCCGCACAGTAGAGGCCGAAGCTGCCATCCGAGAACCGTCCCGGACGGAGGGGCGAGCAATGTACGAAGGGCGCCATGACCCAGCTGGCACCGGGTCCTCTCACACGCCGGGCCACCGGCAACTTGGACAGATCGCCGATGCTCTCGCGGATGCGGGGGTTGAACTTGGCTTCGGCAGAGGCCAAAGCCTCCCAGTCGGCAGGGTCGGCGATGTCTTCGAAGAGGTCGATGGGCGGATGGATGGTGCGGATGATCCGGACCGTGCGCGGCCATGTCACGCGCCGGACAGGCGCATTCACCAGGCACCCCGTTCGGCATCGAGATAGACGCGCAGGTCGATCAGGTCGGTGATCTCTCCCCGGAGCATGACGTCCAGCGCGCTTCGGCCTGCGAAGGCAGCGTTCGGCTTGCGGATCCAGGCATAGCCACGGGCAGGGTCGGTGAACACATAGCGCAGTGCCTTATGGATCCCCATCAGGGTCGCCAGACGCGCGCGCAGGTCGCGGTCGATCCGGCCGATATCCCCGGTCTTCCAGCGCGCCCATGTGCGCTGCGCCATGTCGCCGAGCACGATGCGGGCTTCTGCATCCGTCAGCCCCCAGGCGCGGAATAGGTTGACCGTTGCGCGCGCCAGTGCTGCCGCCTCCTCGTCGGTGATCACGGGAAGGTCGGTGCGTGCGAGGACAGGCTGAACCGTGGCGAACTGCATGGCTATCTCCTTTGGCATTAAAATAGAGAATATATGCCAAAAGGCAAGGGAGGGGCAGCTTCGATCGCCTCCAGCCCTTTTTCCTGTCTTTGGCTGGAGGCAACCGGCGCACCGACCGAGGTCGGTTCACCGCCTGCAACGTCGACCTCCGGGACGCGCTCGCCGGCACGCTACCCCTGGGCCATGCTGCCGGCAGCGGCTGTTCGAGTCGCTGCCGCTGGTCTGTCCCAACTGCGGCGTGGACATGCGCATCATCGTCTTCATCACCGAGGCCGCGCCCATCAAGCAGATGCTGACCCAAATCAGTGAGCATGTGATTTCGAGGAAAACGCCGATCTGGTCGGCGCGATCAATGTTCTCAGGGCGGGACTCGCCCGTTGCGCCTGTGAAGTAAGCAATGCAGTCAGGTCGCCAGCAGCAGGAACCCACCGAAGCGACTGACCCCGGCTCGATGCTGGGATGAGCGCCGTAGGAATCCCCCGACTTTAGGCGGGGGAGGATGTCAATGGCTACAGGCTCGCCTCGCCGACACCGCAAGCACAGTCCATGTCAACGGACTATTACCCGTACCGGATGCGTTGCGTCAGGGTAGAATCCGGGGCGGATGCGAGCCGCGCCTGTATCGCCGCCAGCTCGTCGAAGGGTGCGTCATCGGTGATGAGCGCATCCAGCGCCGCGGCCTGCGACTGCGCCAGCAGCGCCAGCGCCAATTGCAGACGACGCCGATGGCCCCACCGCGGGCGCTGCGCCGCCGCGACGCTGCCCACCTGCGACGACACCAGCCGCAGCCGGCGTTGGTGGAAGGCGGCTCCCAGCGGCAGTGTCACCGCCCGGTCACCGAACCAGCTCAGCTCCAGCACCGTCGCCTCGAAACCGGCGAGCCCCAGGGCGGTGACCAGCCCCGCCGGATTACCGCTGGCATGGATCACCAGGTCCGCCTCCGGCGTCGCCGTCTCCGGGCTGCGAAACACCGCCCCCAGGGCGCCGGCAATGGCCGCTCGGCCTGCATTGGTGTCGATAAGCTCCACTTGGCAGCCGGGCACCTGCGCTGCGAGCCAGGCCGCCAGACAGCCGAGGGTACCGGCGCCGACCACGGCGATGCGATCGCCGATCCGGGGCAGCCCATCCCAGAGCCCGTTCACCGCCGTCTCCAGATTGGCGGCCAGCACAGCCCGCCCCGGCGGCAGATCAGCCGGCAGCGGTGTGACGGCATCCGCGGGTACCTGATAACAGTCCTGGTGCGGATACAGGCAATAGACCAGCCGGCCGCACAACGCCTCCGGACCGGCCACCACCTCGCCGACATTGATGTAGCCGTACTTCACCGGGGCCGGGAAATCGCCCGCCTGGAAAGGCGCACGCATGCGCTGATACTCACTCGCCGGCACCTCACCGCGAAACACCAGTCCCTCGGTGCCGCGGCTGATGCCGGAATAGCGCGTGTGCACCCGCACCCAGCCCGCGGGCAGGTCCGGCAACACCTCGCTGCGAATCTCGCCTCGACCCGGCGCCGTGACCCAAAAGGCCCGCGCTTGCGTCTCACCCGTCATAACCTCTCCCGCGCCCAGTCAATGGCCATTGCTCGCGGTACCGACACACGTCTGCAGGGACGTCTCCACGACGTCCCCCGCAAGCCGCCACAGACACCACCACAATCTTCAGTGGTCTGGGTGGCGGCTGGTGGGGGTCTCGACCGCAGGGATGCGGTCGTGAAGCCTACAGGGATGTATCCACGGCGTCCCCCGCCCGCCGCTACCCAGACCACGATCGCAGGCACACACGCCAGTCGCCACCCAAATCACGATCGCAGACACCAGCACAAGTGGTCTGGGTGGCGGCTGGTGGGGGTCTCGACCGCAGGGATGCGGTCGTGAAGCCTACAGGGACGTATTCACGGCGTCCCCCGCCAGCCGCTACCCAGACCACGGCCCCACGCACACACTAAACTGAAACGCGACGCCTCAACCCCGCAGCGCATAGATGTCGCCGGAGTTCGCCTGCGCCGGGAGCGCATCCAGCCAGGCGCGAATACCATCGGCATTCGTCCAGGCCGTATGCAGCAAATGCTGACTCTCGCCGAGCGCCGCATTGAAACGATAGGCCCCGAGCCGCTGACACTCCAGCAGCGCCGCCCTGGCCACCGGCCGCTGGATGGTGGTGAACTCGAACGAGAAGGCCGGCGGCGCCTGGCTGAGCCCCCGCAGCACCTGATCCTCATAGCCCTCGACATCGATCTTCACGAAGCGCGGCGCACCGAAGCGCTGGATGAGCGCATCCAGCGTCGTCACCGGCACCTGCAGCCGCTGCTCCCAGCGCTGGCCCTGCCAAGAGGGTGCGCCTGCGGCGGCGCGGATGAAATCGGGCGACGCCGTGCTGATGGTGGGATTATCCAGATTCAGGTGCATGGTCGCCGTGCCGGGGGCGGCCCCCACCGCCGCCTGCACGACGCTCACCTGCCCATCGCGACCGTAGAGCAGCCGCAACAGATGCGCCAGCAGCGGCTGCGGCTCCACCGCGACCACCCGCATCCCCAGGCGGCGGAAGCTCGCCACCCGGTCGCCGACGTGGGCGCCGATGTCGAACACCAAATCCCCGCGCCCGGCGAAGCGCGCGTGCATGCGGTCCAGGGCGCCGCGGCGGTGGGGCCGGTAGTAGATGCCGAGCGAGCGCAGCACGCCGAGCAGCCCGCGCACCGGCCCCGGCAGCCGCAGCCTCCCCGGCCCCGAGCCGGCCGACGCGCTGCGGCGCACCGTCAGTCCACGCGCTCGGCCGCCGCCTCGCCGAGCGGCAGGTACGGCGGCAGTGGCCGCGACGCCAGCGCCGGCAAGTGCAGGGCGGCCACCGCCGGCGCCGGCAGCGTCTCCTCCGGAATCCGCCACAGGCCGATGCGTGCGACCAAATGGCCGAGCACCGGCACCGACGTCACGACCGCCACCGGCACGGCGGCGAGGGCAATGGCGAAGAAGGGCGAGAAGAAGAGCGCACCCGGCGGGCTGAACCAGGCGAACCAAGCCACACCGATGCCCCCGAACAGCGTCTGCGGCCACAGCCGGCGCAGCGCCGCCAGGGGGCTGACCCAGTGCACCGCACGCCGCTGCGCCCCCCACACCGCCGCCCGACCGAGCGCCAATCCCGCGATGAACACCGCATGGCCCACGGCGAGGATGGGCGCCATGACAACGGAAAAGGCCATGTCGCCGACGGCACCCGCCAGCAGACGCCCACCGCCGCCGAACCGCAGCCGTCGGTCGCGATCCAGTGCCACCTCCAGCAACGCCCCGATCTTGGGCGCAAACGCCATGCCCATACTCAGCGCAAACACGGCGAGCCCGGGGCCGGCGTGGAAGCTGGGCCCGCTGTCGAAGGCCAGCGGCAGCGCGAACAACAGCATCAGCAACACCCAGGCGGTGGAGCCGATGAAGCCGCCGGTGGCGAGGGCCAGATTCACGCGGCTCACCGGGTGCAGCGCGGGCCAGCGCAGCAGCTTGAAGTACTGCATGTTGCCGTGACACCAGCGCAGGTCGCGGCGCAGATATTCCGTGAGCGTGGTTGGTGTTTCTTCCCAACTGCCGCTCTCGAGCAGCATCACCCGCACCTCGTAGCCGGCGCGGCGCATCAGTGCGGCCTCCACCTGATCGTGGCTCAGCACCCAGCCGGCCAGTGGTCCGCGTCCCGGCAGCGGCGCCAGGTGGCAATGCGCCATGAAGGGCTGCAGACGGATCAGCGCGTTGTGTCCCCAGTAGGGGCCCGCGTCCTGCTGCCACCAGGCGTTGCCGGCGGTGAAGCCGTTCATCAGCATGCGCATGCCAAACTGCAGCGGCCGGGCGAAGGCGCTGGTGGTGGGCAGGCCCGCCATCAGGGATTGCAGAATGCCAAGCTCGGGCGCCTGCTGCAGGGTGCGCACCATGCGCAGGATGACATCCGCTTCCATCAGGCTGTCGGCATCGAGCACCAGCATGAAGTCGTGCTGGTGGCCCCAGCGCTCGCAGAAGTCGCGGATGTTGCCGGCCTTGAAGCCCGGGTTGTCCAGCCGACGCCGGTAGGTGACCCCCATGCGCCCATGCCAGCGCTCGGCGAGGGCCTGCACCCGCGCCTCCTCGGCGGCGATGACCTCGGGCCAGTGGGAATCGCTCAGTACATAGACATGGAATCGATCCGCCACGCCGGAGGCCACCAGCCCCTCGATCATCACGTCCAGGTTGCGGCCCACCAGGTCCGCGTCCTCGTTACGGATACAGCTCACCAGCGCCGTGCTGGTGGTGACGGGGCTGCGGTCGGTGGCCTCCACCAGCGCCGGGCAAACGGTCCGCGCCAGATCGGGGCTGGTGCGTGCGAGTGACAGCCCGATGACGGCGTTCCAGAAGGCGATGGCGTTGAAGGGCACCGTCAGCGCGAAGAGGCCGGTGATGACCACGTCCAGGGCATCGAAGCCGCCGGCGGACAAGGTCCAGACCATGAGCGCGGTGGCGACCAGCAGGGTTGAGGTCACCAGCGCCGCAAATAGCTGACGGCGGCGGTGAACGGGCATGCCGGCAGCGATGGGCCGCCGGTCGGCGCCGCCATCGAGAGCGGTCGAAGGCTGCAGACTGCGCATGAAAGACATCCTGGATTCGGCTGGATGGCGCAGGGACCCGCGGGGCCGCGGCACGGCGAGCTCGCGGCGGGCAGACAGGAACCCGACACCCGACTTGCGCTCGTAATGAGGGAGATCCCTAATATTGCAAGGACCCCGAAGGTGCCGTGTCATCGAGCGTGCCCATCGCCGCGACTCGCCGCGCGCCGGCAAGGGCGGTGGGCTTTGAGCGCTGCTGACGCACAGGCCGGGACCTGTGCTGCGAACATCGGCAGCAGATCAGGGTTGGTGGGGCTGGTCGGCACCACCGGCGTCCGCCAGGGCTCGACGCAGGTGCTCCAGACGCGCTAGCAGATCGCCAACGGGCGCACCCCGCTCGCTCAGGCGGCGTTGCAGCGCATCGGCTTCATCCACGATGACGGCGAGCTGGGGGCCGTCGAAGAGCTCGCAGGCGGCGGCGAATTCCGCATCCGTCGCGCTCAGCAGCGACGGCGTCAGATCCTGGGGGCGGATGGGGCTCTGCGGATGCAGCAGATCGGCGACCAGGGGCTGTTCCAGGAGCCGGAAGTGGATCTCCCGCGCCGCCGTCTCGTCGGCGAGCTCCTGTTGCGCGGTCGGATCATCGCCGACATGACGCAGCAGCGTGCGCATGATGACAGCGATGAGCTTGCCCAGCCCCCGCTTCGCCTCGGTCTGGTCCTCCGGCAAGCCGCAGGCCTGCTCGTAGTGGCGCTCCAGATCGGCCTTCAGCGCCAGCACCGGATCGCTGCCCGCGTCCGCTGGCAGGTCCGCCGCCCGTTCCACCAGCTCCCGGAAGGCTTCCCGGAAGGCCTCCAGCGCCTCATGGTCCAGCCGCTGGGCCTCCAGCAACTGCTCCGGCGGTACTTCCCGGGGCGGCCATGCAAACAGTGGATTCAGGTGCCGCCGGCGCAGGTGGCGCTCATGACGGCCGGGGTGCTGGGTGAATGACATTGGCGGTTTGGAGGACCAGAAGGTAGGAACTGGGAGTTAAGGCAAGTGTGATCCGTCGACGAAGCGTTCCGCCGTGGCGGTCGGGGCCCGGCACCGGGCTCACAGCCCCTGGCCGATCGCTTCGTACAAGGCCGCATAGTCGGCATCGCCGTAGCCGGCGTCGATGGCCCGCTCGGCCGCCGCCGCCACCGCCGCCAGCAGTGCCGTGTCGAGCCCGGCCTCACCCATGACGTCCTCCATCAGCCGCACGTCCTTCAACAGATGCTTGAGCGGGAAATTGGCGCTGGCGTAGTCGTGCGCCAGGTACTTGCCGAGCTTTTTGTCGAAGGTGGGGGCATACAGTGCGCTGCCTCGCAGCACGGCCATGAATTGCTCCACGTCGAGACCGGCCTGGCGCACCAGGCCGAGGCTCAGCGAGAAGCTGGTGGTGAGTCCGGCGATGAGCTGATTCATGGCCAGCTTGAGCGCCGCCGCCTGACCGACCCCGCCGATATGACGCGGGGCCTGCGACAGCGCCTCGAGCACCGGCAGGCAGCGCTCATACAAGGCCTGATCGCCGCCGGCCATGACCAGCAGCTTGCCGTCGCGGGCCTCGGGCAGGCTGCCGAGCACCGGCGCTTCCAGATAGGCGCCGCCGGCGGCGGCCACGCGCTCGCTCAAGGTGCGGCTCTGCGCCGGTGCGATGGTCCCCATCTGCACGATGACGCGCCCGGCCAGCGCCGGCGCCGTCTCGTCGGTGAAGAGGGTCGCTGCGATGGCCGCGGCGTCGGCCAGCAGCAGCACCACCACGTCGGCATCGGCGATGGCGGCGGCAGGTGTCTGCGACAGACGAATGCCGAGGGTGGCGAGGGGTGCCGCTTTGTCGGCGGTGCGATTCCACGCGCTCACAGCAAACCCCTGGGCCTTGAGGCGGATAGCGATCTCGCTGCCGAGCAGTCCGGTGCCGAGGATGCTGACCTGCATCATGAGCCTCTTTGGTGGTTGTTGGGCAATCGGTAGGGCCGTAGCGGGGCCGGCCGATGACCGCAGCGACCCTGCCGATCTTCATCGGCGGGCGTCATCGGCGGGCGCTCAGCGGCTCGCGGCGGCGCCGCGCAGCATGGCGATGACGGGCGCCGTGTCGGGCCGCACGCCGCGCCAGAGCCGAAAGGACTCCGCCGCCTGCTCCACCAGCATGCCGAGGCCGTCCAGCGCCCGTGCGGCGCCCTGGGCCTCGCCCCAGCGGCAAAAGGGCGTCGGCGCATCGCCGTAGACCAGGTCGTAGACCCAGGCGTCGGCGGCCAGGAGCCCATGCGGCAACGCCGGCACCTCGCCGTCGAGCCCGCTGGAGGTGGCATTGATGATCAGATCGAAGGCGCGGCCTGCCAGGTCATCCAGCCCGCAGCCGTCGACCGCCGTTGCGGCAACGCCTTGGGCGAGCGCCAGTGCCTTGGCGGGCGTGCGATTGGCGATGGTGAGCGCCGCCGGGCCGGCCTCCAGCAGCGCGCCGAGCACACCGCGGGCGGCCCCGCCGGCACCGAGCAGCAGCACCCGCTGGCGCGTGAAGTCGAAGCCGTGGTTGTCGCGCAGGTCCCGAACCAGCCCGATGCCGTCGGTGTTATCGCCGCGCAGGCGCCCGTCGTCCAGCACGAGGATGGTGTTGACGGCGCCGGCGGCTGCCGCGCGCTCGCTGCGGTCTGCCAGCAGGGCCCAGGCCTCCTGCTTGAACGGCACCGTCACATTCAGCCCGCGGCCGCCGTCGGCCACGAAGGCGCGCACGTCGCCGGCGAAGTCCTCCAGGCTGCCCAGAATACGCCCATAGTCCATGCGCTGGCCCGTCTGCCGGGCAAAGGCCGCATGAATCTGCGGCGATTTGCTGTGGGCGATGGGATTGCCGATGACGGCGTAGTGATCGGACATCAGCCCCCCATCCACTCCGCCGCCTGCTTGGCATAGTAGGTGAGGATGCCGTCGGCGCCGGCGCGCTTGCAGCCCATCAGCGCCTCCAGCACCACCGCCCGCTCGTCGAGCCAGCCCTGCTGGCCGGCGGCCTTGAGCATCGCGTATTCACCGCTGACATGGTAAACGAAGGTCGGGGCGGCGAAGCGGTCTTTCACACGCCGGACGATATCGAGGTAGGGCATGCCCGGCTTCACCATGACCATGTCCGCGCCCTCGGCGAGATCCAGCGCCACTTCGTGCAGGGCCTCGTCCGAGTTGGCCGGGTCCATCTGGTAGGTGTACTTGTTGCCGCCGCCCAGGTTGGCCGCCGAGCCCACGGCGTCGCGGAAGGGCCCGTAGAAGCTGGAGGCGTACTTCGCCGAGTAGGCCATGATGCGGGTGTTGATGGCGCCGGCTTCCTCCAGCGCCGCGCGCACGGCGCCGATGCGCCCGTCCATCATGTCCGACGGGGCGACGATGTCCGCCCCCGCTTCGGCATGGGATACCGCTTGGCGCACGAGCACCTCGACGGTGGCGTCGTTCATCACGTAGCCCGCGGCGTCGATGAGGCCGTCCTGGCCATGGGTGGTGAAGGGATCCAGCGCCACATCGGTCATCACACCCAGGTCCGGCACGGCATCCTTGAGCGCCTTCACCGCCCGCTGCGCCAGACCGTCTGGGTTGTAGGCCTCACGCGCGTCCTCGGACTTCGCCGCCATGGGCGTCACCGGGAACAGGGCCATGGCCGGCACGCCGAGCCCGGCGACGGCCCGGGCCTCTTCCACCAGCAGATCGATGCTCAAGCGCTCGACACCGGGCATGGAGGGCACCGCCTCGCGCTGGCCGGCGCCCTCGAGCACGAACACCGGATAGATGAAGTCGTCCGGGGTCAGCGCCGTCTCGCGCATGAGCCGGCGCGAGAAGTCGTCCCGGCGCATGCGACGCATGCGCGTGGTGGGATAGGCTGCACGTTGCGTGAGGACGTCGGTCATGGGCGGATTCCGCATTGAACTTGGGCTTCTCAGCCCACAACGATAGCGCATCCACGGTCGATGCCTCCACCCCGAGCCCGCACGTTGATCCGCACCCGCAGGAGGCCCGCAGAGCGCTCATGTCATTCAACGACCACGCAAACAGCCCCCACGTCATCGACATCGACCAGGAGCGCTTCGAGCAGGAGGTGATCCTCGCCTCCCGAACACTGCCGGTGCTGGTGGATTTCTGGGCGGATTGGTGCGCCCCCTGTCATCAGCTGGCACCACACCTGCACCGCGTCGTCGATGAGCTCGCCGGCGCCATCCGGCTCGCCAAGGTGGAGGTGGACGCGGGCGAGAACATGAAGCTTGCAGGCCACTTCCGGCTGCGCGGCTTTCCGACGGTCATCCTGTTCCAGGACGGCGAGGAGCGCGGGCGCTTCAGCGGCTCGCGCTCCAGTCACCAGATCCGCGCCTGGCTGCAGGAGCACCTGGGCGCCGGCGACGCGGCGGCCTGAGGGCGAGCGGGCCGAGCCGGGATGGCCCGAGCGCGCACGGCCGGCGGCGGCGCCGCGGAGGCGGCATGACGACATCGCCAAGCTGCCCCGGCACCGCCTCAGGCGGCGGCGAGCGGCGCCCGATCCGCCGCGCCCGGCGCCTGTTCGGCGGCACGGTTCAGCGCCGACAGCACCGCCCGCAGCGATGCACCGAGGGTATCCCGGTCGATGGCCGCGCCCGGCACCTGCCGACCTTCGATGTCCAGCAGCACATAGGCCGCGGCCTCCGCATCCGTGCCCGCGCCGATGGCGTGCTCCTGGTAGTCGACCACCTTCACCTCGGTGCCGAAGGCCCGCCGCCAGGCATCCGCAAAAGCCGCAATGGCGCCCTCGCCCTCGCCGGTGATGGCACGCTCGACATCGCTGGCCTGAACGCGTGCCTCGATGCGCTCGCGGCCGTTGCGGTGCAGCCGGTAGCCCGCGAGGCGGGTCGGTGCCTGCCGGCCATCGTGCACGAAATGCGCTTGGAACAGCGCATGGATGCGCTCAGCATCGATGATGCCGCCGCGCTGCTCGCTCTCGCGCTGCACGATGGGCGCCAGCGCCTGTTGCAGCCAGCGCGGCAGATTCAGGCCGTAGTCGCGCTCGAGCACGAAGGCGATGCCGCCCTTGCCGGACTGGCTGTTGACACGGATGACGGCCTCGTAGCTGCGACCGATATCCGCCGGATCGATGGGCAGATAGGCCACCTGCCAGGGCAGATCCTCGGCGGCACGCTGATGGCGCAGGGACTTGCCGATGGCGTCCTGATGGCTGCCGGAGAAGGCGGTGTACACCAGCTCCCCCACCCAGGGGTGGCGCGGATGGCAGGCGATACCCGTGCAGCGCTCGGTCACGGCGATGATCCGGTCCGGGTCCGACAGGTCCAGCTGGGGATCGACGCCCTGGCTGTAGAGATTCATGGCCACGGTCACCAAGTCCATGTTGCCGGTGCGCTCGCCGTTACCGAGCAGCGTGCCCTCCAGCCGGTCGGCGCCGGCCAACAGACCCAGCTCCGCCGCCGCCGCGGCCCCGCCACGGTCGTTATGGGTATGCAGCGACACGATCACCGCCTCGCGCCGGTCCAACTGGCGGCAGAACCACTCCACCTGATCCGCGAAGACGTTCGGGCTCGCCGACTCCACCGTCGCCGGCAGGTTGACGATGCAGGGCGCCGCCGGCGTCGGCTGCCACACGTCCAGCACGGCGTTGACCACCTCGATGGCATACTCCGGCTCGGTCTGCGAGAAGCTCTCCGGCGAGTATTGAAAGGTCCAGCGGGTGCCGGGGTACTTGGCCGCCTCGCGCTGCACCAGCTCGGCGCCGCGCACGGCGATGGCCTTCACATCTGCACGCTCGGCGCCGAACACCCATTCGCGCTGCACCGGCGACGTGCTGTTGTAGACATGCACGATCGCCTGGTGCACGCCATCCAGCGCCGCGAAGGTACGCTGAATGAGGTCCTCCCGGGCTTGGGTGAGCACCTGGATGGTCACATCTTCGGGGATCTGGCGTTCCTCGATGAGCCAGCGCACGAAGTCATGGTCGGGCTGGCTCGCGGACGGAAAGCCCACCTCGATCTCCTTCAGCCCGATGGCCACCAGCAGCCGCCACAGCGCCTGCTTCTGCGCAACACTCATGGGCGCCAGCAGCGCCTGGTTGCCGTCGCGCAGGTCCACGCTGGCCCAGCGCGGAGCGCGGCTGATGGTGCGGTCCGGCCAGCTGCGGTCGGCGAGCTGGACGGTCGGAGCGGGGCGGTATTTGCGGTGATCGAACATGGTCAGGCGCTAGGTTCTGGGGGTTAGGTTCTGGGGGCTGGGGTCGAGGTTCTGGGTTCGAGGGTTGGCGGCTCCGGACTGCGCCGGGTTACGGCCGCAGGCGTGGGAGCCACTGGCGCGGGCCGTCGCCTTGTGGGCTTGGCCCCCGCCGGCTTGTGGCCGACGCTGCATAGTCTGCGCGCATCGACCCCGCAGGTGATTGCGAATATGCCCCATGGATCGGCTTAATTGGCAATAATCTGTCGCATATAGCGCCTGTTGCGCAATTTGAACTATATTTTGCAAATCTGCGCAGTACTAAACACGGACGTCAGAAGAGCCGCCCCCAGCCCCCAGCCCATCGACGCATGCTCGACAACTACGACAAACGCATTCTCGACATCCTGCAGCAGGATGGACGCATCAGTAACCAGGAGCTCGCCGATCGCATCGGGCTGTCACCATCGCCCTGTCTGCGACGGGTGCGGGCGCTGGAGGAGGCCGGCATCATCGAAGGCTACCGGGCGCTGCTGAGCGCCAAGGCACTGGGGCTGAACCTCATCGCCTTCCTCAGCATCGCCATGGACCGGCACACGCCCGAGCGCTTCGCCAATTTCGACGCCCGGGTGGCGGCCATGCCGGAGGTGCTGGAATGCTTCCTCATCACCGGCCGCGACGCCGACTACCAGCTCAAGGTCATCGTCCGCGACATGGACGCCTACCAGGACCTGCTGCTGAACAAGCTGACCCGCATCGAGGGCGTGAGCGGCGTGCACTCCAGCTTCGTGCTGCGGCGCGTGGTGGAGCGCACGACACTGCCGGTGACGTGAGACAAACGCAGCCGCCCCCGGCCAGCGCCGGCGGCGGGCTGCCCCGAAGGTACGGGAGAAAAGATGCCAATGCCCGACGAGCACACAACTCAGCAGCGCACCGGCCGTTATTTCGTTTTGCTGTTCGGCTACATGATGGCGCAGCTGGCGATCTTGCCGATGTTCGAGGGCAATGAAACCTTGGGGGCCATCAGCGACCTCGCCTATGTCGTCGTCGTGTTCTACGTTGCCTACGCGATCCGGCACGACAACCTCTTCTGGACGACCGCAGTCTTCTTCGGTCTTATCCTGATCTTCTATGGCGTGCTCGTGCTCCATCCCCACGAGCGCGCCGTCTTCGTCGCCCTGAACTGCGCCGCCGGAGGCTTTCTGGTCACCGTCATCGTCAGTCTGATCGGCTTCATCCTGAAGCAGGAGCGCATCACGCTCGGCGGCGTGCTCGGCGGGCTTTGCGTCTATCTGCTGATCGGGGCGACCTTCACCGTCGCCTATGTCAATGTCGAGCTGCTGCGGCCCGGCTCCTTCGATTTCGGCGTGCACGGCTCAGACCCGGACGTCCTCCAGCTCTATGATCTGCTCTACTTCTACAGCTTCGTGTCGCTGCTGACCATCGGCTATGGGGACATCGTGCCAATGTCGAATCTGGCACAGTCCCTGTCCGTCCTCGAAGGGGTGATCGGCCAGTTCTATCTGGTGTTCAACATGGCCGTCCTGGTCGGCATGTATGTCTACGGCCGGCAGTCGCCGGAGGCCGACCGCTCAGGCGACGGCGAGTGATTGGCGCTGGCTGGCCATGCGTCGCGCCGTTGACCAAGTCGGCGGCGACCATGGCTCAGTCACGCTCCTCGTACAGCAGGCTGCCGTCATCGATGGCGTAGTAGAGTTCCCACTCCTGGCCGTTGGCATCGCGGATTTCCACCTCCCAGGCCTCGCGGCCGTTCTTGCGCTCGCGGTCGGTGCCCATGACCTCGCCGGGGCGCTGCGCCAGCGCCTTGTCCACGGCCTGCTGCATGGTCAAAGGCGCAGCGGCGGGAGCCCCCGTGTCCGCCTCCGCGGCGTGGAGACCGCCGGCGGCAAGGAGGGTGAGAATGGCGGCGATGCGGGATGCGGTGTGCATGTTTGTACTCCTGAGCAAGGGTGCGCGGTATGCCAGCGGCTGCGTGGACTTCCACGAGCCACCAGACTGAGACACAGCTTGCACGAGGATGCTGAAACCGAGCTGAACGCGGCAGCTATCCTTCGCGGAGGCAGACGCATGGCTTCGACGCGTGTGGCGCCGGCGGGATCACCTTTGGGCTGTCGGGTCCCGGCCGCAGGCGCCCACGAGCGGCGCAGGGCTCGGCTTTAGTCGTTGTTCACCGGCACCGGCAGATCCACGCGGGCCAGGAAGCCGCCCAGACGCGGCGAGCGTTCCAGCCGTATCGCACCGCCGTAGGACTCGGTGATCTCCCGGACGATGGCCAGCCCCAGCCCATGGCCATCCACCTGCTCGTCCAGGCGCTCGCCGCGGCGGGCAATTTGGGCCAGCTCGGCGTCGCTGCAACCGGGGCCGTCGTCCTCCACCAGCAGTCGCAGGCCGCCGCTGTCCTGCGCCGGCGCCAGCGTGCAGCGGACCCTTGCATGGGCCCATTTGCAGGCGTTGTCCAGCAGGTTACCGAGGATCTCCAGCAGGTCCTCGCGATCCAGGGAGACGGGTTGGGACAGCTGGCTCCGGCAGTCGATGTCCAACGCCTTGTGTCGATACATGGCGAGCAGTAAGCGCTTCAGGTCCGGCAATTCCAGTGCCGGATCGAAGACAGAGCCGGGCCGCGCGCGCCCGGCGATGCGCGCGCGCTTGAGCTCGCGCTCCACCAGCGCTGTGATGCGCTCCACCTCACCGGCACAGACGCGCCGCGGGCTATCAGCGGGCTCCCAGTCCGCGTCCGCTGCCGTTCGCGCCGGCCACCGCAGCTGCTGGCGCATCAGACTGAGGGGCCCCTTCAGCGCATGGGCAAGGTTGCCTGCGGCGTTGCGTGAGCGGGTCAAGCGTTGCTCGTAGACGGCGAGCAGGCCGTTGAGCTTGCGCACCAGGGGCAGGATCTCCGCCGGCACTTGCTCGGTCAGGCGATTGGCGGTGCCGCGCTCCAGCGCATCGATGTCCTGATAGACGGGCCTGAGTCGCCGGAAGGAGCGGCGCAGGATGGCTCGCTGCAGCACCAGCATCGCCAACAGGCCGACGACAGCCAGCGCCGCGAATGTCTGCTCGTAGACCCGCAGCGTGCCGAGCAGCGGGCTCAGGTCCTCGGCGACGGCGATGGTAACGGGCCCCGCCGCCACCCGGTAGCCCGCCGCGCGTACCAGGAGTGGTTGCCCCATGGGGCCGTCGCGATACCAGATGCGTACCTCCCCGATCCGCACCGGCGCCACCTCCAGATCCTGATCCCAGAGGGAGCGCGAGCGAACCACCTGCGCGCCGGTCAAGACCTTGAAATAATGTCCGGAGAAGGGCTGACGATAGACGGGCAGCAGCTGCTGGCCGGCGCCAGCCACGTCGTCGATGCGCTCCAGGCGCCCGAGCAGCGCCTGGGTGTCGTGCTCCAGCCGGGAGAGCACGTAGGCATCGGTGGTGCGGTGCAATGCCATGTGCCCGAGCCACCAGGCGGCGCCGATCAGGAGCGCCAAGCTCAAACCCAGCCCCAGATTGAGCCGGTTCTCCAGCGAGTCCCTGGGGGTGAAGCCCCGTCGATGGATGGCAGTGAGCCAACTGGCAACGCCGGTTGGACCGACGGACTGCCGCTCGGAGGCGGGCGCGTCAGGGCCGGGACGGGAAGACATAACCCTGCCCGCGCCGGGTGCGCAGATGCTGCCGACCGATCTTGCTGCGGAGTCGGCGCACATAAACCTCGATGGTGTTGCCGCCGGGCTCGGCGTGCTGATCGTAGACGTGATCGGCGATCCATTCCTTCGACAACACCTTGTCGGGGTTGCGCATGAACGCACGCAGCAAGCGGAACTCCGTCGCCGTCAGGGCTTGCTCGCCGCCGTCCGCCAGCAGGACGCACCGGCGGTCCTCATCCAGCGTCAGCCCGGCCACGCGCAGCCGCAGGCTGGCCTGACCACCACTGCGGCGGGTGAGCGCCTGCAGCCGTGCAATCAGCTCCTGTACGTGGAAGGGCTTGCCCAGGTAGTCGTCGGCGCCGGCGCGCAGGCCGTCGACCCGCTCGTGCCAGGCGTCACGCGCGGTGAGTATCAGCACCGGCGTGCGGATATCGGCGGCACGCCACTCGGCGAGCACCTCGAGTCCGGCCTTACCCGGCAGCCCCAGGTCCAGCACGATGACGTCGTAGGGCTGTTCCGTGCCCCAAAAAGCGCCGTCGACGCCGTTTCCGGCCCAGTCCACCGCATAGCCCGCATCGGCCAGGTCCCGGCGCAGTCCACGGGCGAGCCCGCCGTCGTCTTCGATGAGCAACAAGCGCATGCCAGCCGGGATAGGTGCTCAAAGGGGAAGCCATCCGCTGCCCGCGCGTCGGCGCAGCGCGCACAACGTTACCACCGCCAGCGCGCCTCAGTCGTCGAGCTCGACTTCGATCAGCGCGCCGGTGCTGGCGTCGAGTTCCACCTCCCAGAGCCGGCCGTCGGCATCCAGCACCTCCATCTCGTACACGTAGGTGCCGTGCTCACGCTCGTATTCCAGCTCCAGCTCGATGAGCGTGCCGGGCCTGGCCTCGCGCAGCAGCGGCAGAATCTCTTCCAACGTCAGGATGGCGCCCTCCTGCGCCAGCCGGCGGGCGCGGTCAGCGTCGGAGTCGGCCTGCGCCAAAGGCGGGCAGCAAAACAGCGTGATCACCGCGGTGGCAACGGATGGGCGCGTGTGCATCGGCTTGGCGCTCGAATGATGGCCGTTGCGCCGATCATGCGTCTCGACTCGAAAGGCCGCTTGTGTCTTGCGACGCCGATCCGTCATGAGCGCATGGTCGGAGTTGGTGCAGGCTATGGCGCATCTGCTACAGCGCCCGCGCCGGGTCCAGGCCCCGCTCGCGCACCCTGTGCAGAATCGCCTTGGCACGGCCCATGGCCTCCATCATCGGCTGCAGCCCCTGCGCGGAGCCGTCGGGGCTGGGGAATTCCAGCCATTCGCTGTCAGGCAGCGCCTGGAAGCCCATGCTCCAGTCCGGGCACTGACGCTCTGCCACATGTTCCTCGAATGCCAAAGCCACATCGTGATGACGCTCGTCCCTGGCGATCTGCGCGTACAGCGCGCGCACCACAGACTCTTCGCCTTCCAGCAGTTGGATGAACTGATCACCGCTGTAGAGGAGCAGACCGGTGATGCCGAGCGCCGTGTTCTTGTGCCGGGAGGTGGTGAGCAGGTCCACCAGGTCTTCGCGCTGCATATCGCGGCTGGCGGTGCTCAGGTAACAGAGTTGAAAGATCATCGATGCGCTTCCGGGTTGCTGTGCTGCGAAAGGGGTCAGGCGCCGGGCAGCCGCAGAGGCGTTCCCGGCGTACCCGGGCGCTCGGGGGTTGCTTCAAGGTGCCGGCGGCACCGGCTCCATGTGCCAGATGTCGTTGTTGTACTCAGCGATGGTGCGATCCGACGAAAAGAAGCCGCTGTGAGCCGTATTCAGCACGCTCATGCGCAGCCAGCGCTCGCGATCCTGGTAGGTTTCGGCGGCCAGCAGCTGCGCGCGGCGATAGCTGTCGAAGTCCGCCGCCGTCAGCCAGGGATCATGGGGGCTGCGGATGCCATGCACCAGCGGGTCGAAGATCCCCTGCTCGAACTGACTGAAGTGACCGCACTCCAAAAGCTGCATGACTTCTGCAAGCGCCGGGTCGTTGGCGATGATGCCGTTGGGATCATAGTGACCGCGGATGCGCTGCACCTCCTCGGCGGTGTGGCCGAACAGGAAGAAATTGTCCTCGCCCACCTGCTCGCGGATCTCGATGTTGGCGCCATCGAGGGTGCCGATGGTAACGGCGCCGTTCATCATGAACTTCATGTTGCCGGTGCCCGACGCCTCCTTGCCGGCGGTGGAGACCTGTTCCGACAGATCGGTGCCAGGGGCGAGCACCTCCATGACGGACACCCGATAGTCCGGGATGAAGGCCACCCGCAGCTGCTCGCGCACCACCGGGTCCGCATTGATGACGCCGGCGACGTTGTTGATGAGCTTGATGATGAGCTTGGCCATCTCGTAGCCCGGCGCCGCCTTGCCGCCGATGAGCACGCAGCGGGGCGCGCCGATGTCCGCGTCACCGTGCTTGATGCGGTTGTAGAGGTGGATCACATGGAGCACGTTCAGCAGTTGGCGCTTGTATTCGTGAATGCGCTTCACCTGCACGTCGAACATGAAGTCCACCGGGAACTCCACGTCACAGTTGGCGGCGATCAGGCCCGCGAGGCGCGCCTTGTTCTGGCGCTTGATGGTGTCCCAGCGCTCCCGGAAAGCGGCATCGTCGGCATGCGGTGCGAGCTGCTCCAGGCGCTTGAGGTCGTGCACCCAGTGCTCGCCGATGGTCTCGTCCAGCAGGGCGTGCAGGCCGGGATTGCACATGGCGAGCCACCGCCGGGGCGTCACACCGTTGGTTTTGTTGTTGAATTTCCCGGGCCAGAGCTCGTACCAGTCGCGAAACAGACCCTCTTTCAGCAGCTGCGAGTGCAGCGCGGCGACGCCGTTGACCGAAAAACTGCCGACGATGGCCAGATAGGCCATGCGCACCTGGGGGTCGCCGCCCTCCTCGATGAGCGACATGCGGCGCTGACGGTCCATATCCCCGGGCCAGCGCGCGGCGACTTTGGACAGGAATCTGGCGTTGATCTCGTAGATGATCTCCAGCACCCGTGGCAACAATTGCTGGAACAACCGCACCGGCCAGCGCTCCAGCGCCTCCGGCAGCAGGGTGTGGTTGGTGTAGGCCATGGTCCGGGTGGTGATGTCCCAAGCCGTCTCCCAATCCAGGTGCTGCTCGTCCACCAGCTGGCGCATCAGCTCCGGCACCGACACCGCGGGATGGGTGTCGTTGAGCTGGAAGCAGTTCTTGTCGGCGAACGCAGTGAAGTCACGGCCATGCAGTCTGGTCCACTCCCGCAGCACGTCCTTGATGCTGGCACAGGCCAAAAAGAACTGCTGACGCAGCCGCAGCTCCTTGCCGTTCTCGCTGGCGTCGTTGGGATAGAGCACCATGGTGATGTGCTCGGCGTTGTTCTTGGCTGCCACCGACTCGGGATAGCTGCCGGCGTTGAACTCACCGAGATCGAACTCGTCGGTGGCCGCCGCGGACCACAGCCGCAGCGTATTGATGGTGTTGTTCCGATAGCCGGGTATCGGGATGTCATAGGGCACCGCCAGCACGTCGTGGGTATCCACCCAGCGCCGATGCAGGCGCCCGGACTCGTCCTTGTAATGCTCGGTGTGGCCGCCGAAGGGAACGCGCTGGGTGTACTCGGGGCGCTCCAGCTCCCAGGGGTTGCCGTCGCGCAGCCAGTGGTCCGGCTCCTCCAGCTGGCGGCCGTTCTCGATGAGCTGGCGGAACATGCCGTACTCGTAACGCAGCCCGTAGCCTTTCACCGGCAGTTGCAGGGTCGCGCAGCTGTCCAGGAAGCAGGCGGCGAGACGGCCGAGGCCACCGTTGCCGAGACCCGCATCCATTTCCGCAGCCTCGATCTCCTCGTAGACCAGGCCCAGGTCGTAGAGCGCCTGCTGGGCGGCGTCGTCGATGCCGAGGTTGAGCAGCGCGTTGCTGAGCGAGCGCCCCATCAGGAATTCCAGCGACAGGTAGTAGGTGCGCTTGCAGTCGGCCTGATCGTGGGCCGCGCGGGTCCGCTTCCAGCGCTCCATCAACCGGTCGCGCAGCGCGATGGCCAGCGCCTTATACGGATAGTAAGCGGACTTGCAGTCGCGGTCGCGACCCAGGGTATAGGCGTAGTAACGCTTGAAATCCCGGGCGATGCCCTCTTTGTCCATGGGCAGGGGCGCGAGATCGAACAGCGCCGCTTTCGGCGCGCTCTGACTGAGGTCTCTGAATGGCGACATGGAAGATAGTCCAGGCATGGGGTCCGAGATGAGCCGCGGCGGTTCGTTGGCGGTACGGGCCGCCGTCGTGCCAAAGTCGTTGAAGCAAGAAACGATCCGTCGGCGCCGACGTTGGAACTAAAGATAACGCGCCCCAGCCATGGCGCGAAGCCGTTTATGCCCCATACGGTCGAGATTTTTCAGTGGGGACTGACACCAGGCATGTCGGCGCCCGATTTTGGCGCGAGGATCACGCACCAGGTGCCCCGTCGGTGCAGCCGCCCACACCCTGCAGCGGCCCCTGAACAGGCCTCGCCCGGGTGCACAGCGCGCTGCATCTGCTCACCGCACGGGGCCAACCGGCATGATTCAGCCCTATGCCTCCGGGGCCTCCAGGGCTTCCAGGGCCTCCAGCGCCGCGGCGGCCTCGAGCCAGTCGGCCTCGGCCTGCGCCAGTTCGGCATCGATGCGCTGCTTGTCGGCGATCAAGGTCAGCAGGCGCGGCTTGGCATCATCGGTATAGAGGGCAGGATCCGCAAGGGCTGCCTCCAATGCGCTGCACGCATGGCTCAGGCGCTCGACCTCGCCCTCCAGCGCTTGCACCCGCCGCCTCGCCGGTTGCAGCCGGGCCCGCTGCGCGGCCTCGCGGCGACGCTGATCCTTGCGGGAGGCCGCGGCGTCGCCGTTGGACGGAGTCTCAGCAGCCTGCTCGGCGCTTGCCCGCGGCCCGTCATCCGGCCGCGCCGCGGGCGTGGCCCGGGCCTGCGCTTTATTGCGGGCGGCGAGCCACGCCGGATAGTCATCGAGGCTGCCGGCGAAGGGCTCGGCGCGGCCGCCGTCCACCAGCAGCAGAGTGTCACAGGTGACCCGCAGCAGATGGCGGTCGTGGGAGACCAGCACCAGCGCGCCCTCGAACCCGAGCAGGGCCTCACTCAGCGCCAGGCGCATGTCCAGGTCCAGGTGATTGGTGGGCTCGTCCAGCAGCAGCAGATTCGGGCGCTGCCAGACGATGAGCGCAAGCGCCAGCCTGGCCTTCTCGCCACCGGAGAAGGGCGCCACGGGCTCGGTGGCGCGCTCGCCCTGGAAGCCGAAGCCGCCGAGGAAGTCGCGCAGCTGCTGCTCCGTGGCGGGCTTGACGCCCGGTTGCTCGGCCTGGGCTTGCAGCCGCTCGAGATGTCTGAGCGGTGAGGCGTCGGGGTCCAGCTGGTCCACCTGGTGCTGGGCGAAGTAACCGATGACCAGCCCCTGCCCCGCTTCGCGCCGCCCGCGGCGCGGCGCGATGAGCCCCGCCAGCAGCTTGATGAGGGTGGACTTGCCGGCGCCGTTGGGTCCGAGCAGCGCAATGCGATCCTCCGGGCGCAGACTCATGCCGACGTCCGCCAGCACCGTGGTCTCGCCCTGGGCCGTGGCATAGCCCGCGCGCACGTCCTCCAGCCGCAGCAGGGGGTCGGGCTGTGCCTGCGGCGGGCGAAAGCTGAAGCGAAACGGCGAGTCGACGTGCGCCGGCGCGATGAGCTCCATGCGCTCCAGGGCCTTCAGGCGGCTCTGTGCCTGGCGGGCCTTGGTGGCCTTGGCGCGGAAGCGGTCCACGAACGCGCGCATGTGTGCCACTTCGCGCCGCTGGCGCTCGTGGGCGGCCTGCTGCTGCGCGAGGTGCTCCGTGCGCTGGCGCTCGAAGGCGGAATAACCGCCGGCGTACACCTTCAGGCCGCGGCGTTCCACGTGGCAGATGCGCTCCACCACGGCGTCCAGGAAGTCACGGTCGTGGGAGATGAGCAGCAAGGTGCCGGGATAGGCCCGCAGCCAGCCCTCCAGCCAGATGACCGCGTCCAGATCCAGGTGATTGGTGGGCTCGTCCAGCAGCAGCAGGTCCGAGCGGCACATCAGCGCCTGCGCCAGGGCCAGGCGCATGCGCCAGCCGCCGGAGTAGCTCGACACGGCGCGCCGCTCGTCCCCCACCGCGAAGCCCAGTCCGTGCAGCAGCCGCGCCGCGCGGGATTCCGCCGTGTAGCCGCCGATGGCCTCGAGCCGCCCGTGCAGGGCCGCCTGGGTGACGCCGTCGTCGGCGGCCTCGGCGGCGGCGAGCCGGTGCTGCACCTCGCGCAGCTCCGTGTCGCCGTCCATCACGAATTCGAGGGCCGCCCGCTCGCCACCGGGCGTCTGCTGCGCCACATGGGCCATGCGCCAGTCCGGCGGCAAGGTCACGACGCCGGCATCCGGCTGCAGCTCACCGCGCAGCAGCGCGAACAGGCTCGACTTGCCACAGCCGTTGGCACCCGTGAGCCCCACCCGCTGACCCGCATGCACCCGCAGGTCCGCCCCTTCCAGCAACAGCTTGGGGCCGCGGCGCAGCGTGATGCCGGCGAGCTCCAGCATGCTCAGGCACCCCCGCCGGCGGACGCCGCCGCGCCGCCGCGGTCGAGCCGCCGGTAGCCGATGGCCTCGCTGAGATGCGCCACCGTGATGGCCTCGCTGTCGGCCAGATCTGCGATGGTGCGCGCCACTTTCAGGATGCGGTGATAGGCCCGACCCGAGAGCGACAGTCGGCGCATGGCCTGGGTGATCACCTGCCGGCCCTGTGCATCCAGGACACAGTGTTGCTCCAGCGCGCCGGCGGCGAGCGCCGCATTGGTGCAGCCGGCGCGCTCCATCTGACTGGCCCGCGCCTGCTCCACCCGCGCCCGCACCAGGGCACTGGGCTCGGCACCCTCCGGGCGCGCGATGAGTCGCTCCGCCGGCAGCCGCGGCACCTCCAGCTGCAGGTCGATGCGATCGAGCAGCGGACCCGAGATGCGCGCGCGGTAGCGGGCCACCTGCTCCGGCGTGCAGCGACAGCGGCCCTGGGGATCACCGAGATAGCCGCAGGGGCAGGGATTCATCGCCGCCACCAGCTGGAAGCGCGCCGGGAACTGCGCCTGCCGCGCGGCGCGGGAGATGTGGATGTGCCCGGATTCCAGCGGCTCGCGCAGCACTTCCAGCACCCGCCGGTCGAACTCCGGCAGCTCGTCCAGGAACAGCACACCCTCGTGCGCCAGCGAAATCTCACCGGGCCGCGGCGTGCTGCCGCCGCCCACCAGCGCCACCCCGGAGGCGGTATGGTGCGGCGCCCGAAACGGGCGCTCGCGCCAGTTGGCCGGATCCACCTCGGCCTGACCGCTGACCGAGCGGATGGCGGCCACTTCCAGCGCCTCGGCATCGTGGAGTCTGGGCAGGATGCCGGGTAATCGGTTCGCGAGCATGGATTTGCCGGTGCCGGGCGGGCCGATGAGCAGCAGGCTGTGGCCGCCGGCGGCGGCGATCTCCAGTGCCCGCTTGGCCTGCCCCTGGCCCTGCACCTCGGCGAGATCCGGGTAGGTCGCGGCCTGACGCTGAACGGCGGGGGCGCGGTGGGGTGCGATGACGGCGTCGCCATTGAGATGGGCGCAAACCTCCAGCAGGTGCTCGGCGGGCAGGATGTCCAGCCCCTCCACCAGGGCCGCCTCGTCGGCGTTGGCGCGCGGCAGCACCAGCGCGCGGCCGGCGGCGCGGGCGGCCAGCGCCGCCGGGAGCACCGCCGAGACCGGTCGCAGGGCACCGGTGAGCGCCAGCTCGCCCAATAGCTCGAGCCGCGCCAGCGCATCGGCGCGCAGCTGGCCCGTCGCCCCGAGAATACCAACGGCGATGGGCAGATCGAAGCGTCCACCCTCTTTCGGCAGGTCCGCCGGTGCCAGGTTGATGGTGACGCGCCCGGCGGGGTAAGAAAAGCCGGCGTTGGCGATGGCGCCACGCACCCGATCACGACTCTCCCGCACCGCCAGCTCGGGCAGTCCGACGATGGCGGTGGCGGGCAAGCCGCCCCCCGCGTACACCTCCACCGTGACCTCCGGCGCGCGAATCCCGTCGCGGGCGCGGCTATGCAGGATGCACAAGCTCATGGGGCAGGCGCGAGGTCACGCGGCGGCGCACCGACTCCCCGATGGCCGGCCGCCGGCGCCGGGCAGCGGGCGTCGTCGTCTAGTGATCGGCACCGGCGGCGGGGTGATCGGCGTCTGCGCCCGTCGCTTCGGTTTTGAGTGCGGCTTCCAGCTCGGCGACGCGTGCGGTCAGCGCCTCCAATTTCGCACGGGTGCGCGCCAGCACGGCGGCCTGGACATCGAATTCTTCCCGCGTGACCAGGTCGAGGCGACCAAGGCCGCTTTCCAAGGTGGACCGAAAGCCACGACTGAGATCCTCCTGCAACGCACGCACCCCCTCCGGCAGGGTCTCGGCGAGGCGGTGTGCGAGATCATCGAGATGGTTCGTCGGCACAGTACGAGCTCCTGTCAAGTCAGCGTCGGCGCGATCCGACACCGCGCAGTATAGCCGTCGGATCGGTTCAGCGTCGCCCCCGGAAACGCACAACAAGGGTGCACCAAACAGCCGCATGCCTCACGACGATGCGCGCAAATGGTGCAACACGCTGTTGCGTTTACAACACAAAAATCCCGAATTGGTATGTTTTTCGGCACATCCTTAGCCTTGGCACGGTCTCTGCATTGGGTGATGACCTGTAGCCGTCGATTGTGCCGACCACATCAGTCAGGTCAAGGCACCTTCCGGTTTCAGCGTCTATTTAAAAAAATCGAGGTGTACTCCAAATGACTGCGTCGACCCGCTCCCTGTTCAACCGCACAGCCAGCGCCAGCATCATCGCCAGCACGCTGACCGCCGTGTCCGTGCCAACCACGGCCCAAGAGATGGAAATCACTGCCAACATCGGTGTCGTGTCCAATTACATCGTGCGAGGTGCCACCGCATCGAACAGCGACGCCGCCGTCCAGGGCGGCCTGGACTTGACCGTGGATGGCTTCTACGCGGGCACCTGGGCCTCGAACCTGGGCGGCGGCGGCTCTGAAGTGGACTTCTACCTGGGCTACGACTTCGAACTGCCGATAGAAGGGGCGACCATCGGCGCCAATGCCATCTACTATGTGTACCCAGAGGCAGCCGATACCAGCTACGTGGATATCGGGCTCTTCTTTGGTTACGAATTCTTCTCCGCCGGCATTCAGTACACACCCTACAGCGGCAACGGCAACGAATATTTGTATGTCGACGGCGACTTCTACTACAGCGTAGGCCTGTCCTTCCCGCTGCCGAACGACTTCGGCTTCGATCTGCGCGGCGGCTACTACGACTTCAAGAACAAGGCACCGAATCCGAACGATCCCACCGAGCTCGTCACCGCCGACCGCTACAACTACGGCGCCAGCATCATCAAGGATACGGGCGATTTCGGCACCTTCAGCTTCAACGTCGACGCCATCGGCGACCCACGCAAGTACTACACCGGCGTCAACCGCGATCCCCAGGTCTGGGTCGGCTGGTCCAAGACGTTTTAAGATCCGCGCCGAGCTGTCTTCCGGCAGCTAGCATCACCGGACCGACATGGCTCGGCATCCCCCACAACCCTACGGAGCGCAACCCATGAAGCTGATTTCAGCCATCATCAAGCCGTTCAAGCTCGACGACGTCCGCGAGGCGCTCGCCGACATCGGCGTCTCCGGCATCACCGTGATCGAGGTCAAGGGCTTCGGCCGACAAAAGGGCCACACCGAGCTCTATCGCGGCGCCGAGTACGTCGTCGACTTCCTGCCCAAGATCAAGGTCGAGATCGCCGTCGACGACCCCCTGGTGGATCAGGTGATCGAGGCCATCACCGGCGCCGCCCAGACCGGCAAGATCGGCGACGGCAAGATTTTCGTCGCCGACCTCGAGCAAGTTATCCGCATCCGTACCGGCGAGACCGGTCCGGACGCGCTCTGAGCGACCCCACGGAGGCATCGATCTGATGGAAGAACCAACGATTCAACTCGCTTACGCACTCGACACCTTCTACTTCCTCATGTCCGGCGCGCTGGTCATGTGGATGGCCGCGGGCTTCGCCATGCTCGAGGCGGGCCTGGTGCGCGCCAAGAACACCGCCGAGATCCTGACCAAGAACGTGGCGCTGTTCGCCATCGCCTGCATCATGTATATGCTGATCGGCTACGGCATCATGTACCCGGCGGGCGGTAACGGCGTCGTGCCGGAGATTTCCTGGACATTCATGTTCATGAATGCCAGCGCCGACAACGCCGTGGACGCCGTGCTGGCGAGCGATGGCGACGTCTACTACGCGGGCCTGTCCGACTTCTTCTTCCAGGTGGTGTTCGTGGCCACCGCCATGTCCATCGTCTCCGGCGCCGTCGCCGAGCGCATGAAGCTCTGGGCCTTCCTGCTGTTCGCCATCGTCATGACCGGTTTCATCTATCCCGTGCAGGGCTACTGGAAATGGGGCGGCGGCTTCCTGGACGGCCTCAACTTCCAGGACTTCGCAGGCTCCGGCGTGGTGCATCTGGCGGGTGCCTCGGCGGCGCTGGCGGGCGTCATCCTGCTCGGCGCGCGCAAGGGCAAGTACGGCAAAGACGGCAGTATCAACGCCATCCCCGGCGCCAACCTGCCGCTGGCGACCCTCGGCACCTTCATCCTCTGGCTGGGCTGGTTCGGCTTCAACGGCGGCTCGCAGTTGGTGGTGTCCAACATCAGTGACGCCAACGCCGTGGCCGGCATCTTCGTCAACACCAACATGGCCGCCGCCGGTGGCCTGGTGTTTGCGCTGATCACCGCCCGGCTGCTGTTCGGCAAGGCCGACCTCACCATGGCGCTGAACGGCGCACTCGCCGGCCTGGTGGCCATCACCGCCGAGCCGCTGACGCCCACCCCGCTGGCGGCGACGCTCATCGGCGGCGTCGGCGGCGTCATCGTGGTGTTCGCCATCGTCACCCTGGACAAGCTGCGCATCGATGATCCGGTGGGCGCCATCTCGGTGCACGGCGTCGTCGGCATGTGGGGCCTGCTGGCCGTGCCCATCACCAATGCCGACGCCGGCTTCGGTGCTCAGCTCATCGGCCTCATCACCATTTTCGCCTGGGTCTTCATCACCTCCTTCATCGTCTGGCTGCTCATCAAGCTGATCATGGGCATCCGCGTCAGCGAGGAAGAGGAGTACGAAGGCGTGGACGTGGGCGAATGCGGCTTGGAAGCCTACCCCGAGTTCATGGGCGCTCGCGGTAGCACCTGACGCTACCGTTCAGGGACGACCGCGCACGGATGCGCAATCATGCTTGCAGCGGGGCCTTCGGGCCCCGTTTTCGTTGGCTCATCCCCACCAGCGCCCGGGCGTCGGAAGCACCAGCACGGTGACGCTTTTACGCCCTCCGAACGGCATCGCAGCGACGGCCGCGCGCTTGTCCTGATTGCTCACGTCCTGACACGCTGCGGCTGACGGGCGACGATCAGTTGTCGTCGACCGCGCACCGCGCTGTATTGTTATACTATTACATGTGGCAGCCAGCCGACGGCGGGGCCTGCCATCGAGGCACGCGATCTTACCCTTGTTGAGCGACACAAAACATGGCTCGTCAATGCGCCGCTCCCCTTCCTTCCCGTGGCCGCCGGTGCCACATCGGGCGCTGTCTCCGGGTCTTGTGCGCCCTGTGGCTGTGCATGGCTGCGGCATCCATCGCAGCTGCGCCGGCGCGCGCTCATGAGCTGTCTGTGTTCGTGAGCGTGCTGCCGCTGGCCACCTTCGCCGAGCGTATCGGCGGCGAGCGCGTCGAGGTGCACACCATGGTGCAGCCGGGACACAGTCCCGCCACCTATGAGCCGACGCCGCGGCAAATCACGGCCCTCGCCGGCGCCGATCTGTATCTGCGGGTGGGTGCGCCCTTCGAGGACGCCTGGATGAAGCGCATCCATGCCACCAATGCGGACATGCGCGTCGTGGACCTGCGCGCCGGCCTGCAACTGCGCCCGCAGCCGGATCATGACCATGCTCACGATCATGGCCATGAGCATCACGGCCGGGGCGGACCGGCCCTGGATGCCCATGTCTGGACCAGCCCGCGGCTGGCTCGACGGATGGCGGTGACCATCCGCGACACCTTCACCGAGCTGGACCCGACGGGCGCCGACACCTACGCGGCCAACCAGGCCGAATTCGATGCGGCGCTCGCCGCGCTGGATGCCGAGCTGCAACGGCGCCTGAGCCGCCTCGGGAATCGCAGTTTTCTCGTCTACCATCCGGCCTGGGGCTATTTCGCCGACGCCTACGGCCTGACCCAGGTGCCCATCGAGCGGGAGGGCAAGGAACCGGGCGCCCGCCGGCTCGCGGCGCTCATCGATCAGGCGCGGGCGGAAGACGCCAGACTGATCCTGGTGCAGCCGCAATTCGACCAGCGCGCCGCCGGCCAGGTGGCCCGTGCCATCGGCGGCCGGGTGGCAACGGTGGATCCGCTCTCGCCCGACTATGCCGTCACGCTGCGTCGGCTCGCGGATATCCTGGTGACGGCCGACGGCGGCGGGCAGCAGGCGCCATGAACGACGCTGCCGCCACCAGCACGCCGGCCGCCATCGAAGTCGCGGGCCTGTGCTTCGCCTACGGCGAAGTGCCGGTGCTCGAAGACGTCCACCTGACGGTCGCCCCCGGCGAATTCCTCGGCGTCGTCGGCCCCAATGCCGGCGGCAAGAGCACACTCCTGAAGCTGATCCTGGGGCTGCAGAAGCCCAGCGCCGGGCGCATCCGCGTGTTCGGCGAGCCGCCGCGGCGCGCGCGCAAGCGCAGCGGCTATGTGCCCCAGTATCCGGGGTTCCCCCGGGACTTCCCCATCAGTGTGGAAGACGTGGTGCTCATGGGCCGCTTCGGTCTCGGCTGGCGGCTCGGTCCCTGGACGCGGGCCGACCGCCGGGCGGCCGCGGCGGCGCTGCGCGAGGTGGAGGCCCTGGACTTGCGCGAGCGCCAGATCGGCACCCTCTCCGGTGGTCAGCTGCAGCGGGTGCTGCTGGCGCGCGCCCTGGTGGGAGAACCGCGGCTGCTGATCCTCGACGAGCCCACGGCGAACATCGACCAGCGCCTGGAGGGCGAGATCTTCGAGCTGCTGGCGCAGCTGAACCGCCGGCTGACCATCGTCGTTGTCTCCCACGACATCGCCTTCATCTCGGCGTACGTGAGCCGGGTGGCCTGCCTGAATCGCACCCTGGTGTGCCACACCACCGACAGCATCGACGGTCAGACCATCCAGGATCTCTACGGCGAGCACGTGCGCCACATCCATCACGCGCACGACCAGAGCGAGCCGCTGGCCACCGCCGCCGCCGGCGGGCAGCAACACGGCCATGGCTGAATTCTTCACCGCACTCGGCGCGCAGGCCTTCCTGCGCCAGGCCCTGCTGGCGGGTCTGCTGGCCAGTCTGGGCTGCGGGCTCATCGGACCCTTCGTGGTGGTCAAGCGCATCGCCTTCCTGGCGGGCGGCATCGCCCACTCCGTGCTGGGCGGCATGGGGGCGGCACTGTATTTCGGCTTCGACCCGCTGCTGGGGGCCCTCATCGCCGCGGTGGTCTCGGCGCTGCTCATCGGCTGGGTGCGGCTCACCTGGCGCACCCGCGAGGACACCGCCATCGGCGCGCTCTGGGCCATCGGTATGGCCGTCGGCATCCTGTTCATCTCCCGCACACCGGGCTACACCACGGATCTGATGAGCTTTCTGTTCGGCAATATCCTCCTGGTCCCGACCCGCGAGCTCTGGTTCATGGCGGCGCTGGATCTGCTGCTGCTGGTGGTGGTGGGTCTGGGTTATCGCCACTTCATCGCCGTCACCTTCGACGAGGAATTCGCCCGGCTGCGCGGGCTGCCGGTGGCGGTGCTGTATCTGTTGCTGTTGGTGCTGGTGGCGCTGACGGTGGTGTTGATGATCCAGGTGGTGGGCCTGATCCTGGTCATCGCGCTGCTGACCCTCCCCGCGGCCGTCGCCGGGCAATGGACCCACTCCATCACCGCCATGATGGTCACCGCCACCCTGCTCGGCGCTGGACTCACCAGCGCCGGGCTGGCATTGTCCTATACACCAGACCTACCCCCCGGGCCCACCATTATCCTGCTGGCGGGGGCGCTCTATCTGGTCTCGGCACTGGTGGCGGTGGCACTGCGGCGGCGGCGGATGGTGTCGGCGGGCGGCGGTGCCAAGACGCAGACCTGAGCCGGTGGTCCCGAGCGCGCCGTCATGACGCCGACCCGCCACTGCAGAAACCATTGACGCGCCGATGGACGAAAACACTCTCAGCCACGCCCTGAGCCGCGCCGAGACCCTGTGCCACCAGCGCGGGGTGCGCCTCACCAAGCAGCGCCGGCGGGTGTTGGAGCTGGTCTGCCGGGCGAACCGACCCGTGGGCGCCTACGAGCTGCTGGATCAGCTGCGCGATCAGGGATCAGCAGCGCCGCCCACGGTGTACCGGGCGCTGGACTGGCTGTTGGCCCAGGGCCTGGTGCACAAGCTCGAGACCCTGCACGCCTACATCGGCTGTACCCATCCGGAGCACCCGCATGCGAGCCAGTTCCTGATCTGCAACGGCTGCGGCGGCGTCACCGAGCTGGAAGACCAGGCCATCGCCGGCAGCCTGGCGTCGGTGGCCGCCGAAACCGGCTTCCGGCCCTCGCGGCCGGTGGTGGAGGTCATCGGCACCTGCTCGGACTGCGCCGAGAAACACCGGGATACATGAGGCGGACGGCACCACAGGGTCCGGTATCGAGCCAGCATCGACGTCGGCATGCATCGCAACAGCGATGGTAGTGCCGATCACGAGTGCGATGGTCATTTTCACTGTTGTTCTGTCGTAGAGAGGGCGAACCATGTCTGCGCGACCCAACCAACCCCATCGCAGCCGCTGGCTGTTGCTGACCCTGCTGATCGCCGCCGCCGGGCCCGCGGCCGCCGGCGCGGATCACGACCATGGCGACCATGATCATCACCATGGCCACCGCCAGCACGACGCCCATGTGCACGGTGTCGCGGCACTCAACATCGCCGTCGATGGCGATCTCCTGCTGGTGGAGCTCGACACCCCGGCCGCCAACATCGTCGGCTTCGAGCATCCGCCGCGCAACGAGGCCGAGCGCACGGCCATCGCCGAGGCCCGCGGGCGCCTCGCCGACGGCGCCGCGCTCTTCATGACCAACGCCGGCGCCGAGTGCGTGCAGATGTCGCATCAGGTGCGACTCGACCTCGGCAGCCCCGGGGATCACGCCCACACCGACGGCGAGATCCATGCCGACGCCCATGGCGAATGGGCCTTCACCTGCGCCAAGCCGGCCGCCCTCAGCCAGCTCGACGTGCGGCTGTTCGAGGTCTTTCCGGGCAAGGACAAGCTGCGGGTGCAGCTGATCACGCCGAGCGGGCAGCGCGGCGCCGAGCTCACCCCGGACAGCCATCGACTGGACCTGTGACCGCCGCCGCGGCGACCGCGCCGCCGGACCTGTCAGCGCCCATCGTCCAGCTCGAGGGCGTGCGCTTTCGCTGGCGCCGCAAGGGGCCGGATATCCTGGCGCTGGATGCACTCACCGTCGCCCGCGGCGAGCGCCTCTTCATCGAAGGTCCCAGCGGCAGCGGCAAGAGCACCCTGCTCGGCCTGCTGGCCGGGATCACGGTGGCGCAGGTCGGTGTGGTGCGGGTGCTGGGCGAGAGCCTGTCGGCGCGCACCGGCACCGAGCGGGATCATTTCCGGGCCGATCACATCGGCTACATCTTCCAGCAGTTCAACCTCATCCCCTACCTTGGCATCATCGACAACGTGCTCCTGCCCTGTCGCTTCTCGGTGCTGCGCCGCGAGCGCGCACTGGCCCGCGCCAAAACCCTGCGCGCGGAGGCCAAGCGCCTGCTCGGTCATCTGGATCTCGCCGACCCGGTACTGCTGCGCCAGCCGGTCACCGAGCTCAGTGTCGGCCAGCAGCAGCGCGTCGCCGCCGCCCGCGCCCTCATGGGCGCACCGGAGCTCATCATCGCCGACGAGCCCACCTCAGCGCTGGACACGGATCGCCGCCGCGCCTTCGTGCAGCTCCTGTTCGACGAATGCGCCGCCACCGGCGCGACGCTCATCTTCGTCAGCCACGACGCCGCGCTGGAGCCGCTGTTCGGGCGCACGCTGCGACTCGCGGCGGCGAACCGCGCCGCCGGCGGTGCGCGGCAGCTCGGTGCTCAGGTCGGGAGTGGGTATCGTTCGTCATGAACGAACAGTAAGCGCGGAAAAAATCATTGGAACGATTGATTCGCTACGGCTAGCTTGTCGTTCCTCGCAGCCTGGCAGGACGCTCACCACAATTCCCGCAGGCCCGCCGCCGGCACCCGCCTCGGCCCACTCAATCCAGCAGATCCCATCCAGAGGTCCATTATGAACAAGCAGCTGAACCGCTACAGCAGCCGCGTCACCCAGCCCAAGGCCCAGGGCGCCTCCCAGGCCATGCTCTACGCCACCGGCCTCACCGAGGAGGATCTGGGCAAGCCCCTCATCGGCATCGCCGGCGTCTACCTGGAGGGTAACCCCTGCAACATGCACATGCTGGATCTCGCCACCGAGGTGAAGGCCGGCACCGACGAGGCCGGCCTGGTGGGCATGCGCTTCAACACCATCGGCGTGTCCGACGGCATCAGCATGGGCACCCGCGGCATGAGCTATTCGCTGCAGTCGCGTGACCTCATCGCCGACTCCATGGAGACCGTCTGCGCCGCCCAGTGGTACGACGGGCTCATCGCCCTGCCGGGCTGCGACAAGAACATGCCGGGCTCCATCATGGCCATGGCACGGCTCGACCGCCCCGGCATCATGGTCTACGGCGGCACCATCCGCGCCGGCCACGGCCACTCCGGCCAGCCGCTGGACATCGTCTCGGCATTCCAGAGCTACGGGCAGTACATCGCCGGCACCATCAGCGAGGACGAGCGCCAGGACATCGTCCGCCACGCCTGTCCAGGCCCCGGCGCCTGCGGCGGCATGTACACCGCCAATACCATGGCCTCAGCCATCGAGGCCCTCGGCATGTCCCTGCCCTACAGCGCCTCGACCCCGGCCACCGACCCGGCCAAGTCCGAGGAATGCCGCCGCGCCGGCGCGGCCATGCACAACCTGCTGGCGCACGACATCAAGCCCAGCGACATCATGACCCGCGCCGCCTTCGACAACGCGCTGGCGATGGTCATGGCCCTCGGCGGCTCCACCAACGCCGTGCTGCACCTCATCGCCATGTCCCGGGCCATCGGCGTGAACCTGACCCTGGAGGACGTGCAGGCGGCGAGCGACCGCACGCCCTACCTCGCCGATCTCAAGCCCAGCGGCCGATATGTGATGGAGGACCTGCACCGGGTGGGTGGCACGCCGGCGGTGATGAAATACCTGATGTCCTTTGGGCTGATGCACCGCGACTGCCTCACCGTCACCGGCCATACGCTGGAAGAGAACCTCGCCGACCTGCCGGGCCTGGATGCCGACCAGCAGATCGTCATGCCGGTGACCAAGCCCATCAAGGACACCGCTCACATCCAGATCCTCAAGGGCAACCTCGCCCCGGCGGGTGCCGTGGCCAAGATCACCGGCAAGGAGGGGCTGCAATTCCAGGGCCCGGCGCGGGTCTTCGATGCCGAAGAGGACATGCTCGCCGCCCTGGAAGCGGGCAGCATCCAAAAGGGCGATGTCGTGGTCATTCGCTACGAGGGCCCCAAGGGCGGCCCCGGCATGCCGGAGATGCTCACGCCCACCAGCGCCATCATGGGCGCCGGCCTGGGCAAGGACGTGGCACTCATCACCGACGGGCGTTTCTCCGGCGGCTCCCATGGTTTCATCATCGGCCATGTCTGCCCCGAGGCTCAGGAGGGCGGCCCCATCGCGCTGCTTCAGGACGGCGATATCGTCACCATCGACGCCGGCGAGCGCATCCTGGCCGTGGACGTGGACGACGCGGAGCTCGAGCGCCGCGCCGGCGCCTGGCGCATGCCGCCCTACAAGGCCACCCGCGGCACGCTCTACAAGTATATCAAGGCCGTGCAGCCGGCCTCCGAGGGGTGTGTGACGGATGAGTAGGGAGAACAGGGCACGTCCCTGTCGCCACCGTTTTCAGGCTCCACGTGGTCGCAGGCCGCGCAGCCGCCGGCGGGGGACGCCGTGAATACGTCCCTGTAGGCTTCACGACCGCATCCCTGCGGTCGAGACCCCCGCCAGCGGCTACCCGGCCTGCTTGGGTGGTTGCATGGTCGCAGGCCGCGCAGCTCGGCGATTGGCACAGCAGCGCCCTCTGCCGCCGAACGATCGTTTTTGCCAGCCTTGTGATACAGGGGATGAACGACTACCTTCGCAGTACTGGCAACCACCGGAGATATTCGCCATGTCGCGTTTGCATGACCGCCTGACAGCGTCGATCGCTTCACCATTGGCACTGCTGGCGCTGGCGCCTGCACTTACCCTCGCAGATCCACCCCCCGCAGAGCCGCTCGTCGCCGAGCCTATGCTCATCGCCACGATCCTGGAGGATCCTCGCCCGGGGACGCGGGTGCAGATTACTGCGACCCTCCTGCACGACCTTGGTGACAATGAGGTCCTGGTTGAAGACGCCAGTGGCCGGATCATCGTCGAAGGCGGCCCCACCTGGTATCACCGCATCACCTTGCCCGCCGACGAGCCGTTGCTGATCGACGGCGAGGTGGAAATCGAAGACGCCGATCAGCCGACGATCGACATCTACCGAGTCGTTCGCGCCGATGGGAGCGAGCTGCGCATCCGTCCAGAGCAGGGTGCCTCGCCCTGGTCCGGTCGCTCGGCCACAGCCGCCTCGCCCATCGCCGAGCCACCCGCGTGGCAATAACGCCTTAGGCCCAAGGCCCAAGGCCAAAGGGCCATTTGTGCGTGCATCTTCCCCGGCGGGTGGAAACCCACCCGCCCCCAGTCTTCTTCCTCCCAGTCTTGCTACCGGTCTGCACGAAGTGGCCGCTCGCAATCGGTCCCTGCGCAAAAACCAGGCGGGCTTGGATAGCAGACACGCTCCAGCCGGGCTGCGGCCCTTCATAAGCGCCGCAAAAAGCGTCCCGGTTCCACTGGAGTCGCCGTGCGCAGGCAAGTGTTGGTTAGGGCTGGCGCACCCAGTGTGGGCTGGGTGCAAGCGCCGGGGGGGCGCAGCCGACGCACCCAGCGCGATTGGTTATACCGGGTGCAATGCAGGCGTTGCGCCCGCATTGCACCGGCTGCTCGCCGAGCGCTTAAGCGCCTGTCCGTCGAGGCCCGCTGAACACGGCCACTGCCAGGCCCAGCAGGCCTGCGAGCAAGGCCATCGCGGGCCAGCCGAGTGCCGGGATCGGAGTTGCAGCGAGCACGACGTTGAGCGCCACCGGATCGAAGATGTAGCTCTCCCGGTCGTCGAAGTCGTAGGGGCCATTATCCTGGATCGAGAAGGTCACGAGCGATCCACCCTGGCCATCGCTCTCCACGCGCTCGATCAGGTTGGGCGCATCTTCGACATCCTTCAGCAGGCTCAGCACGTCGGCGGGTGCCGCCGGGAATCGCAATGAGAGATAGATCACTGATTCCGGCTCGCCGTTCTCCGCCGTAAAGGACACGAGGCCGTCCGGGAAGTTGGCCCCCACCGGCAAGAACTGGGCATTGGCGGCATCGGACACCTCGATGTTGGTGAGCGCCCAACCGTTGCGGGGCGGATCCAGTTGCTCATCCGCGGGATCCAGCACCGAGATCGCAACCTCGCCCCCAGCCTGGGAGTAGCTCACCAGCCGGAAGCCGCGGTCGCCCTCGTACACCACCCGGGGCTGCGCCCCGGGCACGGCGGGATCAGGCGATGTCAGGCCAAGCAGCGCCACGGTGTCATCCGTGCCGTCGGCGTCCGTATCCAGGAGTGCTTTCACCAGGAAGGCGTCTTCGTAGGCGGCTTGGCGCAGTTCCGGCTGAGGCAGCTGCAGCTCCAGCACCTGGCTGCCATCGGAGAGCACATCGCATTCCGCAACCACTTTGCGGACCACGCCGTCGCGGTAGGCGAAGATGCCATCGAAGCCGCCACGATCAGACCCCTGGCCGTAGTACGGACTGTCCGTGCTTGCGCAAGCGCCGCCGGCACCGGAGAAGGTCTGGCCCGTCATGGCGTTGAAAAACACCGTGCCGTCGTCCGTCACCACGACCGTGGCACCGAGCTCCCAGAACTCGAAGCCGTCGGCTTCGGTCACACCGGTCAGTGTGGCGTCGTCCTCGTCGGCGAAGACCGCCGCCGCGGTTTTGTTCCGGGCGATCTCGGTCAGACCCTCGGTGGAGCGGACGTAGATGGCCTGGCAGGTGTCGCCTGGGTAGTCACGTCCAGCGGCTTCCAGCTGTTTTGACGGGAAGTCACCGAATTCACCCGTATGGACCGACTCGCATGGGAAGGGATCGCCAAGGGCGGTCGCGACGCTCGAATAGTCTGCCGCTGGAAAGGGGTTGTCGCCTTCTTCGCCGGCGGTGCTGTTATAGGGGGTTTCGAGCCCCGCTCTGAAGGCAACCAGGCCCACGCCGGCATCGAAGTGTGGCGTCGCACCCTCGATGCGGGAGAATCCCGCGGGGCTCTTCGACCAGAAGTCCACCACCGTCTCCGTTTGACCCGTCGACGGTGTCCACGCCTTGATGGCGCCGCCCTCGATGTAGCGATTCTCGAAGGGTCCCAACAGGTTCGACGCGTTCACGGTAAACGCCATCGGCCCGACACGCGAGCCCACCACCTCCGTGGAGCCGGAGATTGCGACGGTCAACTCGCCTGCACCCGCTCCTGCGATGATGGCGTCGGCGTCTTCGTTGGGCATGCAAAACGCATTACCCTTACCCAGGATGCGGAGGGCCCAATCCGCTTTGTCCAGGCTGCTGCCACCCGCCTTTGCGAGGATTGCACAGCCATAGAAGTCTGAGCGGCAAAAGATGGAGAAGCCGTCAACACGCGTGCCCGATAAGCGAAGTTCCAGGGCCGAACTGTAGCCGTACTCACCGGCCTGAACCTCGCCAAACTCAGGTTCAAAGTCGGGGTCGGGCTCGACGTCCTCGGCGGCCGCCAGCGTTCCGGTCAGCTGAAAGCATCGCCGCTCCGTTGGATCAACAATCCGAATCACCGTGTCGTCGTCATACGCGGCCGCCTCGCGATACACGACACGGTCGTCCGCCGCGATCAGCGGCGAAGCGGCCTTCGAGACATCGCCGCCACTCATCGCCACAATGGCCGGCGTGCCCTGGGCGTCGACATGCAGGATCGCGCTGTTGACACGCAGGTTCGCATCACGTGCGAGTGTCTCGCCGATGGTATAGCCCGGCGGCGTCACCTGCAGGGCGCCGTCGACGACCAGCGCACCGTCGGCCGCCACCATATCGGCGGAGTGGCTGATGGCGTCGACATAGGTCAGACGCGCCCGGGCGTCGGGGAGGAAGGGGTGGTCGGCGCCGATCAGTGCGCCGTCCACCGCAAAGATATCGGGCGCATTGCCAGCCTCGGACAGCCGGTCGCCCTGGAGTACGGCCTGGCCCTGAGCGATGCCGGTGTCGTAGGGAATGCGGAACACCGCCTGCTGAGCCAAAGGATCATCCGGATAAAACTGGCATTCCCGCCCCGGCCCACGGACAACCTGCCCCCCGATCACGACATGGCCACCATCCCCAATCTGGGGCCAGGGTTCCAGACTGTCGTTATACCCACTGCGGTTATCACCGCAGAGGGTATAACCGTCGACCACATCATCGGTGCCCGCCAGGGGGCGAATATCCGCCGCCCGCGAGCCGACATAAAAGCCTTGCCATCCATCCTGTGTACTGATCTGCCAGACGGCCTGGCCGTGGTTGTTCATGTGCGGGTTGGAGCCCAGGCCGTTCATGGTGCCGGTATAGCTGCCGCTGGCATTGGTCACGGGGTCGCCGACGCGCTGCAGTACCTCTTCGACCAGCTGGAAGGAACGGCCCACACGGGTGGGTCGCCTGATCACCAACTCGGCCTTGTCCGCGGTGTCGGGCGCCTCGCGCCCGTACAGTGCCCGACCCTCGCTGCGCAGCACGTAATTACCGCGGTCGTTGCCGCAATGATTGCTGGCGTTTCTCAGATAGTCTTGTGTGCACGCATCGATTGCCATGGCCGATGGCTGCCAGAAGGCGGCGCCCACGGTCACAGTCGCCAGCGCCACGGCATTCGCAATGCTCGTTTTACTGCTCATACTATCGCCTCTTTGTTGATGCTCGTTGATCGCACGAAGCCTCGCCTGCCATGACAGGGCCTACCACCACCGCTGCTCGCCCCTGGAGACGACGATATCCCATCCGGAGAATGTCTCATCGTCCAGGGCACGCTTCCCATCCGGGCCGGATACGATGCCCAACTGTCCAAAGATGTGGTGGATTTTTCCGCCCTCCAGCATCACCCCGTGCTCGGGCAGCGCCAGCGCCACGAAGGGTGCCTCCTGCGGGCGGGCGTACAAGGCCCGGCGGTCGTGGTCACGCCCCTCGAGACTGCCGAGGTGATGCAAGTGTAGGTCGGTGAGCTCGATCCCGCTCACGCCGTCGGCCACCACCAGGCCGCTGCCGGCAGCGGCGCGGATGTGCGGCGACGCCAGGCGGATGCCGCTGACGCCGCCCTCGATGGACACCACGGGGTTGCTGTAGCCACCGATCACGTTCAGGCCTTCGAGATGCCAGTGATCACGGGCGATGGACACCAGCGGCCCCCAATCGTCGTGGTGGCCGGCGGCGACCGGGTCCCCCGGCTGCGGCCCGATCAGCTCGGCGTTGCTGGTGAAGTGCACGGTGATGGGGGCCTGCGCCGTACCGGCGGCCACATCGTTGCCGATGCGCAGCGGGCCCTGGTAGCGCCCGGAGAGCACCACCAGGCGATCGCCGGGCTGCAGTTGCGCGAGCGCATGGCTCAGACTCCGCCAGGGGTCATCGCGGGTGCCGCTCCCTGGTGCGGCGGTGGTGTCGCCGGCCTTGACGAAACGATCGCCCGGCGCCAGATCATCCGCGCCGAGATAGCGGCGGGGCACCTCATCGGCGGGTATCACGGCGGCTTTGGCCAGTTCCACCGGCACGGCGCTGAGGGTCTGCACCTCGACCCGGGCGCCGGCGGGCGCGCGCAACGCCTGCGGGCGCTCGTCGCCGCGCGGCGCGGCCGCCAGGGCCGCCGACAGGGCTTCGAGGGCCTCACTGCGCTCGTGCAGCGCCATCGAGCGCTGGTAAAACAACAGCACCGAGACAGCGCACAGCAGCAGACCCAGTGTCAGGAATACAAGTCTCATGATGTTACACCCTCCACGACTGCCCGTGTGTGGCATACCCCGCCATGACTTACGGCGCTAGTCGCCCGCCCCGTCGGCGGGCCTGCAGGCAGGCATGATCGCCGGCGCACCCGCCTCCAGCGCATAGGCCAGCAAGTTCCAGTGGTGCGGTGAGTTGCCCCGCCCGGGGCGGCCCGATGAGCGAAAAGACCCCGTGCGCTCGTAGCGAAACATGACGCCATCCGACTGTGGCACCGTCGGCAGGTGGGCTTGCGCTTGCCAGGTGCGCTCGAAGCCGCGTCCGATCTCCGGCACGGCCCGCCAGTCGATGGTGCTGCCGGGCACCCAGGCCGGTACCTCGCCGACGATGACACCGAGCCCGGGGCGGTCGCTGGTGATGAGCGGGTGGCGGCCATAGCGATCTTCGGCGACGACGAGCTGGGGCCGATCCAAATAGCGGCATGCGCCGCCGGCCTGATCCTGCAGCAGGACGCCCGCAAGTGCACCATCGGCGTCGACGGCGGTGACGACACTGCGCATCGTGCCCGAGCGCGGCTCGCTCCACTGGTAGACGGCCTCCGGGGCCAGACCGGCCGGCAGTAGCCCCGGCGCCGCCTGGTCGGATGCCGGCGAGACCCGCAGCCGGGAGTCGGGCAGCAACTGCCCCGGCGGCACCAGCTCGCCCGACGCGCGGAACACGAGTACCGGCGAGTGTCTGCACAGGTCCGCCGCGCAGGGTGTATCGTCGCCGGCGGCGGCGAACACCGGGCTCAGCCCGGCGATGCAGCAACCGAATACTGCGGCAGGGAACCAATGGCTGCGACGCACGGTCTCAGCGCCCCGCTTGCGCGCTTTCGTCGACGCGGGAGCTGCAGGTCTGCAGCAAGCGCTTTTGCTCGGCGTCGAGCTCCCCCGCCGCCACTGCCCTGCCACTGACCCGTGCGATGCAGGCGACGGGCGCATTCGTCGGCGCCGCCACGCAGTCTGACAGTGCGGCCAGCACCGGGCTGCCCGCCGGCACGCGCGCCTGCTCGAAGCAGGATGCATAGCCGCCGTCTGCGCCCTGCGCTGCCTGCGCTGACGCCGGCACCTGTGCCATTGCGGCCAACAGCATCGGTGCGACGATACCGGAGAATAACCAGCGCTTGCCCAACAATGGAATAGTCATTATCACAGCCTCATCAGTTTACGGATACGCCAGGCGATGTCGACGATTCCGGTTCGGCCATCGACCAGCCCTGCCTCACCCACTACGCTCACACGGCGCTAGACGATAGCGCGCACCTGTCACGCATCAAGACGCCAGCGCCGCTGCTTACTTCAGCGCCCGGCTCATCCGGTCGCATCCAGCTCGAGCCGCGCGATTTACCGAGTGTGCCACAGAACGCTCACCCTAACGTGTCCGACCTTCAACCACACTGAAGAACGCATCCAGAACGGTTTGGCGCAATGACGCCGACGCCGTGGCGAGCGTTTTGTTGATCACAACCAGTACCGCCAGCGCATAGTGCGGGGGCAGATGCTCATCGGCGGTTGGCACGGCCAGCCAGCCGACATCAGCGCGCATCCCGTTGCTTGACAAAATCGCTTTCACCTCAGACGGCGAGCGCCAGCCGCCGTCGCTCTTGAACTTGGAGACATTGTTTGTCAAGAAAACAGGAGGGATTTCTGTCGCCTCACTTCTTGCCACTGTCTGTTCATTGGTACGCTGCCTCATCTTCTGCGTCAGCCGGTCGACATAGTGCGCGGGCAATGACGGATCGAAGACCTTGGCAACCTTTTCACACACGTGATACGTCAACAGGCTGCCAGGTGCACAAGCGAAGGCCCGATCGCGGTTCGCCTTTAATTGCGGCAGAATCTGAAACAACGTTGTGGTCACCAGGATATGAGACAGTAGGAGCAACGCATCGCCCGCGCCAGGACTCAACGCAAAGAACTGCGGCAACGACCAGTTTTTGACAAAGAGCGCGTAGGCAATGGTGGTTACGCCCAAGGTAAAGAATTGCCGCGCCCCCACATAACCCTGTATCGACCGCTCATGCAGCAGATCTTTGACGAGAAACGGCCTGAATCGATCGCCGTGCATCTCCGGCGGATCACCTTTGGCCATGAAGCGCGCAGCCTGCCCGCCCTCCAGGTAATAGATCAACGCCAGACAAATCGCATAGCCCCCTAGCTGGGACAAAGCCAGGAGACTCGGATCGCTTGTCCAGTAGTCATAAAACCCTGCCAGCAGGAGCACACTCGAGCAGATCAACAGCAGAAACATGGCCCCGCCCAAAATTTTACGCACGACCGCATTGGCCGACTTGAGTGTCAGACCCTCGGCGGTATGTTCTTTGAGGGATGCTGCGTGCTCCGGCTGCGCTCCTGTAAACAATTTTTCGATGTTGGCAAGTAGATCGCACATGCGTGCGTGGTCGTCGCCCGATAATGAGCTTAGGATTAAACGCTCGTACGGCTGCGTCTCTCCCGCTCTGGCGAATCTCGCCTCAAAAAAGCAAGTCAGGTGGTCTTTCATTTTTGTCGATCGTAACCGCTCTCTGCTAACCCCCGCTGCCGACGCTGCGGTTTCGTCGACACTTTTTCCCGGCGGGGTTGTCTAGACAAGGTGCTGGTCGCGGCCGCCACGAGACATGACGATGCCGCTTCGCCGCGAAGCCAGCTGTAGATGCAGCGTCGCGAGCATGACCGTCAGTGCCAAAGGCGAAACCGGCATCGCGGATGCTCCGGCTTCGCCCATGACAGCCTAACCGTTGGATGCCGCGTCATCGCCCGCGCGGGAAAAGCGCCCGAGCACCGCCCCGACATCTGTCTCAACTCCGTAACTCAGACGCACGGCCAGTGTCATCAGTGCACTGATCAGGTAGCGCACGAGCCCGTAGAGGAGTGCGATAGTCGCCGATTCCGGAAACCCAAGTCCGCCCAGGTATAACGCGGCTGCGAAGCCCCACTCGAACTGGCCGATGCCGCCGGGAGTCAACGGGATCAGACGTGCAATGTAGCCACCCACCAGCGCCATGATCAGCAGCGAGAAATCCACGTTGAGAATGACGTTGTCGGAAGTGAAGGCCATGACGGTGAGGTAAGCCGCCACATGCTCCAGCGAGAACGCCAGGATGGACAACAGGCTCCACTGCACCAAATGCAGCGGGTCACGCGACAGGGCCGTCAGGGCGCTGCGCAGCTGCCGCCAGAGGGGTTGGCTGGCCACGTCATGCGCGCTCGGCCGGGTACCACGCATGAACAGGAAAAGGATGAAGAAAATCACCAGTCCCCAGAAAATCTGGGTCAGCCAGGTGCCCCATCCCAGTGCGATCAGGCCGACGATGGCGTAGAACAGGATCTCGAAGCCGAAAAACAGCCGGAGCATGAACAACGCATTGAGGGCATTGCGGAGACGCTGTCCCTGACCCGCGAGCACCTGCGCCGTGGCCAGCTCGCCGACGTTGTAGGGCAGCAGACTGTTCAGGCCGACGCCGTAGTAGAGCGCGCGGGTGTGGGCGCCGAATCCCCCGGCGACACCACAAAACCGGGCCAATCCGTGAAACTGTACCGCCTTCACCAGCCAATAGATCAGCAGCAGCATCACCACGACGAACATCAGCCGCCAATCCACCGGATCTTGTGAGAGCAGATACAGCTCCACCTCGGGAATGCCGTGCACGAAGCCCATCTGCATGTCGTGGTACTTGATGAAGCCGCCGGAGATCAGGGCATCCAGCAGGCGTGTGTTCGCGAGCACATTCCAGACGCCGGCCACATCCACCAAGGCGACGATCAAGCCGGCGGCGATGAGGTAAGACAATAGTAATGTGCCAATCAGGTCACCGACACGGTTACCGGCGCCGGCCTGCTGGGTTGTGGAGGTCTTGATGGACATGATTCAGTTCTCCAATCCGCGCTGCGCAGCGCTGCCGGTTGACGAAGCCCCGGAATTCGTCGCACCGACGCCGGGCAGGGGGAACGGACGCGCATAGCTTGGCGGGCCGTAGGCGGGCGGAGGGTAACCTCCATAAGCAGGCATGGGGGCGTAGCCACCGCGATAGGTGGGCGGTGCATAGGCAGACGCGCGCGGCGCTACCCTGTACACCGGCGCGGACGCCGCCTGTGCGGGCGCCTGTGGGGATGATTCCGGCGGGGATGATTCCGGCGGGGATGCCTGTGCTGCGGATGTCGCTGCAGCCGGCGCCTCCGCGGGCCGGCGCATTGCGGCAGCGGCACGGCTCTCACCGGCGTCGACGCCAGATACCTCGCCGCCCGCTCTCGGCGGTGCCGCCGCCGGCGCAGGTGCGTCATACACATCCGCGTCCATACGGGCTGAGACGCCTGCGGTCTTGCCGTTCTCATGCAGGGCGAGCACCTCCCGGATACCGTCTTCGAGGGTGTCGCCCAGCGCCACCTTGCCGCGTAACACAACCGCAACCTTCTTGAGTTGGCTCACGGGATTCTGCTCGGAGCGCAGGAAAATCGGCTCCACATACAGCACATCGTCGCCGCCGGAGTGGCTGATGGGCAGCAGCAGCGTGTGGCCGCGGATGACTTCCATACCGCGGCGGTTCCACCAGGAGAGCTTTTGCGAGATCCCGGGCTCCTGATCGATAATGGCGTCGGCCTGCTCGGGCCCCATCACATAGGTGCCCTTGGGCACCTGCAATACCATCTTCTTGCCGTAGTCTGGCCAGTCCTGGTAGACGATCGGGATGGCGCGCAGATTGAGCGCCTTCTCGGGCGTGAAGACCATGGCCATGGCGTATTGCACCGCCTCCTCGGACGCCGGCAGCGTGCCGCCGCCGGTGGGTAGCAGCAGCGAGTAGGGCTCGATGGAGAAGGTGATCGCCTTACCACTGTCGAGCACCGGCCCCAACACCTCGTCACCGTCGTCCCACATGTCTTCCAGATTGAAGAAGTACATGGGGTCATCCATGTGGTAGTAGATATAGAGGTCGTCGAATTGCAGATGGAATAGTTGCACCGAGTAGGTGAGCTGGCTGCGTACACCTTCAGGCATGGCCTGCACCGACGCAAATAGCTCGGGATAGACCGCCGCCCAGGTCTTGATCACCGGTTGATCGCTGATCTGGTAGAACTGGACGCGACCGTCGTCGGCATTCACCGTTGCCTTTACCGAATCCTCGACGTAGTTGACCCAGCGGGTCGGCCGCGGGAAGGGGGTACGCTCATCGGACTTGTCGCCGAGCTCACTACGCATGCTGTAGGGATACCGATCGGTGGTGCTCAGCGCGTTGACGATCCAGGTGAGCTGGCCATCGGCGACGACGGCGTAGGGGTTGGTATCGAAGTAGAGGAAGGGTGCAACCGCCTCGAGGCGATCGAGGGGTGTGCGGATGTAGTGGACGCGCGTACGGTCGGTGATCAGGTCACTGAACAAGAACTCGCTCAGGCGCCCGCTGCGCCAGCCGAGCACCAACCGCTTGAGGAATGAATCCAGATAGATGCCGGTGCGGACGTCCTCCGGCAGCAGCAACTCGGCCCGATCCTGCTCGGTGGGGTAGTCCAGTTCCTTCATTTGGTCGACATTGCTGAAGGCCATGGTCTCGGCGCCCTCGCCGTAGTACACCCGTTCGTTGTCGAGCGCCAGCACCTCGTCGGTCACCTTGCCCGGGATATCGAACGACACGAACGCCGGCGTACCCTCTTCGGTAACTTCCCCTGCGTACGCCATCGCGACACCAAAGCCGTGGGTAAAGAGTACATAGCGCTGCCCCCAATAGTTGAGCCAGGGGACGGGCTCGAACAGGGGCAGCTCGCGCACCGCACTGACCAGCATGCGCTTTTCGCCACCGAGGTAATAGCGGACATTGTCTACACTCAGAAACCGATAGTAGGCCCGCAGCTTCTGCTCCTGCTGAAAGATATCCAAGGTCGGGCCGTAGATCATGGCATCGCCACCGGTCTGGACGATGCGCTCGGCATGCTGCGGATCGAGCAGCCGTTCGAGATACGACTGGAAGCCGGGCCACAGCGGTGCATTACGCACCGTCGTGCTGGCCAGCAATTCCTCCACCGAGGGCAGCGGCGCATCCTGGCCGTTGGGCATGAAGTCGATGGCCTCGATGTCTTCGAGCCCATAGGCGGCACGGGTGGCCTCGAGGTGACGGGCGATGTACGGCAGCTGCACCACAGGCTCGTTGGGCTTCACGGCCACCATATCGCGCAGCTCGACGCCGGCCTTGAACGCGAAATCGAGTGTCAGCAAACCCACCAGCAGCGCCGCCGCCAGTCCCCAGCGGACGCCGGAGTGTGACGGTGCGTCGTCGGCCTCGGCCTGCGCCGCTCGCGCCAGTTGCGTGAGCAACAGGACGATGGCGATGGTGATGCCGATGATCACCAGGGTGGTGACGTTGATGTAGTTGAGGTTGGAGAACAGGCCGGTCACGTCCAGCACGTCCGCGCCGGCGTGGACGCTCGAGTCGGCGTTGTCCCACACCACCGCGTCGTAGCGTCCGAGCCAGACGCCCACAGCGCCGGTCAGGCCCACCAGCACCACGCCCAAACGCACGGGCCAGGTGGCGATGCTGCCCAGGAATGCGCTGAGCTGGCTCAGGTGCGGCGCGGGCTCGTTGCGCTCGCGCACGGCGAAGGCGCAGGCGATGGCCGAGCCGAGGAACACCAGGGCTGCGCCGAGCGTGAAACTCCATATAACCCAGAGATAGGGCAGATCAAAGACATAGAAGCCCAGATCGTGACCGAACACCGGGTCGTCTTCGCCGAAGCTGATGGCCTGCGTGCCGAACAGGAAATCGGCGTAATGTAGCGCCAGCATGTAAGCAGCGACGGTTGCGAGCAGGAAGCCCGGCGCCATGATCCAGCCGCGCGAGCGCAGGGGGTGCGCGAAGGCAGGTGCCCAAGCCGCCGCCGCGAAGCCGACCAGCGCTACCACATAGAGCGTTGCACCCGTGGAGAAATTGGTCCAAAACACGGACTGCAGATCCAGGCTCTCCATCAGCCAGTAATGGCCCAGCAGCACGCTGATACGATCCAGTGTGAAGAGCGCGACCAGGATGGAGGCGACCGTGACGGCCCGGTTCCAAAGACGCTGCCCGGAGGGCGCCGAGGGCGGGGCCATCAGCGCCGCGTCGTTGCTGGCAGTGTTACTGCTCATCATGTCTCATGCTCATGTCGTTGATTAATTTTGCGCCTATTATGTGGTGATGCCGCGGAATAATGCCGCTGGTGATTGACAATCTCACCCGCACGTACAGGATCTGATGACGCTGGACGAAGCGCTCAGATGTAGTGCCCGATGCTCGACGCTCGATGCTCGAATGGATACTTGTTGTTGTATGCTTAGCTGGCGTCACCTCACCAACGGTCCATGCGATATCCGTAAGGCGCCGCGATCATAGAGCACCATATCTTGATCCGCAACTCCGGTTTCCGCCGATGAGCCCTGTCGGATGCACTCAGTACTGAGTGGCGCGCCACCCGGCATGGCCTAATTGCATGCGCAGAAACGCTCTTCGGATGTTGTTATGGCCGCATCAATTGTCTGAACGGCAGTCCGGTCCATCGTGTGCAGGGCTAACAGGGCGCTCGGTCTCATAGCTGCCTGTCTCGTTTGCCGGTCTTCTGACACAAGCGTTGAGCACGAGCGAGACTGAACGTGAGCGTCTCGTCATCGGACAGTCTAGGGATGAGTGATTAACGGCGGGTTAATGGCAGCGGCTTTCAGCCGCTGTCAGCAAAGGCTTTCCTACGCTTTCCCGGGTCTTGCTGTGAGGAGACCAGCCAAATCGTATCTGACACAGGCTCAATCTTTCACGATTTGTGCTTTACACCAGCCGCACAATCATCGGTGGATGCCCTACCCCAGAAGAATATCGCGCACCACGCCTGCCGCGATAGCCCATGACTATGGGTGAAGTGGACTACCGCTGTGGCCGCCGGAGCGCCGGTGAAGCGAAGGCTGGCGAAGACGTCGCTCCTGTGTCACCAGTGCGCTCACGGGCTTGGCGAACGTCGGACGGAGTTTTACCATCGTCGCATGACAAGCCCGTTGGTCTGCGGATTCTCGATGCCGAACACTTCGACGAACGCCATGCTTCACGCCCTGCTCGTGGAAGACGATGTCGTGTTTCGACGCACGCTGGCGGAGGCGGTGGCGGGGCTGGGCACCAATTGGGCGACGCACGCCTTCGGCAATGGCCACGACGCCATCGCCTTCTGCGCGCAGGCTGCTTGTCCGGACTTGGCCCTGGTGGATCTGGGGCTCCCGGACTGTAGCGGCGTGGAAGTGATACGCGCCCTGGCTCAGCAGTGTCCGCGCACGCCGGTGATGGTAGTGTCGGTGTTCGCCGACGAGGCCCGCGTGTTGGAGGCCATCCGCGCCGGCGCCTTGGGCTACATCCTCAAGGGCGATCCTAGTCTGCTCATCACCCAGGCCGTCGAGCAGTTGCTGGCGGGGGTATACCCCCTGAGCCCAATGCTGGCCAATTATCTGTTCAAGCTGGCCCGTCCGGGGCTAACGCCAAGCGACCCGAATGCGCCACGCCTCACCCCGCGCGAGACGGAGCTGCTGGCGCTGATCGCCGATGGCAACAGCTACGCGGAGTGCGCCGAGGCCATGGGTATCGCCCTGTCGGGCGTGCAGACCCATGTGCGCAACCTCTACCGCAAGCTCGGTGCACACTCACAGTTGCAAGCGGTGAAGCGGGCACGCGATCAGGGGCTTTTGTGATCGCGAGAGCACATATCGCTTTATTTGCACGCCGGCACCCGCAGCCGGATGCGGGTGCCGCAGGCCCGTCGCTGGAGCACAAGGTCGCCGCCGATCTCGCGCGCGCGCGCCTGCATGTTGCCGATACCGCGGCCGTAGGTCAGATGCGCCGGTAAACCGATGCCATCATCGCTGATGTCCAGTCGGATACCATCCGGCTGCCCACACTCGATCTCGATCAGGATGCGCGTGGCGCGGGCGTGCTTGAGGGCGTTGTTCAAGCCCTCCTGCAGAATGCGCATCATCTGCAGGATCGTGCGGTCCGGCAGCGGCGGACAGGCCGCTAACCTGAGGCGCCAGTCGACGCGGATGGACACTTGCGCCAGCCGGCGCTGACAGCGGTATCGATACTCGGCCAGGGCGCGCGCCAGACTATGCTCGGTGTTACCAAGTGTATCGACCAGCAGATGCAGATCGCCCATGCATTCGTCCAGCAGGACCGCCCCTTCCGACAGGCTCAGCGTGCCCTGGCTCATGCGCAAGCGTGCGGTGGCCAGCTGAGAGCCGAGTCCGTCGTGCATATCCCGCAGTAGGCGTTGGCGCTCCGCCTGACCGGCAGCCTCGCGCTCAGCGGCCACCCGCATCGCATGGGCACGCGCCAGCGCCGCTTCAGCGCGTTTCTGCGGGCCGATGTCGGTGATGGCACCGGCCATGCACAGGGGCGCGCCTGTGGCATCTCGTTCCGCCTGTGCACGCGAGCGAAACCAACGGTACTCGCCATCGCAGGTGCGCAGGCGCAGTTCCACATCAAAGGGCGCCTGACGCCGCAGCTGGGCGTCGCGGGCGGCGCGCACCTTAGGCAGATCTTCGGGGTGTACCAGTGTCTCGAAGCCGGCGATGCCAGGCGCAATCACGTCCTCGGCCTGCGCCTGCGATGCATGACCAAGCAGTTCCAGATAGCGCGGCGATAGGTACACCTGATCGGTTTGCACCTGCCACTCCCAAAGGCCATCGGAGGTACCGCGCACGGCGCGGGCGTAACGGGCCTCGCTGCGACGCAGGCGATCGGTTTGCGCCTTGAGCTGCAGATGCACAGCAACCCGTGCCCGCACCACCGGCGGCTGGATAGGCTTGTTGATGAAGTCCAGGGCGCCGGCCTTGAGCGCCCGCACCTCGCTTGTGTGGTCGTTTTCTGCGGTGACGAAGATGATGGGGAGCTCAGGTTGGTCACGGTGCAGTTGCGCACAGGTCGCATAACCGTCCAGACCGGGCATACGCGCATCGAGCAGGACCAAATCGAAGGCATTGCCCGCCGCCAGTGCCAACGCCTCGGTGCCGCTGCTTGCGCTGCGCAGCTCGCCCATACCCGCCAATGCACGCCGCAGGGTTTCGATGGCCATCGGGCTATCGTCAACGATGAGCAGGCGCCAGGGAGCATCGGTGCTCGGGGTGACAGCATGCGCGGCGGACTCGACCACGGGCCCGGTGGATGCCCCGGCGGATGCGCACCAAGGGGCACTGGCGGCACGCAGCGCTTGCAACGCGGCATCGAATGCGGCCAGTCGATCAGCCACGGCACAGTCCTGATCCGCGATGGCCTGCTCCAAGGCAGCCGCCGCCGCCATCAATTCCTGTGCGCCAATCTGCCCGGCGATGCCCCGCAGCGTATGCAGCCGACGGGTGGCGGCGGTGGTGTCACCGATGGCCAGATCGCAGGCGGTCTGTGCCGAGGCATCGGCGAAGTCGGCGGTAACCCCCTGCAGCAGACGCAGAAACAGCGTCGCATCCTGGTTGACCATGCGCCAGGCGAGGGCGCGATCGATGCCGGGGATGTCCGGCAAATCCGGCTCGGGCTCGGCGGCCCGGGCCGCAGGCGCCGGAGGTGCATGAAGGGCGGGCGTCGCCGCGGCTCGGAGAAACCGGCGAATCACCGCCTGCAGCAGGTGCGCGTCGATGGGCTTGCTCAAATGCGCATTCATGCCTGCGGCGTGCGCCGCGTCGATGTGCTCGGGGAAGGCGTTGGCGGTGAGCGCAATAATGGGCACCTCGGCATCGAGGGCGCGGATGCGGCGCGCGGCCTCGTAGCCATCCATGATCGGCATCTGCAGATCCATCAGAATCAGCGTCGGTGGGTCGTGCGCGGCGCCGACACCGCAAAGCTGCCGGAATCGCTCGACCGCCCGGGCGCCATTGTCCGCGACCTCGATGGTCAGGCCGGTGTCGGCCAGCAGCCCGCAGACGATCTGCTGGTTCACCGCGTTGTCTTCCACCAGCAGGATGCGACGGCCGCCGAGGGGCATCGGCTCCGGCGGCGGCACGTCCGATACGGCCAGGGTCGCAGGCACCACAGCCGCGCTCGACACGCTTTCGGTGGCGGCCGCGGGCAACGCTGCCGCAGCCGGCGCCGTGGTCGCGGCCAGCGGCTCGGCGGCGATCTCGAAGCGAAAGCAGCTGCCCGCGTTCGGTCGGCTCTCGACTTCTATCCGTCCGCCCATCAGTTCGATCAGCTGCTTGCTGATCGCCAATCCGAGGCCGGTGCCGCCGAACCGGCGCGTGGTGCTTTCGTCGGCCTGGGAGAAGGCCTGGAACAGGCGCTGCTGTTGCTCGGTACTGATACCGATGCCGGTGTCCGACACCTCGAAATGCAGACGTCCAGCTTCGCCGCCGAGGCCGCCGGGGCGCACGCGCAGGCGGACCTCGCCGCGATGGGTAAACTTGATGGCATTGCCCAGCAGGTTGGTGAGTATCTGCTTGAGCCGCAGCGGGTCGCCGCGGTACCGGCTGGCCAGCGCGGGATCGAGCGCGATGCCGAGTGTGAGTTGCTTGTTGCGTGCACTGAGCTCCAGCAGCTGACGCACGTCGTCCACCGCCTGACGCAGATCGAAGGGGACCCGCTCGAGGGCCAGCCGACCCGCCTCGATCTTGGACAGGTCCAGGATGTCGTTGAGGATGCCGAGCAGCGACCGCGCCAGGCCCTCGAGCTTATGCAGCTCTTGCCGCTGCCCGGGGGCCAGCGCGCCGCGCAACACCAGCTGCGCCAGGCCGATGATGCCGGTGAGCGGTGTGCGGATCTCGTGGCTCATATTCGCCAGAAACAGGCTTTTCGCCTGGTTGGCGGCCTCGGCGCCGGCACGGGCCTGGGCGAGCTCCGCGGTGCGCTCGGCAACCCGTTCTTCGAGGTGCTCGCGGTAACGGGCCACCGTAGCCGAGAGCTTGCGCTCGGCGATGAGCGCACTCGCCAGCCGCGACACCAGCAACACCCCGAGCACCAGAAACACCGCGGTGAAGGCATAGGTCACCCAGTAGATGCCCTCGAACGACGAGCGTCCGCCCAGGCGCAGCAGGTCGAGCACGCTGGCGACCACCAGCGCGCTGGTGGTGAGGGTGACCATGGCATGCAACGCCTGGCGCGAGCGCCACGACCAGACCACCATGGCCAGGGTCAATACGATGGTGGCAGCACTCAGGGGCATGTAGAGCGCCAGCACCACCCAGCGGTCGTTGCCGCTCAGCCAGACGGCCAGGGGCATCAGCAGGGCGTAGCCGATCAGCACCGTCCGCAGGTAGCCGCGGGCGCGGCCGAAGAAGGCCAGCAACATCAGCATGAACAGCGGCGCCGTGACCATGCGGATGGAGAACACGAACCAGCTGTAGAGCTCGCCATCCACCGGCACCACGGTGATGAGGCCGTTGAGATTGCTGAGCGCATTGGCGATGGCGCAGAGGCCAAACCAGAGATACAGCGACTCGGAGCGCAGGATCCAGGCCAGCGCCAGGGCCAACAGCCCCAGCGACAGCACGATCCAGGTCAGCGCACGCAGCGACTCCACCTGCCACAGATATCGCTGCAGATAGGGCCCGCGGTATAGGGCATCGGCGGCGCCCACCCGCACCGGCGAGAGACCGTTCATCTGCCGGTCGTTGACGTATAGCGCGATCTCGATGCGGTTGTCGCCTGCGCGCCACAGCGCTGGCGGCGGCACGAACAGGTTCGGCTGATGCAGGCAGCGCAGGTCTTCCAGGGCGCCGATGGCGCAGGCGCCCACCATGACGCCGTTCAGGCTGAGCTGGCCCGACAGGCTGAGCTTTGGAATGTAGAGGCCCAAGGGTGCCGTCGGGGCCGCGTCCAACTGCAGCCGCAACTGATAACGCACCCGCCCACCGCCGGCGGGGATCTCCGCGGCGCTCAGCACATGCGGCAGTGTCACCTCACGCGTGCCGGCCGGAGAGATGAAGGTCGCCTCGTTGAGCGTCAGCAGGTCGGGCGCCGGATCGGGCGCCGGCTCCGCCGCCGCCACGCCCATGACAGCCAGCCACAGGACGATCCCCAGAGACCAGCACATGCCGGGATTGGAAGCTTGGCGTGCATGGCAATGCCGGAGCGCGTGCATGGGGGTACTGCAACTGGCCTTGGGATTAGGATCGCCTGGCGCCGACGCGTGCGGCGAAGCCTGGTGCAACACGCATGGCGCTCTGTAAGATACGCGCGCCGGCGCCGAGAGGCGACGGTGATCGCACCAGCCCCCGCCACTGCGACCGTCGTACCCTACCCCGCGGCTGGCCATCCAGCCATCGCACACTGAACACTTCGGCCCAATGATTCGCCTGCCCCACTGCGCGCTGCTCCTGCTCGCGAGCGCGGTCCCATCCGCCTCGGCCCTCGCCGTCGACCTGGTACCCCAGGACGTGGTTCCGCCCCCGCCCGGCCTGACCACGGTGCAGTTGTCCTACAGCGCCAGCGTGCGCGGCGACCTGTTCCGGGAAGGCAAGCGCCAGGCCAGCGACACGCGACTGGACCTTGACGCCGTCACCCTGCGCATCGGGCGCACATTCCAATGGCGCCAGAAACCAGCCTATGTGCGTGCCGACGTGGCGCGCGGCCGTATCGATCCCGGCGGATCATTGCAGTCCTTCGATGCCAATAGCGGCATCGGCGATCTCAATCTCATGCTGGCGGCCTGGCCCTATGTGGACCGCGACGCCGAACGCTATGTCGGGATCGCCGCCTACCTGCGACTCCCCACCGGCACCTACGATCCGCGCAAGACCATCGGCCTGAACACCAACATCGGCCAAAACCGGCTCGCCGGGGCACTGCAGGCCGGCTACGGGCAGCGCCTGGTGGGGCCGCTCGCGTGGATGATCGCGGGCGATGTCGCCGTGTTCGGCGACAACGACGAGTATTTCGGCCCCAACCCCCAAGCGAGCACCTTCCGTCAGCGGCCCATCTTCAGCACGCAGACCGCGCTCACCTATCAGTTCAATCCCTCCGCATCACTGGGCCTGAGCTATTTCTACAACACCGGCGGCGAGACCCGCCTCGGCCAATCCGACTGGCACAATCGAATGGACCTGCACCGCTACGGCGTCACCGCGCAGATCCGCCTGCCCATCGGCCGCCTGACCATCGAATACGGCGGCGACATCACAACCCATAGTGGCCTGCTCGAAGAGACGCGCTGGGCCGTCAGACTGGGCACCGTCTTCCGCTGATCGGGCGGCTGCCAACCTTTTCCCAACCTTCGTCGTCTAGTCTCCCCGGTGTGCGCCGGCGGGCCGCGCCCGCCGGCGCCCGCGAACGGCCAACAACGCAACCGCAAGAGACAAGACAGCCGCCGCCGGCGGAGGAGTATTCCCATGATCTATGCAAGCCCCAACACCGACGGCGCCGTGGTGAGCTTCAGCGCGCGCTACGACAACTTCATCGGCGGCGAGTGGGTGGCGCCGGTGGACGGCACCTACTTCGACAATGTATCGCCGGTCAACGGCAAGCCCTTCTGCCAGGTGGCGCGCTCCGGCGCCGCCGATATCGAGCTGGCGCTGGACGCCGCGCATGCCGCCAAAGACGCCTGGGGCCGCACCTCGGTCACCGGGCGCGCCAACACCCTGCTCAAGATCGCCGATCGGATCGAAGCGAATCTCGAACAGCTCGCCGTGGCCGAGACCTGGGACAACGGCAAGGCCGTGCGCGAGACCCTCAACGCCGACCTGCCGCTGGTGGTGGACCACTTCCGCTACTTCGCCGGCTGTATCCGCGCCCAGGAAGGCAGCATCGGCGAGATCGACGAGCACACCGTGGCCTATCACTTCCACGAGCCCCTCGGCGTCGTCGGTCAGATCATCCCGTGGAACTTCCCGCTGCTGATGGCCGCCTGGAAGCTCGCCCCGGCGCTGGCGGCCGGTAACTGCGTGGTACTGAAGCCCGCCGAGCAGACGCCGGCGTCCATCATGCTCATGGTGGACCTCATCGGCGACCTGCTGCCCGCGGGCGTGCTGAACATCGTCAACGGCTACGGCCAGGAGGCGGGCAAGGCGCTCGCCACCAGCCAGCGCATCGCCAAGATCGCCTTCACCGGCTCCACACCGGTGGGCGCCCAGATCATGCAGTACGCCGCGGAAAACATCATTCCATCCACGGTGGAGCTGGGCGGCAAGTCGCCGAACGTCTACTTCGCCGACGTGCTGGATCAGGAGCCCGAGTTCATCAGCAAATGTGTCGAGGGCGCCGTGCTCGCCTTCTTCAACCAGGGCGAGGTCTGCACCTGCCCGTCGCGGTTGCTGGTGCAGGAATCGGGCTACGATCAATTCATCGAGCTGGTTATCCAGCGCGCCCTGCAGATCAAGCGCGGCAACCCGCTGGATACCGACGTCATGGTGGGCGCCCAGGCCTCCCAGGAGCAGTACGAGAAGATCCTGAGCTACATCCGCATCGGCCAGGAGGAAGGCGCCCAGGTGCTGCTCGGCGGCGATGTCGAATCGGTGGACGCCGAGCTCAGCGCCGGCTTCTACATCCAGCCGACGCTGCTCAAGGGCACCAACGACATGCGCGTGTTCCAGGAGGAGATCTTCGGCCCGGTGGTGTCCGTGACCACCTTCAAGGACGAGGCCGACGCCCTGGCCATCGCCAACGACACGGAGTTCGGCCTCGGCGCCGGTCTCTGGACCCGGGACATGAACCTGGCCTACCGCATGGGCCGCGGCATCCAGGCCGGTCGCGTGTGGACCAACTGCTACCACCACTACCCGGCGCATGCCGCCTTCGGTGGCTACAAGAAGTCAGGTGTCGGACGCGAAACCCACAAGATGATGCTCGATCACTACCAGCAAACCAAAAATGTGCTGGTGAGCTATGACGTGAGCCCGCTCGGGTTCTTCTAACCAGCGGCCGTCACCGGGCTGCGGATCACCGCAGCCCTGGTCGCCAACGCATCCCACCCGGCATGTCTGCCCTCACCCCCTCGGCACTGCGCCAACCGCTCCTGGCCCTGGGCTCACGCTTCTACGCGCGCATCGAGCCGACGCCCCTCACCAATCCGCAGCTCGTCGCCTGCGACGCCGATACGGCGGCGCTCATTGGCCTCGACCCGGACAACTGCGGCGGCGACGACTGGCTGGATCTGTTCAGCGGCCGGCGCCTGCCCGACGGCTGTTGCCCCCTCGCCCTGGACTACGCCGGCCATCAGTTTGGCCGCTTCAATCCCTTTCTCGGTGACGGCCGCGTGCTGGTGCTCGGCGGCCTCGACACGGCACATGGCTGGCTGGAGCTGAGCCTCAAGGGCGCCGGGCGCACACCCTACGCCCGCGAGGCAGACGGCCGCGCCGGGCTCACCGAATGTCTGCACGAGCTGGCGATGAGCCAACGCCTGGCGCGCCTGGGTATTCCGACGGCGCGCGGCCTCTGCGTCATCGCCGGCGATGAGCAGGTGTATCGCCAGGGCTTCGAGCGCGCGGCCATCCTGGTGCGGCTCGCGCCGAGCCATCTGCGCTTCGGCAGCTTCGAGCACTGTTACTTCAAGCGCGACGTCGATGGCCTGCGGGTGCTGGCGGATTACCTGATCGCGCACCACTACCGCAGGCGCATCCCCGCCGACGGTCATGCCCACGCCGCCCTGTTCCGGGCCATGGTCGAAGACACCGCCGATCTCATCGCGCGCTGGCAGGCCGCAGGCTTCGTGCACGGCATGATGAACACCGACAATCAGTCGGCGGTGGGTATCACCCTGGACCTGGGCGCCGCGGCCTTCGTGCCGGACGCCGCCGATGCCGCCACCCGCGACGCCTTCGTCGCCAGCCCACTGGACGAGAAAGGCCGCTATGCCTTCGGTGAGCAGCCGACACTCGGCCTTTGGAACTGCAATGTGCTGGCCCGGGCGCTCTCACCCATCATTACGGCCGCCGAGCTGCGGGCGGCCCTGCAGACCTACGAGCCGCGCTATCTCGGGCAGTTCGAGGCATGGCGCGCGGCGTGACCCCAAGCCATAGTCCGGGCCGTACTCAGCCGAACCGGATCGACGCGGCGTCCGCCAGCTCGGTCAGGCGCTCGCGCACCATCTCACTGCCGGCGGTGCTGCGGCTGATGGCACCGATGAGCGCCCCGGGGTCGTCGCAGGCCGCGAGCGCCTGCCCCATCACCGCGTCGATGCAATGGCGCCACTCCTCCAGCGCCGGCGACGCCGAGCGTGCCAGCAACGGCCCCGCATACAGACCGATGGCCTCGGCCGCCTGTCGCTGATGCAGCAGCTGCCAGAGCACGATGAAATCCGCCCACACGGGCAGGCCCAGGCGATACGGGCGCGAGCCGATCTGCCCATCCAGCGCGCCGCGCAGCTGCGACAGCTCCGCCTTGAGGGTGGAGCGGGAGACGGCGGCGTCGCCATAGAGCGCCGCGTGCAGGGCATCCAGCGTCAAGCCGCCCGGATGCAGCGCCAGCAGACACAGGATCTCTACCTGCCGCAGGGGCAGCGCCAGTGCCCGCCCGCGGAATTGCACCCGCGGCTGACCCAGGCCCCACAGCTCCAGCTCCGCCCGCGGTGCCTCCGGCGGCAGCGCCTCGGCGATGCATCTGGCTAGATCAGATGCCGCCGCCTGTCCGAGCGGCGTATGCCGATCCCAGGTGGTGGAGAGATCCAGCAGGCCGAGACAGGCGCCCGTCTTTGGATGCAGCACGGGGGCGCCGTAGCAGACCCAATCGTGCAAGAAGGGCTGGAAGTGCTCGGCGGAGAACACCGTCACCGGGCGGCGCAACCGCAAGCCCAAGCCCACCGCATTGGTACCCACGGCGGCCTCGTCCCAGCGGCCGCCATGGACAAAATTCACCGCCTCTGCGGGCCTTACCATGTGGCCGCTGGCGTAGGTCCAGAGCAGGCGCCCGCAGGGCCCGGCCACCGCCACCAGCAGCGAGCCTTCCCGCGCCAGGGCCTGCAACCGCGGGCGCTGCGCGTCCAGTGCCTGGCGCAGCGGCGACGCCTGCCACAGCTCGCGCGCCAGGGCCGCATCCTCCACCGGCGCCTTGGGCGGATGACGGTTCAGGTAACGGGCGCTGCGCCGCCAGGAGGCCAGAATCTCAGGGGGCGGCGCGGCGGCCTGCTGACCGTCGGGCGCCATGAAGGCCTGCCAATCGCGGTCGGCCCGACGGCGACGCTGCGACAGCGCAGTGCCATCGACGTGGTGGGATTGCAAGGTCGTCCTCCCACCGCCGGGCCGCGAGATATCGCGGCCCGGGCGGCTGTGGTGCGGCCGTGTGTCGGCCTAATTATTGTCCGCCGCCCGCATGACCCGCTTGCGGATGCTCATCATGAAGCTACAGGCAACACGTGCGTGGCGGCTTGTCTCGGGCGCTGACCGCAGGGCGCGCTCGCGATCGCGCGCCTCCCACCGGAGCGTAGGCAGTCCGTGGGCAGTGGTCAAGGACGCGATTGCGGGTGATCGCGCTGACGGGCGGCGAAGTTTAACGCCGCTGCGATGGCCGCTGCCTGAAGGTTGGGGTCATCCTTGAGGACGTGCATCTGCGAGGCGCCACAGGCCAGCTTCGTCAAGCAGTTACTTCATGGCGCGGAAACCCAGCAGACTGATCAGCCCCGACAAAAGGAGAAGCGCATAGCCGGACAGAGCGGGTATGGGCTCGATTCTCTGCTCGACGACCAGGAGTTCGATACGGCCCTCGTTGATCTCGGCGTTGAAGTCATAGGCAGCGCTGTTGTCGCGCACGCGCAGCGTCGAGGCATTGAGCGCGCCGGTCGCGGTAATGATATCGCTGATACGGTCGCCCAGAGCCAGGTTCTGCGCATTATTCTTCACATCGATCTGCAGCGTTGTGTTCGGTTCCAGCGTCACGTCGCCGCGTACCTGCAGCGCGGAATAGGTGCTGCCAGCAGTCTCCGGCGTATCGACGGCAACCCCGAGCAAGCCGCCGGTCGACTGTGTGTAAGTACCTTCGATCTCGCTTTCAGCGGGGCTGCCAGTGTCTGCCACTGCCTGAGCGTCAGTCAGCTCCTTGATGTACAGTTGGCCGCTATTTACCAGTTCGACCGTCGTATCAATCGCCAGCCGGCCCGCCATGATGCCGCCGCTCTGATTCTGGATGACACCGTCGACGGTTGTGCCTGAATCCAAGCGGAGTGCTCGGTCTTGGGCAAGAATCTTTCCGCTGTTTACCAGGCCGCCGTTGAGGCTTGAGTCACCCCTCAACTCTATACCATCAATGCCCTCGATGGTTCCGCTGTTCAACAGGCCGTTATCGATCCGCGTCTCTTCGTCGATCTCAACGACGACGGCCGTCTCCGAATTGAGACTGCCGCTATTTTCAATGCCGCCTTTGATCCATGCGTTGTCATCGATATCGAAAGCTTCACCCTCCGCATTAATGGTGCCAGTGTTGATGAGGCTGCCCTCGATGATACCCTCGTTATCTGAGAGGTTGTCATCATCATCGCCGTAGACCGTGATGCCATTGTCGCCGGCAGAGGTAATTGTACCATTGTTGATCAGGTCACCCTTCACCAAGCCGCTATCAAATTCGATACCGCTCTCGTTATTGTTGCCGCTGCTTGTAATACTGCCATTGTTGATAATGCTTCCGTTTACGGCTTCCTGGTTTATATCCACGTCAACGGCATCTTCGTCAGTCCCTGTGACGCTGCCGTTGATAATGATCGAGCCGTCCACGCTGACATCATCGACCTCCATACCCTTGTCGCCGGTCGACTCGACGACTCCGTCAATCTGTATGGCCCCGCTGACGTCTGTGTCATCGAAAGTGATCGAGGGCGTTGACGTGCTGGAGGTAATGACAGAGCCGCTCTGCGTCACCGTCAGCGAGTCTCCGTTTGAGATGGTCACGGGTGTTGTTTCCGCCGTATCAATCGTTCGTGCGACAGCCTGAGCCATTGATGCAAGGGCCAACAGGGCGCCCGCGGCCACAATTGTCTGTCTCATTTGCAGATCCTCAGATGTAAGCGTCAAGTACGAGCGAGACGATGCGACCGTCTCGACGCCGGACAGTCTAGGCATGGGTAGTTAACGGTAAGTTAATGGAGTAGCTAACGGTGAGTTAATGGCAACTGCGTTTCAGTGGCAGCTCAGCGAGCGCTTGACTGGGTTTCCCGGGCCTTGCGAGACAGAGCAGCGGGGGCCGGACGAGTCGGACGCCGGGCCACGGGGCCCTGCAACGCCCCACTGATCGGTCCGCCTCCTCGGAGCCCGGCTTGACCAGGCAGCCGGTGGCGGCTGTGGCAGCGTAGCCGTTCAGACCCCCCGCCCAGATAACCGTTGCTGAGGGCAGACATTGCTGGGCGAGCTATGGCAAGATCTTGCGCCAAGTCCTTCAACGCCAAGCGCCGACGTACCGCCCGCTCCGAGTTCCCTGTGCAGCTGAGCAAACACGATCTCTTGCAGCTTGATGCCGACGCCTTGGCGGCGCTGAGCCATGCCCAGTTGCAGGGGCTCTCGGAGAAACTGCTCGCCGATCTGAAGCTCGCGCACGAGCGGCTCGATCAAGCCCCGCACAACAGCTCGCGCCCGCCAAGCAGCCAAGCGCCCTGGGAACGGGGCCGCGACGAGGATCACGACGACACTGATCCAGACGCTCCCAGCGACTCGAGCGCGCCGGCGTCGAGCACCGCGCGCGCCGACGAGCACGTCGACCCACCGGCTGACAGCGCCGAGGGGTCTCAGCCCGAGCCCGCCACCAGCGCATCGCCCTCAAGCACGGATGCTGACGCCCCGCCACCCAAGCGCCCCGGACAACGCCGCGGCGCCACTGGCCATGGTCGCACCCAGCGCTTCGCCATCATCCACCGCCTCGAGCATCATCCCACGCGCTGCGCGCGCTGTGGCAGCGATCTGCAGGACCGGGCTCCCGGCGCCTGCTATCACGCCCACCACGTCATCGACCTGAGCGACCTCGGTGAGGAGCGCATCGGCCTTGAACTCACCGACACCCTGCACGCCTACCACGAGCGCACTTGCGGCTGCGGACACAGCACCCGCGCCGAGCCTGGCCACACGCCGGGTGATGCGGCCTGGGATGTGGCCTTAAGCGAGCGCCATCTGGTCGGCCCGCGGCTGTTGAGTTTGATCTGCGCCCTCTGCACCCGGCAGCGCCTCTCGCGTCGGCGCATCCAAGAATTCCTCGGCGACTGGCTGCGCCTTCAGCTCTCGATCGCCACCATCAACCAATGCCTCCACGAAGCCGGGCGCGCCCTCGATGCGGTGGTCGAGGAACAGTTACTCCAGCAGGCCCGCGACAGCGGCCTGCTGCACGCCGACGAGACCAGCTGGTTGGAGGCCGGCAAGCTGGTGTGGCTGTGGGTCTTCACCTCGGCCACCACCACCATCTTCACCATTGGAGCGCGCTCCAAGGCGGTCTTGATGAGCGTCCTTGGCCCGCTGTTCAACGGCTGGCTGATGAGCGATGGCTACTGGGCCTATCGCGATCTCGACAACCGGCTGCGCTGTCTGGCGCATGTGCAGCGCAAAGCCCGCGGCTTAGAGGAGAGCCTGGATCGCCAAGCCCGCGCCTTTGGTGAGGCGGTCAATACGTGCCTCCAGGCGGTCATGGACAGCGTCTACGCCGCGCGTGAGGGACCACCGCCGATGGACTTGCGTCAACAGCACGCCGAACAACTCAACGCCTTCTGGTGCCTGTGTCTCGAACACATTGATGCCGCGCATGAGAAGACCCGTGCGCTCGCACGCGAGTTGCTCAACGACTTCGACACCTTCTGGGTGACGCTCGATCATCCGGAGCTGCCGTTGACCAACAACGAGGCTGAACGAGCCTTGCGTCATTGGGTCATTGCTCGGCGCATCAGTCAGGGCACCCGCACCGCGCAGGGCTCACGCACGGTGGCGGTGCTCGCCAGCGTGGTCGACACCTGCCGCAAGCGCGGGCTCTCGCCTTGGGACTTCATCGCCGAGGTCGTTGCGGAGCGCCGGCGCGGTCGACCAGCACCGTTGTTACCGGTGGCCGCTTGAGCCGGTGTTGACACACCTTCGGGGCGTGCATTTGGGTGGGGGTCTGAACGCTTATTGCGCCAGGCAAAGCCTGGAAGAGGGGGAAACATGCTGACATGACGTAAGCACGTGGAAACCTTTTCTCGCGA
>NZ_CAJXWY010000005.1 GCF_913062725.1 uncultured Thiohalocapsa sp.
GCGACGACGCCTACAGCGCTTGGACCTACTTCAACAACCATCGCCATCAGATGGACTATCCGGGCTTCCTCGCCGAGCACCTCCCGATCGGCTCCGGGGTCACCGAGGCCGCCTGCAAGAGTCTGGTCAAGCAACGCCTGTGCGCCTCCGGCATGCGCTGGAAAACCCAAGGCGCCAAGATCGTGCTCAGCCTGAGGGCACTGACCAACACCGTCGGGCGCTGGGCGCAGTTCTGGCAGAAGATCGATCAGTTCGGGGCCGAGTGCTTCGGTTGAGGACATTATTGAGAGGTCGCACCCCATAGCCTCGTCCATCACGCCATGACCCAGATCGGCCATGACCTCGGGCGTGGCGCTGCCGAGCACCACCTGCTCGCGCCACTTCTGGAAGCTGCTGAGAAAGAAGCAGGTGCGCGAGGTGATGGCGCCGAGCCGCCCGCCGGGGCGCAGCAGTTGCAGGCCGCGCTCCACGAAGATGGCCAGCAGGTCGTTCTTGCTATTGGGGTAGGCCTTCGCGAGTTGGCTCTTGGTGGCGCTGGCCAGAGCGCCGAAGGGCGGATTCATCACCACCACGTCGAAGGTCTCGCGGCACAGGTCGATCAGGCGCAGGCCCTGCAGGGCGTCCTGGGCAAAGAGACGGGCCTGAAAGGTGCTCTGCGCCGCCTCGGCCAGCGCCTCCAGTGCGTCGCGTAGCCGGGTTTCAGCCTTCTGCCATTGACGCATGTCGGCCTCCTGAAACATGGGGCCATGCTCACCGAAGACCTGACGGATGAGCTGCGGCAGGTCGCGCTCGATCGGCAGGGTCACACCAAGCTCAGCCAGTCCCGCGAGCAGGTCCAGGCTTTGCGCGAACAGCTCGGCATCCAGCAGGTCCAGTTGATCGGCAAATTGCGCGCGCAGGGCCGGGTCCGCCGGTGGCGCCACGGCTGCGATCACCTGGCCGCGCCCGACCGCCGGTCGCTCGGTCGCCTTGACGCCTGCCTCGTGCCAGGCCCGTTGGGCGCGCAACCAGAGCGCCAGGGAGGCGATCTGGGCAGCGCGTGGATCGATGTCGACGCCATGGATGTTGTGCGCGATGATCAGCCGCGGCACATCGCGCAGAAAGGCCTCGCGGTCGGGATACTGCTGGCTCAGCGAATCCAGCGCGATGCTTGAGGCGTCGCCCTCCTCGCCGTCGGCTTCGGGGACGCGGAGCGCGCCCGGCCCGAGGGACTGCTCCCAATCCCAGGCTTCGCGGTAGATCTCGAGCAGGAGATCGAAGGCATAGAGGCCGAAGTGCATGGAGCCGCAGGCCGGATCGAGCAGCTTGAGCGTGCGCGGATCCTGCGGCGCGGGCCTGGACCCGACCGCGGATTGGTCGAGGGGGGCGTCATCCGCCGGTTTGATGAGCAGATAGCGGCAGCGCTCGCGTAGCACCGTCTGGCCCGCCGTTTGGTTCAACCAGAGCCGGCCCAGGCTGTTGTCGACCAGAAACTCCACCACATAGCGCGGCGTGAAAAACTGGTTGCGCACCGCCAGCTCGCGTGCGTTGCGTGGCGCGGCGGCGGCCTTGCGCATGCGCTTGCGCTCGTCGGGGTCGTTGTAATACTGGTAGATCCAGCCGATGGTCTCGTCCTCGGCCCAGAGGGCCTCGATCCCGGGTCGGTTGAAGGCCTCAAGGAGTTCCAGCAGGACGGATTCACGCGGAAACAGCAGGCCCTGAGGGCTGTGGCGGTCGAAGAGCACGCCCAGGTCCTGACTGAACTCATCGAACAGGCTGAACAGGTACTGCCGGTAAGCATCGCCCGCCTCGCCCAGGGCGCTACCGGCAACCATGCGATAGAGCTGGAAGCCGCTGGAGGCTTGGCCCTTGGCCAGGGATTCGTGCAGCACTCCGCGCGCTTCTGCCATGCGCAGGGCGGCCAGGCGGTTGAGTACCGTGAAGGCCTGCTCGCGGACGATGCGCTCCAGCGCCTGCTGGGTGCGGTGCTTGACGGCGGCGCCAGGCGTCACCGCCCGATAATGCGCCAGGATCTCACGCAGCAACTCGGCGGTCTGCCGAGCTCGATTGTCCAGGTGCGAAAGGGCGCCCATGTCCGCGACCGTTCCGGCCTTGGGGTCCATGCCGTAATCGGATTGCAGCTGGCGGGTGAATTCCTCGCCGAGCAGCCGACGGGCGCCGGTGACCAGCCGTTGCAGCTGGTTGCGGGTGGCAGTGTCAAAGGCCATGGGGCGCGTCCCTCAGTCCTGGTCGTCGAGTTGCAGACGCAGCTCAAAGGCCTGCGCATAGCTCAGCTCGCTGCGCAGTTGCTGCAGGGACTGGATGAGCTGGTCCAGGTCCTTCAGATCGGTGATCTGCGCCTTGATGCCTTGCTGGCGACTGATGGTGCGGTCTCCGTCGCGCATGGCGGTCGATGCCTCTTCCTCCCGCAAGCGATCCCTGAGGATGGCCTGCCCCATCTGCTGCACCTGGCGCTTCTGATCCTGCGCCTCGGTCTGGATAACGTATTCCTGGTTGATCAGCTCACGCAGGCCCGCCAGATCCTCGCTGACGGTACTGCTCAGGGCATCCAACCGGGCCAGCGCATTACTCCGATCCGGGGGCAACAGCAGCGACCATTCCGGTAGGCGCGTCAGATCCTCCTTGGCATCCTGCAGGCGCCGGGCTTGGTCCTCACACATCTGTTGGACGGTGTCGCGCACGGCGGCCTGCAGATCGCTCAGTCCGGTCGCGAAGGCGGCGGCGTGTTTGTAGAAGCCTTCCTGCTGCAGGCGGCTGTCCAGGTCGGTCAATTGCTGTTCCAGGCTGTCGCGGAGTTTGCCCGGAGTGCCCGTGGGCGGCAGCTCGGCGATCGCATCCAGGTGCTGGCGCAGGTCCCGCAGGGTCTGCTCCAGCCCTTGGCCCAGGGCTTGGCGCAGCGCCCGTGCCCACTCCAGGCTGTCGTAGAGCGTCGAGGTCTCAGCACCCAGGCGCTGGGCGGCGTCCGATGCGTCGGTGGCGAGCACGGCCATCAAGTCATCGCTCAGCTGATCCAGTCGGTCGCTTCCGGGTAGGCCAAGGCCCTGCAGTTTGGTCGCGAGCGGCGCGAACTGATGCTGATATTCCGGGAAGCTTTTGGCCGCGGCCTTGCTGATGTGGTCTTCCAGAGGGACCACGGTGTCGCCAATCAGGCTGGTCAGGCGCTGCGCGGCACGGGCCAGCATCTCCATGGAGGGGCGGTTGTCGCGCAGACTGACCCCCACAGGTTTGAAGCTATTGTTGTTCTTGAGCGCGTCGATGGCCTGCTGGCCGTTGACCGTGATCTCGCGACCGGCCAGCTTCAGCTTGACCTCACCGGCCAGCAGCAGGGCGGCAATCAGGTAGCGCAGGGTGTCGGGCGACCAGCCGAAGGGGGGACTGGAGAAGAGATCGCTCAAGCGCTTGCCGTCGATGTTGCCCTGGCGCTCGATCAGGTCGCGGATACTGACCAGGGCCTTGTGCTGGGTGTCGATGCTCGCCTGCCCGGCCTGCAACCTGACCAACCCAAGGGGATCGAGCTGGCTGCTCATGCCTTCGAGCTTGCCTTGGCGCAGGAACTTCTCGGCGAGATCAGTCCCAACACGCACGGGCGCCTCGCCATGGCGATCGAAGACCTGTACCACGACCTTGGCCAGTTGCTTGCGCGCTGCCTCGATCAGATCCTCGTGCAGGCTGCTGACGGCGCTGACCTCGCCACGGAAGATGAAGGAGCCGTTGCGCAGGCTCTGCTGTAGCTTGGCAACAAGTTCCTGCGTCAGCCGGTTGACGCGGTCACCCTGTGCGGCACAGTAATCCTTGATCTCCTGGTCGGGGTCGTTGCGGTACTGATTGGCGATCTCCCGGCTGCGAAGGATCTCGCTCTGCAGGAGGTCGAGCTCCGGCGAGGTGCGCCCAAGCAGGAAGATCTGCTGGCGTGCCGATTTTTCGCGACTCTCATCGTTGAGCCGGGTGCGGGCGTTGTCATAATCGCTGGGGTCGACGAGTTCTATGAGGGTCTGGATGGGATTGCGCTCGCCTGCCAGGCTGGCAGGCAGGGCACTGCTGCCCTGGGTCTTGAGCCCGGTCTGCACCGTCAGGGTGTTGTTCAGCTGAGTCGCGGGCAGCGGGCTGTAGGTCTCCTTCAGGGCCTCGTTCTGGATGCGCCGCAGTTCGACCGCGCGCAGCGGCAGCAGGGCGCGTTCCTGCTCGATGCTATTGAGCTTTTCGCTGTGGAAGGCCAGCAGGCCGTCCTTCTCGCCCAGCGGAACGATCTCGTCCTTCAGCAGATCATCGATGGCCGCATCGACCTGCTCGGCGATGGATGCGGCGCTGATGCCTGGGTGCATCAGGCCAGCGACGTTCTGGCGCTTGATGGGCAGATTACCCAGGATCTGCAGCACACAGATGCTCTTGCCGACGCTCTGATGCAGCATGGAATCCGGGAAGCGGAGCTTGACTTTGCCCACGGCCTGGTGCCAGGACACGAAGGCTCGACGAATATCCTTCTCCAGCGCATCGAAGAGGGTCACGGTGGTGGCGAGCCAGCCAACCGGTTGCTCGGCGATGGGGGTCTTGCCGTCCGGGCCCTCGATCAGGATGTCCTGCACCACCTTGATTGCCGAGCGTAGACCAATGCTGCCTGTGGATCTGGCCAAAGCGCCAAGCAGGTGCAGCAGCAGGTCGAAATGCGCGGGCAGGAAGGGGTAGAGGTCGATGAAGGTCTGGCGATCGAAATCGGCGCCATAGGCGCGGGCGTCGGTCAGCTTGGTGTGATGGCGCAGCGCCTGGCCATGCTGATCGAAGTGCGCGCCCAGCTCGGCCTCACCACTGGAGGATTTGCCGAGTAGGCGGTTGTAGCAGATCTCCTTGATGTCGCTGGCCTCCAGGTCGATCTGGATGGGGAAGCGGTCCTTCAGCTTGGAAAGCTGCTGCGAGTTGAGGGCGGCGCTGGCGTTGTCCTCGGTCAGGCGTTGCTGGGCAGTGCCGATGAACCAGACCTTGCCGTCGCCGATGGTCTTGAGGTTCTTGGCCAGGCCGTCGAGGTTGAGAATGAGGTTCTGACGCGAGCCGACATATTGGCCGACCTCATCGACGATGAAAAGGATGTAGTCCCGGCCGGTGGCCTCACGGGCGATCTCGATCATCTCGGCGACGCGGTCGTTCTCGAAGCGGATGATCTCGGTGGTCTCGGTGCTGAAGGCCGTGGGCGTCTTGAACAAGCTGGGATACATCTGGTGCGCCAGCTCGGGGATGACGCTGTCCACCACGAGTTCATCGTTGCGGTAGTCGACCCATTCCTGCCCCTGGGTGGTGTCGCGAAAGCGCTGCAGGAATTCATCATGCCGGCCTTCCTGCTTGGTGCGACGCTCGAAGGCCGCGACCTTGAGGTTGCGCGAGTAGCCGCCCCACTGCAGCACTTTGTAGTAAAGGACCGTAGAGACCTCTTCCATGGTCGCGCCGGCCACCTGCTCGCTCGCCAGATCCAGCATCAGCACCGCCGCCGGGTATTTCTTGGCGACCGTCGCCAGACGGGCCCGGGTGGTGGCCTTTTTCAGCCGGTGTTGCAGGTGCTCCAGAAACGGCTTGCCGTCGATGGTCACCCGATCGTCGAAGGCGAAGCCCAGATACTTGGTGAAGGAGCTCTTACCTGAGCCATAGAAGCCCGAAACCCAGACGCCAACCTCGTTTTCGCCGCCCGCCTCCATGGCTGCGTCCATCTTGTCGAGGAGTTTTTCGAACTGCTCCTCAATGCTGTCGGTGACGACGTATTCAGAGATCTCGGCCTTGAGGCGTGCCTCCTGCGAGGCGCCATAGGTGATGACTTTCTCGATGGTGCGGTAGATGTCCTTGTTGGCATCGAAGAGTGCTTTGATCTCCATGGCGTTGGTCATCCTCCTACATGAACGGAGCGGTAATTGCCATCTTCCGGATAGAAGCCGAGGAACTTGAGACGGGTCTTGCCGGTGCGTACACCGGGATAAAAGATGATGGTGGGCACCGAAAAGCGTCCCTGGAGTTGCCCCTCCAGATAGCCGATGCGCAGGTAGGGATGCAGCGCTTCCAGATCGGTGACCAGCAGGATGGCGTTGTCATGTCCCTCGAGCGCCAGAAGCTGTGCCTCCAGGCGCTGCTGTAGGGCATCCTGTTTGGTTAGGGCCCCGGCCAGGGCCTTGTTGGTCTTGTCCCAGGCCAGCGGCGCCTTGGCATCCTGCGTCTGCCAGACGGCGCGAATGAAGGCAGGCTGTTTATCGAGGATGTCAGCAACAGCCTCGGCGATGGAGAACCGATGCACCTCCCAGTCGTCGTTGATCAGGCGCGCCTCCCAAGCCGGCAGTCGGCGCTTGGCCTCAAGCATGGCGCTGGGGTGGAACACCAGATAGAAGACCGGCTCGAAGCTGGCATGGGCAAAGTCCCGCCCCGCCTCGATCCGCACCAGGAGCTCGTCGAAATCAGCCTTGAGCGAGGACATGGGTCACCTCCTCGAGATTCGCGTGCAACCAGGTGATGCGTACCGCCCCCGCCGCCGACTGGATGATCCACCAGCCGTCACGTGCCAGGGGCTTCATGGCCTCGGCGACCTCATGGGATTGCAGCGCGAACAGGGACCAGAGCGGATGATTCAGCACCCCCTGATCGCCCAAATTATTCAGGTGCAACCAGTAAGCGCAGAAGATTAGGGTAGTGGACTGCAAACGGGGCGGCTGAATCTGGCGTTGCGCGGCGCGCACGGTCGCCAGCAGGCCAAAATCCGCGCAGGCGCCGATCAGGTAGCCTGCGACCTTGTCACGGGTACTGTCTGACCAGGCCGTGCGGGTCTTGCCGGCCCGAATCGCCTCGCGTACGAATGCGAGCGCATCCGCCTTGCCGATGGTCGGGTGTCCGGCCGTGTAGCGCGCCCAGTAGGCCTCGCGGATAAAGTCAGCCAGGATGGGATTGGCAAGCGCCGTGTGCACCAGCAGCAGCTGCTGGAATGCCGCGGCGGAAAGCGGCTGCGCCAGCGCCTTCAGGTGGATCGCCACGCCGGATCGGATGTAACGCGGCGCGAAACACTCGGCGACGATATTGCGCAGTCGACGCGCGGACACCAGCGGAAACTGTCCCGAGGTCAGGGCCAGATCGTACAGCGCCGAGGTCGTCATGCCCGGCTGATAGAGATCGAGCAGCCGACGGGTCTCCTCGAGCATACCGAGACCGGCCTGCAGCCGGGTGTTGTAGGAGGCGCTGGACGGGGTCATCCATGGATCCCGGTGGCTTGGAGGTAGGGCAGACTCTGCTCGCCGGCTCGTATGGCCTGTTGGTAGTAGCCCGCGCATCGGCGGAGCAGTGTCTGCAGGTCATCGGCGGCGTAGGATCCGACGCGGACCGGACCTGAGGCGAACTCGGTGGGTGGCTCGGAGAGTGCCGAGAGGCGCTGTAATGCCGCGTCGCTGTTCGCGATCCAGGGTTTGATCCCATCCGCGAAGTCGGCTTCGAGCAACACCTGCCCCGCCGCGCGCTCGAGGGCATCCGGCAGGCGGTAGAGGTGGTAGTGGCGGCCGAGACCGATGTGCCAGTCGTGGACTCGCAAGGCCGCCTCGCAGACACCCTGGTACTGCGCCAGCAGACTGGTGCGTGCAAATACCGGCCGCAGAAAGGCCTCACTGGCCGGCGCCAAAAAGCTGCATGGCCACCAGTTGTACTGGTCTTTTTCGCCGAGATAGCCCAGCAGCAGTCGCAGTTCTGCGACGTCCGCAGGCAGTTGGTTGTTCGTCACCACAGTTTTGACGCTCTCCGTGTTCGACGGTGGCAGGATACTCTAGGCCCCATCACGATGGGAACCGTAGGGTTGGCGCTGGAGCAGCGACCTATTCCCGCACCTGCAGTGTATCCGTGCCCGTCCCGGACGCACTCGGCTGCGTCTTGACCACCCCCCCGGCCCCCGCTAGCCTCTGGCCCTGATGCCCACTGATGCCCGCCTGGAACGCCGTCTGGGGACGCCGTCCCGCGGGACACCGCCTTGGGCGCGCAACGACACTTGAGTGTCGCCTGAATGGTCTCGCAGCCCCCGGCAATGTCGCCTCGTCCAATCATCGTGCTCGCCTCCGGTATCTGTGCACTGATACTGACCATGGGGGTGGCGCGCTTTGCGTACACGCCGATGCTGGCCTATATGCAGCCGCAGACCGGCATGGGTGATGCGCTCGCCGGCTGGCTTGCGGGCTGGAACTACCTCGGCTACCTGTCCGGCGTGCTGCTGGTGACCCGGCTGAAGGATCTGATGCTGAAGGACCGCCTGTATCGCCTCAGCTTGCTCCTGGCGGTGCTGACCACGGCGATGATGCCGCTCGCCGACTCTGCGCTCATCTGGGGCCTGAGCCGCTACCTGGCGGGACTCAGCACCGCCGGTGGCCTGATGCTGGGCTCGGGGCTGATCCTGGGCTGGCTGATCCGCCACGGACACCGCAACGAGCTCGGGCTGCATTTCAGCGGGCTCGGGCTCGGGATCGTGCTGGGTGGGCTCCTGGTGGAGCTGGCTGCGCCCCACGGCGACTGGCGCGATCAGTGGTGGCTGCTGAGCGCCGCCGGGTTAGTGCTGCTGATCCCCGCCTGGCGTTGGCTGCCGCGGCCCGATCAGGGCCCGCAGCGCCAACCGGGTGCCGGCGCAGCCGCGGGCGAGCCCGGGCCGCTCTGGTTGTGGCTGCTGCAGGCGGCGTATCTCTGCGCCGGCTTCGGCTATGCGATCAATGCCACCTTCACGGTGCTGATCACCGAGCAGCAGCCGACGCTGAGCGGACAGGGCGGCCTGATGTGGCTGCTGGTGGGGCTCGCCGCCGCACCGGCGCCGATTCTCTGGGACCGGCTGGCGCGCCATTGGGGCTATCTGCGCGCGCTGCAACTGGCCTATCTGCTGCAGATCATCGGCATCCTGCTGCCGGTCTTCAGCGGTTCCCTGACGGCGGCGGTGGCGAGCTCGTTGCTGTTCGGCCTCACGTTCATCGGCATCGTCTCCCTGGTGCTGACGATGGTCGGGGTGCGCTACCCGGCGTATCCGGCGCGGATCATGGCGCGGCTGACGGTGGGCTACGGCGTCGCGCAGATCGTCGCCCCGGTGGTTGCCGGCGAACTGGCCGAGCTGAGCGGCACTTTCAACGGCTCGCTGATCATGGTCGGCGCCATCATGGTGATTGGGCTGCTGTGCCTGCTGGCGATGGGACGCGTGGCGGCCCGCGGCGACGGGGGCGACAGCAGCCGGGCTGACGGCAGGCTGGGCAGCCGGCGCGCGAGTGCTGGTGGTTGATGGGCGATGACGGTGACCTGGGGCAAATTCAGTACCACAGCCCCGGCGGCCGCCAGCGCGGCGACAGCGGCGGCGGCCGCCGCAACACCGGGCTGGCATGGTCCACGGGCAGCCGGGGGCGGCGCGGCACCAGAGCCATGAGCCGGCGCACGCGGTCCGCCGTGTCCGGGTGGGTGCGCAGCAGTGAGGGCTCCGGCACGCCGCGGCCGGGCATGAAGATCTGCTCCCAGTAGCGCCCCTGATAGCGCTCCAGCTTGTCCAGCGCGGAGGCGAGGCCCGCCGGGTCGCCGGTGAGCTCGGCGGCGGCGAGGTCCGCCTCGTACTCGCGGTTGCGCGACAGGGCGAGCTGCACCAGGGCGCTCAGCGTGGGCGCCGCCAGCAGGATCGCCAGCGCCAGCCAGGGCATGTCCGCCCCGGTGAGCAAGGCCGTCGGCAGGCTCAGCAGGAACAGGATCTGCCCGAGCAAACCGAACGCGCCAGCCACCCGGCTGACCAAGTCCGCAAAGGCCATGACGGCGAGGTCACCATTGGCCACATGGCTGATCTCATGGGCCAGCACGCCGGCCTGCTCGCGCAGGTCCAGTCGCCGCAGCAGGCCGTCGGACACGGCCACCAGGGCGTCGTCGCGGCTGCCGGTGGCGAAGGCGTTCATGACCCGCGACGGGATGTAATAGAGTCTGGGCACCTCGGGCAGGCCGGCGCGGCGGGCAAGCTCCCGCAGCAGCGCATAGTGCTGCGGCGCTTCGCGCGGGTGCAGCAGCCGCCCGGGGTAAAGCAGCATGACGAGCCGCGGCGAGGCCGCCGGGTTGGCGAGATAGAGCCAGGCCGCCAACGCCAGCGCCAGCACCACCAGCGTGACGCCGCCGACGATCCATGCCAACAGGCCCAGCAGCGCCGCCAGGGTTGCCACCAGCAGCGCCGATTGCAGCCCGTTTGCCCAACTGTGGGCCGGTAACCGTCGTGCGTCCATGCACCAAAAGTTGGGGACAACCACCGCCCGGACAAAAGCCGATGCCGACCGGCGCGCCGCGGGCGCCGATGCCCTGGCGTCAATCGACGGACGCCGAGCAGATCCTGCGCCCGGACTGGCTGCCGGACTGACCCCGCGCACGGCCCCAGCCCGCCGCGCGTCGCATCCCCGACAAGCGGCCGTCGGCGCTGTCGCAAAGCCCCCAGCGCCCGCCGGGCCTGTGCTGACAAGCGCTTGATTCGCAAGCCGCCTGCAGGCTGGCCCGTCATTTGCTTCGCCTCGCTGTAACACCCTTGTGGAGCAGGCCGATGCAGACCGACGCCGCCGCCACCCGCCGTGAGCCCCGCTCGCTGATCACCATCAACGACACCACGCTGCGCGACGGTGAGCAGTCGGCGGGCGTGGCCTTTTCGCTGGAGGAGAAGCTCGCCATCGCCCGCGGGCTCGATGCCCTCGGCGTGCCGGAGCTGGAAGTGGGTATCCCGTCCATGGGCGAGGACGAGCGCGAGGCCATCCGTGCCACCGCAGACTTAGGGTTGCATGCCCGTCTCATGGTCTGGGCACGTATGCTGCCGGCGGACATCGCCGCCTGCCGCGGCCTGGGCGTGGGCCTGGTGGACCTGTCCATGCCGGTGTCGGATCAGCAGATCGCGCGCAAGCTCGGCCGCGACCGCAACTGGGTGCTGGCGCAGATCGCGCGACTGGTGCCGACGGCGCTGGATCTGGGGCTCGGCGTCGGCGTCGGCATGGAGGATGCCTCGCGCGCCGACCCCGATTTTCTCAAGCAGGTGGCGGAGGCCGCGCAGCGGGCCGGCGCGCGGCGGGTGCGCTTCGCCGACACCGTCGGCCTGCTGGACCCCTTCGGCACCCGCGAGCGTCTCTTCGACCTGGCCAGCGCCTGCAGCTGCGACATCGAGATGCACGCCCACGACGATCTGGGGCTCGCCACCGCCAACACCCTGGCGGCGGTGCGCGGCGGCGCCACGCATGTGAACACCACAGTCCACGGCATGGGCGAGCGCGCGGGCAATGCGGCGCTGGAAGAAGTGGTGGTGGGCCTGCGCCACGTGCATCAATTGGATACCGGCGTGGACCTGACCCGGTTCGAGGCCCTGTCCAGGCTGGTGGCCACCGCCTCCGGCCATCCGGTGGCCTGGCACAAGAGCCTGGTGGGCGACGGCGCCTTCACCCACGAGGCCGGCATCCACGTGGACGGCCTGTTGAAGGACCCCCGCAACTACCAGGGCATCGACCCCGCCGAGGTCGGCCGCTGCCACCGTCTGGTGCTCGGCAAGCACTCCGGTCGTCATGCCGTGCAGATGGCCTACGCTTCGCTGCTGGCCACCGCCATCGACGACAGCCAGGCCGAGCGGCTGCTGCCGCTGGTGCGCCGCTTCGTCACGACCACCAAGCACGCGCCGCAGGGCGATGACCTGCGCCGCTTTCTGGATCAGCTCGCGGCGAGCGCGCCGGCGCGGGGGGGCGTATCCGCCGCCGCCGACACGGCGCTGGACGCCACCGCCGAGCGCGCGTGAGCGCGCTGGCCCGCAGCCGCGCATCAGCGACGCTGGCATCGAGCCCACAGGCCCACGCAGCCACGACCCGCGCCATGCTGACGCGAGCCTCCCAACGAGCGCTCCAACGAGCAACGAGCCCGCACCCGGCCTTTCGCACCCACAACCGCCTGGAGACCCGCCATGACCGACGTCACACCCGCGACCCTGGACGCCTTCGACGATGCCCTCGATGAGCTGGAGAGCGCAGAGGACTTTCTCACCTTCTTTGCGGTGCCCTTCGATGCGGCCATCGTGCACGTGAACCGGCTGCATATCCTGCAGCGCTTCCACGACTACCTGGCGGCGGAGGACGACACCCCCTCCGACCCGACGGCCCGCTTCGAGCGCTACGCCGCGCTGCTCGGCGCCGCCTATCAAGACTTCGTGGGCTCCGATGCCCGCACCGAAAAGGTCTTCCATGTCTTTCGCATGCAGGCGCCGCGGTCCGTCAGCGTGGGGCTGGACGAGCTGCTGGCCGGGCGCGCCGAGGCCGCGCCCGAGGCCCTCCGGGCAGGCACCGCCGATCATGCGTCCTAAGTTCGACTTCGGCGCCGAGGTGCGCGTGCTGCGCAACGTGCGCAACGACGGCACTTTCCCCGGCGAGCCCACCGGTGCGCTGCTGGTGCGCCGGGGCAGCACCGGCTTCGTGCGGGACGTCGGCACCTTCCTGCAGGATCAGATCATCTACACGGTGCACTTTCTGACACAGGGCCGCATCGTCGGTTGCCGTGAAGAAGAGCTTCAGGGCGCCGCCGAGCCCTGGACACCCAGCCTGTTCGAGTCCCGAGAGAAGGTCGCCGCCCGGATGGCGCTCGGCGCCGGCGGGCGCGTGTTGGTGGCGCCCGGCACCGTCGGCGAGATCGCCCGGGTGCTGCGGGGCAGCCCGCGCGCCGACGGCAGCCCGGGCGATGTCGCGTACTACGTCGACTTTCCCGGCTGCAACACCCTGCAAGTGCCGGAGGCCGCCCTCGAGCCGCCGCCGAACATCGCTCCGGAGAATGCCGCATGAGCCCAGCCGCCACCGCGACCGCCGCTACCAGTGCCGCCGCAGCGTCCGGCCCCGACGCCGGGGCCGCATATCGCTACCATCTGCTGCGCGCCGCCACCGAGCAGTGCCAGTGCAATATTCCGGCCTTGAACGAGGCCCAGCGTGCCGCCGCCGAGGCCCAGGCGCAACGGACCTTCGCGCTGGAGCGTCTGGTGCTGGGCTCGGACGAGGCCGCCGAGGTGGTGATTGCGGCCGGCGGCGTCGAGCAAAGCCTCGCCGCCATCGCCGCGCGCTTCGAGACCCCTGAGGCGTTTCACGCAGACCTCGCCCGCAATGGCCTGGATGCGGCCGGGCTGCGGCATGCCCTGCGCCGGGAGCTCGCCTTCGACGCCGTCATGCAGCGCGTCGGCAGTCGTCACAGCGCCGTCACCGACACCGACGTCCAGCGCTTCTACGAACTGCACGCGGAGCGCTTCCGGACCCCCGAGCGCCGACGCGCCCGGCACATCCTCATCACCGTCAATGCCGATTATGCGGAGAACACACGCGACGCCGCCCACGCCCGCGCCACCACCCTCGCCGCCGAGCTGCAGGCGGCGGGCGACGGCACGCCGGCGCAACGCTTCGCCCGCCTCGCGCACCGTCACTCCGAGTGCCCCACGGCCATGGAGGGCGGCGCGCTCGGCGACATCGTTCGCGGTCAGCTCTTCCCCGAGGTGGACGCCGCGCTGTTCGCACTGCCCGCAGGGTCCATCAGCGCCCCGGTGGAATCGCAGATGGGCTTCCATATTCTCCTCTGCGAGGGCATCGAGCCCGCACGCGCCCTCCCCTTGACGCAAGTGCGCGCGCGCATCCGCGCGGCGCTCGAGCGCCGCCGCCGTCGCGCGGCGCAGAAGGCCTGGCTCGACAGCATCGCGGCCCCTGCGGCATCGGGCTGACCCGACACCGCCGGCGCGACCGTCCGGCGGTGCTCTTCAGGGACACGCCCATTGTTTGACGTCGCCTGTGCGAGTCGGGTCGGTCCGCCGGTGTTGGTGGCTCGCGCGGCTGCGCATGCGGGCGTGGGGAAGCGGCGGTCTCAGACGCCGTGGCGATGTTGGCCCGGAGGGCCGCGCCTCAGCGCCTGGCATAGTGCGCGCGCTGCGGGATGACGTTGCGGATGCCGCCGCGCGGGTCCGGCACATCGCCGTGGTAGCGGGGCAGCACGATGACATGCAAATGATCGATGCTTCTTCCCGCGGCTCTGCCATTGTTGTTGCCAACGGTATAGGCGTCGGGGCGCTGGTGTAGAAACGCCAGCTGCAACACCGCCTCGATCTGGTCCTTGGGCCTGTCGCGCAGATAATCCCGGTTGCGCATCTCCCGGTAGAGGGCTCCCAGATCGGTGGCCTCAATGGCAGCCTTCACGCCCCGCAGCGCACTGAAATAGTCCGCCTCTTCCAGGGCGTCAAGATCGAAGATGGAGACGACATGCCTTTTCGGGATGAGCAAGGCGTGCCCGGGATTCACGGGATGGGCGTCGAACACGCCCACGAAAGAACGATTCTCGAATATGAACGGATCGGCCTCACCGCGACTCACACGGCAGAAGTAACAGTCTGGTGCCGGCTCGGAGTGGTTCATGGCAGCGCCTCGGTGCAGTCAAATGGATGGCTCGATACCCGGCGTGGGTCGATGTCTGCTCAAGCAACCCAGACCCGCGCATTGCGAAACAAGCGCAGCCAGGGCCCATCCTCGCCCCAGTCCGTTGGGCACCAGGAATGCTGGACACTGCGGAACACCCGTTCCGGATGCGGCATCAGGATGGTGACGCGCCCATCCGCATTGGTGAGGCCGGTGATGCCGCCGGGGGAGCCGTTGGGGTTGGCGGGATACCGGCTCGCCGGCTCGCCGCTGGTCTCGACATAGCGTACCGCGGTGCAGGGCGCCGCGGCGGCGAGGTGCCCCGCGTCGCGGAACTCGGCGCGGCCCTCGCCGTGGGCGATGGCGATGGGCAGGCGCGAGCCGGCCATGCCGGCGAGCAGCACCGAGGGCGAGTCCAGCACCTCCACCAGGCTGAGCCTGGCTTCGAACTGCTCGCAGCGGTTGCGCACGAAGTGCGGCCAGTGCTCGGCGCCCGGAATCAGCGCGCGCAGGTTCGCCAGCATCTGGCAGCCGTTGCAAACACCCAGGGCGAAGGTATCGGCGCGCGCGAAAAAGGCCTGGAATTGCTCGCGGGCGCGGGGGTTGAAGAGGATGGTCTTGGCCCAGCCCTCGCCGGCGCCGAGCACGTCTCCGTAGCTGAAGCCACCGCAGGCGACAAGGCCCTTGAAATCCGCGAGATCGCAGCGGCCGGCGATGATGTCGGTCATGTGCACGTCGATACAGTCGAAGCCGGCGCGGTGGAAGGCCGCCGCCATCTCCAGCTGGCCATTGACGCCCTGCTCGCGCAGCACCGCCAGCCGCGGCCGCACGCCGGTCTTGAGGTAAGGCGCGGCGACGTCGTCCGCCGGCGCAAAGCTCAACACCGCATGCAGCCCCGGGTCCTCGGCGTCGATGCGGGCGTGCGCCTCGTCGGCGCAGTCGGGGTTGTCGCGCAGGCGTTGCATGCGCCAGCTGGTCTCGGACCACAGCCGCTGCAGCTCGGCGCGGCTCGCATCCAGCGGGGTGTGCAGACCCTGGCGGATGACGATGCGCTGCAACGCCGTCGGGCGGCCGATGACGGCCGTGCAGTCCGCCAGGCCGTGCTCGCTCAGGCGGGCCAGCACCGCCCCGCGCTCGGAGCGGCGGATCTGCAGCACCGCGCCCAGCTCTTCGCTGAACAGGGCCGCCACGGGCCGACGCGCCGGCGCCGCGTGGCCGCCCGCCGGCAGCAGCGCCAGGTCCACATCGATGCCGCAGCGCCCGGCGAAGGCCATCTCGGCGAGTGTGACCAGCAGCCCGCCATCGGCGCGATCGTGGTAGGCGAGCAGGCGGCCTTCGTCGTTCAGCTGCTGGACGGCGGCGAAGAAGCCCCGCAGCAGCGCCGGGTCGTCGAGGTCCGGCGGCGTGCTGCCGAGGCGCTGGAACACCTGCGCGAGACAGGAGCCGCCGAGCCGGTCCTGTCCCGCCCCGAGGTCCACCAACAGCAGATCCGTATCCTCCAGCGCCAGCGCGGCCTCGGGCTCGGCCCGCAGCTGCGGGGTGAGACCGCGTGAGGCGTCCGTCACCGGCGCAAAGGCCGACACGATCAGCGACAAGGGCGCCGCCATGCGGTGCTCGCGACCGTCATCGCCCCGCCACAGGGTCTGCATGCTCATGGAGTCCTTGCCCACGGGGATGGCGATGCCCAGCGCCGGGCACAGCGCCTCGCCCACGGCGCGGACCGTGTCGTAGAGGCGCGCGTCCTCGCCGGGATAGCCGGCGGCGGCCATCCAGTTGGCGGAGAGCTTGATGTCACCGAGCTGCCCGATGGGCGCGGCGGCGATGTTGGTGATGGCCTCGGCGACCGCCATACGACCGGCGGCCGGGGCGTCCAGCAGGGCCAGCGGCGTGCGCTCGCCGATGGCCATGGCCTCGCCGGTGAGCCCGTCGTAGTCGGTCAGGGTCACGGCACAATCCGCCACCGGCACCTGCCAGGGGCCCACCATCTGGTCCCGCGCCACCAGGCCGGTGACCGTGCGATCGCCGATGGTGATGAGGAAGGTCTTGGCGGCCACCGCCGGCAGCCGCAGCACGCGGCACACGGCCTCGGCGAGGTCGATGTCGACGACGTCGAAGGCCGCTACGGGCGCCGGCCGCCGAGCCACGTCGCGGGTCATCTTGGGCGGCTTGCCGAACAGCAATTGCATGGGCATGTCGATGGGCGTCTCGCCCAGGTGCTGGTCGGTGAGCCTGAGCTGCGCCTCGGACGCGGCCGTGCCGACGACGGCGTAGGGGCAACGCTCGCGCTCACAAATGGCCGCGAAATCGTCCAGGCGCGCCCGCGCCACCGCCAGCACATAGCGCTCCTGCGCCTCGTTGCACCAGATCGCCATGGGCGCCATGCCGGGGTCGGCGTTGGGTACCCGGCGCAGCTCGAAGGTGGCGCCGCCGGTGCCGCCATCGGCGCCGTCGTGCACCAGCTCCGGCAGGGCGTTGGACAGGCCGCCGGCGCCGACATCGTGGATGAACAGAATCGGATTCTCGTCGCCGCGCGCCCAGCAGCGATCGATCACCTCCTGGCAGCGGCGCTGCATCTCCGGGTTGGCGCGCTGCACCGAGGCGAAATCCAGATCCGCCGCCGAGGCGCCGCTGGCCATGCTGGAGGCGGCCCCGCCACCGAGGCCGATGAGCATCGCCGGACCGCCCAGCACGATCAGGGGCGTGCCCGCCGGGAAATCCGCCTTCTGCACATGCTCCGCCCGGATGTTGCCCAAGCCCCCGGCGAGCATGATGGGCTTATGGTAGCCGCGCAGCGCCATGCCGCCGTCGGCGGCGGGCAGCCGTTGCTCGAAGGTGCGGAACCAGCCGGCGAGGTTCGGCCGGCCGAACTCGTTGTTGAAGGCGGCGGCACCGATGGGCCCCTCCAGCATGATGTCCAGCGCCGCGACCATGCGCCCGGGCTTGCCCCAGTCCTGCCCCGCCTCCCAGGGCTGGCCAAAGTCCGGGATACGCAGATTGGACACCGAAAAGCCACTCAAGCCCGCCTTGGGCTTGGCGCCGCGGCCGGTGGCGCCCTCGTCGCGGATCTCGCCGCCGGCGCCGGTGGCCGCCCCGGGGTCGGGCGCGATGGCGGTGGGGTGGTTGTGGGTTTCCACCTTCATCAGGATATGCACCGGCTCCGCGCTCGGGCGGTACTGGCCGGTCGCGGGCTCCGGCAGGAAGCGCCGGCCGGGCCAGCCGACGATGACGGCGGCGTTGTCCTCATAGGCCGAGAGCACGCCCGCGGGCGAGCAGCGCGTGCTGTGGCGGATCATCTGGAACAGCGAGCTCGGCTGCGGCGCGCCGTCGATGACCCAGTCGGCGTTGAAGATCTTGTGCCGGCAGTGCTCGGAGTTGGCCTGCGCGAACATCATGAGCTCGACGTCGGTGGGGTTGCGGCCGAGGGCGCCGAAGCTCGCCACCAGATAGTCGATCTCATCGTCGGACAGTGCCAGGCCCAGTGTGCCGTTGGCCGCCACCAGTGCCTCGCGTCCGCCCGCCAACAGGTCCACCCGTCCGAGGGCCTCCGGCTCGGCCTGGACGAACAGCGCCTCGGCATCGGCGAGGTCGAACAGCACCACCTCGGTCATGCGGTCGTGGAGCTCGGCGGCGGCCGCCCGCAGGGCCGCATCATCCAGGTCGGTGGTTGCCTGCAGCCAGTAGGCGACGCCCCGCTCCAGGCGCCTGATCGGCTCCAGGCCACAGCGCTGCGCGATCTCCGTTGCCTTGGACGACCAGGGGGAGATGGTTCCGGGCCGGGGCACCACCAGCAGCAGCCGGCCGCCCGTCTCCTTGGCATGGGCATCGACATCGGCTTGCGGCCCATAGCGCAGCAGCGCCTCCAGCAGCAGACGCTCGTCCGCGCTCAGGTTGCGGGAGAGATCCGCAAAGTGCACCAGCTCGGCCGTCAGGCGCGTCTCCGGCAGGCCGGCCGCCCGCAGGCGCTGCGTCAGCTTGGCCAAACGAAAGGCGGAGAGGGCGGGTGCGCCGCGCAGACAAAGCATCGCGATAGACTCCGGAGACTGCGAATCGATGCCGGCATGATACGTGAGCCCCCGCCGCCGCGCCGATGCCGGTCACCCCGGCGCGCCGGCGGCGATGGGATCGCCCGGCGCCGGGTGATCGCCGGGCGTTCCCATCGCGGTAGACTCGGGCACCGTGTCGGCTGTCGGCGGTACCGCGCCGCTGTGCAGGACCGCCAGCTTTATCATGAGATTCGAGCCCCAAGCCCATCATGTCGAACATCCGAGCCTACTCCCAGCGTCTGCTGCCACCCTTTTCCGGCGTCGTGCAGATCGTCCAATCGGAGCGCGCGCGGGCGCAGAGCTTCGACGGCGTCAGCTGGGAGGTGCATTACGTGCCGCGGCGCGGCCAGACGCCGGGCCAGACATCGGGCCAGACATCGGGCCAGGCGCAGATGCCGCTGGGCTACGCGCTCGATCGCGGCTACTACCGCGTCGCCCACTTTCAGGGCGACCAACTCACGCCCTATGTGCTGCCGGCGGTGCTCGACGCCGCCCAGGTGAGCGCATGCATCGACGAGCTGGCGACATTTCTGCGCTCGGCGACGGTGCCCTTCCCCGCCGCGGACGTGTTCGAGTACTGGCTGCTGGACGGCCGGGACGACGCCCCGCTGGCGTTGCTGTTTTCCTGCTGTGAGGCGTCGCAGATGTCCACCTATCCGACCAAAAGCGGCTGGACGGCGCTGCCCCACTCGAAGCTGCGCATCGACTCGACCCCCGAGGAGCAGGCACGTCAGGAGCCGCCCGTGAATCACCGCTTTCAGGACATGGTGACCCAACGCGCCGGTGCGGCGCCGCGCTGCGCCTGGTTCGAGCGGGCGCCCGGCGACGGCGGCGACTTTCCGCCCCTGCTGGTGCGCGAGGACTGGCGCTCGGACCGGGAGCACGATCTCTGCCAGCGCTACCTGCTGCGCACGGCGCCCATCCTGCTGCTGCTGCAGGGCCTGCGCCGGGAGGACCGCGAGCGCCTTGAGGTGGCGGCCAAGCGCCACGCCGTGGAGGTCGATCGGCACTATCCGCTGTATCCGCAGATCAACGACGAGAAGCGCATGGCGGCCATCCGCGTGGAAGCGCGCCTGCGCCGGGGCTCGCCGGAGCGCACCGAGCCCGGCGCGCCGAAGCAGCAGGCGCCGGCGCCGCTGAGCAAGGACATGCGCATCCTCGAATGACACCCGTGGCCGCCGCGCCGAAGATACCGGCGCGTCGTCAGGGCATTGCCGCCGCGGGGGAGCATGCGAGAATACGGCGGCGGCGCGCGCCGCGCCGTTCATGCAACGATCCAGCCCAGCCGAGGCCGCCAGCGATGACCAGCGAATCCATGACCTACCGCGATGCCGGCGTCGACATCGACGCCGGCGAGGCGCTCGTCGAGCGCATCAAGCCTGCGGTGGCCACCACGCGCAGGCCCGGTGTGCTCTCCGGGCTCGGCGGCTTCGGCGGGCTGTTCGAGCTGCCCCAGGGCTATCGCAACCCGGTGCTGGTGTCGGGCACCGACGGCGTCGGCACCAAGCTCAAGCTGGCGGTCGCCGCCGGGCGCCACAGGGGCGTCGGTATCGATCTGGTGGCCATGTGCGCCAACGACATCGTCGTCTGCGGCGCCGAGCCGCTGTTTTTTCTGGACTACTACGCCACCGGCAAGCTCGCTGTCGACACCGCCGCGGCGGTGGTCGAAGGCATCGCCGAGGGCTGCAAGCGCGCCGGCTGTGCGCTCATCGGCGGCGAGACCGCCGAGATGCCCGGCATGTACGATGCCGGCGACTATGACCTCGCCGGGTTCTGCGTGGGCATCGTCGAGAAGGACGCCATCCTCGAGCCGAGCCGCGTCAAGCCGGGGGATGCGCTGATCGCGCTCGCCTCCAGCGGCCCCCACGCCAATGGCTTCTCGCTGATCCGGCGACTGCTGGAGACGAGCGGCACCAGCCTGGAGCAGCCGCTCGATGCCACCGCTGAGGCGCTCACCACCCTCGGCGATGCCCTGCTCGCCCCCACGCGTATCTACGTCAAGCCGGCACTCGCGCTGATCCGCCACGGCGGCGCGCGTGCGCTGGCCCACATCACCGGCGGCGGCATCACCGAGAACCTGCCGCGGGTGCTGCCGGCGGGCACCAAGGCCGTGGTGGACCTGCGCACCTGGTCACCGCCGCCCGTCTTCCGCTGGCTCCGGGACACCGGCAACATCACCCAGGCGGAGTTGCTGCGCACCTTCAACTGCGGCGTCGGCATGATTGCATGCGTGCCCGCCGAGCGTGCAGCGGGCGCCTGCGGCTTGCTGCGCACCGCCGGGGAGCAGGCCTGGATCATCGGCCGGGTGGAGGCGCACCGGGGCAAGCCTGTCGTCGAGTACGCCGGTGGCCGTTGATGCGCCGCGACCCCGCTTGCCCGTGGTGGTGCTCATCTCGGGTGGCGGCAGCAATCTGCAGGCCCTCATCGACGGCTGCCAGGCCGGCGAGCTCGCCATCGACATACGCCTGGTGGTGAGCAACCGCGCCGACGCCTATGGGCTGACACGCGCTGCCAGCGCTGGCATCACAACCCGGGTGCTGAGCCACAAGGACTTCGGCAGCCGCGTCGAGTACGATCAGGCACTGGCCACACTGCTCGGTGGATTCGCCCCTGGGCTGGTGATCCTCGCGGGCTTCATGCGCATACTCACACCCGCCTTCGTGGCTCGCTTCCGTGGGCGCATGCTCAACATTCATCCCTCGCTGCTCCCCAAGTATCCGGGTCTGCACACCCATCAGCGCGCCCTGGCGGCCGGCGACAGCGAGCACGGCGCCACCGTACACTTCGTCACCGAGGCACTCGACGGCGGCCCGCCGGTGCTCCAGGCGCGGGTACCGGTGCTGCCCGGCGACGACGCCGGGCGCCTCGCCGCGCGGGTGCTGGCGCAGGAGCACCGACTCTACCCGCTGGCGGTGCGCTGGTTCGCCGCGGGTCGATTGCGCCTCGACGGCACCGGCCGTGCGCTGCTCGACGGCCGGGCGCTCGATGCGCCGGTAGACCTCACCCGGACAGCCGGCGACTGAGCCGCGCCCGTCGACGCAGCGCATGTTGGACCGAGCCAATGCGTAACTCGAAATTCCAGAATCTTGACCCCACAAGCATCGACGTAACCGAACTGTTTCGGCGCAGGCATTGAGCCCGAACCGGCAGCCCGACTCGGCATTCCGCAGCCATGGCCCATCTCAACCTCAAACATCTGCGCTATTTCTGGTCCGTCGCCAGCCACGGCTCCATCGCCCGCGCCGCAGACATCCTGCATCTCACCCCACAGACCATCAGTGGTCAGCTGCGCGAGTTGGAGGAGCAAGTCGGCGCCAAGCTGTTCACCAAATCCGGACGCGGGCTTGCGCTGACAGAGACCGGACGGCTCGTGTTCTCATACGCGGACGAGATGTTTCGCATCGGCGACGAGCTCGAGGACGTGCTCGCCGGACGCACCCCCGGCGGCGGACTCACGCTCAACGTCGGCGTGGCCATGGTGGTGCCCAAGCTGCTCACCCACCGGGTGCTGGCACCGGCTCTGAGCATGGACGAGCCGGTTCGACTGCAGTGCGTCGAGCGCCCGTTGACCGAGCTCCTGGCGGACCTGTCGGTGCACAAGCTGGACCTGGTGCTGACCGACAGCCCGCTGAATCCGGCGCTCAGCATCCGCGCCTACAATCATGCCCTCGGCGAGACGCCGAGCGTGTTCTGCGCCGCCCGCCCACTCGCCGCCCGGCTGCGCGCCGACTTTCCGCGATCGCTGGACGGCGCGCCCATGCTCATGCCAAGCAACCACAGCGCCCTGCGCCGGGCGCTGGATCAATGGCTCGACCGCCTGGACATCAAGCCGCAAGTGGTGGCAGAGATCGAGGATCGCGCCCTGATGAAGACCTTCGGCGAGGCCGGCGCAGGCGTGTTCAGCGTACCTCAGGCCGTGGAAGACGACGTGCTGCGGAAATACGACGTGGAAATCGTCGGCCGCAGCGACGAAGTCACCGAACGGTTCTACATCATCTCGGCCGAGCGTCGCATCAAGCATCCGGCGGTGTCGGCCATTACCGAGACGGCGCGCAGCGGACTCTTCTCGCACCGCCAACCGCTGCCCGCATCGGTGCGAGCGCAGGCGGCGGAAAGCGACCGCTGAACACACCGGCGGGTATTCGGCGCGTCGTCCGCCGCCGTCGGCGCACCCGGCGGACGCCGCGCGCTTGTGCCGGCGCCAATCCGGACTCCCTATGCACGAACACCTCTAACCACCAATGCCCTGGCTCGTCGCCCCACTGCTGCTGCTGGCTGCCCTCGCCAGCCTGACGCACCTGGAAACACACCGCCTCGAGGCGCGCTTTCCGCCCGTGGGTCAGTTCGCGAAGATCGATGGTCTGCGCCTGCACTACCTGATCGCCGGCCCCGAAGACGCCGACACCGTGCCCATCGTCCTGTTGCACGGCGCATCCACCAGCCTGCTCGACTTCCGTGCGAGCCTGTTGCCACCGCTGGCGCAACAGCATCGCGTCGTCGCCATCGATCGCCCCGGCCATGGCTACAGCGAGCGCCGGGCGCGCGCCGATGGCCACGGCGCGGGCGGTGCGAGCCAGTGGCCCGATCCCGCCGAGCAGGCACACCTGCTGCACGAGCTGCTGCTCTCCCTCGGCATCGAGCGCCCGGTGCTGGTGGGACATTCGCTGGCCGGGGCCGTGGTGCTGGCCTACCTGCTCGCCTATCCCGACGACGCCGCCGGCGGCGTGCTGCTGGCGGGCGGCAGCCACCCGTGGAAAGGCGGCGTCTCCTGGTACAATGATCTCGCCGGCGTGCCCGTGGTGGGCAGCCTCTTCGCCCACACCATGCCGCTCACGCTTGGCAGGTTGCTGCTGGGCGACGCCCTCAACGGCACTTTTGCACCCAATGCGCCGCCGCCGGATTATCTGGCGCGCACCGGCGTCGAGCTGACGCTGCGCCCGGACACCTTTCTCGCCAATGCCGAGGACGTACGCTACTTGAGCCACTTTCTGGAGCGCCAGAGCGCCCACTATGCCTACATCCGCCGACCCCTGCTGCTCATCACCGGTGACGCGGACGATGTCGTGCCGGCCTGGAACCATACCGATCGCCTGGTGCGGCAGGCACCCCTGGCGGAGGTGGTGCGCCTGCCGGACATCGGTCATGGGCTGCACCATGTGGCGACGGCGCGGGTGGCTGCGCTCATCGACGACTTTGCCCGGCGCACCGCCTCCGAGCCCATGGCATCGGGGCGAGCCGAACCATGAGCGGGCATCGGCCACCGCCCGAGACCGGCGCGACGGCGAAGATCGCGCTGCCGGCGGCGATGCGCGGCTGCCGGGACGGGGACGGGGACGGGCACGGGGACGTGGCGCTCTTGGCAGCACTGACGCCGATCATCGCCGCTCATCCGCTGCTCACGGTGGCAACCGAGCAGGGCGGCCGCGTCGATCCGGCCAGCGTGCGCATCACCTTGCTGCAGCGCGATGGGCTTGGAGACCGGCTGCGCCTGGGCGTGCTTGCTGAGGAGATCGTCGGCGGCTGCAGCTGTGGCGATGCCCCCTACAGCGCCGGCTTCTATGCCGAGCTGACGCTGCGACTGGACCTGCCCGGCGGCACGGGCGAAATCGCGCTGGTGAGGGACTGAGCGGCGAGAGACCCCGTTTGGCATCGCGTAGGATGATGCGTGTGCCACGAAACCCGCCTCACCTGCCCCCGCATGACCGATACCCCCCCACCCACAGTCCACCTGCACAGCGACGGCGAGCAAGTGACGCTGGTGCTCGGGGGCAGCTGGCGGCTGGATCAGCGTCTGCCGCGCCTGCTGCGCGCCGAGCGCCTGTTGGCGCAGGTGCCGGCGGCGACGCGGCTGCGTTTCGACACCGCGGCGCTGACGGGCTGGGACTCCGGGCTGGTCACCTTCGTCGCCGGCCTGGAGCAGCTCTGCCGCACGCGTGGCATCGCCTGCGACGTGGACGGCCTGCCCGCCGGCCTGCGCAAGCTCCTGGAGCTGGCCCGCTCCCTGCCGCAGACCGGACGCGGCGGCCATGCCATGCAGCCGGCGCCGTCCTTCCTGACCCGCCTCGGCGGCGATGCGCTGGATCTGATCCAGTCCACCGGCGAGATCATGGAATTCTTCGGCGAAGGCACCCTCGCCTTTCGCCGCTTCCTGCTCGGGCGGGCGCGCTTCAAGCACTCGGACCTGTGGCTGATCATGCAGGAGGCCGGCGCCGACGCCCTGCCCATCGTCGGGCTGGTGAGCTTTCTGGTGGGCATGATCCTCGGCTACATCGGTGATCAGCAACTGGCGGAGTTCGGTGCGCAGATCTATGTGGCGGATCTGGTCGGGCTCGCCACCGTCATCCAGATGGGCGCACTGGTGACCGCCATCGTGTTGGCGGGCCGCACGGGTGCCGCCTTCGCCGCGCGCATCGGTACCATGCAGGTCAACGAAGAAATCGACGCACTGCGTACCCTCGGCATCTCGCCCATGGAGTTCCTGGTGCTGCCGCGCATGCTGGCGCTCATCGCCATGACGCCGCTGCTGGCCATCTACGCGGACTTGCTCGGCATCCTGGGCGGGGCCTTCGTCGGCACCGTCGTCGGCGGTATCACCCTGTCCGCCTACCTGACCCAGACCCAGCTCGCCATCGGCTGGAATCACATCATCCAGGGCCTCATCGCCGCGACGGTCTATGGCGCCATCGTCGCCGCCTCGGGTTGTCTCAGGGGCATGCAATGCGGGCGCAGCGCCGCCGCCGTGGGCGAGGCGACCACGTCGGCGGTGGTGACGGCCATCGTCTTCATCGTCATCGCCGCGGCGGTGCTCACCATCATCTTCGACGCGGTGGGGCTGTCGTGAGCGATGCCGAACACGAAGCCGGCGTGGCGTCGGCGCCGGTGCATATCCGCCTGGAGGGCATCTCGCTCGGCTATGGCGAGACCCTGGTGCAGCGGGATCTGACATTCGACATTCACCGCGGCGACGTCTTCGTCATCATGGGGGGCAGCGGCTGCGGCAAGAGCACGGTGATGCGCTGTGTCACGGGCCTGCTCGCGCCCTGGTCCGGGCGGGTGCTGCTCGGCGGCGAGAGCCTGTGGCAGCTGTCGGCGGCGCGACGCAATACGCTGATGCGCCGCAATGGTGTCATGTATCAAAGCGGCGCACTCTGGAGCTCCATGACCCTGGAGGAGAACATCTGCCTGCCGCTGGAGCAGTACACCCGGCTGGCGCCGGAGCAGATGCGCGCCATCGCCGAATACAAGCTCGCCCTGGTGGGCCTGGCCGGTTACGGCGACCATTATCCCGCGGAGATCAGCGGCGGCATGCGCAAGCGCGTGGGCGTGGCCCGCGCCATGGCCCTCGACCCCGAGATCCTCTTCTTCGACGAGCCGTCGGCGGGGCTGGACCCCCTCTCGGCCCGCCGGCTGGACGAGCTGATCCTGGAGCTGCGCGACAGCCTCGGCACCACCATGGTGGTCATCACCCATGAGCTGGACAGTATTTTCACCATCGCCGACGATGCGGTTTTTCTGGACGCTGACAGCAAGACCATGCTCGCCACCGGCAACCCCCATGCGCTGCGCGATCACAGCCCGGTGGCGCAGGTACGCGCCTTCTTGACCCGCGGCGAGGCCGATATCGATGCCGTTGCATAGCACCAGCCAGAGGCCCGCACGCCGCGAGCCCGCGCTCCGGGCTGACCGACGGGGTGCCTGTGTGGAGTCTGCGGCGCCGAGCGCTGGCGCCGCGGTTGGTACGCCATGAGCAAGCAGGCCAACCCCACCGTCATCGGTAGCTTCGTGCTCGGCGCACTGGCGCTGGTGGTGGTGGCCATCCTGGTGTTCAGCAGCGGCGCCTGGATGCGCGAGCGCATCCCGATGGTGACCTATTTCACCACCACCGTGCAGGGGCTGAACGTCGGCAGTCAGGTGCTCTTCCAGGGCGTGCCCGTCGGCCAGGTGACCAGCATCGGCGTCGACTACGAGTCGGGGCGCGAGCGCTTTCGCATCCCGGTGCGCTACGAGATCTGGCCCCGGCAGATGCATGTGCTGGAGGCGTCCGGCGAGGCACAGGGAGCGCTGAAGTCCCTGCTGCGGGAGCTGGTGGCCGAGCGTGGCCTGCGCGCCAAGCTCGAGTCCGTGAGCTTTGTGACGGGGCAGTATGTGATCACCCTGGGACTGGACCCGAGCGCGGCGTCCACGAGCGTGCCCCAGGAGAGCCGGGGCCCGGTGCAGGTGCCACCGACACCCGCCACCCGTGACCAGGTGGAGGAGATGCTGCAGACCATCGACATCGGCGAGCTCGTCGGCGCCGCCACTGGCACACTGCAAGCCCTGGAGGCGCTGCTGCGCTCACCGGACCTGCAATCGTCACTGCAGAATCTGGACCACACCCTGGCCGGCACCCGCACCGCCCTGACGGCGCTGAACACAGAATTACGCCCCCTGCTGCAGCGCGCCGATCAGACCATGACGGCCTACGGCGAGCTGGCCGCCACGCTCGAGGCGCGCGTGGACCCACTCGCCACTCGGATCGAGCAGCACCTGGACGACGTCAGCACCGACATTTCCCGCTTGACCCGCAATCTTGATACACGAATAGAACCCATCACAGACGCCGCCACCGACGCCCTCGGCGAGGCCGAGGCGGCCATGCGCGCCATCGCCGACTTCGCCGGCGAGGGCTCGGCAACCCGCTACGAGCTCTCCGAGCTGTTGCGGGAGGCGACGCGCGCCGCACGCTCGCTGCAGAGCCTGGCGGACTACCTCGAGCGCCACCCGGAATCTTTGTTGCAGGGCAAGCGCTGAAGGCGGCGGCGGACACGACCGCATCGACCCCGGGGATACGCGCTCAAGTGCTTGACATGACAGGACAGAATTTCCACACTGAAGCTCGTCGTGCGCGCCCGGCTGACCCGTGTGCGATCCAGCGTGCGCGTGTGAGGCTGCATCGATGTGCAACGACCGTCGCCAGGGCATGACACGTAAGCTCTACATCCAAACCTACGGCTGCCAGATGAACGAGTACGACTCCGCACGCATCGCGGACGTACTGCGCGCATCCCACGGCGCGGAGCTCACGGACCGCCCGGAGGCGGCGGACATCCTGCTGCTCAACACCTGCTCCATCCGCGAGAAGGCGCAGGAGAAGGTGTTCTCACAGCTCGGGCGCTGGCGCCCCTGGAAGACGCGGCGCCCGCATCTGATCATCGGCGTCGGCGGCTGTGTGGCCAGCCAGGAGGGCGAGGCCATCCGCGAGCGCGCGCCCTACGTCGATCTGGTGTTCGGGCCGCAGACCCTGCACCGGCTGCCGGCGATGCTGGACGCCCTAATGGGCGAACGGATGGGCGAACGGGCGCCGCAGATCGACGTCTCGTTCCCGGAGATCGAGAAATTCGACCGCCTGCCCGAGCCCCGCGCCGACGGCCCCAAGGCGTTCGTCTCGGTGATGGAGGGCTGCTCCAAGTACTGCACCTTCTGCGTGGTGCCCTACACCCGCGGTGAGGAGATCAGCCGGCCCTTCGATGACGTCATCGCGGAGGTTGCGAGTCTCGCCGAGCAGGGTGTGCGCGAGGTCAACCTGCTCGGGCAGAACGTCAATGCTTACCGCGGGCCGATGCACGACGGCGAAATCGCCGACCTGGCCCTGCTGATCCGCTATGTCGCCGCCGTCGACGGCATCGAGCGCATCCGCTTCACCACATCCCATCCGGTGGAATTCTCCGACAGCCTCATCGAGTGTTACCGGGATGTGCCGGCGCTGGTGAGCTTCCTGCACCTGCCCGTGCAAAGTGGCTCCGACCGCATCCTGGCGCAGATGAAGCGCGGCCACACGGCGCTGGAGTACAAAGAAAAAATCCGCAAGCTGCGGCACGCCCGCCCGGGCATCAGCGTCTCGTCGGATTTCATCATCGGCTTCCCCGGCGAGACCGACGCCGACTTCGACGCCACCCTGCGCCTGGTGACGGACATCGGCTTCGATCAGTCCTTCAGCTTCATTTACAGCCAGCGCCCGGGCACCCCGGCGGCGGCGCTGGCGGACGACGTGCCCCACACCGTGAAGCAGGCGCGCCTCGCGCGCCTGCAGCAGCAGATCAATCACCAGGCCCAGGTCATCAGCCGGCAGATGGTGGACGGGGTCCATCGGGTGCTGGTGGAGGGCCCATCGCGCAAGGACCCGCACCAACTCGCCGGCCGCACCGAAAATAACCGGGTGGTGAACTTTACCGGCCCCGCATCCCTGATCGGCACCTTCGTCGACCTGCGCATCACCGAGGCCCTGCCCAATTCCCTGCGCGGCGTCCTCGCCGATTCCCGCCGGGCGCCAGCGCATGCCGCAACAACGACGACACGAGCCGCCGCCTCTTGAACCCCCACTTGAGCGCCGAGCCCTACAGCATCGACCTTGAGCTGGCGCCCGCCGACAACGCGCGCCTCTCCAGCATGTGCGGGCCCTTCGACCAGCACCTGCGACTCATCGAGCGTCGGCTCGGCATCGAGATCAGCAACCGTGGCGTGAGCTTCCGCATCGTCGGTGAGCCGGCCGCCGCCGCCGCCGGCGAGCAGGTGCTGCGCGAGCTCTACGCGGCCACCGAAACCGAGACCGTCTCCCCGGAGTCGGTGCACCTGCAGCTCCAGCAGGCGAACGCCGAGGCCGCGGCGGAGGCCGCCGCCGAGCGCCTGCCGGATGTCATCATCAAGACCAAGCGCGGCCTGGTGAAGGCGCGCGGCGCCACCCAGCAGGCCTATCTGCACGCCATCGTCACCCATGACATCAGCTTTGGCATCGGCCCCGCCGGCACCGGCAAGACCTATCTCGCCGTCGCCTGCGCCGTCGAGGCGCTGGAGAGCGAGCGCGTGCGCCGGCTGCTGCTGGTGCGCCCGGCGGTGGAGGCCGGCGAGCGGCTCGGCTTCCTGCCCGGCGACCTGGCACAGAAGATCGACCCCTACCTGCGCCCCCTCTACGATGCCCTGTTCGAAATGCTGGGCTTCGAAAAGGTCAACAAGCTCATCGAGCGCAATGTCATCGAAGTCGCGCCGCTGGCCTACATGCGCGGGCGTACGCTGAACGACGCCTTCATCATCCTGGACGAGGCCCAGAACACCACGCCCGAGCAGATGAAGATGTTCCTGACCCGCATCGGCTTCGGCTCCACCGCCGTGATCACCGGCGATGTGACCCAAATCGACCTGCCCCGTGGACAGCCGTCCGGGCTCAAACAGGCCATGGCGGTGCTCAAGGATGTGCCGGGCATCGGCTTCACCCTCTTCCACGCCCGCGATGTGGTGCGTCATGCGCTGGTGCAGCGCATCGTCAACGCTTACGATGCACATGATCGCCGCCAGGATCATCGACCCGAGGGCGACAGGCGCTCGCGGCACGGTCATGGAGCCGCCGGCGGCCAGCCCGAAGACACCAGCGACCACTCGTGAGCAACAGCACCCCGCCCGCCGCCGCCCGGGACGGTGAGCCGCCGCCATCCCCGGCCGCCGCACCCGAGCTGCGGCTGAGTGTGCAGCGCGCCTGCCATGCGCCGGACCTGCCGGACGACGCGCAGCTCGCCGCCTGGGTGCGTGCCGCCCTGCTCGCCGGCGCATCCCGGCCGCGTCCCGCCAGCGCGCTGGCATTGCGCATCGTCGACGCCGACGAAGGCGCGCGGCTCAACGAAACCTATCGCGGCAAGCCCGGCCCCACCAATGTGCTGTCGTTCCCCTTCGAGCCACCGACCGGCCTGCCCCCGGAGGCACTGGCGGCGCTGGAGGAGGAACTGGGCACGGACCTGGAGGCAGAGCTGGGTGACCTGGTGATCTGCGCACCGGTGCTGCGCCGGGAAGCGGCCGACCAGGGCAAGACCCTCGCCGCCCACACCGCACATCTGCTCATCCACGGCACCCTGCACCTGCTCGGATACGATCACATCGAGCCGGCGCAGGCGGCCCGCATGGAGGCGCTGGAAAGCGCCATTCTGCGCGAGCTCGGATTTCCCACACCCTACGAGGTCCCCGAGGACCCTGATGACCAGCGATCGAGCGCGTAACGACGCGCAACCCACGTCCCCATCCATCCCCCAAGTCATCCCCCAAGCCATCCCTTGGCGCAAGCGGATCTGCCGCCTGCTGGGCCAGGAGCCCAAGGACCGGGCCGGACTCATCAACATCCTCCAGGACGCCGAGCGCAGTGGCCTGCTGGACCGCGACGGCCTGGGCATGATCGAAGGTGTCATGCAGGTCGCGGACCTGCGCGTCGGTGACATCATGATCCCGCGGGCCGAAATGGTCAGCGTCCGCCGCGATGATCCGCTGGAGCGCATCCTGGAGATCGCCGTCGACTCCGCCCATTCCCGCTTCCCGGTCACCGGCGAGGACAAGGGCGAGGTCGTGGGCATCCTGCTCGCCAAGGATCTCCTCGCCTACTGCACCGAAAGCCGCCGCCAGGGCGCGTTCAACATCCGCGATCACCTGCGCGGGGCCGTCTTCGTGCCCGAGAGCAAGCGGCTCAATGTGCTGCTGAAGGAGTTTCGCTCCAGCCGCAATCACATGGCCATCGTCGTCGACGAGTACGGCAGTGCCGCCGGACTCGTCACCATCGAGGACGTACTGGAGCAAATCGTCGGCGACATCGAGGACGAGCATGATCACGACGAGGGTGCCTTCATTTTCAAGCGCGGCAAGGGCGAGTACACCGTCAAGGCCCGCACCAGCATCGAAGACTTCAACGACTACTTCCAAAGCAGCCTCGACGCCGAGGCGTTCGATACCATCGGCGGGCTGGTGATCAACGCCTTCGGCCGCCTGCCCACCCGCGGCGAGCGCACGGAGATCGCAGGCTTCCGCTTCACCGTCATGCGTGCCGACAGCCGGCGGGTGCATCTGCTGACGGTGCGCCCGCCGGCCATCGCAGCCGAATGATGCATCTTGAGCGACATTCCCGACCTCGTTAGACTCCAAACGTCGCTCGACTTGCGCGCACAGGGTCACTGAGATTTCCTATCCCTCATCGGGCAAACGAAAAGAGGACGTCCTTTGCAACACGTGATGGAAGCATTCGCGAACCGGATCCGCGACTACTACGAGGACTTTCTCGACCCGCTGGCAGAACAGTTCCTGTTCCGACGTCCGCCCACGGTGGGTGAGTTGCGTCGGCCGCCGCAGGTCTTGCTCTTGGGCAATCACTCATCGGGCAAGTCCACCTTTGTGAACCATCTCCTGGGCGAAGACGTTCAGAAGACTGGCGTGGCCCCCACGGATGACGGGTTCACCATCATCACTTATGGCGCGAGCGCCACCGAGCGAGACGGACCTGCGGTTGTGAGTAATCCGGACCTGCCCTACGAGGGGCTGCGGCACTTCGGTGACCAGCTGGTCTCGCATGTGCGGCTGAAGCTGCGCCCCGCTGAACTGTTGCAAACGGTGACGCTGATCGACAGCCCGGGCATGATCGATGAAGCCAAAGCCGAGAACGGGCGTGGTTTCGACTTTCCGGGTGTGGTGCGCTGGTTCGCCGAACGATCCGACCTCGTGATGGTCTTCTTCGATCCTGACAAGCCTGGCACGACGGGCGAAACACTCCAGGTCTTCCGCGAGTCCCTGGCAGGCATCGATCACAAGATGTTGATCATCCTGAACAAAGTAGATCAGTTCCAGAGCTTGCACGACTTTGCGCGGGCCTATGGGGCCCTCTGCTGGAACCTCGGCAAGGTGATCCCGCGCAAAGACCTGCCGATGATCTACAACACCTTCGTCCCGCTGGCCGATAAACCGCAGTCGCGCCTGCCGATGGAGGACTTCGAGAAGGCGCGCAGCGATCTGATCGCTGAGCTACGCCGCGCACCGACCCGGCGTATGGACAACCAGATCACACAGATCCAGGCCTATGCCGAGCGGCTGCGGATGCACGCGATGGTGATCGACAAGGCGGCCGACCGGTTCAAATCCATCCGCGCACGCTGGCGGGGTCTCTGGTTGCTGCTCTTCGGCGCACTGGGCGCCGCCGCCTTTGGCATGGGCATGGTCGTGGCGCTGCCAGCGATCGCATTGGCGGCAGTCCTGGTGTTCGCTTTCATCCAGTACATTCTGCTCCCGCGGACCAAACGACGTCTGATTGCCCGCTTCGACCAGATCTTCGAAGGGCTGCACGACCGAGAGCTGCTGTTGCGTGACCGGGCCGAGGACTTGCGCATGATGTGGGAAGAGGTCAGCCCACGCGCCCGCGAGATTGCCGAAAAGAGCGGTCTCCAGTCATTCGCGAAGATGAGCTGGCAAGACCGCGAGCACCTGGAGGAACTGACAGGCGAGCTGATCCCGCAGCTTCGGAGCAAGCTCTACGACGCCATGCGTGATGGCCGGGCGGCGGCACCCGCCTCAGGCCAGGATCGCCCGGCGCCGCTCCCCGCTTCGAAACCGCGTCGCCCGCAACTGGTTGAAGGCGGCAGGTCCGAGGCGCCCAAGCGTAAAACGTTCTTCTAAGGTGAGCCGCCTGAAGTCAGCTCCGGGTTCCCGTGCAGGTGCCTGAGCGCGGGTACCCCAACGCGGCCGCAGCGTCCATGCCGGCCTTGGCCTCAAGCGAAGCCCTGTAAGACCCAGCCCGCCGCCAACACGCCGACGGCGGCTATCCAGCTGCCGACGACCCGCAGGGCGATGCGCAGCGCGGGGCGCTCGAGTGAGACCGTCACCGCCGCGGCCAACAGGCCAAGTATTAGCACCGCCGTCCAGAGGCCGGCGAAGGCGACGGCACCGGCTCCGGTGTCGGCCGCAACGAGCCCGCCGCCGAGCCCGCAGACGATGCCCGCAGCCGCGGCGATGGCTGCCACGACCAGCGCAGGGGCACGTAAGCCGGCTGCCACGGCGACACCCGCCAGGGTCAGCAGGCCGATCTTGAGCGCGTCCAGGGCGGGGGCGGCCTCGGGGGCCGCAGCACCGATCCACATCGCGCCGAGCCAGGCGACAGCCCACGCGATGGGTAAGGCAATGACCGCCCAGCGGGCCGGCGCCCTGCCGCTGTGCCCCGCCAGCACGACCACCGCGAGCAGCGCGAGCAGATCCAGCGGTGACAGCAGCAGGTGCAGCGCACCGTCGTAGAACGGACCAAGTCCCGAGCTGACGAGGTGAGCCTGCGCGGCGCCCGGCAACAGAAACAAGACGAGCGCTACTGCACGTGATGTGCACCAAAATGCCCGCAGGCACGGTGCGCCGGTGACGGATAACGCCCTCCCCGATGGCCCGGGGCTCAAGCCAGTGCCCCCCAGAGAAAGTAGAGCCCGCCGGCCAGCACCATGGACCCGGCGGCGCGCAGCAGCACGCGGCCGGTCTCCCGGTGGTGGATCAGCCCGAGCGCGATGCCGGCGGCGTGCAGCAGGCCGGTGGCGATCACGAAACCGATGCTGTATCGCAAAGCGCTGTCGCCATCGGCCATCTCGGTGCCGTGGGCGTGGCCGTGGAACACGGCGAAGCAGGCGACGATCGGGATGGCCACGGCCAGCGGCAGCCGGACCTGACCCAGGATCAGCGCGCCCAGCACCGTCGCCGACAGTGCGATGCCAACCTCGATCGCCGGCAGTTGCCAGCCCGCAAGCCCCGCGAAGCCGCCGAAGGCCATCAGCAGCGGGAACACCACCGGCAGCAGCCAAATGGCCGGTCGGCCCAGCTGTGCGCCCCAGATACCTACCGCCACCATGGCGAGCACATGATCCAGGCCCGACACTGGATGATTCAGGCCGCTCAGGAAGCCGCCGCTGGCGCCGGCCTCGAGGTGGGCCAACGCGGGCAGCGGCGCGAGCAGCATCGCGGCGCTCAGGAGCGCCGGCGCCACCCTGCCCGAGCATTCCTTCGCACCGATGTGATCAGCCGCGGTTGGCTCGCAGCCGGAACCGGGGTAGGACGCTTCGGCGAACAACCTTGCCGGGGTAAGCAAGACGACCACGTCAGCCATGGTCAGCATTCCTCTCGGCTTGGTCATGAGTATCCTCCGCTCGTTGGAGTAGGGGTACGATGAGCCCGTTTCGGACCCCTTGCTTGACTTGCGGGCCGATCTCGTGTGTATGCCCGCCATCGCATGGCTTTTGTTGATCGCACGACGCTCCCGCAACAGGCGTTGACATCAACGCTAACCTGACTGCACTCGCCGGCACGAGATGACGGGTGCAATATCCGACATGCGGCCAGAAGCGAGCGCATGAGCGGCGGCGAGAAAACCGTATCGCAGACCAAACTGAGAGTTTTCGAGATGCGAAGCGAAAACGCGGTTTCCGCTTCGCTCCATGGCGGGCACTGCGCCCCGCATGGGCGCCCCGAATTGTTCGGGGTGCCCTTGAGCGAGCCGGCCATCAGGCCATCATGAGCACAAGGGCCTTCGATCCCATGAATCAGCAACCCGATCCCTCCGAGCACGCGGCGAGACAGCGGCGGCGAACCGGCGCTGGCCCGATGCAGACCATGCGCGCAGTCGTGGCACTCTGTGGCTGTATCGCGGCTACGCCGGCGGCGGCGGAGCGCGACGAAGGGGGCTCGACCGCCGATGATTGGAGCTTCTCTGTTGCGCCCTACTTCTGGGCCGCCGGCATCGAGGGGACGACCGGCACACTGCCCGGACTGCCGCCGGCGAAGGTGGACATGCGCTTTGCGGACATCTTCGACGACCTACAGCCTTCCGGCATGGTCTTCTTCACCGCCAGCAAGGGTCGCCTGGGGTTTGCAGCAGACCTCCAGTACGTCGAGACAGAGGCAAAGAGCCATGCGCTTGCGCCGCTGTTCGGCCAAGAGAGACTGCGCTCGACCAGTGTCGTCGCGTCCGCGCTGGTGAACTATCTGGTGCTCGACGACGGCCGCCTGAGCATGCGTCTGGGTGGCGGCGCACGCTTGTGGTCCGTGGCTACGGACGTGAAGCTGTCCGGCGGCCTACTCCCGGCACGCAGGCGCTCAAGCGATGAGACCTGGGTCGATCCCATCATCGGCGGCGGTGGCGTCTTCGCGCTGAGCCCCAAAGTCTCCGCGCGCGGCTGGGCCTACATCGGGGGATTCGGCGTCGCCTCGAACCTGACCGCAGATCTATTCGCCGGACTCGACTATCGCTTCACCGACTCGATATCCGCGACCATGGGCTACCGCTGGGTCAAGGTCGACTACGACAAGGACGACTTCTTATACGACGTACGCCAGCAAGGCATCGCCACTGGCGTCATATTTGCCTTTTGAGAGGTCTCTGCAGGCGGGCATCCGGGGCAACCCAGCGACGCACAAGGGCTCTAATCCCTGAAACGAAGCACACGTACCGCAATGGCGATCAGCAGCACGCCCACCGGCAGGATCACGATGTCCCACTGGTAGCCGCCGCGGCTGTGCAGCGCCTCTTCGAGGAACTTGACCATCAGGATGACGACGACGAGCTCCGCGAGCAGACTCTTCAGCTGGGTGATGGTCTCGATACCGAATAAGCTGCGCTGGCCTTCCGGCACGGGATGAATGAACAGGTTGTAGATCCCACCGCCGAAGATCATCAGCCCAATGGCGATCAGGAAGGCGTCGATGGCCTGCACGAGATAGGTGATCGCTGCGCTGGCCCCGGCGAGTGCTGCGGGCCCGCTGAGCAGATGCTCGGCGAAATAGATCTTGTAGGCCCGCACGACCTTGACCGCGCCGATGATGAACATCAGCAGCGCACCGAAGCCGGACGCGAGCACGGCGATGATGCTGATGAATCGGAAGCGGGCCACGAACCGTTCAATCTTCGAGAAATTCACCCCGCTTCCCCGAATCGAGCCACCCGTCGTTTGGCCAGGGGCGACGGCCCCTGGCCGCGCACACTGGTCAGACCTGGCGGGCGTCCATCATGCGCTCGATGATGGGCTGCAGGATGATCTCCATGGCGAAGCCCATCTTGCTGCCCGGGACCACCATGGTGTTGCGCCGCGACATGAAGGAGTCCGGGATCATCGCGAGCAGGTAGGGGAAGTCCACCTCCAGCTTTTCAGGCTCCTTGAAGCGAATGATGACGAAGCTCTCGTCCGGCGTGGGGATGTCCCGGGCGATGAAGGGGTTGGAGGTATCCACCGTCGGCACACGCTGGAAGTTGATATCCGTCAGCGAGAACTGGGGCGTGATGTGACGGATGTAGTCCGGCATCCGGCGCATGATGGTGTCGACGATGGCCTCGGCGGAGTAGCCGCGCTCGGCGTTGTCACGATGGATTTTCTGGATCCACTCCAGGTTGACGATGGGCACCACGCCGACACCAAGATCCACATGCTTGGCGACGTCCACGTCTTCGGTCACCACGAGCCCGTGCAGGCCTTCGTAGAAGAGCAGATCGGTGCCCGCGGGGACGTCCTCCCAAGGCGTGAACTGGCCGGGCTCGAGCCGGGTGTCGAGCCGGGCGTTGTGCTCGTCGGCCTCGGCTTTGCTGTGGATGTAGTAGCGCTTCTTACCACCGCCGGATTCGCCGTAGTTGGCGAACAGTTCCTCGAGCAGGTCGAAGCGGTTTGCCTCCGGACCAAAGTGGCTCAGGTTGCGGTGCTCCTCGGCGGCTCGGGTCATCTCCGCCTTCATCGCCTTGCGGTCGTAGCGATGGAAGCTGTCACCCTCGATGACGGCGGCGTTGATGCCGTCGCGGTAGAAGATATGCTCGAAGGCGCGCTTGACCGTGGTCGTGCCGGCACCGGAAGAGCCGGTCACGGCGACGACTGGATGCTTCTTTGACATGATGAACTCCCCGTCTTATGGACTGCTGCGATGACCACACCCGGCGGTCGGCCTGCGGGCGGGCGCCGGGGCAACGGTCGACCGCGACCGTTGCAGGTCGTGGCGACGCCGCTCTCCGCCACCCGCCGGCGGCTGTCGGAACGCCGGTAAAAAGCAGAATCGCTAATATAGCACGCCAGTTAAGTCCACAGGACGAACGCTGGAAAACGGCGCCCGCCGGCGCCGTCTCCATGACACCATCGGCGCTCAACTTGCCACTGGCTGCGCGGCCGCTTTCCCCACGCGCTCACGCCGGCCGACCGCCGCCTGTTTGAGCCGGGCAACGCGCTTGTCGATGACGTTCTTGAGCGCAATCAGGAACCCCAGACCGATAAAGGCTCCGGGGGGCAGGATGGCCAACAGCGCCCCCTGGAAGTCCGGACCGAGGTCCAGGCCGAAGCCGCGCGCGCCCTCCCCCAGGAGCAGCTCTGCCTGGTGGAACAACGTCCCCTGGCCCAGGAGCTCGCGCATGCCGCCGAGCACCATCAGCACCAGCGAGAAGCCCATACCCATGGCCAGGCCGTCGACGATGGCCTTGTCCAGCCGGGCCTTGGAGGCATAGGCCTCGGCGCGGCCGATGATGGCGCAGTTGGTGACGATGAGCGGAATGAAGAGGCCGAGCACCAGATAGAGCTCGTAGAAGGCCGCCTGCATGGTGAGTTCGACGGCGGTCACGAAAGACGCGATCACCAGCACGAACACGGGCAGGCGCACTTCCGGGCGTACCAGGTTGCGGATCAGGGAGATGGTGGCGTTGGAGAGCACCAGCACCGTGGTGGTGGCGAGCCCCATGCCGAGACCATTGGTGGCCGTGGTGGTGGTGGCGAGGAGCGGGCAGAGCCCGAGCATGGCCACCAGGGCCTGATTGTTGCTCCACAGACCCTCGCCGACGATGGCGCCGTAGCCCTTCTCCGCCATCAGCCCGCCTCCGCCACGGTGGCACCGAGCGGCGACGAAGGGTCCGCCGTGGCCGGCTCCTCCATCACCGGTGCCCGCGGCTCCGCCTCATTGGCGGGGCCCATTGCCGGAGCGCTCGCCGGACCGTACAGGGCATCGCCCTCGCGCTCGACGAACAGCAGGGTGTTCTTCACCGCATTGACGATGGAGCGCGGCGTAATGGTGGCGCCGGTGAACTGGTCGAACTCGCCACCGTCGCGCTTGACCTGCCAGGCCTCCAGGGGCGGGTTGGAGAGGGACTTGCCGTTGAACTGCTCGACGATCCAATCGCTTTTCTTCTCGTCGATCTTGTCGCCGAGGCCGGGGGTCTCGTGGTGCTCGAGCACACGTACGCCGCCGAGGCTGCCGTCGCGGAGCACCGACACCAACAGACGGATGGGCCCGGCATAGCCGTCCGGCACCACGGGCTGCAGGATCACGGCCACCGGCTCGTCCTCGTCGCGCACCCGGTAGACCTCGGTCTGCGGCGCGCCGAGCAGGTCTGGCTCGCTCACCTGGATGCGGTCCTGCAGCGGATCATTGGCGACGCGCCCCGCGGGGACGATGGCTTTGAGCTTGGCGAGCATGGCCTCGCGCTCGTTGGCGGCGATGCGCTCGGCGGTCAGCTCGTGGGTCATGGCCACCAGGCCGACGCCGCCGACGGCGAAGCTGCCGAGGATGGCAGCGGCGATGAGAATGGGTGCTTTGTTCATGGTACGGAACGACTGTCTGCATTCGAGATTGCGCGTCGAGCCGGCGCCGGAACCGAGCCAACCAGCCGGCTTGCCCGGCGCCCGAGCGCCTATGCGCCGTGCTTCTGCCCGAAGACCCGCGGCTGGGTGTAGTGATCGATCATCGGGGCAGCGATGTTCAGCAGCAAGACCGAGAAGGCCACCGCGTCGGGGTAGCCGCCCCAGGTGCGGATCACGAAGACCAGCACGCCGATGAGGAAACCGTAGACCAACTGTCCGCGCTTGGTGGTGCAAGCGCTCACCGGATCCGTGGCGATGAAGAAGGCGCCGAGGATGGCGGCGCCCGAGAGCAGATGGAACATGGGTGTGGGATAGCTCTGGGGGTCGAGCAGCCAGAACGCCCCCGCCGCCACCACCAGGCCGGCCAGGAAAGCCGCGGGGATCTGCCAGGTGATGACCTTGCGCCAGAGCATGTAGAGCCCCCCGAGCAGGAACCAGAAGGCCACCCATTCCCAGCCGCGGCCGCCGAACAAGCCCCAGAGCGGGCTGGACGCGCGGATTTCGTCGATGGCCATGCCCTGATCGAGCTTGGCGCGCATTTCGTCCAGGGGCGTGGCGGCGCTGACGGCATCCCAGGTGTGCTCCGCCGGCAAGGCGCCGGTGAAGATGAGGCGGGCCGAGTCCAGCAAGGACAGGGTCGTGAGATCCTGCGCCGCCAACAGCGCCGGCACATCCGGCGGCAGCCAGGTGGTGGTGGCCACCGGGTACGAGATCAGCAGGAACACATAGCCCGCCATGGCCGGGTTGAAGGGGTTGTAGCCGATGCCGCCGTAGAGCTGCTTGACGATGACGATGGCAAACAGGATGCCGAGCAGGGTGAGCCACCAGGGCAGGGTCGGCGGAATGGTGAGTGCGAACAGCAGCGCCGTCACCACGGCGCTGTAATCGGCGATGGCGGGCAGCGCCGGGCGCCCGCGGAGCTTCAACACCAGGGCCTCGGCGACCACCGCAAAGACCACGGCGAGGGCCATGTTGATGAGCACCCCCCAGCCGAAGAACCACACCAGAGCCAGTGTGCCCGGCACCAGCGCCAGGCAGACCTGGCGCATCACCCAGTCGACGCTGTTGACCCGCGCCGCGTGGGGGGATGAGACGAAGCCCGCGCGCGCCTGCATCAGCCGTGTCCGGCCGCTGTGCCCGGCCGCTCCCGCTCGACTGGTGGCTCGGGGGTGTGCTGCGGCGTCGCAGCCGGCGGTTTGCCGTCGGTTGCCGACACCTTGGGTGCACCGGCGTTCGCGGTGGCGACGCGCCGCTGGGCTGCCGGGCGCTCGGGCACCGCCTGTTGGGGCGTGTCCTGCGCAGCGGCACCCGGCGCAGCACCCGCTTGAGCGACGCGTTTCTTCGCGGCGGCCCGCTCCCGCGCCGCCTCGATGGCGGCTTGCTTGGCGTCGTCCCGGCCGCCCTTGGGCGCCACCGCCTCCTGCTTCTTGCGCATCCTGGCCTTGCGCTCGCGCTCCTGGCGCTCCAGCCGGGCCTCTTTGGCCGCATGGCGCTCGCGGGCATGCTCGGCGGCGCGTTTCTCGCGCTCGCGCGCCCAGCTTTCCGTCTTGGCGTAGCGGTAGTACTGCACCAAGGGGATGTGCGAAGGGCAGACGACGGCGCAGCAGCCGCACTCGATACAGTCGAACAGGTTGTAATCCTGCACCTTGTCCAGATCCTTGGCGCGCGCGTGCCAGTAGAGCTGCTGCGGCAGCAGATTCGCCGGACACACCTCCGCACAGCGCCCGCAGCGGATGCAGGGCTGGGGCGCGCCCGGGTCCGGACTCTCGGCCTTCGTCAGCGCCAGGATGCAATTGGCGGCCTTGGTGATGGGCACGGCGTCGGAATCGATGCGAAAGCCCATCATGGGCCCGCCGATCACCAGCTTTTCGGGCTCGACCGTGTAGCCGCCGCTGGCGGCCACCAGGTCTGCGGCGGGCGTGCCGATGCGCACGCGATAGTTCTGCGGCTTGCCGACGGCGCGTCCGGTGACCGTCACATAGCGCTCGATGAGCGGGCGCCCGCGCAATACCGCATCGGCCACGGCACAGGCGGTGCCCACGTTCTGGCAGACGATGCCGATCTGCGCCGGAATGCCGTGGCTCGGCACCTCTTTGCCGGTGAGGATCTTGATGAGCTGCTTCTCGCCGCCGCTCGGATAGAGGGTGGGGATCTCCCTGACCTTGATACGCCCGGCGACCGCGTCCTGCGCGTTCGCCCGCTGGGCCGCTCGCCGCATGGCGGCGAGCGCCTCGGGCTTGTTGTCCTCGATACCCACCAGGCAGCGCTGAGTGCCCAGGATGTGCAGCATCACCCGAATGCCATCGACGATGTCCGCCGCGCGCTCGCGCATCAGCAGGTCATCGCAGGTGATGTAGGGCTCGCACTCGGCGCCGTTGATGACCAGCGTATGGATGGGCTGGTCCGGGCCCGGATTGAGCTTGACGCTGGAGGGAAACGAGGCACCACCCATGCCGACGATGCCGCTTTGGCGAATGCGCTCGCGCAGCTCGGCGGGATCGTGCTGCTCGAAATCCGGCAGCGGCGCCGGCAGCTCGCCCCAGGCATCCGCGCCGTCGGTGGCGATGACCACACAGGGGGCGGCGAGCCCGGACGGATGGGGGACTTGCCGCGGCTCCAGCGCCACCACGGTGCCGGAGCTCGGCGCGTGCACCGGCGCGCTGACATAGCCCCGGGGATTGGCCAGCACCTGCCCCTTCTTGACGCGGTCGCCGACGCTCACGCAGGGCGCCGAGGGAGCGCCGATGTGCTGCTGCAGCGCCACCACGAGCTGGGTGGGCAGCGGTGCGGCGACGCTGGCGCCGGCGTTGGACAAGGCCTTCTCGTCCGGCAGATGAATGCCACCATGGAAATGCCAAAGGCGCTCGCGGTGGGGGTTGAGTACGGAAAACAGCATGGCTCAGGCTCTCGTCACGGCGCGTGATGGTGCGGCGTGCGGCGATAATCACTGCAGGGCACGGGCTGGCGGCATCCCCGGCGGTGCCGGCCGGTGCGGTCTGCGGCGCCGTGCGCATCCAGACTGCATCGGGGCGATGCCCGGGTCTCCCGCCTGGGGTCCGGTTCGTGCCACATTCAGGCCGCTTCGCGGCGCTCGACGGTGTCGGCATTCGCCGCGCTGGCGGGTCGGCGGGAGGCAACGCGCGGCACCATCGGATACGGCCACTTCCAGTTGGCGATGGTCTGTGGGATGGGCTGCATGTGGATACAGTCCACCGGGCAGGGCTCCAAGCACAGTTCGCAACCGGTGCACTCGGCGGCCAGCACGCCGTGTAGTTGCTTGGCGGCGCCGACGATGGCGTCCACCGGACACACTTGCAGGCATTTGGTACAACCGATGCATTCCTGCTCGTCGATGACGGCGACGGCCTTGGGCTTTTCCACCGCTTCGCCCACCTCCACCGGCTCACGGCCGAGCAGGTCGGCGATGGCGAGCATGGTGCTCTCACCGCCGGGGGCGCATTGGTTGATTTCAGCCTCGCCCGCGGCGACGGCCTCGGCGTAGGGCCGGCAGCCGGGGTAGCCGCATTGGCCGCACTGACTTTGCGGCAGCAGCGCGTCCACTTGGTCTGCGATGGGATCGCCCTCGATATGGAAACGGATCGCCGAGTAGCCCAGCAGCAGCCCGAAAGCCGCGGCGAGCAGCGCAATGGCGGCGACGGCAGTCAGCATGACCGAATCTCCGATGTTAGCAATGCGCCGCCGATGCCCGGGCGGCGGACGCGAATGTTGCGTGCGTTGCGTTGGATGCCAGCGGGCGCTACCTGTCTCGAGTGCCGACGCTCACACCGACACCAGTCCGGCGAAGCCCATGAACGCCAACGACATGAGGCCGGCCGTCACCATCGCGATGGCGCTGCCCTGAAAGGCCTCCGGCACATCGGCGACGGCGACGCGCTCGCGCATGGCCGCGAACAGCACCAGCACGAGCGAGAAGCCGATCGCCGCCCCGAAGCCGTAGAGCGCCGACTCCAGAAAGCCCCGCTGCTCCTGCAGGTTCAACAGCGCCACGCCGAGCACGGCACAGTTGGTGGTGATGAGCGGCAGAAAAATGCCGAGCACCTGATACAGCACCGGGCTGGTCTTGTGCATGACGGTCTCGGTGAACTGCACCACCACCGCGATCACCAGGATGAACGCGATGATGCGCAGATACTCGATGCCGAGGGGCACCAGCAGGAATTCGTTCACGAGCCAGGAGGTCACCGCCGACAAAGTCAGCACGAAGGTGGTGGCGAGCCCCATGCCGATGGCCGTTTCCAGCTTCTTGGAGACGCCCATGAACGGGCACAGGCCCAGAAACTTCACGAGCACGAAGTTGTTCACCAACACGGTGCCGACGAGGATCAGCGCGTATTCGGTCATGGGTGATCGTGACCTTCGTACGACAGGGGCGACGGACCCGGGGCGAGCGTTGATGGACCCCGGCCTTTATCCTTGATCTTATCAGGGTTAATACCCGATCTCTGCATCATAATGGCATTTGTGCGGTGCAACAACCCGGTGGTGGCAGATGCCGCACTGTCCGCGGCGGTGCTTGACGCCAACCATGCATGACTTTAGCAGTGACCCATGGATGAGGCGTTGACCGTCATCACTCAGGGTCGCTTATCCTTAGTATTTTACTCGGACAAAGCAGCGGCTGCACCATACGCCGTGGCGCTTGCGCCGGCGGTCGCCGGGCGTCACTCTTTGCAGCGAGACGATGCGCTGCCCTGCACCGGCAGGTGCCAGCCCCTGAGCGGACGACCCCATGCAGACAGAAGCCAAGCCCCCAACCGTCCCGTTGGCGCCGCCCGGCGATGCGCTGCGCCGGCTGCGCAGCGCGGTTCCGCTGGTGCAAAACATCACGAATTACGTTGCCATGAATCCCGCGGCCAATATCCTGCTGGCGGTGGGAGCATCACCGGCGATGGTGCACGCTGCCGAAGAGTCAGGCGAATTCGCGGCGCTGGCGGATGCCCTGACGGTCAACATCGGCACCCTCTCACCGCTTTGGCTGGAGGGCATGCTGGCGGCGGCCACGGCCGCTCGCAGCCACCACACGCCCTGGGTGCTGGACCCGGTGGCTGTCGGCGCCACCACGCTGCGCCGCGGCGCGGCGAGACAGTTGCTCGCGCTGGCGCCGACACTGATACGCGGCAACGCATCGGAGATCATGGCCCTGAGCGCGTTGACAGCCGATGCGGCCGACGGCCACGGCGAGCACGACGGCGGGCGCGGCGTCGATGCGACGGATGCCGTCGTCGTCGCGGAGCAGGCCGCGGTGGCCTTGGCGTGCCGCCAGGGCTGTGTCGTCGCCGTCACCGGCGAGATCGACTTCGTCACCGACGGCCGGCGTGCGGCGCACGTCGCCAACGGCCATGTGCTGATGCCCCAGGTCACCGCCCTCGGCTGCGCCCTCACCGGCGTTTGCGGTGCCTTCCTCGCCGGCGGCGAGGACCCCTTTGAGGTCACCGTCGCCGCCCTCGCCTACTACGGACTCGCGGGCGAGCACGCCGCCCGCGGCGCCGATGGACCGGGCAGCTTTCTGCTTTGCTTCATCGACGCCCTCGCCGCCCTCAGCGCCGACACGGTCAACGCGGACGCGCGCATCGCCCCCGCCCCCCTGCCCGTGGCGCCATCCGACACGCCCCAGGCGGGCGTCGGCGCGGAGCTCGTCCTCCGGGGGCCTGTCCGATGAGGCGCACCCTGGACCTGTCGGTGTATCTGGTGACCGACCCCGGACTGTGCGTACAGTACGGCCTGGTGGACACCGTACGCGCCGCGGTGGCCGGCGGTGCCAGCGTCGTCCAGCTGCGGGACAAGGAGGCCCCGGACGAGGATCTCATCGAACAGGGCCGTGCCCTCAAGGCCGCCCTGGCCGGCACCGGCGTGCCGCTCATCGTCAATGATCGCCTGCGCGTGGCCGCCGCCATCGGCGCCGACGGCGTGCATGTGGGTCAGGCGGACGCCAGCATCGATGCCGTCCGGGCGCTGCTCGGGCCGACGGCCATCGTCGGCCTGTCCATCCAGACCATCGCGCAGGCGCGGGCCCTCGCCCACCTGCCCATCGACTACGTCGGCATCGGCCCCGTCTTCGCCACCGCCACCAAGACCGACCATGCCGCGCCCCTCGGCTGTGACGGACTCGCCGCGGTGCGGGCCGCCACCGACCTGCCGGCCGTCGCCATCGGCGGACTGCAACCCAACCATGCGGCGTGCGTGCTGAACGCGGGCTGCGACGGCCTGGCGGTGGTGTCCGCAGTCTGCGGCCAGCCCGACCCCGAGGCCGCCACGGCGGCACTCACCGCCGCCATCCGCCGCCATCCGCCGCCATCGGGATCAGGATCGGGCCCCGGCATGAGCACCAGCCGCATCAAAAACGTGCTGAGCATCGCCGGCTCCGATCCAAGCGGCGGCGCCGGCATTCAGGCCGACCTGAAGGCCATCTCCGCCCAGGGTTGCTATGCCATGGCCGCCGTCACCGCGCTGACGGCCCAGAACACCCAGGGCGTCACAGGTGTCAGGCTCGTGGAGCCGGACTTCGTCGCCGCCCAGATCGATGCGATCTTCGCCGACATCCGTGTGGATGCGGTGAAGATCGGCATGCTCGGCAGTGCCGAAATCGTCGCCGCCGTCGCCGACGCCCTCGCCCGCCATCGGCCGCCGCATCTGGTGCTGGACCCGGTCATGGTCGCCAAGGGCGGTGATCGGTTGTTGGCCGACGCCGCCGTGGCGATGCTCAAGGCGCGGCTGCTGCCCCTGGCGACGGTGCTGACCCCCAATCTGCCGGAGGCCGCCGCGCTGCTGGGCCAACCGGAGCCCGAGACCCGCGACGCCATGCGCCGCATGGCAACGGCCCTGCGCGCCCTCGGCCCGGCCGACGGCGGCGGTGCGGTACTGCTGAAGGGCGGCCATCTGCCGGCGGCGGAGAGCCCGGACCTGCTCGCCACCGCCGACGGCGCGCACTGGCTCGAGACCCCGCGCACGCCCACCAAGAACACCCACGGCACCGGCTGCACCCTGTCCTCGGCCCTCGCCGCCCAGCTGGCGATCACCGGCGACCTGCGCCGCGCCACCGCACAGGCCAAGCGCTACATCGCCGGCGCCATCGCCGCGGCCGACACCCTGAGCGTCGGCCACGGCCACGGACCCACGCATCACTTCCACGCCCTCTGGCGCTGAGCCCGCTTACTACGGCAACCCCGCCGGGAGCAGCGGCGCCTTTGATCAGGCGACGGCGATCAGGCGACGGCGCGCAGTCGGCGGGGCTCGGCCGGTGCCGCGGGCAGGCCAAGGTCAAGGGTGCTCAGATCCGCACCGGCGCGGCCGGCGAAGAGGCGCAGATCGGCGGCGATCAGTGACCAGCAATAGGGACCGATGCGCTCGGCATGTCCGCGGATCTCCGTCTCCACACGGATGCGCGGGGCGCGGTAGAAGAGCCTGATGCCCAGGGTGAGGGGCTGACCCCGCTGCGTCTGCGGTAACTGCTCGGACAGGTCCGGGCCACCGCCGTCGCGCCGGGCGCCCGGATAGATATCCACGGCCAGCTCCACCAGGTTGGTGGCAATGCGTGGTGTGCCCGTCTGCACGCGCTGCAGGGTGCAATTGGGGTCGCGGCAGCGCTCGCGCAGGGCAAAGGTGAACTCGCGCTCGAAGAACACGCAAAAGGCGTGCTGCACTTCTTCGAGCTGACGCTGAACCCGGCGCAAGCGCTGCGGGTAGGGCTGCTGGTCGCGCATTTCCTCCCGAATCACCTTACGCAGCCGATCGAAGGCCTTGGGCAGGGCGCCGGAGTGAAAGCCCCGCGACATGAGCGCGCGCACGCTCTCGCCGTGGGCGCCGACGGCGGCCGGCTCCACCGGCAGCGGCTCGCTGTCATCGACGGCGAGGGGCATCTGCTCGTGGCTGCGGCTGGCGTCGGCGAGCCCCTCGCGGTGGTTGGCCTGGTAGAGCTTCCAGTTCTCCTTCAGCTCCCACACGAAAAAGCCGAACAGACCCGGCAGCAGCACGATGGTCAGGGTCACCAATGGGTAGGCGATGACCTTGGGCAGCACGGCATCGCTCATCTCCAGGAATGCGGCGGTGATGGCGGGCAGGAAGGGCAACAGGAGCTTGTGGCCGATGCTGACGATGGGGAAGTGCTTCACCGGGTTCACCTGCGGCTCCACCAGCACCGTCACATAGAACTGGATCAGGGCCTCGGCCAGGCGCCAGAGCGGCGCCAACAGGGCCTTGAGCAGGCGGCTTTCCATGCGCTCGCCCAGGTGGTGGATCAGGGCCTCGTCGACGCGGTGCAATAGCTGCGAAAAGCGCCGCGTCACCTCTTTGAAGAAAAACAACAGCGACTGGATCAAGCCGATGAAGAGCGCCTGATTGAGCCGCCTCAGGTAGAGCCCGACGCGGGTGCTCAGGTTGTCCAGAAAGCGCCGGCCCGCCGGCGTGTTGCGCGCCAGCGTGCCGAGGGCGAAGGCGAGTCCGGCGAGCCAGAGTCCGGGCTCGATGGGAACCTCTTCCACGAAGACCGCGAGCACGATGATGGGGGCCAGCGGCAGGGTGCCGATCAGCAGCGGTTGCACCAGGTTTCGGCCGACACCGCGCACGAGGCCGGTGCTGAGGAAGTCCGCCAGCGGCCGCCAGCGCTTGAGACGGGTCAGGCCATCGAAAAACACGAAACGAAGTGTCGCCGCCAGACCATGCCACAGGGACACGGCGATATGGCGACCGATACCCGTGTGCATGACGAGATTCACGAGCCCGCCGAGCAGCATCACATCGGTGAAGGTGGCGAGATGGAAGGTCCTGTCGTGGTCCGGTAGCAGTTCCAGCAGCAGGTCGATGCTCTTCAGGGCCAGGTAGGCAGCGCCGAAGGGCACCAGCAGGTAGCGCGAGATGGTCCGTCCGGGCCCGGTGCCGAACAGCGGCGCGCTGAGCTGCTGCAGGCCTTTGATGTAGATCTCCCCAGGACGATAGACGCCGGGCAAGGCATCGGCCGCGGTGCGATCGAAGCGCGCCAGGCGATCACCGCGGAAGAACTCCGACAGCGTCGGGTCCGGCAGGCGCAGGATGTTGCGGGCGACGATGTCGCGTACATCGGTGAACTTGAGGTGCCGGCGGCGCTTGATCACGTCCAGCAGTTCCAGCTGCATTTTCTGCGCCGCGACGTTTTCGCGATGATCCCGCGGCACGAAGTCGGCCTTGAACATGGCCTGCTGCACACGCGGCATGATCTGCTCGTCCAGGCGGGCGTTGACCTGATGCGTCAGGGCGTCCAACACCCGCCCGAAACGCTCGAGGTCCGTAATGGGCCACGGCATTTCCTCCAGCCGGGCACGCGCCGTCTCCATGGCGCGCATCCCCTTGAGCAGCGCCTGAAAAGGCAGGGGCTCCACCAGCCGCCGTCGGCCCAGGCTGAGCAACCAGCGGGAGACGCGCAGACGGTAGTAGTCACTGCGGCTCTCCGAGAGCACCTGCTCCAGGCAGGCGAGCAGCGTGCGCGCCGGCGCCGAGCCGAAGCGGCGGCGGTCCTCGGCGGCGAGCCGCTCGATGAGATGGCGCAGTTCCGCCGCCGTGGCCGGCGCGAGCTTCCATTTGGCCGCGAGCAGGTCCGCCAGATGCTCCTCGGCGCTTTGCTCGCGCTCGGCGATGGCCACATCCACGACTGCGGGCGCACGGCGTGCGGGCCGGCTCATGCGCTGAGCGAGCCGGCGCGCCTGCGCGAGGAAGCGCAGCTCCGCGGCGAAGCGCCCCTCGAACTCTGCGCGCTGCGCACAGCGCAGTGCATGCTCGAACAACGCCAGCCCCAGACTATGCCAGCGCATGGCGGTGCCCGGCGCCGGCGCGAAGCCGATGTCATCGAGCCCCGGCAGAAACAACAGCCGGGCCACAAGCCGCCGCAGACCGTTGCCCAGGTCGTCCAGCAGCCGTACCAACCAGCCCTTGCGCCGCCTGACCCGGGTGCCGCGATGCAGGGCGTCGAGATAGTGTTCGTCCAGTGAGGGCGGCAGCTCGGCGTCCTGGCCGCGGCGGTCAGCGCCTGCCGCAGCCTCGCCCTCAGAGACATCGGTGCTCACCGGCGCCGCCGCCGGCCACACCCCGGCGGCGTCGGCAACGGCGATGGCGAGATCCGGGTCCGATGCTCCGAAGGGTAGACCGGTGGGCAGCAGCGGCGCCGCCGCCGGCAGCTCACTGCCGCCGGGGCGGCTTTTCAGCAACAGCAGTGGCGTGCGCCCGTCACGGCTCGGTGCCGGCAGATCGAGCCCGCTGGCGGCGAGCCAGGCGTCCACCTCGGGCCAGGCGTCGATGGCGGGGAAATGGAAGCCCCGGGCACCGGGGGCGAAGTAACGCAGCCGCACCACCATGGCGGCGAAGGTGCGCGTAATGAGATCGTCGCTCCAAATGGGCAGCGTCAGGCCGTCGCGGTCCAGGACATCGCGAACCTCGGCGAAGGCATGCGCGCCGATGAGTCCGCGCAGCGCCGCGGCGCCGAAGCGCTCGGCATCGTCATTGTCGTCCCGGGCGTTCTGCCAAGACCGGGCTACCTCCGCCTCGAAGCTGCGCGCCCAGTAGTCGTGGCGCAGCCGCTTGAAAGCGCCCTCCCCGGCGACCTGCGAGCTCGGGCTTGGCAGCAGCACCACATAGCGCGGCAGGCGCAGGCCCTCGATGACGGACAGCGCCTCGGTGTTCTCACTCTCGAGGCCGTAGAGAAAGGCCTCCCGTGGCATCAGGTAAAAGGGCAGATCCGGGATTGCCACACCGCGTGCCTCAGCGCCCAGTTCCTCCTCGATGAGGCGTTCGATGGCACGGGCGTGGAACAGAAAGACGCCTTCGGCGGGCTTTAGAATCTGCTGCCGGAAGGTCTTGGCGGTGGGTGTGGGCATAACTGCATGAATGTGCGCCGGGGGCGCCGGGATCAACCGGGCGGGGTGACCGCTCGCGCGGCGAGCAAGCGATGGCCCGCATGGTAACGCCAGCGGCCAGCTGGCGGGTATCACAGCATGCGCCGGGGACGCCGGGTGCCGGGCCGGTGGCGAGATACCAACGGGTCGTCATACGGCGCGGCTGCGGGCATGCTAGGTTACCGGTGCCGTTCAGAAAAAGTGCCTGGCGCCACACCCGGCCGCCGCCGCTTGCGATGCACACGCCGCCGGCGAGCGGGCAGCACCCTCGCGGCTGACCACAGCGCACAGAGCACGCACAGCAGGACCCACCCATGCCAGCACTCGACAATAACGCCGTTATCGCCACTTTTCTGCTCTATCTTGCCCTGATGCTCGGTATCGGCGTCTGGGCCTACCGCAGTACCAAGAGCTCGTCCGGTTACTTCCTGGGCGGGCGTACGCTTGGGCCCTGGCCGGCGGCGCTCTCGGCGGGCGCCTCGGACATGAGCGGCTGGCTGCTGCTCGGTCTGCCCGGGCTCGCCTTCACCTCCGGGCTGGAGTCGCTCTGGCTCGCCGGCGGGCTGCTGCTGGGCACCTGGCTCAACTGGCTGTTGGTGGCCCGACGGCTGCGGGCCTACACCTACGCCGCCGACGACGCCCTGACCATCCCGGAGTTCTTCGCCAACCGTTTCGGCGACCCCAGACACATCCTGCAGGCCGTGGCCGCCTTCTTCGTCCTGCTGTTCTTCCTGTTCTACACCAGCTCCGGACTGGTGGCCGCAGGCAAGCTGTTCGAGACGGTGTTCGGCCTCGACTACGCGCTCGCCGTCATCATCGGCACGCTCTTTGTGGTGTCCTACACCCTGTTCGGCGGCTTTTTGGCGGTCTCCTGGACCGACCTGGTGCAGGGCCTGCTGATGGCCGCCGCATTGCTGCTGGTGCCGGTGATCGCCATCAACGCCGACGGCGGCTTCGGCCCACTGGTGAGCACACTGCACGAGCGCAATCCCGAGCTCCTGACCCTATGGCGCGACAATACCGGTGAAACCCTGAGCCTCATTGCCATCGTCTCGCTGGCGGCCTGGGGGCTCGGCTATTTCGGCCAGCCCCACATCCTGGCGCGCTTCGCCGGCATCCGCTCCGGCGCCGATGTGCCGGCGGCCCGGCGCATCGCCGTCAGCTGGACGGCGCTCAGCATGGGCGGCGCGGTGCTGGTGGGCCTGGCGGGGGCGGCCTGGATCCAGACCAACGCCGGCGGCGAGCTCGCCGATGCCGAGACCATCTTCATGGTGCTGGTGAACGCCCTCTTTCATCCGGTGATCGCCGGCGTGCTGCTGGCCGCCATCCTCGCCGCCATCATGTCCACGGCGGACTCGCAGCTGTTGGTGTCGTCGTCGGCGCTGGCGGAGGACTTCTACCGCAAGCTGCTGCGCCCCGGGGCGAGCCAGTGGGAGATCGTGGCCGTCGGCCGCCTCGCCGTGGTGCTGCTGGCGGTGATTGCGCTGCTGCTGGCCTTCGACCCGGACAGCACGGTGCTGGGCCTGGTGAGCTATGCCTGGGCCGGCTTCGGCGCCGCTTTTGGCCCGGTGCTGGTGCTGAGCCTGTATTGGCGGCGCATGAACTGGGCCGGCACGCTCGCCGGCGTCATCGTCGGCGGCGTCACCATCGTGGTGTGGAAACAGCTCTCCGGCGGGCTGTTCGAGCTCTACGAGATCGTCCCCGGCGTGATCTTCGCCACCTGCGCCATCGTCGTCGCCAGTCTGCTGACGGCGGCCCCGACACCGGCGGTGCGCAGCGGCTTCGACCGCTTCCGGGCGGAGCTCACGACGACACCGACCGGGGAGCGCGCGTCGACGGTCTCCTAGGGGGCATCGGCGCCGGCTGTCACAGCGGCGCTGACGCCGTCGGACATTCTGCAGGTCCGACCCGGGATGCGGCAGGCGCCGCCGCAGTCGGACTCGACGCCCGGCATCTGATTCAGGCCGCCACAGCTGCCGGTGATACCAGGACGACCCGCGAGCACCTTGAGCGCCAGGCCGGCGACGGCGAGCGGAAAGATGACGAGGCTGAAGAGGAACTCGGCCATGGAGATTGCTATGTCGGATGTTGCTATGTCAGGTGGCGGTGCTATCGGTAGGCTGGTCGGGTCGGCAAGCGCGGTGGTCCGCCCCGTGCCATCAGGCTGCGGTCAACCGCCAAAGTTGTCCAGCAGGATGTTGTCGTCTTCCACGCCCAGGCTGTGCAGCAGACCGATGACAGCGGCGGTCATCATGGGCGGACCGCACAGATAATATTCACAGTCCTCAGGGGTCGGATGGTCCTTGAGGTAGCGCTCGAACAGCACCTTGTGGATGAAGCCGGTCTCACCGTCCCAATCGTCTTCGGGCAGCGGGTGGGAGAGTGCGATATGCCAGGTGAAATGATCATGCTCCCGCGCCAGCGCGTCGAAATCCTGCCGGTAGAAGATCTCACGCTTACTGCGGGCGCCGTACCAAAAGCTGATGGGCCGCTTGCTGTCGAGGCGCTTCAGCTGATCGAAGATATGGCTGCGCATGGGCGCCATGCCTGCCCCGCCACCGACGAAGATCATCTCGGCATCGGTCTCCTTGGCGAAGAACTCGCCGAACGGGCCGGCGATGGTCACGGTGTCGCCGGCCCCGAGGCCGAAAATGTAGCTGGACATGATGCCCGGTGGCGCCTCCGGGTGGTCGGGCGGCGGCGTGGCGATGCGCACGTTCAGCATGATGATGCCCGCCTCGCCCGGGTAGTTGGCCATGGAATAGGCGCGGGTCACGCGGTGCCTGGTGCCCGCTTCGAGCTTCCAGAGATCGTACTTGTCCCAGTCCGCGCGCAGGTGCTCGGGAATCTCGAAGTCGCTGAACCTGACATGAAACGGCGGGCATTCGATCTGGATGTAGCCGCCGGCGCGGAAAGCGACGTCCTCGCCCTGTGGCAGTTCCAGCACGAGCTCCTTGATGAAGGTGGACACGCTGCGGTTGGAGCGCACCCGGCACTGCCATTGCCTGATGCCGAATAATTCCCGCGGCAGCTCGACGTCGAGGTCATCCTTGAGGCCCACCTGGCAGGAGAGCCGGTAGCCTTCCGCCGCCTCGCGACGGTTGATGAGGCTCGACTCCGTGGGTAACAGCTTGCCCCCACCCCGCAGCACCTTCACGCGGCACTGGCCGCAGGTGCCACCGCCGCCGCAGGCGGAGGGCACGAAGAGCCCGGCGTCGGCGAGGGCATACAACAGCTTCTGCCCGGCGCGGCTGGCGATGTCCCGCTCACCATTGATGTCGATGTGCACCACGCCGGAGGGCACCAGCAGATTACGGGCGCCCAGGATGACGGTCACCAGCATGAGCACGACGGCGGTGAAGATCAGGATGCCGAAGGTAAGCGTGAGCATAACGGGCTCTCGTGGGTCGTGGCGTCAGAGGCTGATCCCCGAAAAGGACATGAACGCCATGGCCATCAGCCCGGTGGTGATAAAGGTGATGCCGAGGCCCTGCAGTCCGTCCGGGACGTCACTGTATTTGAGCTTTTCCCTGATACCGGCCAGCAGCACCAGCGCGAGCGCCCAGCCCAAGCCGGTGCCGAAGCCATAGACCGTGCTTTCGGGAAGGTCGTAGCCCCGCTCCACCATGAACAACGAGCCGCCGAGGATGGCGCAATTGACCGTGATCAGCGGCAGAAAGATGCCGAGGGCCTGATACAGCGCCGGGAAGTATCGGTCCAGGGTCATCTCCAGAATCTGCACCATGGCGGCGATGACGCCGATGTAGGTGATCAGCCCCAGAAAGGACAGATCCAGATCGGCCAGGCCCAGCCAGGCCAGCGCCCCATCGGCGAGCAGATACTGATGGATGACCGCGTTCACCGGCACCGTGATGGTCTGCACCACGATCACCGCAAGCCCGAGCCCCAGCGCGGTGCTGATGCGCTTGGACACCGCCAGGAAGGTGCACATTCCCAGAAAGAATGCGAGCGCCAGGTTCTCGACGAAGACCGCTTTGAACAGGAGGGAGAGGTAGTGCTCCATGGAACGGCGTCCTCAAGCGCGCAAATCCAAGCTCAGCGGGGAGTGACTGACATGGGCGGCTCGCACCATCTCAGCCGGGCTCGGTGCGATGCACGATGTGGATGCGGTAATCGGGCTTCTCCACTTGCTGCGGCCGCCAGGTGCGGATGGCCCAGATCATGAGCCCGATGATGAAGAAGGCCCCCGGGGCCAGGAGCATGAGGCCATTGGGCTCGTACCAGCCGCCGTCCTCCAACAGCGGCAGCACCTGCAGGCCGAGCAGGGTGCCGGCGCCCAGCAGCTCGCGGATGGCCGCCACCGTGATGAGGATGGCGCTGTAGCCGAGGCCATGCCCCAGAGCGTCCAGAAAACTGGGCCAGGGCGGGTTCTTGGAGGCGAAGGCCTCGGCCCGCCCGAGCACGATGCAATTGGTGATGATGAGTCCGACGAACACGGAGAGCTGCTTCGACAGCTCATAGGCGAAGGCCTGCAGAACCTGGTCCACCACGATGACCAGCGAGGCGATAATGGTCATCTGGATGATGATGCGAATGCTGCTCGGCATGTGCCGCCGGATCAGACTGATGATGACACTGGCGCCGACGAGCACCACCGTCAACGCAATGCTCATGGTCACGGCCGGCGCCAGCTTGGTGGTGACCGCCAGCGCCGAGCAGATGCCGAGGATCTGCAGCGTAATCGGGTTATTGTCGACGATGGGCTCGAGGAAGAGCTTGCGATCGCTGCCGTTCATGATCGAGTAGTAACCAATAAGCAATAACCAATAACCAATAACCAAACTACCGACTCAACCCATCCAACCGCGCCAAAAAAGGCCCATAGCCTTGCGCGCCGAGCCAGAACTCCATCAGGCGCTCGACGCCGTTGCTGGTGAGCGTGGCGCCGGAGAGGCCGTCGACCTTGCGCCCGGCATCGGGGGCGCCCGGTTGCACGCTGCCCTTCACCACCTCGATGACCGGCTCGCCCGCGGGGCCGATGAGGGTCTTGCCGGCCCATTGCCTGAGCCACCGGGGGCTCGCCACCTCGCTGCCGAGACCGGCGGTCTCGCGCTGCTCGTAGAAGGTGAGCCCCTTGGCCGTGCGCCCGTCGGGCGCCAGCGCCAGCAGGCCGTGCATGGTCGACCACAGGCCCTGGCCATAGACGGGCAGCACGATGGTCTCGAGTGCCCCGCCGTCGCGCACCAGGTAGACCGGCATCCGGTTGGGGCGCCGGCGAATACCCGCCGGGTCGTCCTCCAGCGCCTTGCTCTGACCCGGGTCCCGGGCGGCGTCGCGGTAGGCGAAGGTGGACGCCGCATCGCCGTCGACGAGGGTACCCGTCTCCAGGTCCAGCAGCCGCGTCTCGATGTGCCCGAAGGCCTGGGAGAGCGGCACCCCCGGGTCGTCCAGCCCCGCCACCTTCACCACCTCGCGCTTCAGTTCCAGCGCGGCGTTGCGCGCCTGCAGTGGGCGCAGGCCGACGGCCGTCGCCGACACCACCACCGAGCAGGCGAGACACAGCGCCAGCGCCACGGCGAGGGTCTTGCGGGGGTCATCGTTGGGCAGCGCGAGCACGGCGCGCACGGGTGCCAGCACGGTGTCGCTCATGCCGCGTCCCTCCGCCGCCGCCGGCGCACATTGGCCTGGACCACGAACCAGTCGATGAGCGGTGCGAACAGGTTACCGAACAGGATGGCCAGCATCACGCCCTCCGGATAGGCCGGATTCAGCACCCGGATCAGCACGGTCATGAAACCGATCAGGAAGCCGTAGACCCATTTGCCCGCCTCCGTCATGGACGCGGACACCGGGTCGGTGGCCATGAACACCAGGCCGAACGCCACCCCACCGAGGACGATGTGCCAGTGCCAGGGCACGCCGAAGGCCGGGTTGGTGTCGCTGCCGATGGCGTTGAACATCAGCGCCGTGGCGACGACGCCGAGCAGCACGCCCGCCATGATCCGCCAGGAGGCGACGCCGGTGTGGAGCATGAACACGGCGCCCAGCAGAATGAACAGCGTGGAGGTGGCGCCGATGGAGCCCTGGATGGTGCCGAAGAAGGCGCTCCACCAGGTCACGCCGGCGGCCTGGATGGCGTCGACGCCGCCCGCCGCCGCCAGCATCAGCGGCGTGGCACCGCTGAAGCCGTCCACCGCCGTCCACACGCCATCCCCCGAGATCTCCGCCGGATAGGCGAAGAACAGGAAGGCCCGGCCCGTGAGCGCCGGATTGAGGAAATTCTTGCCGGTGCCGCCGAAGACCTCCTTGCCGATGACCACGCCGAAGGACATGCCGAGCGCCACCTGCCACAGCGGGATATCCGGCGGCAGGGTGAGGGCGAACAGGATGGACGTGACCAGAAAGCCCTCGTTCACCTCATGGTTGCGCACACTGGCGAAGAGCACCTCCCAGAAGCCGCCCGCGGCCATGGTGACGGCGTAGATGGGCACGAAGTACACCGCGCCGTGCCAGAAATTGTCCCACGGGCTCGCCGGATCGTAGCCGCCGGCACCGAGCAGCCAGAGCGCGGCGCCGCGCCAGCCCGGAACCTGCTCGACGCCCATGCCCGCCATGGCCTGATTGGCCTGGTAGCCGACATTGATCATGCCGAAGAGCGCGGCGGGGAGCACCGCGATCCAGACGAAGATCATGACGCGCTTGAGGTCGATGCCATCGCGTACATGCGGCGCCCGCGCGGTGACCGTGGCGGGCGTGTAGAGAAATGTGTCCACCAGCTCGAACACGGCACCAAAGCGCTCGTAGCGCCCGCCGGGCTGGAAATGCCGCTCCTGGCGGTCGAGGAACTTGCGAAGCTGCTGGCTCATGGGATCGGATACTGCTCAGCCATCGAAACCACCGCTAACCATGCTCGTGCCGGATCTGCTCCAGATTCCGCCGCAGGGCCGGGCCATAGTCGTGCTTGCCGCAGTCGACGAAGCTCAAAAGCGCCAGGTCCTCCTCGTCCAATTCCAGCGCACCCAGGGCCTCCGCCGTCTCGACATCGTTCACCAGCAGCGCCCGCAGCAGCTGCGTCGGCAGTAAATCCAGGGGCATCACGCGCTCGTAGGCACCCACGGGCACCATGGCACGGGGGCTGCCGTGCAGCGACGTCCCCAGCGCCAGCGTGTCGCCGCCACGGCGGGACCAGAACAGGTTCATGGCCGAATAGCGCCCGCGCCCGGGCATAATCCAGCCGAACAAGGTGCGCTCGCGGTCTTCCGGCAGCACGGTCAGCTGGTTGTGGAAGCGCCCGAGATAGGCGCTGGTGCCCACGGCGTGGCGTCCGCTCAGCGCGGAGCCGGAGATGACGCGCGCCTCCTGCGGCCCCTTGAGCTCGCCCTGGATCAATGCGTTGGTGCTGGCGCCGACGCGGGTGCGCAGGACCCGCGGGCGCGCCACCATGGGCCCGGCCAGGGAGATGATGCGGCTGGGGTCGATGCGCCCGGTGCGGAACAGCCGCCCGACGGCGATCACGTCCTGCCAGCCGATGTGCCAGACCTGATGCGCCAGGCTCGCCGGGCGCAGACAATGGATATGGGTGCCGGGGAGGCCCGCCGGATGCGAGCCCGCGAACTCGGCGAGACGCAAATTGTCCACCGCGGGCAGCGCCAACGCCGCGTGCGGGCGCGTGCAGACGTACATCGGCCCGTCGGTGAGCTTGCCCAGCACCCTGAGACCGTCCGCAAAGGCCTCGCCGGCGGCGCCCAGGAACGGGACGGGATCAGGCGCCAGGGGCTGGCTGTCCATGGCGGTGACGAACAGCGCATCAGGCGCTCGGCCCGGGTCCGCGATCATGCTGTAGGGCCGGGTGCGCAGCGCCAGCCAGGCGCCGGAGGCGGTGAGGTTCTCGACCACCTGATCCCGGCTCAGTCCGTCCAGCTCGGCGGCGCCGTAGGCGTTGAAGGTCTCCTGATCGGCGCCGTCGGGGTCGTGCTGCGGGTCATCCAGGCGGATGACAACGGTTTCCAGCACGCGGCGGGGCCCGCGATGAATGGCCTCGACGACACCACTGCCCGGCGCCGTGCCAACCACCTGGCGGTAGGCTTTGCGGCGCGTGATGGGCTGGCCGAGGCGTACCCGATCCCCCGCCGCGACTTCGAGCGTGGGCAGGCGTTTTGGCCCGCGCACGTCGAGCCCGACATAGGCCACGCGGTGAACCGGCTGCGCCGCTTCGATGGCAGTGGCGTCGGTCACCGGCGCCGGCACACCGCCGAGCGGGATATCCAGCCCCTTGCGAAGCCGAAAGCGACGGATGGGCGGTGCGTGTGCCGCTGGAGACCGCCCGGTACTACCTGCAACCACCGTGAAACTCCGACTGCATGACTCCGTGGATCGGCGTTCGCTCAGGCATCGGGCTGTCCTGGCGAGGAGCACGGGCCGCCGCATGCACGCGCCGACGTCATCGCCAACCCACGCCCCGAAATTAGCACAGCCACCGCAACCTGTGCGCACGGATAAATCCTTACGCTTAAAGCGGGAAAAGACGCGTCATCACCACCGCCCGCGTGCGCTAATGCATAAGCGTCCCGTCCTGGGATCAGGGGTGCGGTCACCTCACCGGCCCGCGCGCCTATACGATGCCGCCCACAGGTCCTAAGCTTGAGTGAGAGGCCGCCTCCTGGCCGCGGAGGTCTTGCGGCGGAACCGAACGCCCCCGAGTCATGGCAATGCCCGACCCCAAGCTCCCCAGCACCAAGCAACCGCTCCACCACCCCAGCCCCGGCGGCGACGGCGCGCCCCCGCCATCCGAATGGCGCAGCTATGCGCTCGCCGCCGTCGCCATCGTGCTGCTGGCCATGGCGCTCAACAGCCTGGTCTCGGCGCCGCCCCGGGAACTCAGTTACACCGCCTTCAAACAGGCGGTGCGCGCCGACCGCGTGGCCGAGGTGACCTTCGACGGCGACCGTATCCATGGCCGCTTCGAGCCGGGTGCCGCACCCGGTGAGGACACGAGCGCCGAGCCCGGCGATGGCGGCGTTGGCCCCCGCAGCAGCGGCGGGCGGGTGCGGGGCGCGGATCACGGCGACGACACCACCGCCGCGGCGACCGCCGCCAATGCCGCGCGCTTCACCAGCACCAGGCCGCAGATGGATGATCCCGAGCTCCTGCAGCTGCTGCAGCGCCACGACGTCGAGATCCGCGCCACTTCGACGCAGAGCGGCGGCTTGGCACAGATACTGATCGCCTTCGTGCCCTGGCTACTCATCCTGGGCATCTTTCTGTATGTGAGCTGGCGCATGCAGCAAAAGCTCATGGGCGGATCCGGGGGCCCGCAGGGCGGCATTTTCGGCTTCGCCAAATCCGGCGCCAAGCGCTTCCGCACCGAGGACGTCAAGGTGCGTCTCGATGACGTCGCCGGCCTCAGGAATGCCAAGGCGGATCTCGCCGAGATCATCGGCCATCTGGCGGACCCCGCGCGCTTCCATGCCCTCGGTGCCAAGATTCCCAAGGGCGTGCTGCTGGTGGGCCCGCCCGGCACCGGCAAGACCCTGCTGGCCCGTGCCGTCGCCGGTGAGGCGGGGGTGCCCTTCTTCAGCATCTCGGGCTCGGAGTTCGTGGAGATGTTCGTCGGCGTCGGCGCCGCGCGCGTGCGCGATCTCTTCGACGCCGCCAAGAAGACCGCGCCCGGCGTCATCTTCATCGACGAAATCGACGCCGTGGGCCGCTCCCGGGGCGCCGGTCTCGGCGGCGGCCACGACGAGCGCGAGCAGACCCTGAACCAGATCCTCGCCGAGATGGACGGCTTCGAGCCGCACGAGGACGTGGTGGTGCTCGCCGCCACCAACCGCCCGGACGTGCTCGACAACGCCCTGCTGCGCCCCGGGCGCTTCGACCGCAAGATCTATCTCGAACTGCCGGACAAGGCCGCCCGCCGCGCCATCCTGGACATCCATGCCAAAGAAATCCCCCTCGCCGACGATGTGGCGCTGGACCAGGTGGCCGAGCGCACCATCGGCTTCTCCGGTGCCGACCTGGCGAATCTGGTGAACGAGGCCGCCCTCCTCGCCGCGCGCCGCGGCCAGCGCACGGTGGACATGGCGCTATTCGTCCTCGCCCGGGACAAAATCGTCCTCGGCGCCGAGCGCGAGCAGGCCATCGGCACCGACGAGCGCCGGCTCATCGCCGTGCACGAGTCCGGGCATGCGCTGATGGCGTGGCTGCTCCCCCACGCCGACCCGCTGGACAAGGTCACCATCATCCCCCGCGGCCAGGCGCTGGGCATCACCGAGCAGGTCCCGCGGGAGGAGCGCCACACCTACAAACAGAGCTATCTGCGCGACCGCCTCGGCGTCATGCTCGGCGGGCGCATCGCCGAGCAGTTGGTGTTCGGCGAGGTCACCACCGGCGCCGAGAACGACCTGGAGCACGCCACGGACCTGGCCCGCAAGATGGTGAGCCGCTGGGGCATGAGCCAGGCCATCGGTCCGCTGTCCTTCCCGCGCGGACACGAGCATGTCTTCCTCGGCCGCGACATCTCCGAGGCGCCCAACTTCAGCGACGACACCGCCCGGCGCATCGACCACGAGATCAAGGCCCTGGTGGAAAACGTGGAGCGAGACGCCCGCGCCCTGATGCGTGAGCATCAGGATGCGCTCACAGGCCTGGCCGCCCGCCTGCTGGAAGCCGAGACCCTGGACGCCGCCGACATCGACGCCCTGCTGCGCGACGCCGGTCTCTCCAAGCCCGCTGCTGCGCGCGACCAAGGGGCCGACGCCATCCCGCGGGCGATCCGCTCTGCCAACGGCTGACCCGAGGCCCGGTGACGCCACAGCCGAATCGGCTGGAACGCGCGCCCAACACCCACATGCAGACGATCACCGGGGAGCCGCGGCGGCGCCTCAGCAGCCCGACGTCCAGCGCAGATCCAGCGTGTAGGGATGCTCGCCGGCGGGCTCTTCGGGCGGCGGATCGATGTCGCCGGGGGTGTGGCCCATGACGCGGAAGCGGGCGATGCGGCGGCTCTCGGCCTCGTAGCTGTTCACCGGGAAGCGCTCCTCGGCGCGGCCGCCCGGGTGGTCGACGTAGTAGGTGCAGCCGCCGAGACTGGCGCGATTCCAGAGATCCACCAGGTCGAACACCAGCGGGTTGTGCCGCGGGATGGTGGGGTGCAGGCCGGATGGCGGTGCCCAGGCCTTGAAGCGCACGCCGGCCACGTACTCGCCGCGGCGCCCGGTGGGCTTGAGCGGCACCCGCCGGCCGTTGCAGGCCAGCACGTGGCGCTCGCCGAGCATGCCGTCCACCTTCACCTGGAGGCGCTCCACGGAGCTATCCACGAAGCGCGCCGTGCCCTGCGCGGTGACCTCCTCGCCGAGCACGTGCCAGGGCTCGATGGCACCACGCAGCTCCATGCGCACGCCATTGGCGGCGATCATGTCGCCGTAGTGCGGGAAGCGAAACTCGAAGAAAGGATCGAACCAGGCCGGGTCCAGCGCATAGCCGGCGCGCTGCAGATCGCAGATGACGTCATTGAAGTCCACCCGCGCGAAGTGCGGCAGCAGGAAGCGATCGTGCAGCTCTGTGCCCCAGCGCACCGGTGGCCGGGTGTAGGGCTGCTGCCAGAACCGCGCCACCAGCGCCCGCAGCAGCAGCATCTGCGCCAACGACATGCGCGCGTGCGGCGGCATCTCGAAGGCGCGGAATTCCACCAGCCCCTGGCGGCCGCTGGCGGCGTCCGGCGAGTAGAGCTTATCGATGCAGAACTCGGTGCGATGGGTGTTGCCGGTCACGTCCACCAGCAAATTCCGCAGCACCCGATCCACCACCCAGGGCTGGCGCTCGCCGGCGCGGCCGCGGGGCATCTGCTGGAAGGCGATGGCCAGCTCGTACAGGCTGTCGTTACGGGCCTCGTCCACCCGTGGCGCCTGGCTGGTGGGGCCGATGAAGGTACCGGAGAAGAGATAGGACAGGCTCGGGTGATGCTGCCAGTAGGTGATCAGGCTGCGCAGCAGGTCCGGGCGGCGCAGTAACGGGCTGTCCGCCGGGGTCGGTCCGCCCAGGGTGACGTGGTTGCCGCCACCGGTGCCGGTGTGGCGGCCATCGAGCATGAATTTCTCGGTGCCGAGCCTGGTCAGCCTGGCCTCCTCGTAGAGAATCTCGGTGTTGCGCACCAGCTCGTCCCAGCCCTGGGCCGGGTGCACGTTCACCTCGATCACACCGGGGTCCGGGGTGACGGCCAGCTTGTTGAAGCGGTGATCACGCGGGGGCTCGTAGCCCTCGATGATGATCTTAAGCCCCGTCTCGGCGGCGGTCTCCTCCAGGCAGTGGATCAGGTCCAGCCAGTGCTCGGCGTGGGTGAGCGGCGGCATGAAGCAGTAGAGCCGACCCGCGCGCGCCTCGATGCACAGCGCCGTGCGGATCAGCTCCGGCGGATAGTCGTCCGGCAGGGTCGCCTGCTCCGATAAGGCCTGGCGCTGGTCCTCGGTGAGCGGCGCGCGACCGTGGCGCTGCGCCGTCTGCTCGGGGCGCTGGCCCTGCTCGCGGAAGGCCTCGCGGGGCTGGTCGGGCTCGGTGATGCGCGCATAGCGGCGGGCGATCTCGTCTGACTTGCGGCCGTAGTGCGCAAAGTCCCGTGCGGCCAGCGGCGGCAGTGGCTCGAAGGGGTCGCGCTGCGGATGTGTATCCAGCGCCGCATCCGGCACGTAGGGCAGCGCATCCAGGGGCAGCCGGAACCCCATGGGCGAGTCGCCGGGGATCAGAAACAGATTGCCATCGCGCAGCGCCCACTTGCCGCTGGCCCAACCGCCGCCGTCCGCGCGGCTGGGCAGGCCGGCCCAGCGCAGCGGCAGTGCATAGCCCGCCGTGCGCTCGAGCCCCTGGCTGAAGACCCGGGCCAGACGGGCGCGTTCGATGGGATCTTTCAGCTTGCTGTCGAACGGGTCGACATTGACGGGCAGCCGGGATTCCTTCCACAGATAGTAGAACACGTCCTCATGGGCCGGCTGGGCGTGCGCCGGTGCCACGCCCAGCTTTGCCGCCAGTGTGTGAATGAAGCGCTCGGCATCGGCCGGGGCATGGCCGTAGGACTCGCGCTCGTCGCCGAACAGGGCGGCATCGCGCCAGACCGGCTCGCCGTCCTTGCGCCACCAGCACGACAGCGCCCAGCGCGGCAACTGCTCACCGGGATACCACTTGCCCTGACCGATGTGCAGCAGCCCGCCGGGGGCGAAGCGGCGCTTCAGGCGCAGCAGCAGATCCTCGGCGAGGCCCTTCTTGGTGGGCCCCAGGGCGGCGATATTCCACTCCGCCCCTTCCATGTCGTCGATGGAGACGAAGGTGGGCTCACCGCCCATGGTGAGGCGCACGTCCTGCGCCCGAAGCTCTTCGTCCACCTGGTGCCCGAGACGCTCGATGGCCGCCCACTGCGCGTCGGTGTAGGGCTTGGTGACGCGCGGGTCTTCGTGGATGCGCTTGACCCGGTTATGGAAGTAGAAGCTCACATCGCACTTGTCCGTGGCGCCGGTGATGGGCGCCGCGGAGACGGGGGCCGGCGTACAGGCGAGGGGGATGTGGCCCTCACCGGCGAACAGGCCCGAGGTGGGGTCGAGCCCGATCCAGCCCGCGCCCGGCACATAGACCTCCGCCCACGCGTGCAGATCGGTGAAATCACGGTCGGTGCCACTCGGGCCGTCCAGCGCCTGCACGTCCGGCGTCAGCTGCACCAGGTAGCCGGAGACGAAGCGCGCCGCCAGCCCCAGGTGACGCAGGATCTGCACCAGCAGCCAGCCCGAGTCGCGGCAGCTGCCGCGCCCGAGTGTCAGCGTCTCCTCGCAGCGCTGCACACCGGGCTCCATGCGGATCACATAGCCGATGTCCTCGTTGAGCTTCTTGTTCAGATCGACCAGGAAATAGACGGTCTCCCGCGGGGTTCGGTCGATGCCGGTCAGCCACGCCTTGAGCCGCGGGCCGTCTTCGGCCACTTCCAGGTAGGGCGCCAGCTCCTTGGTGAGCTGGTGGTCGTAGGCGAAGGGGAAGTTGTAGGCAGACGCGTCGACGAAGAAGTCGAACGGGTTGATGGTCACCATGTCGGCGATGACATCCACCGTCACCGACAGGGCCCGGGCCTTCTCGGGAAACACCACTCTGGCCAGATAGTTGCCAAACGGATCCTGCTGCCAGTTCAGAAAATGCGGCTCGGGCTCGATGCGCAGGGAGTAAGAGCGGATGGGCGTGCGGCAGTGCGGCGCCGGGCGCAACCGAATGGTGTGCGGGCCGAGGCCCACCGCCCGATCGAAGCGGTACTCGGTCTTGTGATCGATGGCAACGAGGATGGACATCGGCGGCTGGATCTCCGGGACGACGGGAGGATGACGGCTCTGTGCGCGTACTCTAGCGCTGTCGCCTTGTGCCGCGCAGCAAAAATCGTTCCGTCACGACCCGGAGCGCCACCCCGCCGGCAGCGGCGCCCTCCGCTGCTCACCCACCCGTGCGTCACCGGCGAGATCAGCCGCCCGATTCGCGTGCCGCCGGCTTGGCTGCAGCCGTCGGACGCGCGCCGATGAGCGCGCCGATCCGATCGCCGCTCCACTGGAACATGACATACAGCCCCGGAATCAGCAGGATGCCGATCAGGGTGGCGGCCAGCATGCCGCCCAGCACCGTGAAGCCCAAATGCACCCGGGCGTTGGCGCCGGCACCGGTGGCGAGCACCAGCGGCAACAGACCCACGATGAAAGCGAGCGCGGTCATGAGCACGGCCCGGAAGCGCATGCGCGCCCCGGTGACGGCGGCCTCGTACAGACTCTTGCCCGCCTCGCGCTGCTCCTTGGCGAACTCGACGATGAGAATCGCGTTCTTGGCGGCCAGGCCGATGAGCAGCACAAAGCCGATCTGGGTATAAAGATCGTTATCCAGCCCGACCACCCAGAGTGCCAGGGCGCCGCCCAGCAGCGCCACGGTGACCGAGGTGAGCACCGCGAACGGAATGGCCCAGCTCTCGTACAGGGCCACCAGGAACAGATAGCCGAACAGCACCGCCAGGGCAAAGATGGCGATCTCGCCACCCGCCGTCTGTTGCGCTTCCTGATACGACATGGCCGTCCACTCCACGGCATAGCCATCCGGCAAGGCCGCGTCGGCGGCGTCCATCATGGCCTGCATGGCGTCGCCGGTGGAGTAGCCCGGCGCGGCACTGCCATTGATCTGGGCGGTGAGGAACTGGTTGTAGCGGAAGATCAGATCCGCACCGAGCTCCTCGCGGATTGTCGCCAGCACCGACACCGGCACCATGGCGCCGTTGTCGGCGCGCACATAGGTGGCGCCGATATCCTCCAGCGTCCGCCGGGCGCCCTGCTCCGCCTGCACATTCACCTGATACGTACGTCCGAGGTAGGTGAAGTTATTGACGAAGCTACTGCCGAAGGTGGCCTGCATGGTCTGGAAGAAGGTCGCCACCGGCACGTCCAGATACTGCGCCTGGGTGCGATCCAGGTCCACGAACACCCGCGGCACATCGGCGCTGAAGGTGGAACGGGCCTCGGCGATACGCGGGTCCTGATTGGCCGCCGCCAGCAGACCCCGCATCACCTCGGTGAGCTCCTGCGGCGACTGCCCGCCCAGGGCCTCCAGCTGCATGGTGAAGCCGCCGGCGGTACCGAGGCCGGGAATCGGCGGTGGCGGAAAGAGCAGGATGTTGGCGCCCGGGATGGCGTCCAGCTCGGCATTCAGCTTGGCGTAGAGTCCGCTCAGGCTGGTCTGCGGCGTGGTGCGCTCGTCCCAGGGGTCAAGCACCAGCACCGCGAGCGCCGCGTTGGACGATGGCGCACCGGTGAGCAGGCTGTAGCCGGACACGGTGAGCACGTCGGCGACGCCGTCGGTTTGTGCCGCGATCTCCCGCACCTTGGCGACCACCGCATCGGTGCGCGGCAGGGATGCGGCGCTCGGCAGGCTCAGATCGGCATAGAGCACGCCCTGATCCTCGTTGGGCAGAAAGCCGCTCGGCAGGCGCTCGAGCACCAGCACGACGCCGGCCCCAACGGCCACCACCAGCACCCCCGCGAGCAGCGCCCGTCGGGCCAGCAGCCCGGCCACGGCGACGTAGCCGCTTCGCGTGCGCGCCAGGCCCTTGTTGAACCAGGCGAACGGGCCGCGCCTGGGCGTCTTCGGCGTGCCCAGGAAGAGCGCCGTCAGCACCGGCGACAGCGTGAGCGCATTGACCGCCGAGATGGCCACGGCCGCGGAGATGGTCACCGCGAACTGCCGGAACAGCTCACCCGAGATACCGGGCAGGAAGGCCACCGGCGCAAAGATGGCGAACAGCACCAGCGTGGTGGAGACAATGGGACCGGTGACCTGACGCATGGCCTTGAGGGTCGCTGCACGCCGGTCGAGCCCCTCCTCGGCCATGATGCGCTGCACGTTCTCCACCACCACGATGGCATCATCCACCACCAGTCCGATGGCCAGCACCACCGCGAACAGGCTGATGGTATTGGCCGAGAAGCCCACCGCCAGCAGCACCACGAAGACGCCGATGAGCGACACCGGAATGGTCACCGCCGGCACGATGGTGGCGCGCAGGTCCTGCAGGAAGATGTACACCACCAACAGCACGATCACCGCGGTAATGGCCAGGGTCAGGACGATTTCCTCGATGGAGGCCTCCACGAAATTGGTGGAGTCGTACATGATCTTGGCGGCGACGCCGTCCGGAAAGCGCTGCTGCAGGCGCGCGAGCTCGGCACGCACCCGATCGGCCACATCCAGCGCATTGGCGCCCGGTGCCTGATAGATGGCGATGCCCGCCGTGGGCTCGCCGTTGAAGCGCGTGTTGCTGCTGTAGGACTGCGCGCCCAGCTCCACGCGCGCGATGTCGTTGATCCGCACGACGCCGCCATCGGCACCGGTGCGCACGACGATCTCTCCAAACGCCGTGGGGGCCTCCAGCTGCCCCTTGGCGACGATGGTGTACTGGAAGGCCTGGTCGTCGGGGATCGGCGGGCCACCCACCTGCCCCAACGCCGCCTGGATGTTCTGCTGCTGGATGGCATTCACCACCTCCTGGGGTGCGATGCCGAGGGCCGCCATCTTGTCCCGCTCCAGCCAGATGCGCATGGAGTAGTTTTCGGGCCCGAACTGGCTCGCCTCGCCGACGCCGTCGATGCGGGCGAGCTCATCCTGGACATTGATGGTGGCAAAATTGGACAGGAACAGCTCGTCCCGGGACTCATCCGGCGAATAGACGGTGATGACCAGCAGCAGGTTCGTGGACTTCGCCTGCACGTTCACGCCCAGGTCCTGCACCTCCTGCGGCAGCCGCGCCAGCGCCTGGGCGACCCGGTTCTGGGTGTTCACCTGGGCGAGGTCCGGATCGGTGCCGACGGCGAAGGTCACAGTCAGGGTATAGCGACCGGTACTGGACGCCGTGGCGGACATGTAGAGCATGTCCTTGACGCCGTTCACCTGCTTTTCGATGGGCCCGCCGACGGTATCGGCGATGGTCTGGGCATCGGCACCGGGATAGGTGGCACTCACCACCACCACCGGTGGCGTGATGGGCGGATACTGGGCGACGGGGATGGTGCGCAGCGCCAGGAGACCGGCCACCACCAGCACGATGGACACCACGGCGGCGAGCCGCGGGCGTTCGACGAAGACCTGCGAGATCATGTCTAGCCCCCGTCGCCCGCGGCTTGGGTTGCGGTGCCACCGCCGGCATCCGCGCCGGCCGAGGCATCGGCGCCGCCGGTGCCGCCGGCGGCTTTATCCTGCGCGTCCTTGGGCGCCCCACCGCCGGATGCACCACTGGATGCACCACTGGACGCGCTGCCGGATGCACCACTGGACGCGCCGCCGGATGCACCACTGGACGCACCGCCGGATGCACCACTGGACGCGCCGCCGGATGCACCACTGGACGCACCACCGGATGTACCACTGGACGCACCACCGGATGCACCACTGGACGCGCCGCCGGATGCATCACTGGACGCACCGCCGGATGCAGATGCACCACTGGGCGAGACCGTCATGCCGGGCTTGACCTTCTGCAGGCCCGAGACGATCACCAGCTCGCCGGCGCTCAGGCCGGACGTCACCGCATAACCGCCGCCAACCCGCGCCCCGAGCTTGACCGTACGCGCCTGCACCCGGTCATCGCCGTCCACCAGGAAGACCTGGGTGCCGCCGCGGGTGCGCTGGACCGCCGCCGCCGGCACCACCGGCAGGCGCTGGCTTTTGGCGTTTCGCACCATCACATTGATAAACTGCCCCGGCAGCAGCACCGCGTCCGGGTTCGGGAAGTCCGCATAGATCGCGACGGTGCCCGTGGACGCATCCACCTTGTTGTCGGCGAAGGCGATCTTGCCGGGCTTGTCGTACCGGGTGCCGTCCGGCAACACCAGCTCCGGCACAAAAGCCGCGCGCGCCTCGGCGCTGGTGGTGCCCCCACCCATCTGCTGTTGCAGTCGCACCAGCTCGGCGCTCGGCACCGAGAACACCGCCCGGATGGGATCCAGCTGGGCGACGGTGGCCAGCGTGCCGGTGCTGGCGTTGACGAGATTGCCCGCGGTGACGGCGGTCGCCCCGATGCGCCCGGCGATGGGGCTCTTGATGGTGGTGTAACCGAGGTTGATCTTGGCGTTATCCACGGCGGCCTGGGCCTGCTGCTCGCTCGCCTTGGCCTGCTGCACCTGCGCCCTGGCCTCGTCGCGGGCGGCCTTGGCCCGGTCGAAGGCGGTCTGGGAGGTGTCGCCCTTCTTGATGAGCGCCGCCTGCCGTTCGAAGTCCGCCTGCTTGTCCTCCAGGCTCGCGGCGGCGGCCTGCGATTGCGCCTTGGCCGCCGCGCGCTGGCCCTGCGCCTGCGCCAGGTCCGCCTGGTACTGATCCTGCTCGATGCGGTAGAGCACCTGGCCCTGGTCCACCATCGAGCCTTGATCGAAGGCAACAGCCTCCAGAAAGCCCTCCACCCGGGCCTTGAGATCGACAGACTGAATGGCCTGGATGTTGCCTATGAAGCGGGAGCGCTTGTCGACGCGCTGCGTGTCCACCGCGGCGACCACCACCGCAGGTGGCGGCTTGTCGCCCGGCTGTGCGGCTTGTTGACCGAAAGCCGGCGTCGCCATGGCGACGCCCAAAATCAGCGGGACGAGCGGGTGGCTTTGGAAGCGCCGGCACACCGGCAGGGGACGGGGGTTGCGCTGTGCGCCAAAAGCCATGGGGGCTCACTCCAATAGTTTCATGTTACGCAGAGCGACCGGCGCAGGGTCCGGCGCACGCTCGATCGCGCAAGAGATTGCACCTAACGACGGGCGTACGACAACGAGATACCGCATTCCTGCGCGCGGCGGCGTGGAGCACGGCCGGGCCATCGGCCTGAAGGGGCCACCAACGGTCACATCCCCGCTATTTGACCTTCATCCCCGGCTCGGCGCCGGCATCCGGACCGAGGATGAAGATGTCCTTGCCGCCCGGTCCCGCCGCCAGCACCATCCCCTCGGACACCCCGAAACGCATCTTACGCGGCGCCAGGTTGGCCACCATCACCGTGAGCCGGCCCTCCAGCTCAGCAGGGTCGTAGGCCTTGCTGATGCCAGCGAAGACGTTGCGGGTCTCGCCGCCCAGATCCAGCGTCAGCTGCAGCAGCTTGTCGGCGCCCGCCACGGGAGCGGCCTTGGCGATGCAGGCGATGCGCAGGTCCACCCGGGCGAAGGCGTCGAAGTCGATGGTCTCGGCGATGGGAGCCTCGGCGAGGTGGCGACCCGCCGGCGCCGCGTCGTCGCCCTGCCCCGCCGCCGGCGTTTGGACGGCCGCCAGGTCTTCTTTGGACGCCGCCAGCACCGCCGCGATGTGCTTGGGCTCCACGCGGGTCATCAGCGGCTTGAACTTGGCGATGTCGTGATCCAGCAGCGGCCGGGACAGGGCATCCCAGGTCAGGGGCTCGATCCGCAGGAACTGCTCGGCGGCCTCCGCCGTGCCCGGCAGGATGGGCTTCAGCCAGCCGATCAGCAGGCGAAACAGGTTCAGCCCCTGGGTGCAGATGCCCTGCAGCTCGGCATCGCGGCCGTCCTGCCTGGCCACCACCCAGGGCGCCTGCTCGTCGATGTACTGATTGGCCCGATCCGCCAGCGCCATGATCTCCCGCACGGCGCGGCTGAGCTCCCGGCGCTCGTAGGCGTCGGCGATCTCCTGCGCCGCCGCCGCAAAAGCCTCGAACAGACCGGGCTCCGGCAGCTCGGCGCTGAGCCGGCCGCCGAAGCGCTTGCTGATGAAGCCGGCGGTGCGGCTGGCGATATTCACCACCTTGCCCACCAGATCCGCGTTCACCCGCGCCTGGAAGTCGTCCAGGCTCAAGTCGATGTCATCGACGCCGGGCCCGAGCTTGGCCGCGAAGTAATAGCGCAGGTACTCCGGATTCAGATGCTCCAGATAGGTCCGCGCCTTGATGAAGGTGCCCCGGGACTTGGACATCTTCTGCCCGTCCACGGTGAGGAAACCGTGGGCGAAGATGGCCGTCGGCGTGCGGAAATCGGCGCCGTGCAGCATCGCCGGCCAGAACAGGGCGTGGAAATAGATGATGTCCTTACCGATGAAGTGATAGAGCTCGGCCTGGCTTTCCTTACCCCAGAAGGCGTCGAAGTCGAGCCCGGCGGCCCGGCCCCGCTCGCTCTCGCACAGGTGCTTGAAGCTCGCCATGTAGCCGATGGGCGCATCCAGCCAGACATAGAAGAACTTGTCCGGGTGGTCGGGGATCTCGAAGCCGAAGTACGGCGCATCCCGGGAGATGTCCCATGCCTTCAAGCCCGCCTCGAACCATTCGTCCAGCTTATTGGCCACCTGCGCCTGCAGCCCGCCGCCGCGGGTCCATTCCCGCAGCATGGGCTCGAAATCGCCGAGGCGGAAGAACAAGTGCTCGGACTCGCGCTCCTCGGGCACCGCCCCGGAGACCACCGAGCGTGGGTTCTTCAACTCCGCCGGCGAGTAGCTGGCGCCGCACACCTCGCAGTTGTCGCCGTACTGGTCGGCGGCGCCGCACTTGGGGCACTCGCCTTTGATGAACCGATCCGGCAGGAACATCTGCTCCACCGGGTCGTAGGCCTGGTGGATGGTGCGCGCCGTCACATGCCCCTTGTCGCGGTTGCGCGCGTAGATCAGCGTCGCGCAGTGGCGGTTCTCGTCGGAGTGGGTGGAGTGATAGTTGTCGAAGCCGATGCGAAAGTCCGCGAAGTCGGCCTTGTGCTCCGCGGCGACGCGGGCGATCAGCGCCTCCGGCGTGATGCCCTCGGCGCGCGCCTTCAGCATGATGGGCGTGCCGTGGGCATCGTCGGCGCAGACGTACCAGCAGTTGTGTCCGCGTAGCTTCTGGAAGCGCGCCCAGATGTCGGTCTGGATGTATTCCACCAGATGGCCGATGTGGATCGGCCCGTTGGCATAGGGCAGCGCGCTGGTGATGAGGATATCGCGGCGTCGGGCGGTTGCGGGGTCGCCGCTCGGGTCGCCAGTTGGATCGGCTGATGTCATGGGTCGGCTTCGGCGCAGGTCGAGGGGCTGCCGGCGACGCGGCGCCCGCGGAGCAAACCGCCATTATCCGGGAATGGGTAAGCTTGGGGGAAGGACCGCTGGCCAGCAACTGCGTCTTAGCCAATGGCGCGCCCGCGGCTGAAATCGCCAACCCCGGTGCCCACTTCGTCGTAACCATACAGCAACCTGTCGCAGGCTTCGTGCATCGTGCCGCAGCGCGCCCTGCGCAGCCGACTCGCGCTGACGTGCGCGCGCGCGCACCATCAGCGCCCTGACGCGCGCGATGCGACCCCTTGGGCCGATCCTGCATGTGCGCAACTGACCCAGAGCCAATCGGGGACGAGGACCTTGGACCAAGACGCCTTCCGCGACACCTACAACGCCGTCAACGAGCGCCGCTGCCCCTATGAGAAATCCATCCTGACCGGCCATTGCGCCTGTGCCCGCGCCAAACGCTTCTGCATCGCCGAGCGCGAGGGCGTGCACTGCACCGCCGATGATGCCCAGGCGCGCTGCCTCGCGTTTCTGGAGTACCTGCGCGCCCAGGCGCGCTTCGCGCTGCGCACCCCCCAAGGACACGGCGCACTGCCGCACGCCAAGGCCATGCGCATCCAGGTGGGCGGACTCCGCGGGGTGCGGGCGGCGCTCGCAGAGGAGCAGCCAGCCGCCGGCGACGCGGCGGAGCCGGTGGAGGACGTGTACGGCCTGCTGGAGGCGGCGGTGCAGCGCTACGGCGGGCTCGCGGCGCTGCCCTATCAGCACATCATCCAGCAAATCGCCGCCTTCAAGGGCCGTCAGTCCTTCCGCGAGCGCCGGCGACAGCGCAAACGCACGGACGACGGCGACGACGAAACCGCCTGACCACCGCCCGGCGCCGGCCACGGCGGCTTCCCGGATGCCGTCGGCGCGGCGGCCGCCCCGCCGCCGCGACATCACCGCCGCGCGCCCGCGGCGCTGGCGGGCCTTCCCTCAAACGCCAATCCAGCCGCTGCCGTTATCCTGATCCGCGACCATGATGTCCAGATCGCCGCAGACGCCCTGCACAGCGGCGCGGGCCAGCTCAGGGCGATTGTTCTGCTGGCTCAAGTGGGACAACAGCAGCTTGCCGAGCGCGCGATGGTGCACCCGCTCGAGCAGCGCCGCGGTCTGCTCGTTGCTGAGGTGGCCGAAGGCCCCGCCGACGCGGCGCTGCAGGCTCGCAGGATAGGGCCCGAGGCGCAGCAGCTCCGCATCGTGGTTGGCTTCGAGCATGAGTGCATCGCACTCGCGCAGCGCATCACACATGCGCGGGGTGACGGTGCCGGCGTCGGTCAGTATGCCGAGTCGGCGGCCGTCCCCCTCGAAGACGAATTGACAGGGCTCGCGGGCGTCATGGGGCACGGGAATGGGATACAGCGTCAGGCCGCCGATGCGCACGCGCCGCGCATGGCTCGGGAAGAGCCGCAGACGTGCCACCGCCCCGGCGCCGGCACGCCTGCCGGCGCCGGCACAGGCGCCCTTCCAGGTTCCGGGTGAGGCCCAGACCTCCAGCCCGTGGCGCTGGGCCAGACGCGGCACGCCGGCGATGTGATCGCCATGCTCGTGGGTGACGACGATGGCGGTGAGATCGCGCGGATGAACGTCGATGGCCGCCAGCCGCCGCTCGGCCTCCCGCAGGGGGAAGCCACAATCGAGCAGCACCCGCGTGTCGTCGCATTCGATCAGGGTCGCATTGCCCCGACTGCCGCTGCCCAGTACCGCGAAGCGCATGCGCCTTCAGCCGGTGTGCAAGGTCCGTTGGCGCCTGCGCCGAAGCCCGTGTCGCGTCTGGGAGACGACGTGGGCGTGCGGCTAGCGCAGCTCTTCCTGCAGCAGGCGCAAGATACGCTCGCCGGTGCCGCCCGTCGTCGGCTGGCTCTCGGCGGTCAGCACGCGCACCCGGGTCTCGTCGGCACCGGCATCGAGGCGGACCTGGTATTGCTCCACGGCGCCGTCGTCATCGCTGCGCCAGAACGCGATGCGATCGACGATACCCCGCTCGCCGGTCTCGCGATCAGGGTCATCGTAGCGGACGTAGAACACGCCTTCGCTGCGGTTGCGGTCCGCGACCGCGAAGCCGCTGCGGTCGAGGGCGAGCCCCGTCTGCCGCCAGGCCTGGCGGTATTCGCCGGGAATGACCAGCACCATATCCGCGCCGCTGCCCACGAGCCGGCTGCCTACGCCGGCCGCAGCGGCGGCGCTTGCGGTGGTGGTGGCGCCGCCGCCGGCGAGCATGCGCCGGACGTCGCGGTCTGAGACACCCAGATACAGCATCAGCCGGCGCAGCATGACGGCTTCTTTGTCCGGATCATTGGCGGCCGGCTCCCAGACCGTCGTGGCGCCTTCGCCGACGGTGTTGCGCACCAACCGCTCCTCCATGGCGCGATGGGTGAGATACACCTCGGTGGAATCACGGGTGGGGCCGGCATCGATGCGCACGCGGTACTGATCCCGCGTGGAGGTGGAGTAGAGCCCGTCGAGCACTTTACGCACCTGGCGGGTAATGAAGTCTTGTCGCACCTCGGCCCGATTCTCCAGCCAATCCGTCTTCATGACACCGGCGGTCGGGTCCTGCTCAACCAGCAGGATGCCCTGCTGACGCCAGAAGTCCACCACCTCCGGCCAGACCGCACCGGGCGGCGCATCGATGTCGAGCCAGCGGCGGTCGCCGGAGCGGCGCAGCGACACGCCCTCCACCTCCGGCAGCACCACGCCGCTGTTGGCGATGCGGGCGCGCGCGGCGCGCTCGCCGACATATCCGGAGTAGGTAGCGGTGCCACCGGCGCCGGGCACATCGAGGGCATCATCGAAGCTGGCACTGGCGAGGTCCGGCGGCAGCTCCAGGTTCTCGGAAGCTTCGCGCTGTTTCTTGTACGCCAGCGACTGGTCCGGAAGCACCTTCTCCATGGTGCCGCCGCAGCCGGCGAGCAGCAGCGCCACGGTGGCGGCGAGCGTGAGTGTTGATGGCTTGATCATGGATGCTGGGACACTGGTCTCGTGCCGCTGAGGTAAGCGCAAAGCCAATGATGGCACAATCGCCCGCCCTGGCGCCCTGCGTTGGTGCGCCTCGGGCTCGGCTTGCGGCGATGGGTTACAGGGAGCGGCCGCATCGGGCGGCGCCGGCTCAGACGGCGCCGACCCGCCGCAGGGCCTCGCGCACCGCCGGCTGAGAGGCTTCGCTCAGCCAGGTGAGCGGCAGACGGATGCCCTGTTGTGCAAGACCCATCTCCGCCATGGCCCACTTCACCGGGATCGGGTTGGACTCCACGAACAGCGCCTGGTGCAGGGCATCCAGTTGCGCGTTCAGCGCCAGCGCCGTCTCCCGATCCCCGGCCAGCGCCGCCTCGCACATGCGCCGCATCAGCGCCGGCGCCACGTTGCTCGTGACGGAGATGACGCCGTCGCCGCCGCGCAGCATGAACTCGCAGCCGCTGCCGTCATCACCGCTGTAGAGGGCGAAATCCCGGCCGCACAGGGCGCGCAGTCGCGGCAGCCGCGCCAGGTCGCCGGTGGCGTCCTTCAAGCCGACGATGTTCTCTATCCGTGCCAGCTCAGCGGTTGTTTCCGGCAGCAGATCGCAGGCCGTGCGCCCGGGCACGTTGTAGAGGATTTGCGGCATGGACACCGCCTCGGCCACGGCCCGATGGTGGGCGATGAGCCCGGCCTGGGTGGGCTTGTTGTAGTACGGCGTGACCAGGAGTGCGGCGTCGGCGCCGGCCCGCTCGGCACAGCGGGTGAGCCGAATGGCCTCTGCGGTCGCGTTGGCACCGGTGCCGGCGATGACCGGCAGGCGCCCGTCGGCGAGCTCGACGCAGCGCGCGATGACCGCACAGTGCTCATCTTCGTCGAGTGTCGCCGACTCGCCCGTGGTGCCGACGGCGACGATGGCGGCGGTGCCCGACGCCACGTGGAGCGCGATCAGACGGCTCAAGGCGGCATCGTCGACGGCGCCCCCGGCGTCCATCGGCGTGACCAGCGCGACGATGCTCCCGCGCACAAACATGGCTACCCTATTGCGTAAGGACAAACTCCGCGGATACTAGCGCGCGCCCCGACCCCGTTACAAGGCAACGCCGCCTGAGCGGCGGCGCCACGACGGGGCGCGACGACGACCAGGGCCGCCCCGGGCGACCACCCGCAGGCCTGCCCTTGGCCGCGAAAAACGCCATGCGATACACTCACCAAAAAACGGTGGCGCGCCGTTTTTGTTACATTAAGGAAACCATGAGCACACGCAAGACCTTCCTCGTGATCTCCGCCCTTGGCCAGGACCACCCGGGCCTGGTCAATGATTTGTCACGCACCATCCTGGAGCAGGGCTGTAACATCGAGGACAGCCGCATGACGGTGCTCGGCGGCGAGTTTGCGGCCATCCTGCTGGTGGAGGGCAAGTGGAACACCCTCGCCAAGGTCGAGAACGCCCTGCCGGAGCTGGAGCGCTCGCTCGGCCTCACCATCACCTGCAAGCGCACCGGCGAGCGCGCGCGCAACACCGACAAGGTGCCCTACGCCGTCGACGTCATCGCCATGGATCACCCGGGCATCGTCAACAATCTGGCGGGCTTCTTCGCCGAACGGCAGATCAACATCGAAGACCTGGCCACCAACACCTACGCCGCGGCCCACACCGGCACGCCCATGTTCGCCGTGCACATGACCGTCGGCATTCCCGCCTCCACGCACATCGCCACCCTGCGCGAAGAGTTCATGGACTATTGCGACGGCCTCAACCTGGACGCAGTACTGGAACCGCTGAAGTCCTGACCGCGCGACGCGCAACCGCCCGCAGGCGGTTGCCGGCGGCCGGGGGACGCTGCCAGTGGTGGCCGGCCCCGGCCATCCACCATCCCACGCCAAGGCACCGTACAGAGGATTCCCACCATGGCAGTCGCACCCGGCGAGACCGTCCCAGACATCGAGCTCGCCGCCACCGGCGACAAAGCCCTGAAGCTTTCGGACCTGCGCGGCAAGCGCGTGGTGCTCTACTTCTACCCCAAGGCCAGCACGCCGGGCTGCACCCAGGAGGGGCTCGATTTCACCGCCGCCCAGGAGGCATTCGGGGCACTCAACACCGTCATCGTTGGTGTCTCGCGCGACGGCATCAAGGCCCAGGAGAACTTCAAGGCCAAGCAGGGCTTTGGCTTCGATCTGCTCTCCGACAAGGACGAAGCCCTGTGCACGGCCTTCGACGTCATCAAGCTCAAGAAGATGTACGGCAAAGAGTCCCTCGGCGTCGAGCGCAGCACCTTTCTCATCGACGAGCACGGCGTGCTCCGCCGGGAGTGGCGTGGGGTGAAGGTCAAAGGCCACGTCGACGCAGTGCTGGCGGCCGTGCGTGACCTCGGCCGCTAGCCATGATCAAGCGCGAGAACGACAAGCCCTGCCTCTTCGTCCTGGACACCAACGTGCTCATGCACGACCCAACGGCGATTTTCCGCTTCAAGGAGCACGACATCTTCCTGCCCATGGTGGTGCTCGAGGAGCTGGACGCGGCGAAAAAGGGCGTCTCGGAAGTGGCCCGCAACGTCCGCCAGGTGAGCCGCTTCCTCGACCAGCTGATGCAGGACGCCGACAAGGAGGAAATCGACGCCGGGCTGCCCATCCAGCCCTTCGGCGAGTACGGCTCCGGCTTCACCGAGCCGCCGGCGGGCAGGCTCTTCTTCCAGACCGAGCCCCTGTCGCAGCACTTCGACACCGTGCTGCCCGGCACCACGGCCGACAACGAGATCCTGGCCACGGCGCAGACGCTGCAGCAGCGCCGCGCCGAGCGCACCGTCGTCATCGTCTCCAAGGACATCAACCTGCGCATCAAGGCGGCGGTCCTGGGGCTGCCGGCGGAGGATTATTCCAACGACCGCGTGCTCGACGACGTCGACCTCCTCTACACCGGCATGGCGGCGCTCGCCGACGACTTCTGGGAGCACCACGCCAAGGAGATGGACGCCTGGCAGGAGGAAGGGCGCACCTTCTACCGGGTCAAAGGCCCGGACGTGGCGGAGTGGTACCCGAGCCAATGCCTGTACATGGCGCAGGACGAGAGCTTCGAGGCCATGGTGCGCGAGCGCCGCGGCGAGACCGAGGCCGTCATCGAGCTGGTGGAGGACTACCGCGTCCAGCGCCACAACGTCTGGGGCATCTCGGCACGCAACCGCGAGCAGAACTTCGCGCTCAACATGCTGATGGACCCACAGCTCGACTTCGTCACCCTGCTCGGCACCGCCGGCACCGGCAAGACGCTGCTGGCGCTGGCCGCCGGCCTGGCGCAGGTGCTGGACCGCAACATCTACCGCGAGATCATCATGACCCGCGTCACGGTGCCCGTGGGCGAGGACATCGGCTTCCTGCCCGGCACCGAAGAAGAGAAAATGACACCCTGGATGGGCGCGCTGATGGACAACATGGAGGTACTCACCCAAACCGAGGGCGGCGACTGGGGCCGCGCCGCCACCAACGATCTGCTGCGCTCGCGGGTGCGCGTCCAGTCGCTCAACTTCATGCGCGGGCGCACCTTCCTGCACAAGTACATCATCCTGGACGAGGCGCAGAACCTGACCGCCAAGCAGATGAAGACGCTCATCACCCGCGCCGGTCCGGGCACCAAGATCGTCTGTCTGGGCAACATCGCGCAGATCGACACCCCCTACCTGACCGAGACCACCTCCGGCCTCACCTATGTGGTGGACCGCTTCAAGGACTGGCAGCACGGCGGCCACATCACGCTGATCCGCGGCGAGCGCTCGCGGCTCGCGGACTTTGCATCGGAGAGCCTCTAGGCCGCGGCCACGGCAGGCCGGGCCGCCGCCCGGCCCCGGACGACCTCAGCCCAGTCCGGCCCCGGTCTGGCGCAACACATCACAGGCGGCGACCTCGGACACGACGGCATGCTGCGCTCAGGCCTGCCAGCGGTCATAATCCGCCGTCATGGCAGCCGGGGCCATGCCGCCGCTGTCCCGATCAGAACCCGGCAGGGATCTCACCACCACCAACACCCGAGGATGCCCCCCATGCGCATCATGCTGCTCAGCTTGCTGCTCACCCTGGCCCTTTCACCCGCCGTCGCACTGGCCGGCGACAAGCCCCGGGTGGTCTATCACGTCGCCGACGAGGACAGGGTCAGTTTCGCGCTCAACAACATCAAGAACCACATCAACGGTGTCGGCGGCGGCGCGCATATCGACATCGTGCTGGTCTCCCTCGGCCCGGCGGTGAGGCGCTTCAACGACATCGAGGCGGTGGATCGGGTGCGCAGCGACATTGCCGCACTGCAGGCGCAAGGCGTCACCTTCGAGGCCTGCGGCAATACCCTGGAGGCCCTGGGGCTGGCACCGGACGAACTGCTCCCCGGGTTCCAGATCGCCGAGAAAGGCGGTGTCACCCGCATCACCGAGCTGCAGGGGCAAGGCTACGCGTATATTCGGCCCTGACGACGACAGCCGCCCGAGGCTCACCAGTCACCGCAGCCACGTCACCCGCCTCACGCAAGGTCACCCATGCCCGACCCGACCCAATACAGAATCGGCCCCGTCGTGCTTGCGGCGGGCGTCAGCCGCGGCAATGGCTATACGTTTCTGCTCTCGGCGTTCCTGTCCATCGGCCTGATGACCTTCATCACCGCCGGTCAGACCTACATCCTCAACGCCCATCTGGGCGTGTCGGAGTCGGTTCAGGGCACCATCACCGGCGATCTGGTGCTACTGACAGAGATCATCACGCTGCTGCTGTTCATCCCGGCGGGCGTCCTCATCGATCGCATCAGCCGGCGTGGGGTCTTCGCCGTCGGTTTTTTGATGCTCAGCGCAACCTACGTGCTCTACCCGCTCGCCCCGTCCGTCGATTGGCTGTTCGCCTATCGGGTCGTCTACGGCATCGGCGTGGTGGCGGTGGCGGGGGCGCTGTCCACGGTGCTGGTGGACTATCCCATCGAGCGCTGCCGCGGCAAGCTGGTGGCCATGGTGGGCGTGCTGAGCGGCCTCGGGGTGGTGGTGATGAACCAGGGCTTCGGCTCCCTGCCGGACTTGCTCACGCTGCGCGGCTTCGGCCCACTGGAGGCGGGCATACTGACGCACCTGGGCGTGGCCCTGATCTGCATCGTCGGCGCAGTGGCGGTCCGCTTCGGGCTGCAGGCCGGTGTGCCGGTGCATCGCGAGGAACGCCCGACGGTGCGGGCGCTCTTCCTGAGCGGCTTTGCCCAGGCGCGTAACCCGCGCGTCCTGCTCGCCTATGCCGCGGCCTTCATCGCCCGCGGCGACCAATCCATCAACGCCGCGTTCCTCATCCTCTGGGGCACCCTGGCCGGGCGTGCCGCCGGCATGACCAACGCCGAGGCGGTGATGAACGGTACGCTGATCTTCGTCATCGCACAGATCGCCGCCCTGCTCTGGGCGCCGGTGATGGGGCCCATCCTCGACCGCATGGACCGCGTCACCGGACTCGCCGTCTGCATGGTGCTGGCGGCGGTGGGCAACCTCGCCCTGCTCCTGCTCGATGACCCTTACGGCGACTATCGGCTGGTCTTTTTCATTCTGCAGGGCATCGGCCAGATCAGCGTCTTTCTGGCCGCGCAGTCGCTGATCGGCCAGGAGACCCCGAGGAATCAACGCGGCTCGGTGCTCGGCGCCTTCAATATCTCCGGCGCCGTCGGCATCCTGATCATCACCGCGGTGGGCGGGCGGCTGTTCGATGCGGTGGACCCCCGGGCGCCCTTCGTGGTGGTGGGCAGCATCAACGTGCTCTTGTTCTTCGCCAGTCTGTACGTGCGCCTGCGGGCGGCCCCCAGAACGCTGGCGCAGGCACCCATTGGCAGCTGATCGAGGGCGAGTCCGGCCCGGGGGCATGCCACGCAGGGCGCGCTCAGGCGGCCTGCTGCTCCGCGGCGCCGGCCTTCATGGTGGCGGCGAGGGTGGTGTAGACCTCCACCCAGGCGCCTTTGACCTCGGGCGTGAAGTCATCGCCGAGGCCCTTCTCCAGCGTCCATAGCAGGGCATCGGCCACCTTGTCGTAGTCGCCGTCGGCAACACCATAGCCGGCGTGGCGGGCGCCCATGTCCTTCACCGGCTGAACGACGGCATCGAGGTTGTTCAGGGCATTGACGGCGGTGTTGATCATGGCCATGAGCTTGCGCCCCTGGGCCTGCATATCGCCCTTGAACATGGGACGAACCTCTGGATAGACCTCGAACAGGCGACCGTAGAAGAGCTCGGCGGCCTGATCGGCGATGGGCTTGACCTTGGCCCAGGAGGTCTGGACGTGGCTGATGGTGTCGGGGGACATGGCGGTTCCTCTTTTGTGAAATGCGGCCGCAATGGCGACCGCGTGACTCGAGCTCAGGGGTTGGTGTTGGGGTGTTGGTCGGTCTCGGCGCGGACCTTGTCATTGGCACGCCGGGCCACCGCGGCCATATAGTCCACGGCGCGCTTGACCTCGGCGTCGCTGAGCGCCGCATTGCCGCCGCGGGCGGGCATCATGGTGCCGTCGGGGCCGAAGAAGCCGTTCAGTGCATGGTCGTACAAGGTCTCGCGGGGCTTCTCCAGCCGATGCGCCCAGGCCTTAGCCTTGTTCGGGTCCGGCGCACCGGCGATGCCGTAGCCGTGGCAGGTCATGCAGTTTTCCACCCAAATGGCCCGGCCGGTGGCCAGACCTTCGTCAGTGAACACCGGATAGCGATCTGCGGTGCCGGCGGCCGCCGCCGCGGGTGCGGCGACGAGCAGGCCCAGCAGGCACCGGCGGGCGGCGCCTGCGCCCATCAGCCTTCCATGGGGATGCGGATCACCACACCACCCATGACATCGCCGATCTCGAAGTCGCGCTTCGGCGAGTCCTTGTGCTCGTTGTGGCAGGACACGCAGACGGGGGCAACGGCCACATCCGCGTAGACGGCGGTGAAGTATTTCGTGTCGCCCAGGGTCTCCACCGCGTAGTAGTTATCGCCCTTGTTGTCGGCGACATACTGCAGGCCCGTCTTCTCGGCGTCGGTGCGAGGCGCGTTCTGCTTATTGACGGGCCAGAGCGACTGCAGCGAATAACTGAAGTTCACGTCCGGCTTGTCCTGGGCGCGCTCGGCGACCATCTCCGCGCCGTAGCGGAACATCTGCGCCGGCAGCACCAGGGCCTTGTCGTCGTCGTAATGCTCGCTGGCGGAGATGACCTTATCCTTGGCCGCCAGGCGGTTGACGATCTTGCGGGTGTAGACGGCGCGGTCGGAGTCCATCACCAGGTGCAGCGCGTCGGCCATGGCGCGCGGGGTGACGGTGGGCTGGTCGGCCTCCTGCGGCATGTCGGCGACGGCGAAGGTGCCGGCGGCGATGGCGGCCACGGCGGCGGTGAGGCTCAGCTTGTGCAGGGTCTTCATGTGGATTGGCTCCCCTTGAGGGTGTTGGCTTGACTCGGATGCGTCCTGCTGGGCAATCGGCCCATCGCTCCAGTGCGGCGCCGGCTTCGCCCGCGGCCGCGGAAATCGCGCGGGTCTCAATTCGCCTCCAGTTCCGCCTGCAGCTCGGCCTGGGCCCGGGCCTCGTTGGCCTTGGCCATATCGATGCTCTCGATGTGCACCGACGGCCGGCCGCGGAAGTTGTTGGCGATGAGCGCCGGATCAGCGAGGGCGTCGATGGAGAAGCCGAGCCCGTGGCAATGCTGGCAGGCGGGCCGGATCATCTTCTCGTTGGGGCGTAGCGTGGCGCTCTGGTTGTGCTGCACCAGGATGCGCTCCAGCCAGTCGTTGGCCTCGAAGTCCACCCGCGGCATGTGGCAGCTCGCGCAGGAGACGCCGCTGCCAGCCGGTCGCTCACCGGCCTGCTCCTGCTGCCAGAGCCGATGATGGGGCGAGCCGACATAGGCGAGGCTGTGCTCGTCGGCGTGGCAGCCGAGGCAGGCGTCCACCGACGCCGAGGCGGTGTCGAAGCGATGCGCGCCATGGCAGCTGGTGCAGGTGAGCGCGGCGTGGCGGGCGTCCGGTTGCATGGGCAGACGGGCATCCGCGGGGGTCATGGGCGCGAGGGGATGTTTCGCCGCCTCACCCACGGCGGCGGCGAGTCGCATGCCGTGCAGGCCGCGGGTGAAGCCGTCCACCTCGGCGCCGTGGCAGCCGGCGCAGGCGCTGTGATCGGGCCGGTCGATCCATGCGCCGGGCTCGCCGGGGGCGTCCGTCGGCTGATGGCAGGCGGAGCAATTGACGCCGGCGGCGGCATGGCTGGTCTCGAGCCAATCCCGGTCGATGGCATCGCCGCGGGCGGCGGGCGGCGCATCGGCATCCGCCAACGCGAGCGGCTGCGGCGGGTAGGCCTTGCGCGGATAGTCCATCAGCTGGTCCAGCACGTCGGCGAAGTCCCGCGCGGGCAGTCCGCGCTCGGCCACCGGCAACAGGTCCGGCTCGTCCTGATGGCGCAGCAGCCAGTCCTCGTACAACGCCCGGTTGTGATGGAAGTTGTGGCAGCCGGCGCTGTTGCAGGTCTCGAAGCCGAGTCCCGCGTGGGTGGGGCGGTTGTCGCCGATGTCCTGGTGACAGTGAAAGCAAAAATCCACGGGCTGGGTGTAGCCGGCGCCTTTCAGCAGCTCCGGCTGGTGCTCCACGTGGCAGGTGACGCAGCGCAGCACGTTCAGCGCGGTGAGGCGATCGGCGTTGCGCGGGTCACGGAATTTGGCCTTGGGGTGCGAATCCAGCGGCTTCTCGCGCTGCTCGCCGTGGCAGTGCTCACAGGCCCCCTCCATCACCTCGCCGCCGCCGAAGGCATCCACATGGCAGGCGTTGCAGGCGAGCGCGATCTGATGGTGGCCGTGACTCAGCGGCCCCGGCATGAACAGCCGCTTGTCTTCGCCGTTGGCCAACACCTTGGCCAGAATCACGATGCCCAACAGGGTGCTGGCGATCCACAGCGCCCACAGGCGCGGATAGTTGCGCGTTGCCATGGGCTCAGTACCAATAGCCTTTGAGGATGTGAAAGCCGAGCAGCACGGGCAACGGCCACACCAGCAGCACGTGTGCCCAGACGGCGGTGTTACGGCTGCGCCTGGCGACTGGCCGCGGCAGCCGGTGCTCCAGCGCAATCACCGCCCCGCCGATACCGCCGGCGACCAGGAGACCGGTGAAGCTCGCCATGAGCCAGAGATTCAGGTTGCTGCCCAGGCGCATGCCGGTATGCGCCAGCAGCACCGCCACGGCGAGCGCGCCCAAGAGCACGTGCACCAGCCGCCAGCCGTCGAAGCGACCGAGGGTGAAGGCGGGCAAGCGCTTGCGCAGCCCCAGCACGGACACCGCCGCGGCGAGGCCGAGCAGCGAGAAGCCCGTCACCTGCTTCCACAACGACTCCCGCCACAGCACGTCCCAACGCAGGGCATCCTGCACCGAGGCGTTCAGCGGCAGCCCGGGCAGCAGGAAGATGGCCACACCGAGCAGCAGCGACAGCACCGAGAAGGTCGCCAGGCCGCCGGCGGCGGGCACCGGATCGGGGGCATGGGCGCCGGCGAGCTCGGCCAGCAGTGGCCGGCAGGAGCCGCAGACGGTGCCGGCGCTGGTGCGCGCCGAGAGCAGCGACTGGCTGGTGGCGCCCTGCGCCAGCGCCGTACGCAGCTGCGCCAGACTGACACCGGTGCAATTGCACACGGCGGCGTTGGCCGGCCAGTCGAAGATGCTCTGTTCTTCGAGCGTCGACCAGAGCACGCCGGTGCGCTGGAACCGGGAGACTTCCCAGGGCCAGAGTCGGCGGCGGGCGACGATGGCCTCCTGCAGGCGATTGCTCTCGTGCCAGGGGCCGATGGCGATGGCGCCGATGAGGCGATTGCCGGCGAGCATCAGCTTGCGATAGATGCCCTGATCGACGTCTCGATGGAGGGCATGGGGGCGGTTGACCTCGGACTCCTGTACATCGCCGGCGCTGAACACCTCGCAGCCGACGACCTTCAGCCGCGCCGTGGTCACCGAGCCCGGATAACGGGCCTCGACCCGATGCGTGCGGGCGGCGACGATGTTGTGCCCGGCCACCGCCGCCTGCTCGAGCCCCGGGGCCACCAGCCCATAGACCACGCCGCGATGCTCCGCACACTCACCGACGGCGAAGATGCGTGGATCAGAGGTATGCATGCCGTCGTCGACGCGCACACCGTGGGCGACCCCCAGCCCGGCATCCCGGGCCAGCTGGACATTGGGCACGATGCCCGCGGCGATGACCACGGTGTCGCAGTCGATGAGCCGCCCGGAGTGGAGTTGTACGCCCGTCACCTGGCCGACGCCGATGATCTGCTGCACCCGGTCGCCGGCGATGACCTCGATGCCCTGATCCGCCACGAAGGCGCCCAACAGCTCGCCCGCGGCGGCGTCCAGCTGGCTGAACATGACATGGGCGTTGTGATCGATCACACGCACCCGCGTGCCGGCCACATGCAGCGCCCGCGCCGTTTCCAGCCCGAGGATGCCACCGCCGATGACGGTCACCGCCCGCGCGCGGGCGGTGCGGGCCTTCAGCCGTTCCGCATCGGCGAGATCCCGGAAGGTGAATACCCCTGGCAGGTCCACGCCGGGGATTGCCGGTATGCGCGGTCGTGAGCCGGTGGCCAGCACCAGCCGCTCGTAGGGGTGCACGCAACCAAGGGAGTCGGTCACCGTTGCAGCGGTGCGGTCGATGGCGATGATCCGCACGCCGAACTGCGTCACCAGCCGTGGGTCGGATGGCAGCGTCAGATCGATGTCGTCCGTCTCGCCGGCCAGGTAGCAGGACAGCACCACGCGGTTGTAGGGCGCCACCGGCTCGTCACCGAAGAGCCAGACGCCAGCGGCGTCTGCGGCGCCGCGCTCCAGCACCTCCCGTGCGGTGCGGATACCGACGGGGCCGGTGCCGATGACAATGGTGGGCAGTGTCCCGGCGGGCGCGGCTCGCATGACTGTCGTGGCGTACTGTGGCGTGCACGCGCCAGCGACCGGCGGTGCTGCGATGGTGTCCAGCGGGGCTTGCACCTGTGGTTGGTCCTCGTCGGGGGCGGTGACGCCATCGCTGACGGCCATCGCCCAAAACAAAAACGGCGCCCAACCCGCTTAACAGCAGCGAAAGCAGCTGTAAGGGGTCAGGGCGCCGTTGCCAGGCGGCTCAACGATGAGCCGGATGTCTTTGCGGTGGGCGGGGCCACTGTGCCTCGCCGCCCGCGGCGGGCGCCGGTTGCGCCGGCCCCGCCGATGTGGGCCAGCGTTGGCCCATCGAAGTCGCATCACATCGCTTGCATGTGGCGTGCCAGACTTGACGAATCGCAATCAAGCCCTTGGGTCGATTGCGAATATCAGCAAATACCTATCTCGGTAAGTGGTTGTTATGGCAACGGAAGATGCGCGCTCTTGGTGCAGAGCGCCGGTGCTGGTGCACCCGCGGCGTGCCAACCACCGGGGCTGCATGAGCGCCGTTGCTGAGCATCGACGCGAGCGGCGCCCGGGGGCGCTGACCCGCCTACGGTTGAAGCGGCGGCATCCACCGCTGCGCATGCCTTGGCTCGAAAGCTGCTTCAACCGACAGTTGGACGGACAGGCACGACCGCCCGCACCCCGGCCGATGGCGAACGCGGTGGGTGTCCAGGGCCGGAGCCGGCGACGAAGGCCGTGACGCAACACCCTGCATCTCCATAGCCCGCCCGCACCCCTGCACCGGCATCCGACGCCCCGAGGAGTCTCAGCCCCATGTCCATCCGCGTCATGCTCGTCGACCCACGCCCCACCCGGCGCGAGGTGCTGGGGCCGACGCTCGCCGCCGAAGGCTTCGACATCGTCGCCTGTGTGCCGCCGGACGACGACCTGCTGAACGCCGTCGCCCGCCACGCCCCGGATGTGGTGCTCATCGATATCGACTCGCCGAGCCGCGACACCCTGGAGAATCTGCGCATGGTGCAGGCCCGGCAGCCGCGACCGATGGTGATGTTCACCCAGGACGACGCCGGCGAAAGTATTCGCCGGGCGGTGGAGGCCGGGGTGACGGCCTACGTCGTCGACGGCCTGGAGAATCGCCGGGTGCGGCCCATCGTCGACGCAGCCATGGCACGCTTCACCCAGTACCGGGCCCTGGAGCAGGAGCTCTCGCAGACGCGCAACAAGCTCGCCGAGCGCAAGCTCATCGAGCGCGCCAAGGGCCTCATCATGCAGCAGCAGGGAGTGAGCGAGGCACAGGCGTACCAGGCCATGCGCCAACTCGCCATGCGTCGCAATAAGCGTCTCGCCGAGATCGCCGACAGCGTCATCGCCGCATCCGAGCTGATGCAGGGCTGAGCGCCCGCGTGAGCCGCGATCACACCACTGGGCACTGCTGGTGCGTCGAGCGCCCCTTGCGCACCGTCGTCGTGCAACTTCCGTGCGGTGCCGCGGCCGCGCAACCGGCCGGCGCGAACCCCACGACGCAGTTGCAACAACGCCGTCAAAACAGCGACTTCGAAACGGCGACGGCCCGGCAGCGCCGCCACAGTCACTGGTTGGCACCACTTGTGCTTGGCCCTGCATAACAGCGACGGCGAAAGTCCAACGTCGGGCAGACCCAAAGGCGGGTCGCAACACCGTCGCACAACCGGGCCAAACAACCGGGCCAAGCGTGCCCCAAGCAGCTAACAACGCATGAATCGGCTCGGCCACGGCGGCCGGCCACCGGACAAAGGCGTCCATCGGGCTCTGCGCATGCAGGGCCGCGGTGGACGCCTTTTTTCATGCCCGGCCCCGCTCCGAACACTCAGCGCATCCAGTCACTCACCTTCTTCGCTCCAACCCCAAGGCATCGCAAGCTCATGACCCACCGTCCCACTGACCCGACCCCGACCCGTCGCGGCTTCCTCCAGCGGGCCTTGCTCGCCGCCGCCCTCGCGGTGACGGCCGGCTCGTCGCTCACGCCGGTCACCGTCGCCGGCGAGGCACTCGGCGCGCCAGAAAAAGAAGACCTGATGTTCGGCTTCATCAAGCTCACGGACATGGCGCCGCTGGCCATCGCCTACGAGAAGGGCTATTTCGAAGACGAAGGCTTGTACGTGACCCTGGAGGCGCAGGCCAACTGGAAGGTGCTGCTCGACCGCGTCATCGACGGCCAGCTGGACGGCGCGCACATGCTGGCGGGCCAGCCGCTGGCAGCCACCATCGGCTTCGGCACCGAGGCGCACATCATCACACCGCTGTCGATGGACCTGAACGGCAACGGCATCACCGTCTCCAACGCCGTCTGGGAAGCGATGAAGCCCAATGTGCCGAAGCTGGACGACGGCCGCCCGCAGCATCCCATCGGCGCCGAGACCCTGAAGCCGGTGGTGGAGGCTTACAAGGCGGAAGGCCGGCCGTTCAAGATGGGCATGGTCTTTCCGGTATCCACACACAATTACGAGCTGCGCTACTGGCTCGCCGCCGGCGGGCTGAACCCCGGCTATTACGCACCGCACAAGGGCGACATCGACGGCCAGATCGACGCCGACGTGCTCTTGTCCGTCACGCCACCGCCGCAGATGCCGGCCACCATGGAAGCGGGCACCATCTACGGCTACTGCGTCGGCGAGCCCTGGAACCAGCAGGCGGTGTTCAAGGGCATCGGCGTGCCGGTGATCACCGACTATGAGATCTGGCCCAACAACCCCGAGAAGGTCTTCGGCATCACCAAGGAATTCGCCGAGGACTATCCGAATACCACGGTGCGCATCGTCAAGGCCATGATCCGCGCCGCCAAATGGCTGGACGAGAACGACAACGCCAACCGCGCAGAGGCCGTGGAGATCCTCAGCCGGCCCTACTACGTGGGTGCGGACGAAGAGGTCATCGCCAATTCCATGACCGGCACCTTCGAGTACGAGAAGGGCGACAAGCGCGAGGTGCCGGACTTCAACGTGTTCTTCCGCTACCACGCCACCTATCCCTACTACTCGGACGCCATCTGGTACCTGACCCAGATGCGCCGCTGGGGCCAGATCGCCGAGCCCAAGCCGGATGACTGGTACATCGAGACGGCCAGGCAGGTCTACCGCCCGGACATCTATCAACAGGCCGCCGAGGCGCTCATCGCCGATGGGCTGATGGCGGCATCCGACTTCCCGGACTTCGCCACCGAGACCGGTTTCAAGCCCAGGCAGACCGGCTTCATCGACGGCGTCGACTACGACGGCTCCAAGCCCAATGCATACCTCGAGCAATTCGACATCGGGCTGTCGGGGGACCAGGTCCTCTGAGCCCCGCGGCACAACCACAGATGTATTGGGAGCAACGCCATGGCCGCCACCGATATCACCAGTAAGACCTTCACGCTGCCCCGGCTCGCCCGCAGTCTGGACTGGCTCGCCGGCGACGGCATGACCCGCGTCGCCGGCGGGCTGACCACGAGCCTGCTGCTGCCGCTGCTTGGCATCGGTCTCTTCCTGCTGCTCTGGTCCGCCGGCGCCGCCCAGGTGCAGACCAGCCTTGGACAGCTGCCGGGGCCGGCGCAGGTCTGGGCGCAAGGTCAGTCGCTGTGGGACGAGCACCAGATGGCACGCGAGCGTGAAGCGGCCTTCTATGAACGCCTCGACAAACGCCTGCAGGCATCCATCGCCGCCGGCGAGCCGGAAGAGAAGCTGGCGCGCATCAGGAACCGTCAATACACCGGTTATCCCACCTTCGTGGACCAGATCTGGACCAGCCTCATCACCGTTGGCACCGGCTTTCTGCTGGCATCGATCATCGCCATCCCCATCGGCATCGTCTGCGGCATGAGCGCCGGCTTCTATGCCGGGATGAATCCCATCATCCAGGTCTTCAAGCCGGTCTCACCGTTGGCCTGGCTCCCGCTGGTGACCATCATCGTCAGCGCCGTCTATGTCAGCGATGACCCGGCGATCTCCAAGTCCTTCATCACCTCCGCCATCACGGTGACCCTCTGCTGCCTCTGGCCCACCATCATCAATACCACCGTCGGTGTGGCCACCGTGGACAAGGACCTCATGAATGTGAGCCGGGTGCTGCGCCTGGGCTGGCTCAAGCAGACGCTGAAGATCATCCTGCCGTCGGCTATGCCGATGATCTTCACGGGGCTGCGCTTGAGCCTCGGCATCGGCTGGATGGTGCTCATCGCCGCCGAAATGCTGGCGCAGAACCCCGGGCTTGGTAAATTCGTCTGGGACGAATTCCAAAACGGCAGCTCCAATTCACTGGCCCGCATCATGGTGGCCGTACTGGTCATCGGTGTCATCGGCTTCCTGCTGGACCGGGCCATGCTGATGCTGCAACGCCGTTTCTCCTGGGACAAGGACGCGATCCTGCGCTGAGCGCAGGTGCCACCCGCACCCCGCCACCCGCTCTCCGACACTGGCTAGTGCCCATGCAAAGCTTCCTCAAGATCGATCACATCGGCATCAGCTTCGATACGCCCAAGGGCAAGCTCGAGGTACTGCGCGACATCAAGCTCGACATCGCCGAGGGCGAGTTCGTCTCGCTCATCGGCCACTCCGGCTGCGGCAAATCCACGGTGCTGAACATCGTCGCCGGCCTGCTGCGGGCCAGCACCGGCGGTGTGCTGCTGGAGGCGCGGGAGGTCACCGAGCCCGGCCCCGACCGGGCCGTGGTCTTCCAGCATCACAGCCTGCTGCCCTGGCTCAGCGTCTACGACAACGTGCGCCTGGCGGTGGACCAGGTGTTCGGCAAGACCAGGACCCGCAGGGAACGTGACGAATGGACCCGCCACAACCTCACCCTGGTGCACATGGACCACGCGCTGGAGCGCCGCCCCGGCGAAATCTCCGGCGGCATGAAGCAGCGTGTGGGCATCGCCCGGGCACTGGCCATGGAGCCGAAAGTGCTGCTGCTGGACGAGCCCTTCGGTGCCCTGGATTCCCTGACCCGCACACACATGCAGGACTCGCTGATGGAGATCCAGGCGCGCCTCAACAACACGGTCATCATGATCACCCACGACGTCGATGAGGCCGTACTGCTGTCGGATCGCATCGTGATGATGACCAACGGCCCGGCGGCCACCGTCGGTCAGGTGCTGGCTGTGGATCTGCTGCGCCCCCGCGACCGCCTGGCACTGGCCGAGGATGCGGCCTACAACCACTACCGTGCCGAGGTGGTGAAATTCCTGCACGAGCGCCACGACAAACCGCGGCTGGTCAGCCACAAGCCCAACGCGGGCCAAGACGCCGCGCCGCTGCCGCTGGCGGCCAACGGCTAAAGCGGCGTCGTGTCCGCACTGCGATCATGCGGCACCGGGTGTGACAGACCAGTCACGGTGCGACGGCCGTGTCCACCGCCACGCGCAGCCGGCATCCCCGGCCCCACAAACATCACGGCTCAAACGTTCTACTGTCGCAGATGAACATCATCCCCAACTGGCTGCGCCGCAGCGCCCATGCCGGCGGCGGTCAAGGCCTGGAAAAGACCAAGCTCACCATCGGCTTCATTCCGCTCACCGACTGTGCGCCGCTGGTGGTGGCCAAGGAGCGCGGCTACTTCGCCGACGTCGGACTGGAAGTGGAGCTGTCCAAAGAGACCTCCTGGGCCAATGTCCGCGACAAGGTGAGCATCGGCATTCTCGATGGCGCGCACATGCTCGCACCCATGCCGCTGGCGGCGAGCCTGGGCCTGGGCCCGAGCCAAAAGCCCACCGTCACGGCGCTGTCTTTGGACCTCAACGGCAACGCCATCACCGTGTCGCAGCCGCTGTACGAGCGCATGCGTGAGCTCGATGCCGGCGCCCTCAGCCACCGGCCCTGCAGCGCCCGGGCACTGGCCAGGGTCATCGCAGAGCGCAAGCAGCAAGGAGGCCGGCCGCTGACCTTTGCCGTGGTCTACCCCCTGTCCACCCATGCCTACGAGCTGCGCTACTGGCTCGGCGCCGCCGGCATCGACCCGGACCGGGACCTGAGCCTGGTGGTGGTGCCGCCGCCGCAGATGGTCACGCAACTGCGCGCCGGCAACGTCGACGGCTTCTGTGTCGGCGAGCCCTGGAACTCCGTCGCCGTCGCCGAGGGCCTGGGGCGGGTCCTCATCACCAACTACGAGCTCTGGAACAACAACCCGGAGAAGGTCTTCGGCGTCAACCTGGAGTGGGCGGAGCAGTATCCCAACACCCACCGCGCCCTGCTGACGGCGCTGCTGGAAGCGGCGCGCTGGACCGATGCCCACGAAAACCGCCCGACGGTGGCCGAGCTCATCGCCCAGGCCCGCTATGTGAATGCACCGGTGGCAACCGTGCGCCAGTCCATGACCGGCACCTTTCGCTATGCGCTGGACGAGCCGGCGGTGACGATGGCGGACTTCAACGTGTTCTTCCGCTTCGCCGCGACCTTTCCGTGGCGCTCCCATGCCCTGTGGTTTCTCACGCAGATGCTGCGCTGGGGCCAGATCGACCGTCCCATCGACCTCACCGCCACGGCGGCGGCCTGCTACCGCCCGGACCTGTACCGGGACGCCGCCGACACCCTCGGGCTCGCGCTGCCCGAGTGCGACCACAAGCCCGAAGGCCGGCACAGCCGCGGCTGGATGCTCACGGACGCCACCAGCCCCATCGCCATGGGGCCGGATCGCTTCTTCGACGGGCGGCGGTTCGACCCCCTCGACCCGGTGGGCTATCTGAGCGGCTTCGACGTCCATCACCGCGCCATCGCCCTGGACGCGCTGGCCGCCGCCAATGCCGGACCGGCGCCGAGCAGCGTCGCCGCCGGCGCCGACTGAAGCCAACGGCCCCGACGCAAACAATCAGCCGAGGGTTAGACACAAACACGCATCGACCCCGGTACCCGCCACCACCACGCGCACCGCACACCGACGCAGCGCGCGACGGGCAAGGCGACGGGGCCGGGCACCGCACCGACACGAGGCCACAAGCACCATGGCAAAAGAACGACTGGTCCTGGTGGGCAACGGCATGGCCGGCATGCGCACCATCGAAGAGCTGCTGCAGCTGGAGCCGGATCTCTACGACATCACCGTCTTCGGCGCCGAGCCGCACCCCAACTACAACCGCATCCTGCTCTCGCCGGTGCTCTCCGGCGAGAAGACCATCGACGAGATCATGCTCAACACCCGGGCGTGGTACGACGAGCACGCCATCACCCTGCACACCGGCGACCCGGTGGTGGACATCGATCGTAAGGCGCGCGTCGTCAGGAGCGAGCAGGGGCTGGCGGTGCCCTACGACCGCCTGATCCTGGCCACCGGCTCCTATCCCTTCATGATCCCGGTGCCCGGCGCCGAGCTACCGGGCGTGATGGGTTACCGCGACATCGCCGACGTGGATGCCATGATCGCCACCGCCCGGGAGCACAAGCGGGCGGTGGTCATCGGCGGCGGCCTGCTGGGACTGGAAGCGGCCTATGGCCTGCAGCAACGGGGCATGGACGTCACCGTGGTGCACCTGCTCGACAGCCTCATGGAGCGCCAGCTCGACAAGCCCGCCGCGGCGCTGCTACAGGCGTCCCTGGAGCAGCGGGGATTGCAGTTCCTGATGGAGGCGCAGACCGCGGCCATCGAGGGCGACGGCCGGGTCGAGCGGGTGCGCTTCAAGGACGGCACCGAGGTGGCGGCGGACTTGGTGGTCATGGCCGTGGGCATCCGTCCCAACATGGCACTGGCGCAACGGGCCGGCCTGCACTGCGAGCGCGGCATCGTCGTCGACGACACCATGCTCACCTACGACCCGCGCATCTACGCCATCGGCGAATGCGTGCAGCACCGCGGCCAGTGCTACGGCCTGGTGGCGCCGCTGTTCGAGCAGGCCAAGGTCTGCGCCAATCACCTGGCCCGGCTCGGCTACGGCCGCTACGAGGGCTCGGTCACCAGCACCAAGCTCAAGGTGACGGGCATCGACCTCTTCTCCGCCGGTAATTATCGCGGCGGCGAGGCGTGCGAGGAGATCCTATTCCAGGACCCGGGCGCCGGCGTCTACAAAAAGCTGGTCATCCAGGACAACAGGCTCACGGGCGCCGTGCTCTACGGCGACACCATCGACGGCGCCTGGTTCTTCCAGCTCATGCGCGAGGGCAGAGACATTTCCGGCATCCGCGAGGATCTGCTGTTCGGGCAGGCGCACCTGGGCGACGCCGGCCACGGCGGCCAGACCCAGGCCGCGGCCATGAGCGATGACATGCAGGTCTGCGACTGCAACGGCGTGTGCAAGGGCGAGATCGTGCGCGCCATCACCGCCAAAGGCTTATTCACACTCGACGACGTCAAGGCACACACCAAGGCGGCGGCGTCCTGTGGCTCCTGCACCGGGCTGGTGGAGCAGATCCTCGCCAATACCCTGGGCAGCGACTACTCCGTGCCCGAGGCCAAGCCGCTGTGCAAGTGCACCGACTACACCCACGATCAGGTGCGTGCGGCCATCCGGGACCAGCACCTGACCAGCATGGGCGACGTGTTCCAGGCGCTGGAATGGCGCCAGCCCGACGGCTGCCACGTCTGCCGCCCGGCCCTCAACTACTACCTCATCGCCACCTGGCCCAACGAGACCGCCGACGACAGCCAGAGCCGCTTCATCAACGAACGGGCCCATGCCAACATCCAAAAGGACGGCACCTACTCGGTGATCCCGCGCATCTTCGGCGGCGAGACCTCGCCTGCCCAGCTGCGCGCCATCGCCGCGGCCGCCGAGAAGTACGACGTGCGCACGGTCAAGATCACCGGCGGGCAGCGCATCGACCTGCTCGGGCTCACCAAGGAGCAGCTGCCGCACATCTGGAAAGACCTCACCGACGCCGGCTTCGTCTCCGGCCACGCCTACGGCAAGGCGCTGCGCACCGTCAAGACCTGCGTCGGCTCCGAATGGTGCCGCTTCGGTGTGCAGAACTCCACCCAGATGGGCATCGATCTGGAAGCGCTCACCTGGGGCTCCTGGACGCCGCACAAGTTCAAGATGGCCGTCTCCGGCTGCCCGCGCAACTGTGCCGAGGCCACCATCAAAGACTTCGGCGTGGTGGCCATCGAGTCCGGCTGGGAACTGCACGTGGGCGGCAACGGCGGCGTGAAGGTACGCGCCACCGACGTGCTCTGCCGCGTCGAGACCCCGGAGCAGGTAAAGGAATACTGCGGCGCCTTCATGCAGGTCTACCGCGAGGAGGCCCGCTACCTGGAGCGCACCGCGCCCTGGGTGGAGCGCGTCGGCATCGCCTATGTGCGCAAGCGTGTGGTGGACGACGAGGTCGGCCGCAAGGCGCTCTACAAGCGCTTCCTGGCGTCGCAAAAGCTAGCCCAGGTCGATCCATGGAAAGCGCGCGCCGCCGGCGCCGAGGCACATGAATTCACGCCGCTGCACGAGGCCAATGGCTGACACCCCGCAAGCGCTGTCAGCACCGCCGCCGCAGCACAAGCCCAACCATCGACACGCGAGACGAACCACATGAGCGCCGTGATGGCCGAGCACACCTGGGTCGACATCGGCCCCATCGCCAGCATTCCGCGCCTCGGCGCCCGGGTGCTGAAGCGCAACGGCGTTGACATCGCCGTGTTCCGCAACGCCGAAGACGAGGTCTTCGCGCTGCTGAACCGCTGCCCGCACAAGGGCGGCCCGCTGTCGGAGGGTATCGTCTACGGCCGCACCGTCGCCTGCCCGCTGCACAACCTTTGCATGGACCTCGCCACCGGCCAGGCACAGGCGCCGGACGAGGGTCGGGCGGCAACCTTTGCGGTTCGCATCGACGGCGACCGGGTGCTGGTCTCCATGACACCGGTCTGAGCCCCCAAATCGGTGCGGCGGTCCGCCGCATCCCAGACACCACCACGGCGGCGCACGCCAGCGGCCGCTCCCCGCGGGCCGGGCGCGCAGCAGGGCGCGCCGCAACACGAACGCAACCATGGATCACCGGCCGATGAGCAACGCCCCCGTTCGCACCACCTGCCCCTACTGCGGCGTCGGCTGCGGCCTGCTGGTGACGCCGGGCGCCGATGGCACCAGCGCGCAGGTCACCGGCGACCCGGACCATCCCGCCAACGGCGGTCGCCTGTGCTCCAAGGGCGCCGCCCTGGGCGATACCCTGGCCACCGACGGCCGGCTGCTGCAGCCGCGCATCGGTGATCAGCCGGTGAGCTGGGACCAGGCGCTGGCACGGGTGGCGCAAGGCTTCAAGCAGGTCATCGACCGCCATGGGCCCGATGCGGTCGCCTTCTACGTCTCCGGCCAGCTGCTCACCGAAGACTACTATGTCGCCAACAAGCTGATGAAGGGCTTCATCGGCGGCGCCAACATCGACACCAACTCGCGCCTGTGCATGGCCTCCAGTGTCGCCGGCTACAAGCGCGCCTTCGGCGCCGACACCGTGCCCTGCGACTACACAGACCTGGAGCAGGCGCAACTGATCCTTTTGGTGGGTGCCAACACCGCCTGGTGCCATCCGGTGCTCTATCAACGCCTCAAGCAGGCCAAAAAGGACCATCCGCAGCGCAAGATCGTCGTCATCGACCCGCGGCGCACCGCCACCTGCGAGATCGCCGACCTGCATCTGGCCCTGGCCCCCGGCACCGACACCCTGCTCTTCAACGGCCTGCTCAACTGGCTGAAGCGCGAAGACGCGGTGGACTGGGACTTTCTGGAACAGCACACCGAGGGCTTCGCCGCCGCCTTCAAGGCGGCCCGCACCAGCGCCGGCTCGGTGCCCGTGGTCGCCGCCGGCTGCGGCCTGCCGGAGAGCCAGGTGGCCGAGCTCTATCGGCTGTTCACCAGCACCGAGCACGTGCTGACCCTCTACAGCCAGGGCGTCAATCAGTGGTCCTGCGGCACCGACAAGGTCAACGCCATCATCAACTGCCACCTCGCCAGCGGGCGCATCGGCCGCCCCGGCATGGGGCCCTTCTCCATCACCGGTCAGCCCAACGCCATGGGCGGCCGCGAGGTGGGCGGACTCGCCAACCAGCTGGCGGCACACATGGACTTCGCCGCGGACGATGTGGACCGGGTCGGGCGCTTCTGGGGCGCCGCACGCATGGCCACCGCGCCGGGCCTCAAGGCCGTGGATCTGCTCGAGGCGGTGGGCGCGGGCCGCATCAAGGCCATCTGGATCATGGCCACGAACCCCGCCGTCAGCATGCCGGACGCGGACCGGGTGCGTGTAGCGCTCCAGGCCTGCGAGTTCGTGGTCTGCTCCGAGATGTTCGCCGACACCGACACCGCCAGAACGGCCGACGTGCTGCTGCCCGCCGCCGGCTGGGGCGAGAAGGACGGCACCGTCACCAACTCGGAGCGGCGCATCTCCCGGCAGCGGGCCTTTCTTGCGCCGCCCGGCGAAGTGCGGCCGGACTGGTGGATCATCACCCAGGTGGCCCGCCGCCTGGGCTTCGCCCACGCCTTCGCCTATCAGAGCGCCGCGGATGTCTTCCGCGAGCACGCGGCCCTGTCGGCGTTCGAGAACCACGGCCGCCGGGACTTCGACATCGGTCAGCTCGCGAGCTTGAGCGACGCCGACTACGCTGCCCTGCCCCCCACCCAGTGGCCCTGTCCGGCAACCCCAGCGGCCGGCCGGCAGCCCCCGCGCATCTTCGCCGACGCCCGCTTCTACACCCCCAGCGGCAAGGCCCGGCTGGTGGCGGTGACGCCGCGCCCGCCGGCGACGGCGCCGGACGACGACTATCCGCTCGCACTCAACAGCGGCCGCATCCGCGATCAATGGCACACCATGACCCGCACCGGTCTCGCCCCCCGGCTCGCGAGCCACATCAGCGAGCCCTTCGTGCAGGTGCACCCGGTGGATGCCACCGCCCAGGGCCTGGCGCACGGCGCCCTGGCGGAGCTCGTCAGCCGTTGGGGCCGGATGCTCGCACGGGTGCAGGTGGACGCGGACCAGCGCCCGGGGTCAGTCTTCGTGCCCATGCACTGGAGCGACGCGCTGGCCCGCCTCGCCCGCGCCGATGCGCTGGTGAGCCCGGCGCTGGACCCGATCTCCGGTCAGCCGGAGCTCAAGCACACGCCGGTGCGGGTGCGTCCCTTCCGCGCCGCCTGGTACGGTTTCGTGCTAAGCCGCGAGCGCATTGCGCTGGACGACGCGCGCTACTGCGTCGCCGTGCGCGCCGAGCAACACTGGCGCCTGGAGATCGCCGGCAGCGCGCCGATGCCGGACTGGGCCGCCTGGGCGCGTTGGCACCTCGGCACCGACGGCGACTGGCTGGACTTCGTCGATCCCACCCACGGCCGCTACCGCGGCGCCCGCCTCCTGCACGGGCGCCTGCAGGCCTGTGTCTTCATCGCACCCACACCGAGCCTGCCCCGCAGCGGCTGGCTCGCCGACCTGTTCGGGCAAAGCCAGCTCGACGCCGCCGCCCGCGCCGGCCTCCTCGCCGGGCGGCCGCCGCGCGGTCAGGCCGACGCCGGCGAGACCATTTGCGCCTGCTTCAACGTTGGCCAGAACACCCTCATCGAGGCCATCCGCAGCGCCGGGCTCGACACCGCCGAGGCGCTGGGGGCGGCGCTGCAGGCCGGCACCAACTGCGGCTCGTGCATTCCAGAGCTGAATCGGCTGCTCGCCAACGTCCGCCGCGCCGCCTGAGCGCAGCAGGTGACCCGGGCGCCGCCCGGCCTGGGCCCGCGGCGCTCGCATCGGCGCCCTTGCCCACCGGCACGGATTGCCCGCGAAGCCGGCTCACGGCAAGCTCCGCTGCCGGCGCATCGATGGCCGCTAGCCTGCGCGCCGCCGGGTGTTGAACTGCGCCGGCCGCTCGGCATGCCCATGGCGCGCTTGTTGGGCTTGGCGCGCTTGGTGGGCTTGGCGATACTGCGCCGGGGTGGTGCCGTACCAGACCTTGAACGCCTTGAAGAAGGTGCCCACATCGCCGTAGCCCAATCGCTGGGCAACATCAATGAAGGTGATGGCTTCCCGCTGCAACAGGCTCAATGCAAACTCGCGGCGAACATCATCCTGCAGGTCTTTCAGTGAAACGCCTTCGTCTGCGAGCCGGCGCTGCAAGGTGCGCGGGCTTGTGCAGAGCGATATGGCGATGTCCGACACTTTGATCCGGCCGGTGCTCATGTTGCATTGGATACAGGCTTTGACGAGGGCGGCAAAGCTCGAGCCCTCCTCGGCCGTGTCGGCCACCAGCTCGCGGGCGTCGACACGATTGCGGAACGATTGCATGGTCGGCGAGGTCAACGGCGTCGCACGCAGCGCGGCATGCGTGTATCTGATGCTGTTCTTGTTGGTGAGATCGATGCGGCAGCCCAGATGCTGCTCGTACAAAGGGAGATCCGGCACCGGCGCTTTGAGCGTCACCACCACGGGCTTTGCGGGGTCGCGGTAGGTGACGCGCTGCATTTCCACCAGCCACGAAAACGTCAGCAGGGCGCCTACGCTGTCCATGTCCGGCCGTGGGCCGGCGTGATGCAGCGAAAAATATCGGCCATCGCTGGTGCTGTTGAGTGTGTTGGGGGAGGTGTCGCCCTTGTATTTGACCAGCAGCTTGAGGGCGGCACCAAAATTGGCGGCGGCATGAAAGCCGTAATAGGTGACGCCGCAGGGCACGCGCGTATAGGCCACAGCCAGACGCAGACCAAAGTCGGGCTTGCCATCCACTTGCGCCGCCGCGGCGAATAGACGATAGAGCTCGTCCTCTCCACCGGTTATGGCGTCAATGTACTGCAGTGCCGGATCCAATTCGGCATTCAGCAGGATTTGGGTGAGGTCCAGCCGCATCAGTCTGAATGCGTGCAGCGGGGCCCATAGGGGATAAGCTTTTTGCCGCATGGTGTTTGCCCTGAAACGTGGAAGGGGCAACGCTACCACCGCGACGCTGTCAGTGCCACAGGCGATCCGCGATTTTGGCCAATTTGGCGCGCTTCGCCATTAAATTGGCGCGTTTTACCAATGATTGTCCCGTCATTGCGCCGTTTGTCGGGAGTGCCGGGGACGCGCCGGGCGGTCGGCACACAGGGCGCGATCGGCTGCGGCAGCTGGGGGATCGGCAGCAAACACGCCGGCGCCGCGGTCGTCAGCGCCCGATCAGGCGGCGATCCGCTTGGACACCACAGGGCGACGGACTACCCGTCAATTCGTACGGGAATCGCCCGCGGACCGATGACGACGGCAGGCATGCCCGCTTGGGTGCTGACCAGCTTCACCAGGATTTGTCCGTTGCGGTCTTCAAAGGCCTCTTCGACCCGCGTCTCGGGCAAGTCGAGTAATGACTCGAGGACTTGCCGCAGTGGCTCGTTATTCGCGCTAATCTTGATCTTCTCGTCGCTCTAACCGGCTGAAAATTCGCGATAGTGTATGTACTCTACTGGAATCCCGAAGAGCCAAGATAACAAAGTAGTATTAAGCAATCTCGAACGAATCCACTGAGAAAGCCACAACCGGCTTCCATCGAGTATTGATCGATCAAGCATCTACAAACCATGCCACTGATCGCCTTCGATGCCTGCCTGGCGAAGGATACGCTGCAGCAGCGCGACCGAAATATCTCCGAGGTGGGGGTTCGGTAGGGTCAGCCGCTGGTCGCCCCGCAGCATGAACAGGTGCTTCCCTCCAGGAAAGGGACCTTCAAAACCCGCTTTGCGCAGCTTTCTGATCAGCTCGGCGTGACTGATCGCCAGAAATTTGGGCATCAGGCCACTTCGGCGTCGATCTCGGCGATTTCGACGTTGCCCAACGGCGGGATCGGCAACGAGCGCTTAACGCTGAGCAACAGCCAACCCTCGACCGCCTCCTTGAGCTCGGCGCGACAGGCCTCCAGGGACTCGGCGCTTGCCCAAACGCCGGGAAGCTCCGGGATTTCACCGTAGTAGGGCGCCGCCGGGTCTTCGATCAGTTCGTAACGGGCGCGAGCCAGCGCTGCGTCGATGTACTCTGTAAGCATTGTTCAGCGGGTAGACAATTGGATTGAGGGTGCGTGTCAGCCACCATCTGGGCTCTGAGCCTATCGAGGGATGCTTGACCGGTCAACTATGATATGAGCCCGTGAGCAGCTCAGCCACCAGAGAGCGGATCGTGGCGACGGCCCTAGGAGGGCGTCCTGTTGATGGCCAAGGCACACAAAGACCGCTCCTGGAGGCATTCCTGGCCGCGGTCGGGTATTTCCAGGGCGGCACCAAGCTGTCCCCACAGCTCACCGCCATGATCCGTTACCTGGTCTCCAGCTCCGCGCGGTGCCGCTTCTGCATCGACCTCAACGAGGGTTGGCTGATGCAGATGGGCCTGGACCTTGATCGGCTGCGCGCAGCCCGGGACAACCCGGCCCAGGCGCCTCTACCGCCCAACGAGCTGACGCTGCTGAAACTCGCACTCACCGCCGTCAAGGACCAGGACCTGATCACCGCCGAGCTGATCGACGAGGCCAAGGCAGCAGGCTGGGACGAGCGGGCCGTCTTCGACGCGGTGGTTGCAGCGGCCAATAACAGGGCGCTGAACACCGTGCTGCGGAGCTTCAAAGTCGAGACCCAGAGAGGTTTTCTCTTTAGAACTCACTTTTATGTGCGCGAAATAGGTTGAAGTCCCCAGCATGATCGAGAAACAGCCAAATATCAGGGTTCTCGAACATTAGAGAGAGTTGATGCGATTGCTTTGGGGGGATCTAGCGAAGAAAGCCGTGAACCGGGATCCATAATCAATACAGTTCGGCCTCAATGCGCTCATTCGCACAAAGACCATGCAGGCGCCGATGGAAGGTCAACAAGACCGCGGCGTGACGCTTCGCGGTCAGAGCGTACAGGGCATCATACACGGGATGGTCCAGCGCAGCGGCAAGCGTCAGGACTTCGGGGAACAAGGCAGCGTCGTCGACGAACAGATCGATCAGTGCCATTGCCTCATGATGCCGATCGACAATATCACTTGCCGATACCACCCCGGCGCGGGCGTACTGCCAAAGCGCATTGCCGACCTCGGCACGCAACAATGTCGGCGCAATCACGGTGGTCGCCTCGGCGATACGAGAAAGCAGCGCGGGCTGTGCGTTCGAATCCATAACGGCGCGAACGGCCGCGGACGCATCAAGGATGACCGTGCTTGTCACCGCCGTTCTCGATCTTCACGCAGCAGCGCCTCAGGCGTGGGCGCATCTGCTGGCAGGCAGCGGTTGCTTGCCGCCAGCATGGCAACGATCCGTTGGCGACGCCGCGCGGTGTCGATGAGCCCCAACGCGCGTCGAAGCTCAACAACCGCTTGTTGAGAAAGGCTACGATGTTCGGCCCTGGCCGCCGCGGCAACGCCTTGGTAAACATCGTCCGGCAAGTCGCGAATCTGAAGCGCTGGCATAGATGCATCTCGCATGTACTTTTCATGCATCACGCTATCCCCTGCCGCAACCTTCGTCAAGCAGCAGTGACCTGCTGGGCGATCAAGTCAGCTGTTCCAGATCGAAGCCCACCACCGCGCGTTGCTCGCGGCTGAACTCAACACCGATCAGGACGTCGAGGGCGCGGCGCATGCCACACCTGCTGGGCCGGGTGGGACCGGGCTGGGCCGGGCGCGGCAGCACCCCCGCCGTCGACGCGGGGCTGGGAATCAATGACTGAGTCGTTGCAGGCAACAGATGTGAATGGGCTATTGGCGACACGCGCCAATGCCATGACGAAATGCGCCAATGCCATGGCAAAGCGCGCCAAAACCGTTGGTTGTGCCCTCACCTGCTGAATGGTCGATCCGCCGACGCTACCACCGCGACGCTGCCAGTGCTATCGGCGATGGGCGATTTTGGCCAATGTGGCGCACTTTGCCCTGAATTTGGCGCGTTTGACCAATGATTGCCTCGTCATTGCCCCGTTTGCCGGCAAAACCAGGGACGCGCCGGGCGGTAGTTACACAGGGAGAGGTCGGCTGCGGCAGTTGGGGGATCGGCAGCAAACACCCCGGCGCCGTGGTCCGCTTACGCCACAGGGCGACGGACTGCCCGTCAATTCGTACGGGAATCGCCCGCGGACTGATGACAACGGCAGGCGTGCCGGACGCGCTGGTCGCGCCGGAGACGGCGGCATTGCTGTCGGGTCACGGCCATCCTTGAGTGTGCGCCATGGCAACGGCGGCGCGCGGCGGCGCGCGAACAGGCGCTAGCGGCTTGGGATGCGGAACACCGGTGTGTATCATGGTCGCGTACTTCACCGGAGCGGCCCGCATGCCTGAGATGCCAACCGCCGTTGACCTGCTCGATCCGAAGAACGACTACGTCGTCTTTCGCGTCTTCTCCGAGGAGCCCGCGCTGCTGGTCGACCTGATCAATGTCGTGCGCAGCGACGAGCCGCCGATCGTCGAGGTCAGTCTGCTCAACCCGCGCCTCACGCCCGAGCGGCTCAGCGGTAAGCAGTTGGTGCTCGATCTCAGGGCCATCGACGAGCAGCGCCGGCACTACACTATCGAGATGCAGGTTCGACGCTTCGCGGCTTGGAGCGCGCGCGGCATCCTGTATCTGGCGCGCCTGCTGAGCGAGCAGCTCGAGGCCGGTGAGGGCTACCAGCGCCTCAAGCCCGTGGTCGGGATTCACCTGCTCGACTTCACCTTGTTCGAGGCGCCGGAGCAGGCCGAGCAGGCGCTGTGGTGCTTTGAGATGCGCGATCGCGCCCGCCCGGATGTGCGCC